>JACDOJ010000005.1 GCA_017656135.1 Bacillota bacterium | reverse complement strand
CACCACCTTGCCAAGGTGGGGGTCGCGGGTTCAAATCCCGTCTTCCGCTCCATTTAAAGAGAAAACTGGAGTTCTTGGGATTCCAAGAACTCCTTTTGGTGTTTTTTTACCCTTTGTGAACCTGTTAGAGGGAAACCACCTCTTTTTAGCGAAGAGGTCTATGAAATCGCCCCTAGTTTACAGATAATAGATTCGTGGCATAGACTAAAGGCAGGAGGAAATTAGTATGCAAACGGAGTTGAAAAAGCTAGATAACAACAAAGTTGAGTTGAAGGTTGAAGTCGAGGCTGAGAAGGTCAACGACGCACTGGAGAAGGCCTATCGCAAATTACGCCGCAACGTTACCATCCCTGGGTTCCGTAAGGGCAAAGCCCCTAGGGTTTTAGTGGAGAGATACTTAGGATCAGCCGCCCTGTATGAGGAGGCCATAAACCGGCTTTTCCCTGAGGCCTATAGTGAGGCTCTGGAGAAAGAGGGCGTTGAGCCTATCGATGACCCAGAGCTAGACCTGGAGCAGTTTGAAGAGAACAAACCTTTTATCTTCAAAGCCACCGTCGAGGTCAAACCCGAAGTAAAATTAGGCCAATACAAAGGCTTGAAGGCTACCAAGGTCATTGAAAAAGTTGATGAAGTGCAAGTTAACATGGTCCTGGAGCAGATGCGGGAACGTCAGGCAGAGTTGGTCACCACCGATAAGACCGTGGTGGATAAGGGAGACTATGTCCTTCTGGACTTCGAAGGCTTTGTTGATGGAAAACCCTTCTCCGGTGGTTCCGGCAAAGATGTCATTTTGGAGGTCGGGGCCGGCAGGTTCCTGCCTGATTTCGAAGAAGGCCTGGTTGGGGCTAAAGTCGGTGAAACCGCTGAGATCGAGGTAAGCTTTCCTGAGGACTACGGCGCTGATTTCCTCCAAGGCAAGACTGCCATCTTCAAGGTCAATGTGAAAGAGATTAAGGAGAAGAAACTCCCTGAACTAGACGACGAATTTGCCAAGGATGTCAGTGAACACGAAACTTTAGCAGAACTAAAAGAAGAGATCAAGGAAGTTCTGGCTAAAGATAATGAGAGGAAGGCCACCCGAAACCTGGAAGACGAACTGGTCCGGCAGGTCCGGGAAAACTCCCAGGTTGAGGTCCCGGAGAAGATGGTCGAGCGCCAAATCAACCGGAAAATCAACGATTTAAGTATGCGGCTTAACCAGCAGGGTTATACTCTGGAGGCCTACTTAGAAGCGGAAAACCTCACCGGAGAAGAACTTCGGGAAGAGTTCCGGGAAGGTGCCCGCGAGGACGTTACGACCGGCTTGATTCTGGAGGCCATCGGCAAGGCCGAGAAAATTACAGTCAGCGAAGAAGAATACGAAAATAGGTTGAGGGAAATCTTTAATGCCTCAGATGAAGACCTTCCGAAACTCAAGGCTCGGCTGGAGCATGATGGCGCCGATCACCGGATAAAAGACCAACTCCTCGGGGGAAAGATTCTACAGTTTCTGGTAGATAACGCTGATGTGACTGTCGAGTATAAAGACCCGGAGGTTTCGGAAACTGTAGATAAGGTAGAAGAAGAGGAACAAGAGGAACAAGAGGCAACCGAACAAGAGTAAACTAAGGAGAGGAAGGTTGATCAACGGATGAGCACCTTGATTCCAATGGTTGTGGAACAGACCAACCGTGGGGAGCGGGCTTATGACATTTTCTCTCGGTTGTTAAAGGAAAGGATTATTTTTCTCGGCGGGCCTATTGATGACTATGTAGCCAATCTGGTAATCGCCCAGATGCTGCATTTGGAGAGTGAGGCCCCTGATAAGGATATCTTTTTATACATCAACAGTCCAGGGGGTGCCATCTATCCTGGCCTGGCCATCTACGACACCATGCAGTACGTGAGGCCGGATGTCTGCACCATCTGTGTAGGAATGGCCGCATCCATGGCAGCGCTGTTGCTCGCTGCCGGAGCCCCAGGCAAGAGGTACTCCTTGCCGTACTCCCGGATTATGATCCACCAGCCTCTTGGAGGTGCTCAGGGTCAGGCCAAGGATATTGAGATCAGGGCCAAGGAGATTTTGAAGCTCAAGGCCATTACCAATGAGATTCTCCAGCGGCACACCAAACAGGATATGGAGAAGATCGAGGTAGACACGGACCGCGATTACTACATGTCCGCTGAAGAGGCCAAAGAATATGGTATTATCGATGCTATTTTTGCAGAAAAACACCAGATTAAGAGGTAGTCAGATCATTGTCGCTGTGAGTATCAGGCCCCATTGTAATGAGGTGATTTGATGTTCAAGTTTGGAGATGAAAAGGGACAGCTCAAGTGTTCTTTCTGCGGAAAGACTCAAGAGCAAGTCAAGAAACTGATAGCTGGTCCCGGGGTCTACATCTGTGATGAGTGCATTGAACTGTGCACGGAGATTATCGAGGAAGAGTTCAACGAAGACGCTGAGCTCGAGATGGGCAGTATCGCCAAGCCCAAGGAGATTAAGGAAATTTTGGACCAGTATGTCATCGGTCAGGATGATGCCAAACGGGCCCTGGCTGTGGCTGTTTATAACCACTACAAGCGGATCAATAGCAATGCCAAGGTGAATGATGTCGAATTGCAGAAGAGCAACATCTTGATGCTTGGGCCCACCGGCTGCGGGAAAACCCTCCTGGCCCAAACTCTGGCCAAGATCCTTAATGTTCCTTTTGCCATAGCAGACGCTACATCCTTGACTGAAGCTGGTTACGTCGGTGAGGACGTGGAGAATATCCTACTCAAACTGATCCAGGCTGCTGACTACGACATCGAAAAGGCAGAGAAAGGCATCGTCTACATCGACGAGATCGATAAAATCGCCCGCAAATCGGAAAACCCCTCGATAACTAGGGATGTTTCTGGTGAAGGCGTCCAGCAGGCTCTCTTAAAGATCTTGGAGGGAACTGTGGCCAGTGTTCCGCCCCAGGGTGGGCGCAAACACCCCCACCAGGACTTCATCCAGATTGATACCACCAACATTCTTTTCATCTGCGGTGGTGCCTTTGAGGGCCTGGAGAAAATAATTGAAAACCGAATTGGCACCAAGGCCATTGGCTTTGGCGCTGAGGTTTTGAAGCGGGAAGAGAAGCCTATCGGTCAGATTCTCCGCCAACTGCTGCCGGAAGACCTTTTGAAGTTCGGATTGATCCCTGAGTTCATCGGCCGGGTCCCAGTGGTCGTCACCTTGGATCAGTTGGATGAGGATGCTCTTGTCCGCATTTTGACTGAGCCTAAGAATGCTCTGGTCAAACAATACCAGCAGTTCCTCAGCTACGATGGTGTAGAACTGGAGTTTACCCCGGAGGCACTCAGGGCCATTGCCAAAAAAGCTCTGGCCCGCAAGACCGGTGCCCGAGGCCTGAGAAGCATCATCGAGGAAATCATGCTCGATGTCATGTATGAGGTCCCCTCTGCCGAGGGCGTGGAGAAGGTTGTCATCAATGAACAGGTTATCGACAAAAAGGCTCAGCCTCTGATGATCACAGCCTCTGATCGCAAGTCCAAAGAGGTCACCGCTTAGTAAACCTACCGCAATTTAACATGGCTGTCGCAGGATAAACGAAAAGTCGCCATGTGTATACTAACTCTAGAAATCATTGAGGAGGTAAGACACGTGGCGGCTAGTTTTATCAGCATAATCAGCCTTTTTTTTACGATAATTATCGGACTCTACTTCTGGAACCTCCTCCGGTCTCAGCAATCCAACAGGTCAGCGGTGGAGAAGGAATCTCGCAAAGAGCTTGATAAGCTGCATAAGATGCGTCAAATAGCCTTAACAGAGCCTCTAAGCGAGAAAACCCGTCCGACCCGGTTCGATGAGATCATCGGCCAGGAAGATGGGATTAAGGCCCTCAAGGCGGCTTTATGTGGCCCAAATCCGCAGCACGTCTTGATCTACGGGCCTCCGGGTGTAGGAAAGACGGCAGCGGCCCGGATTGTGCTGGAAGAAGCCAAGAAAAATCCCCTCTCCCCCTTTCAAGAAGACGCTAAGTTTGTGGAGGTGGACGCTACTACCGCCCGTTTCGATGATCGGGGAATTGCCGATCCCTTGTTAGGATCGGTTCATGACCCTATCTACCAGGGAGCAGGCCCCCTGGGGATGGCCGGTATCCCCCAGCCCAAACCGGGAGCGGTTACTAAAGCTCACGGGGGCATTCTCTTCATCGATGAGATCGGAGAGCTCCATCCTATCCAGATGAACAAACTTCTGAAGGTTCTGGAAGACCGAAAGGTTTTCCTGGAGAGCGCTTACTACAGCTCGGAGGATACTTCCATCCCTCCGTACATCCACGAGATCTTTCAAAAAGGGCTGCCGGCAGATTTCCGGCTGGTCGGTGCCACCACTAGAACACCGCAAGAGTTACCCCCTGCCCTCCGCTCCCGTTGCCTGGAAATCTTCTTTCGGAGCCTCTTGCCGGAAGAGATTAGGATCATCGCTGCCAACGCAGCCAAGAAGATCGAGTTCAAGTTAGAGGACGGGGCTTTGGATGTGATTACCAAGTACGCCACCAACGGCCGAGAAGCGGTTAACATGATTCAAATCGCCGCTGGTCTGGCTCAAACTGAGAATCGCCGACAGATTCGGCGCGCCGACATCGAGTGGGTGGTTTCCAGCGGCCAATACAACCCCAGGCCAGAAAAGCGGGTTCCCGATAAGCCCCAGGTGGGTTACGCCAATGGTCTCGCGGTTTACGGACCCAACATGGGCACGATCATCGAAATCGAGGCTTCGGCCATCAAGGTCGAGCCCGGCAAAGGCAAGCTGACCGTCACCGGGGTAGTTGATGAAGAAGAGGTCACCGGGGGGAACAAGCGGATTCGTAGCAAGAGCTTGGCCCGGAACTCGGTGGAGAACGTCTTCACTGTTCTACGAAGCAATCTCGGAGCGAACCCCTATGACTACGACATCCACATCAACCTCCCCGGGGGAACACCGGTAGACGGTCCGTCGGCTGGGGTTACCATGGTCACAGCCATTTATTCGGCCATAACCGGGATACCCATCGACAACAAAGTGGCCATGACCGGTGAGGTGACCATTCACGGGTTAGTGAAACCCATCGGGGGTGTGGTACCAAAGGTAAACGCTGCTAAAAACGCTGGGGCTGAACGGGTCATCATCCCCAAAGACAACTGGCAAGAGCTCTTCAACGAGCTGACTGGAATCAAAGTCATTCCGGTCTCCAAGATCGAGGATGTTATCAAAAACGCCTTGGTCCAGTCTGGAGGTGAAGAAGAGGAGACCAAACTCGATTGGGAGATGGCAGAGTCTGCCGTTCTGGGTCGGGCATCTGCCTTGCCAGGTGCCTAGGCAGGAATTAGTGTCACCTTACAGAATAGTATATGAATATGACTTAGTGGGGTAAATCCCTTGCTAAAGGGAGTGTCTACAGATGGCAGATCTCAAGAACTACAAGCACCTAGGACAATACGTAATAAAACAGACGGAAGAGGACGAAGATGCTCTTGAGATCTCTCAAGAGCTCCCACTTCTTCCCCTGCGAGGGGTTGTTGTTTTTCCGAATATGGTCGCTCCCTTGGATGTAGGCAGGGAGCGCTCCATCAGTGCATTGGAAGAGGCGATGGTTCAAGACCGCCTTATTTTACTTGCTGCCCAGAAGGAGGCAGCCATCAGCGAGCCAACTCCCGACGACATCTACCGGGTCGGGACTGTGGGGAGAATCAAACAGCTCTTAAAGCTGCCTGACGGAACCGTGCGGATTCTGGTGGAAGGTATCGACCGGGTATACATCCAACGGTACCTGCATCTGGAGCCTTTCTTCAAAGTACAAATCTCTCTGATGGAAAAGGAAGAGGTTAATCCTCTAGAGCTGGAGGCCTTAACCCGGGCTGTGCTGGATAAGTTTGAGGAGTACGTTCGTCTCAGCACTAAATTCCCCAGCGAGCTTTATTCCTCCATCTCCGGGATTAAGGACCCGGTGCGCCTGACGGACAGCATAGCCTCCCAACTTCCCACTTCCATTGAGAATAAACAAGAGATTCTGGAAACTCAGTCCATCAGGCTCCGGGTGGAGAAGCTTTTGGCCACGCTCAATCGGGAGATCGAGATCCTCAAGGTTGAGCGGAAGATTCACGGACGGGTTCGTAAGCAGATGGAGAAGTCTCAGAAGGAGTTTTACCTCAGGGAGCAGATCAAGGCCATTCAGAAGGAACTGGGAGAACGGGATGAGCGCACTGCCGAAATAGAGGAGTACAAAGAGAAGATCGCCAAGGCCAAACTGCCCAAAGAGGTGGAGGCCAAGGCCACTGATGAGTTAAAAAGACTGGAGAAGATGCCGCCTATGGCAGCAGAGGCTGTGGTGGTGCGGACTTATTTAGATTGGCTCTTGGCTTTGCCGTGGACCAAAAAGACCAAAGATCGCCTGGATTTGGCGGTTGCCCAAGAGATCTTGGATGAAGACCACTACGGCTTGGAGAAGGTCAAGGAACGGATCTTGGAGTTTTTGGCTGTCCGCCACTTGACCAAAAAACTGAAAGGGCCTATTCTCTGCCTGGTGGGTCCGCCTGGAGTCGGTAAGACCTCCCTGGCCAAATCTGTGGCCCGTGCCTTGGAGCGTAAGTTTGTCCGCTTCTCTTTAGGTGGAGTGCGGGACGAGGCTGAGATCAGAGGCCACCGGAGGACCTATGTAGGAGCTATGCCAGGGAAGATTATTCAGGCCATGAAAGAAGCCGGATCCAAGAACCCGGTCATGCTCCTGGATGAAATCGACAAGATGAGCATGGACTTCAGAGGGGATCCTTCCTCAGCCCTCTTGGAGGTCTTGGATCCTGAACAAAACAGCAATTTTGGTGATCACTACCTGGAATTGACCTATGACCTTTCGGATGTGCTCTTTATAACCACAGCCAACCTCCTGGATAATATTCCCGGGCCCTTGAGGGACCGGATGGAAGTCATTACCATCCCTGGATACACGGAGGAGGAAAAGCTAAATATAGCCAAAGGATTTTTAGTGCCCAAGCAGTTAGAGGCGCACGGCCTCACTGAGGAAAACTTGACTATTTCCGAAAACGCCCTTTTGAGCCTGATCCGGGAGTACACCCGGGAAGCCGGAGTGCGTAATCTGGAGCGGGAGATTGCCGCCCTCTGCCGCAAGGCCGCCAAGGCGATTGTGCAGGGTGAATCTCAAGGGATTAAGGTTACCCTCAGCAATCTGGAGAAATATCTCGGTGTTCCCCGTTATCACTGGGGTGAGACTGAAGAGGAGAACCTGGTCGGGGTGGCTAACGGCTTGGCCTGGACGGAAGTGGGCGGTGATCTGATGGCCATCGAAGTGGCGGTGATGCCCGGCACGGGCAAACTCACCTTAACCGGGAAGCTGGGTGAGGTGATGAAAGAGTCAGCTCAGGCCAGCTACAGCTACATCCGTTCCCGAGCCGACAACCTAGGGATCGATCCGGAGTTTCACGAAAAGAAGGATATTCACATCCACTGCCCGGAAGGGGCTATTCCCAAAGATGGGCCTTCGGCAGGGATAACCATGGCTGTGGCTCTGGCTTCGGCTCTCACCGGTATTCCGGTACGTAAGGATGTAGCCATGACTGGAGAGATTACTCTCCGGGGCCGGGTACTGCCCATTGGCGGACTGAAGGAAAAGGCCCTGGCAGCCAATAGAGCGGGGATTTCCACTTTGATCATCCCTGAACGCAACCGCAAGGATGTCAAGGAGATTCCGGAAAACATCCGCAAGAAACTTGATTTCCGGTTTGTGAACCACATGGATGAAGTTCTGGAAATCGCTCTGGTTAGGTAGCTTAGGGCTGCAAGAGAAGTGTGAGGTGCCGGAACAGAGATGGACAAGCTTCCTAAGGTGGGAGACAGGATCAAAGTCAGGGAACTGCGTGAAGGAGCTCCCTGGTACTCCTCCAAGGTAGAAGACCTTCTGGATGACCGGATTTCCATTGACGCTCCCTTGAAAGAGGGGAATATTGTGGCTTTTCCGGTCGGTTCCAAACTGCAAGTGCACTTTGAACGGGCCGACGCCCTCTACTCTTTTGTTAGTGTGATCGTAGCCAGGCGCCTGGTCCAGGGAAACCTGCGGCTTTATGATTTGGAGCTGCCTAAGACGGTTCAGCGTTTCCAGCGCCGGCAGATGTTCAGGCTGGATTTGGTGCAGGAAGTCAAGTACAAGGTCCTCACTCTCCCTTATGAAGACGAGGCCATCACTTTAGAGGAAGAAAAGAAAGGGAGTATCAAAGACATCAGCGGCGGTGGAGTCCGCCTGGTCATCAAGGATGAGCTGCCGAAAGGATCGGTGCTGGAAATAACTTTTCCCAAGGATTCCCTGAACATGACCCTTAAGGGTGAGATAGTCAATATGTATGCAAAAGAAGGCGAGGAGCTCGGTCTGGATAAGTATGCCTACGGAATCAAGTTTCTGGATCTGGATCGGAGGACGCAAGATGCCATTGTCTCCTTTATCTTCGCCGAGCAGCGCCGACGGCGCCAGAGAGACCTAGCTGTTCATTAGGCGGCCTGGCCGGTCGCTTTTTCATTTTAGGGAGGTAAAAATATGTACAAGATTACAGCTAAGGAGCAGCTTGCCCCGGGAATATTCCGGATGTTGATCGAGGCTCCACGGGTGGCTGCCAAGGCCCGTCCTGGGCACTTTGTGGTTTTACGTACCCACGAGGCGGGGGAGCGCATTCCCCTTACGATCGTCTCTACCACAGAGGCCGGGGAAGTTGAGGTCATCTTTCAGGTGATGGGCAAAACCACCGCGTATTTAGCCGGTATGCAGGTGGGAGATGGCTTGCCCACCTTTTTGGGACCCTTGGGGGTGGCTCCGGAGGTGCCTGAGGGACCTGGAACGGTTCTCTGTGTAGCCGGGGGTGTAGGGGCGGCACCGATTTTACCCCGGGCCAAAGACTATAGCCAGCGGGGCTGGAAGGTGCTGACCATCCTTGGGGCGAGAAACGAGGATCTTTTGATTTTAGAGGACCGCCTGGCCGAAGTCAGTTCCGCCTTATATATCTCCACAGATGACGGCTCTAAGGGCCACAAGGGTTTCGTAACGGATTTAATCCCTGAGCTGGCCCAGAAAGAGGAGATTTCTGAGGTATTGGCCATCGGGCCGGTGCCGATGATGGCTGCGGTTACTAAGGTCACCAGAAAACTCGCCTTGCCTACTACGGTCAGTTTAAACGCCTTGATGGTGGATGGGACCGGAATGTGCGGTGCCTGCCGGGTTTCAGTAGGAGGGGAAACCAAGTTCACCTGCGTAGACGGCCCGGAGTTCGATGGCCACCAGGTCGATTTTGCTCAATTGAGGCAGAGACTGGTCCAGTATCTGGAGGAGGAAAAGCTCGCACTGGACAGGTATAAAAAGGAGGGCGAATGTCAATGCCTGAACGGGTAAAGATGCCGAAGCTCTCTTTAGAGGAGCGCAGAACTACATTCAGCGAAGTCGCCCTCGGCCTGGATGCCTCTATGGCCCAAGCTGAGGCCGAAAGGTGCTTGCAATGCAAGCACCGACCCTGCGTAAAGGGCTGTCCTGTAGGGGTGCCGATTCCGGAGTTTATCGCAAGAGTTAAGGCCGGCAACTTTGCAGAAGCGGCTGACCTGGTGTTGAGTGTCAACGCCCTGCCTGCTGTCTGCGGCCGGGTTTGTCCTCAGGAGACCCAGTGTGAAGGTGCCTGTGTCCGGGGGATTAAGGGTGAGCCGGTGGCCATTGGAGCCCTGGAACGGTTTGTGGCTGATTACCGGCGGAAGGAAACCTCTGGGCCGACGCCCGTTCCTGGTTTGGCCGGGGTTAAGGTAGCGGTGATCGGTTCCGGACCGGCCGGCCTTACTGCCGCAGCTGACCTGGCCAAAGCCGGGCTCAAAGTGACGGTCTTTGAAACCCTCCATGCAGCCGGAGGGGTTTTGCGGTACGGGATCCCTGAGTTCAGGCTGCCGAAGAGGGTCTTGGAAGGAGAAATCCAGGCCATTCAGGAGCTTGGGGTGGAGATCCAGTTAGACACCTTGGTGGGTAAAACTGTGGACCTGACTGATTTGCGCCGTGAGGGCTACCGGGCCTTCTTTATTGCCACCGGTGCTGGTTTACCTCGATTTTTGGATATCCCCGGCGAGAACCTGAACGGGGTCTACTCAGCCAACGAGTTTCTTACCCGGGTTAACCTCATGGGAGCCTACCGTTTCCCGGAGACAGATACTCCGGTGCGGGCCGGGAACAAGGTTGCGGTGCTGGGAGCCGGCAATGTGGCCATGGATGCCGCCAGGACGGCCCTGCGCTTAGGAGCCAAAAGCGTGCAGATCATCTATCGTCGGGGCCGGGAGGAGATGCCGGCGAGGCTAGAGGAAATCGAAAACGCCGAGGAAGAAGGGGTCCGCTTTGAACTGTTGGCCTCTCCGGTGGAGATCCTCGGAGATGAACGGGGCTGGGTACGGGGCTTGGTTGTCCAGGAAATGACCCTGGGCGAGCCGGGACCTGACGGCCGGCGCAAACCGGTGCCGGTGGAGGGTTCCCAAAAGACCCTGGAAGTCGATACTGTTATCGTCGCCATTGGGCAGAGCCCCAACCCCATCCTGGTTCAGAGTATCCCTGGCTTGGAATTGGGCGCCCGGGGCACCGTTAAAGTGGACGAAAATGGAAGGACCGGCTTAGCCGATGTCTGGGCCGGTGGTGATGCGGCCACCGGAGCGGCAACGGTCATCGAGGCCATGGGTGCCGGACGGAGAGCGGCGGCAGACATTATCAAAACCCTAGCTGAGGAGGTAAAGTAGTTGTTAAGTGACATCGAAATAGCACACCAGACCCGCCTTAAACCCATCCAGGAGATAGCCAAGAGTTTAGGAATTCACGCCGATGAGCTGGAGCCCTATGGGAAGTACAAAGCCAAAGTCTCTTTAAGTGTTTTTGACCGGGTCAAAGACCGACCCAGGGGAAAGCTGATCTTTACCACGGCCATCACGGCCACACCGGCCGGGGAAGGCAAGACCTGTACCTCCATCGGCCTCACCCAGGCTTTAGGGAAACTGGGGAAAAAGGTATCTGTTTGCCTCAGGGAACCTTCTCTGGGTCCTGTTTTTGGCATCAAGGGCGGGGCTGCCGGTGGGGGCTACGCTCAGGTTCTACCCATGGAGGATATCAACCTCCACTTCACCGGGGACTTTGCTGCCGTGGCTGCCGCCCATAATCTTCTGGCTGCCATCGTCGACAACCACATCTACCGGGGAAATGAACTGAACATTGATGTGACCAAGCCGGGTTGGGGCCGGGTTCTGGATGTCAACGACCGCCAGCTGCGTCAGGTGGTGGTAGGGCTCGGCGGCAAAGGCAACGGCATACCAAAAGAGACCTATTTCGAGATCACCGCGGCCTCAGAGATTATGGCCATCCTCTGTTTGGCCCAGGATTTCACAGACCTCAAGGAACGCCTTGCTTCCTTGATCGTGGGCTACACCCGGGAGGGTCGGCCGGTGTTAGCCAAGGAGCTCAAGGCCACGGAAGCCATGGCAATCCTGCTCAAGGATGCCATCAAACCCAACCTAGTGCAAACCCTTGAGGGCCAGCCCGCCTTCATTCACGGCGGTCCCTTTGCCAATATCGCCCACGGGAACAACAGCATCATCGCTACCAAGATGGCCCTGCACCTTTCTGATTATGTGGTGACCGAAGGTGGGTTTGCTGCCGACCTAGGAGCCGAAAAGTTTTTTGATATTGTCTGTAACACCAGTGACCTCAAACCGGATGTGGCTGTCCTAGTCGCTTCGGTCCGGGCTTTGAAGATGCACGGCGGTTTGGAGAAGAGGAGGTTGGATGAAGAGAATCTCGAGGCCCTCCGGGCCGGTTTGAGCAACCTGGAGGCCCACCTGGAAAACCTGGGCAAGTTCGGGGTTCCTGCGGTGGTAGCCATCAACCGCTTCCCCCAAGACACCCAAGCCGAGCTGGAGGAGGTCTTGGCTTTCTGCCGCCGGAAGGGTGTGGAGGCAGCGGTCTCTGAGGTGGTGGCCAAAGGCGGTGCCGGAGGAGTTGAATTAGCCGAAAAGGTTCTGAAGGTGCTCAGCCAGAAGCCTGCCCAGTTCCAACCCATTTATAGTTTGGACGAGCCAATTAAGGATAAGATCTGGCGTTTAGCTACTGAGATTTACGGGGCGGACGGGGTCCAGTACTCGGTTGAGGCTGAAAAAAAGCTTAAAGAGCTTACTGCCGGTGGGTACGACCGGATGCCGATTTGTATGGCCAAAACCCAGTTTTCCCTCTCGGATGATCCCAGTCTACTTGGGGCTCCTAAGGGCTGGGAACTCACGGTGCGGGATGTTAAAGTGGCGGCCGGAGCCGGTTTCATTATCTGCTATACCGGTGAGATCAGGACCATGCCGGGCCTTCCCAAGCACCCTGCCGCGGAAGGTATGTACATTTCCGATACCGGCCAGATTAGTGGATTATTTTAGCAGGACATGCTAAGAATGAGAATGAATATATTCTAAGTTGTCCAGTAATTGGCTATAGGAGGATGAATAACCATGGAACAGACATTCTTTTTCGTGAAGCCCGAGGCTGTTCGCCGCGGATTAGTGGGAATTGTTATTCAGCGGTTTGAGGCCAGGGGTCTTAAACTGAAGAAGCTCGCGGTGAAACAGCTGGACAAAGCCACTGTTGAGGAACACTACGCCCACCTCAAAGACAAGCCCTTCTTTGCCGAACTGGTGGAAACCATCACCGATGGCCCTGTGGTCATGGGTGTCTTGGAAGGTGTAGACGCCATCAAAGTTGTTCGGAACATCGTTGGTGCTACTAATCCCCTGGAAGCGGCTCCTGGTACAATCCGGGGCGATTACGGCACGGTCTTGCCCCACAACGTAGTGCATGCCTCAGACGGACCGGAAACCGCCGAGATCGAAATCAAGAGGTTCTTCGGCTAAAGGCTTATGGCTCAGATCATTGACGGGCGGGCCCTAGCGGCCAAGTTCCGCGGGGAGATAGCCGCCAAAGTACAGTCTTTTACCCGCCGGGCTGGGTTTCCGCCCGGCCTGGCAGTGGTCTTGGTTGGAGAGGATCCTGCATCCCAGATTTACGTCCGGTCCAAGGAAAAGGCATGCCGGGAGGTGGGTTTCTACTCGAAAGTCCACTGCCTGCCCCAGGAGACGACCCAAAGTGAACTCTTGGAACTGGTGGAGTCTTTAAATACCGACCCGCGGATTCACGGTATCTTGGTACAGCTGCCGGTTCCGGACCAGATCGACTCCAAAGCGGTGATCAATTCCATTGACCCGGCCAAGGATGTGGACGGGTTTCACCCGGTGAACATGGGCAGGCTGGTCACAGGTCAACCGGGCCTGGTTCCGTGTACACCTAGGGGCATCATGGAACTCCTCAAAAGCACCGGGATCGAAATTGCCGGCAAAAATGCTCTGGTCATTGGGCGCAGCAACATTGTGGGCAAACCAGTGGCGGCTCTGCTCTTGGCTGCCAATGCCACGGTAACTGTGGCCCACTCCAAAACCGTGGGTCTTCCGGCTCTGGCTCGTTCCGCCGACATCCTGGTTGTGGCCGTAGGCCGGAAAGAGCTGGTTAAAGGCGACTGGATTAAGCCGGGAGCGGTGGTCATCGATGTGGGCATGAACAGGGTTGAGGGCAAGCTTTACGGTGATGTGGCCTTTCAAGAAGCTGCCCAGAAAGCCGCTTTCATCACCCCGGTTCCCGGCGGAGTTGGGCCCATGACTATTGCGATGCTGTTAGCCAATACCTTGGATGCCGCTGAAGCCATCATCAGGGGGTAGTAATATGTGCGCCGATTCCGGGCGAAAAGAAGAATACGAAGCCCTGGCTCCGGAGCTCAAGGAGCTGGTGGCTGCGAGAAAAGTGGTCACCTACCGGGCCGGAGAGACCGGCGAGATTGAAGACTACGTCATTTCCGAAGTTCCCATTACCTTGGAACTCAATGGGAGGGAATTTGTGACCCTGCTGTGTGCTCCGGTGATGCTGGAGGAATTGATAGTCGGTTTCCTGTACACTGAGACTCTGATTAAGCGGTACGCTGACATCACCAACATCAGCATCGATCTGGAGAAACAGCTGGTCAAGGTGGAGACCACTAAGAAGAACCTGTTGGCTGAGAAGCTTTACGGTAAACGGACAATAACCACCGGCTGCGGCCGGGGGACCATTTTTTATCATGTATCTGACTCTCTGGGGACCAAGAAGATTGATTCGGAACTCACCGTCTCGGCAGAGACCATCAGTGAACTGATGCGTGCTTGGCAAGAGGAGACCGGGCTTTTCCTCTTGACCGGCGGGGCCCATGCTGCGGCTATTGGTGACTCTTCCGGCCAGGTCTTGGTTTTGGCTGAGGATATCGGACGCCACAATGCTGTCGATAAGGTGTTGGGCAAAGCCTTGATGGAAGAGTGGAACCTGGCCGATAAAATCATCATGACTACCGGCCGGATTTCCTCGGAGATGTTGATCAAGGCGGCTAAAGCCGGGATTCCGGTAGTGGTTAGCCGTTCGGCCCCGACTGAACTGGCTTTAGCCATCGCTGCGGAGCTGGGCGTCACCGTAGTTGGCTTTGCCAGAGGGAAGAGGCTGAACATCTATACCGAGCCCCAGCGGATAATTACTTAAGGCTATGCAGGAATTTTCACTTAATAGGGCTAATAGTCTAGGATAGATATGGCAGTTAAGGGGGGGACTACAATGGCGTACAAAATTACTGACGAGTGCATCATGTGCGGGGCCTGTGAACCGGAGTGCCCTACCGGAGCAATCACCGAAGGAGATACTAAGTACGAGATCGATCCTGAGGCTTGCATTGAGTGCGGTGCCTGTGCCGATGTTTGTCCGGTAGGGGCTCCGCAGTTGGATGAGTAATAAGTTAAATGGGTGAATAAAGTGGGGTGACGGGGACTGAAGTGGCCCCGTCTCTTTTTTGTCGGGAGGGTATTATGGCTGTTTTGGTGTACCTGGTCCGCCATGGGGAAACCGACTGGAATCGAGGTGCGCGCATTCAGGGACAACAAGATATTCCCTTGAATGAGTTGGGACGGAGGCAGGCGGAGGCTGTTGCCGGGTATTTGAAGGCACTGCGTTTCGGCTACGACTGTATTTACTGCAGCGATCTGGCCCGGGCCAGAGAAACCGCTGAGATTATAGCCGCCCAGTGGGGAGTGGAGGTTGTTCCTAGGCGAGACCTGCGGGAACGTAATTTTGGGAAACTTGAAGGCACCACTTTCCAAGAGGCCCGAGAGACCTACGCCGACCTTTTCCGGGCCTACGCCGAGGATCCCATCAACACCCGGTTTCCAGATGGGGAATCAACCTGGGATTTGGCCGCCAGGGCCAAAGGTTTTCTGGAGTACCTCAGGGCGGAGCACTCCAATGAAGCGGTGATGGTGGTCACCCACGGCGGATTCATCAGAACGCTGTTGGCACTGGTCTTGGGGCTGCCCTTGGAGCACCGGGACCGGTTGGAGGTGACCAACGCCGGAGTTTCTGTCGTCAGGTTGTCGGAGGACGGGGATAAGGTTTTGGCGGTGAATGTCACTCATCACTTAGCAAAAGTTTTCTAGCCTGAGTGATAAGGGCCCCGGGCTCATTGGGGACCTCTTGGGCCAGAACCGCCTCAAAGAGGTCACCAAGGAGCCGGCCCACTACGGGACCTGGGGATAAGCCCAATTCTTTCATTAGCAGGTTGCCGTCAACGGCCAGGTCCTTGAGGGAAAAGACGTTTTCTGCGTTTAGCATCTCTTGGATGCGTACCTTGAGTCTGTTCCAGGGTCCCAGGCGCTCTTTGCCTTTGGGCCCCAGACCGATGATATCCGCCTTGCGGACCTCCAGAAGCTGCAGAACCAGCTCAGGTCCGATCTTGGCGATAAACCGCCGCAAAGCCCTGTCCGTCGGGGACTGGGGCCAGTAAAACATGTGTTCTTTGACCAGGCGGACGATCCGCTCCCGGGACTTGGCCGGCCAGGCCCACCTGGTCAAGACCTTTTCGGCGATTTCGGCCGAGGCGTCCTGGTGCCCCCAAAAACGCCGGCACCCGTTTATTATGACCTCCTCTACCTGTGCTTTGCCCAGGTCGTGAAGGAGGACGGCGGTCCGGACTTCCCAATCGTCGGCGGCGTGTTTCAGGGCCACCAGGGTGTGGCTGTAGACGCTGTAGGCGTGAAAGGGGTTCTGTTCCAGGCCGTAGCAGGCCACCAGCTCCGGCAGGATGTACCGAAGCAGGCCGGCTGCCCGCAAGCGCCGAATTCCCCGCCAGGCACCGGGGTGTTCCAAAAGGCGCTGCATTTCCTTACCGATGCGTTCAGAGGGCAAATTGGCCACCAGAGGGGCTTTGGCACAGATAGCCGCGGCCAGCTGCCGGTCTAGAGCCAACCCCAAACTGGTTTGGAAGCGAAAAGCCCGCAGGATGCGCAGGGCGTCCTCTTGAAGGCGCCGGTGGGGATCGCCGACTGCCCGCAGCACTCGGTTTTTCAGGTCACTTGTGCCGCCAAAGAGATCCACCAAACCTTCTCTGGGGTGGTAGGCCAGGGCATTGCAGGTGAAATCCCGGCGGCGAAGGTCGGTGGCCAGGTCCCCGGTGTACTCCACGAAATCGGGACGACGACCGTCAGAGTAAGGCCCTTCCTTCCGGAAGGTGGTCACCTCCACCGGACCACAGTCCTCGGTCGGGATGATGCTTGTTCCAAACCTGATTCCAACGCCGGTGGCCTCCGGGAAGAGCTCGACGACCTCTTCCGGTCGGGCAGAGGTGCTGATGTCCCAGTCTAAAGGTTCTTTCTCCAGGAACAAATCTCGGACGGCTCCGCCCACCAAGTAGGCGCGGTATCCGGCGGTTTCCAACCGGTCGATGATCTTTAGGATGGTAGGGGGAATCGAGAACACTCTTAGCACCCCTTTCTAAATACTCTTACGAGATTGGCATGCATTTTCCCTCTCCCCTTGACAATGGCAAACTTCAGAGTATATTATGAAACTAATTCTAGCAAAATTGATTCTAAAGGCTATGAATGGGAGTAGTACCGACCTCAGCCACTCTTTCAGAGAGGCGGTCCCCAGGCTGTAAGACCGCCGGGTGGCAGGCGGGAAGTCGCCTAGGAGCCGCAGTGGTGAAAGATCAGTAGCCGCTGCCGTCCACGGTACGTTACACCGTCTGTAAAGGGCACCGGTTTACACCGGTGAACTAAGGTGGTACCGCGAAGTAGCTTTCGTCCTTAGACGGAGGCTTTTTTATTCTGTTCGAGCATCTAGCACAGGAGGTTCAGCATGCAGGAGACAGGATTGCCGAAGGTATATGATCCCAAGAAAACTGAGGATAAATGGTACAGCTACTGGGAGGAGAAAGGCTTTTTTCACCAGGAAGTAGATAAGTCACGGAAGCCTTTCTGCATTGTGATTCCTCCTCCGAACGTCACCGGTCAGCTTCACATGGGCCATGCCTGGGACAACACTCTGCAGGACATTTTGATCCGCTGGCACCGCATGAAGGGGGAGAACACTGTCTGGATTCCCGGGACAGACCACGCCGGTATCGCAACCCAGGCCAAGGTCGAGGAACATCTGGCCAAGGAGGGTTTAAGCAAATACGACCTGGGCCGGAAGAAGTTCCTGGAGCGGGTGTGGGCCTGGAAGGAAGAGTACGGCGGCCGGATCATCACCCAGCTGAAGAAGCTCGGGGCTTCCTGTGACTGGCACAGGGAGCGTTTCACCATGGATGAAGGGTGCTCCCGAGCGGTCCGAGAGGTCTTTGTGAGTCTCTATGAAAAGGGCCTGATCTACCGGGATTACCGGATCATCAATTACTGCCCCAACTGCAACACCACCCTTTCGGATATCGAGGTCGAACACCGGGAACGCCCAGGTAACCTCTGGCACATCAAATACCCCTTTGCCGACGGCACCGGTTACATCACTGTGGCCACCACCCGGCCGGAAACCATGTTGGGGGATACAGCGGTGGCGGTTCATCCTGAGGATGAACGCTACAAGGACCTGGTGGGACGAACGGTAATCCTGCCGCTCATGAACCGGGAGATTCCGATCATCGCCGACAGTTACGTCGACAAGGAGTTCGGCAGCGGGGCTGTGAAGATCACTCCGGCCCACGATCCCAACGACTACGAAATCGGCCTCAGGCACGACCTGCCTAAGATCACAGTTATCGGCAAGGACGGCAGGATGACCAAGGAAGCTGGAGTCTACGCCGGACTGGACCGGTACGAAGCCAGGGAACGGGTAGTTTCAGATCTGGAGGCCGACGGGTATCTGGTTAAAACCGAAGAACACTCTCATGCCGTGGGTGAGTGTTACCGCTGTGGAACGGTGGTGGAGCCTCTCATCTCCAAGCAGTGGTTCGTGAAGATGGAGCCTTTGGCCAAACCCGCCATCCAAGTGGTCAAAGAGGGTAAGATCCGGTTTGTGCCTGAGCGGTTCAGCAAGATCTACTTGAACTGGGTTGAAAACATCAGAGACTGGTGTATCTCCCGGCAGCTCTGGTGGGGCCACCGGATTCCGGTCTGGTACTGCCAGGAGTGTGGTGAGGTCATAGTCTCCCGCCAGGATCCCACCGAGTGCACTAAGTGCGGCAGCTCCCAACTGGAGCAGGATCCTGATGTCTTGGATACTTGGTTCAGCTCGGCGCTGTGGCCCTTCTCGACTATGGGCTGGCCTGAGGAAACCGCAGAGCTGGAGCATTTTTACCCCACCTCCGTCCTGGTCACAGGGTTTGATATCATCTTCTTCTGGGTGGCCAGGATGATCTTCATGGGGTTGGAGTTTAGAGGGGAGATTCCCTTCCACGAGGTCTACATCCACGGCCTGATTCGGGATGCCCAAGGCCGGAAGATGAGCAAATCCCTGGGCAACGGCATTGACCCCCTGAAAGTTATAACCGAATACGGCGCCGACGCTCTGCGTTTCAGCCTGGTTACCGGGGTGGCTCCGGGTTATGATATGAAGTTTCGGATGGAGCAGGTGGAGGCCAGCCGTAACTTTGCCAACAAAATCTGGAATGCCGCCAGGTTTGTGCTGATGAATCTCGCCGATTACTCAGGGGAGCTTCCAGAATTAAAGCAGATCCAGGAGCTGCCTTTGGAGCTGCCGGACCGGTGGATCTTGGACCGGTACGCGGCTGCCGCAGCGGAAGTCAATAGACAGCTGACCCGTTATGACCTGGGTGAAGCAGCCAAGGTCCTCTACGAGTTCATCTGGAACGACTACTGTGACTGGTACATCGAACTGGTCAAAGGTCGCCTGTACGGAAAGTCCACCGCAAAGAGCAAGGAGACGGCTCAGGCTGTTCTGATGTATGTCTTGGAAGGCACGATGCGGCTCTTGCACCCCTTCATGCCCTTCATTACCGAGGAGATCTGGCAGCAGCTTCCGGCGGCCAGAGAGACCATCATGCTGCAGCCTTACCCCAGCGGTTTGGAGGCCTTGGGTGATCGACAGGCCGCAGAGGCTTTAGGGGCGTTTATCGAAATCGTTCGGAGCATCAGGAACGCCCGGGCAGAGGCTGAGGTTCCCCTGGGCAAAAAGATCGAGGCCATCCTCTTGGCCGAGGACCCTCTCCGGGGCGAGCTTGAAAAACTCAAAGAAGAGTTCCTGGCTCTGGCTGGTTTGTCCCGCTTGAGCATCCTACCCATAGATTCGGAGAAACCGGAGAAGGCCATGAGCGCTCTGGCGGCCGGGGTTCAGATCTACCTGCCTCTTTCGGGAATGGTCGATATCGATAAGGAACTGGAGAGGCTGCAGAGAGAACGGGATAAGCTGGTTCAGGAAGTGGCCCGGGGTGAACAGAAATTGGCCAATAAGGCCTTTGTCACCAAAGCTCCGGCCCAGGTGGTCGAGAAGGAAAGGGCCAAGTTAGAGAAGTACCGGGCCGATTTGGCCAAGATCAAGGAGCGAATTGCGGAAGTTGAGAGCCTTCGATAACAGCTGGCGCCTGGGGCTGGAGAGAATGTACCCGCTTCTGGCCGGCCTGGGCAATCCGGAGCGGAGTTTGCGGATCGTACAGGTGGCCGGAACCAACGGCAAAGGCAGTGTCGCCTATTTAACTGCAGGGTTGTTGAGCCAGTTTACAAATGGTGCGGTGGGGTTATACACCTCCCCGCACCTGGAACGTTTAACAGAGCGTTTTCAGCTCCTGGCCTGCGGCAAGAGGCGGGAGATAACCGAAGCTGACCTGGCACAGGCTTTGGAACAGGTGAAAAAAGCAGCCCAGGAGCTGGACCCAGCCCTTGGTCCGGTCACTGAGTTCGAGGCCTGGACCGCCGCAGCCGCTTTGCTTTTCGCCGAGGCCGGCGTGGAGTATGCCGTCTTTGAGGTGGGACTGGGGGGGCGCCTGGATGCCACCACGGCACTGCCGGCGGAGGTGGCGGTCCTGACGTCCATCTCCTACGACCATCAAGACCGGTTGGGGCCCGATTTGACCGGTATAGCCCGGGAGAAAGCGGCGATTATCAGGGAAGGCCAGCCGGTGGTGGTCTTGAACCAAGATGATGCGGCCCTGGCTGTCATTGAAAAAACGGCAGCAGAAAAAAAGGCCCGGATTCATCCGGTTAAAGATCGCTTCCAGGTTCACCGGTACAGGCCTGAAGGTACCTCTTTTACCTGGTTTTCTTCAGATCTCTCACCTCATCGGTTCCAGCTGGGCTTGCTGGGAAAACAGCAGGTACAGAATGCGGCTGCGGCTCTTTTAGTTTTGGAGCACTTTGTTGGTTCAGCTCTGGTCGGCCCTGAAGGTGAGGCCAAAGCCGGCGCCTTTTTGGCCTCGGCTTCCTGGCCGGGCCGGTTTGAGGTCATCTCCGGCCGGAACGGTCCCCTGGTTTTGGATGTGGGCCACAATCCCCAGGCCCTTATGGGCTTTTTGGAGAATCTGGACCTGTACTTCCCAGATAGACCCAAGTGGGGCCTCTTTGGTACCTTGGTGGACAAGGACTACCGGACGGCTGCCGCCCTTTTGGAGAGCTACCCCTTTGAAGGATTGGTCTTGACCGAGCCTGTTAGCCCTCGGCGGCTGCCGGTGGCGGAGTTGACGGAGCTCTTCACCGGCCGTTACAGGCTGAAGTGCGAGCCTGACTGGCGGCAGGCCCTGGAAATCGCCCAGGAAGCTGCCAAGGCTGAGGGCGCTCTGCTCTGCGTGTTTGGCTCCTTTTTCCTGGTCGGACCGGTCCGGGCCAGCTTGGGAGCTGTGAAATGAGCGTACAGGTTCCTTTGGAAAGCAGAATCCTGGTTATCGGCGGGGCCTACGGGAGCGGTAAATCAGAGGTCACTCTAAATCTGGCTGAAGCCTTGGCTAAAACCGAATCAGCCGTGCTTCTTGCTGATTTGGATTTCGTCAACCCCTACTTTCGTTCCCGGGAGTGGGAGGGCCGCCTGGCTGATAATATTAAAATCATCTCGACTAGCGAGGGCTTCCAGCAGGCTGACTTGCCGGCCATCTCTGCCGCTGTGGCGGCCGGGATCAGGCTGGGCCGGGATCCTCTTCTCATTGACTTAGGAGGAGACCCGGTGGGAGCCAAGGTCTTGAGGAGATTCGCCGATGAGCCTGAGCTTCAGAAAGCCCAGTTCTGGGTGGTGGTCAACCCTTACCGTCCCTTCACCTCCAGTCCAGAACAGATTAGCTCTCTGGTCAAAAGGCTTGAGGAGGCCGCCGGCCTCAGAGTAACAGGCCTCATTGCCAATCCCAACCTCTTGGAGGAAACCCGGTTCGAGAATATCCAAAAAGGGCTAGATCCGGTCCAAAAAGCAGGAGAGGCTATAGGACTTCCTGTTAAGTTCCTGGCCATCTCCTATGAGCTCTACCTGGAGAAAAAAGATTCTCTGGAGGGGTTGGCTGAGAGTGCATCGCTAACCCTTTTCCCCCTAAAAAGGCATCTTTTGCCTCCGTGGTAGCTTGCACCGTATTGAAGGAGAAGAGATGCCTGGTTCGTAATATTTTTAGGGAGAATAGGAGGGCATGTTCATGGCCGGTAAGCGAGTTAAAAAAAGTGATCGAAGCTCTTTCGGTTTGAGCCTGGGGATTGTCGCTATCCTGGCAGTGATAGCCGGCTACTTCTTAGGCAACTACTACATCAAAATGGCGGTGAACCCCAGCCACCCTTCTGAAGAACGCCAGGTCTTCAAAGCGCCGGAAACCGTCCAAGAGGAAAAGGTCCGGACCCCGCTCTCGGGAACACCTGCCGTTTCCGGTTCCGGAGAGACAGTTAAGGAAGAGGAGGACCTTTTGGTGACCATCGAAGATGAGCACTTTGACACTAAAGGCGCTCAACCTGTGGAGACTATCCCCACAACCAGTGATGGTTTAATCAGGGTGCAAGTGGGTTCCTTCAATGAGAGGCCTCAGGCTTTGGAATTGGCCCAAAAACTTCAACAAGACGGTTATCCCACCTACATCACTCCCACCAAACCCTACCGGGTCCAAGTGGGGGCCTTCAAAGAGCAGTCGGCAGCGAAGAGCCTGGTTGACAAGTTGATTGCCGATGGCTATTCCCAAGTCATTATGAAATAACGGAAAAGGCCAATAACCCAGCGAGGCACGGCTTACGCAGGCTGCGCCTCTTTTTTTCTGCTTGCATTGTCCAGGGGCCTGTTGGGGAATTTTATCAGGTAGAGGTGGGTCTATGTCTACTGGTATGACTATTTTTTTGGCCACTCTGGTGGGAACCGTAAGCCGCTTCCTGCTGCTTGAGGTGGATTACCGGCAGTACCCCAGTTACCCCCAAGGATACCTGGTACATTTGGCTCTAGGGGCCATCGCTGCATTCCTGGGAGCTGTGGCCATCCCAGCCCTGGTCAATGAGGATTACACAGCGGCCACCTTTCTGGCTCTGGCGGCCCAGCAGTTCCGGGAGGTCAGAAACATCGAGCGGGAAAGCCTAACCAGACTGGAGGGCTCAGAACTGGTCCGGCGTGGCACGGCGTACATCGAAGGGATAGCTAAAGTCTTTGAGGCCCGTAACTACATAGCCATGCTGACTGCTTTCTTAACCTCAGGTGTGCTCTTTCTACTGGAAACCCCAGCTTGGCTGGAAGTACTGATAGCGGTGGGCCTCAGTGCGCTTTTAGTGAGCTATCTGGACCGGACCCTGCGGGGGGTCCGAGTCGGCCAGTACGCACAGGTAGAACCGGCTGAGCTTCACTTCATCGGTCCCGACCTCTATGTGGGGGATATTCAAATCATGAACGTGGGCGGCCCCACCGCCCGGGAGATGATTTTGAAACATGGCCTGGGAGCGATTCTGATTCCCAAGGATATCAATTCCCGGGTTACTCTGGCCCACATCGGGCAAAGGCAGGCCATTGTCCATGATGTAGCGACTATTTTAGGCATCCGGAAAGAGGTGGATGAACCGGAGTTCACTCCTATGGCCAAGATTGATCATGAAACCGGGCGGATCGGCGTCTACACAATGCCGGTGAACAAAGACTCCGGAGCCCTGGTGACGGCGATCAAGCATGTTCCTCTCTTGGAGAGCGCTAAGAAACGTCCCAGTGCGGCCATCTCCGGACGCCTGGCCGCCCGGCGCCATGACTGAAGGAGCTTTTCTAAGATGAAAGATTCGACCGAAGCAGAAATCATTGCCGTCGTAACCACTCGGGACAAAGCCGACGCGGTGACCGGCGATATTCCCGTGTTTGTGGCGGCCGACCCCCAAGAAAAGCTGGCGATATCCACTACCCTCTCCCGGACGACCCGGAGCATGATTCATGAACTGCCCAACGGTGTTTATATCCTAATACGGCATTAAGTGGGGGAAAGCTTGTTGGATACTCTGCTGCAAGCTCTGATCTTGGGAGGCGTATCTGGGTTCTCCAACTTCATAGGCGGGTTGTTTTCTTTTCTTCTCCCCATCTCCAAACGCCGTCTTGGCCTGATCATGGCTTTTGGGGCTGGGGCTCTGATTGCCTCCATGAGCTTCGGTCTGATGGAGGAGGGGTTTCGTCAGGGGGGGCTGGATGCCACCGCCTTGGGGATGCTGGCCGGGGCCGGAACTTACTACCTCTTTCACCGGCTGTTCCTTCACCATGCGGGCCCTAAGGGGCTGCACTTCAGGAACCCAAGCGCTCAATCGGGTCTGAATATCCTTTTGGCCAGCATTTTAGATGGACTGCCGGAACAATTTGCGATTGGGGTGGGTCTGGCAGCCGGAACCAACCTAGGCTTTCTGGTCATGCTCTCTGCCTTTTTGGCCGGGGTTCCTGAAGGCATCTCCGGCACGGAGACGCTGGCCCCTTTCTGGGGAAGAGGAAAGGTCAGTTTGTATTGGGTAGGCCTAGGGGTGTTGTGTACTTTGGTGACGGTGGCCGGCTTTTTGGTGGCTGAGCTCATCCCCGGTGATTTTCTCGGCTTCCTTTTGGCCTTTGCCGGAGGCTCTGTATTGGCCATGCTGGCCGACACCATGTTGCCGGAAGCCTTTAGGCAGGGCGGGAGCATCATCTCTGTGGTCACGGTGGCCGGGTTTATGCTCTCCTTTGTATTTTCACGGTTACAAATGTAAGCAGGAAAAGGAGAGGGTATGGCGAAAGTACAAGGTAATCCCAAGTAAAATACTAGGAATTATATTATAGAAAGGGTGAAAGAGTTTGTACTCCAGTTCGATCATTGACGCCATAGGAAACACTCCCTTGGTGAGGCTGCGCCGGGTTATTGGCCGCAAAGACGCCACGGTTCTCGCTAAATTGGAAGGCCAGAACCCGGGTGGCAGCGTGAAAACCAGGATTGCTTGGGGCATGGTTGAGGCGGCCGAGGCCAAGGGTATGCTTAGACCGGGAGGTGCCATAATCGAAGCCACCTCTGGAAACACAGGCATAGGCCTGGCCCTGATTGCTGCCAGCAGGGGTTACAGCCTGACTCTGGTCATGCCGGAGAGTATGAGCATCGAGCGGCGTAAGCTATTGAAACTGTACGGTGCCAACTTGGTTTTGACGCCTGCCGATCAAGGTATGGCCGGTGCAGTTAAAAAAGCGGAGGAATTGAAGGAACAGTTCCCAGAGGCCTTCATGCCCCGCCAGTTTGAAAACCCTAACAATCCCTTAATCCACTATAAAACCACTGGGCCGGAAATCTGGGAACAGGCTGAAGGCAAAGTTGATGCCTTGGTCCTGGGTGTGGGGACCGGAGGTACCTTGACTGGAGTCGGACGCTACATCCGGGAGCAAAATCCCGAGGTGAAAATCTATGCCGTGGAGCCGGCGGGTTCACCGGTTCTCTCCGGTGGTCAAAAGGGACCCCACAATATCCAGGGTATCGGAGCCGGGTTCATTCCGAAAGTTCTGGATCAAAGCCTCATCGACGAGGTGATTACCGTCAAAGATGAAGAGGCATTCCTCTACGCCAGAAAATTGGCGGAGGAAGAAGGCATCCTCGCCGGAATCTCCAGCGGAGCGGCGGTGTACGCAGCCGTCAGAGTCGCTGCCGAGCTGGGTTGGGGCAAACAGGTAGTCACCCTCTTGCCGGATACCGGTGAGCGCTATCTTTCAGTCGAGGGGTTCTAGGATGGAGCTTACTCGCAAGTATCAAAAACTCCTGGAGCGCCTGAGAGAGGCCGAGGGTGTTCTGGTGGCTTTCTCCGGGGGTATTGACAGCTCCCTCCTCCTTAAGGCGGCTCTTCTCGCCAACTCCCGGGTCCTGGCGGTCACCGGGTCTTCACCCCTGCGTCCCCGACGGGAGCTGGCTGCCGCTTGCGAGCTGGTCAAAGAGCTGGGGGCGCCCCATCTGGTAATTGAGACCACAGAACTGGCGGACCCGGAGTTTCGCCAAAACCCTGAAAACCGGTGCTACCTTTGTAAGAAGAGGCTCTGTACCCAACTCAAAGCCATCGCCCAAGAACACGGCCTGGAATTGGTGGCCGACGGCAGTAACGTCGATGATCTAGGGGAGTACCGGCCCGGGATGCAGGCTCTCTTAGAAAGCGGCGTGGTTTCTCCCCTGGCCGAGGTCGGCCTGGCCAAAAGGGAGATCCGGCAGCTGGCAAGAGAGCTGGCTCTGCCTAACTGGGACAAGCCCTCCGCCCCTTGCCTGGCAACCCGGTTTCCTTATCACACCGCCTTGACCTCTGAGGCTCTGGCCCAGGTGGAAAATGGGGAGGCGGCATTGGAGGAACTGGGTTTCAGCCAGTTTCGACTGCGGCACCACGGAACCATCGCCCGGATCGAGGTTCCGCCTGCTGAGTTTGAAACCCTCCTGGCCGCTCGGGAGAAGATCCTGGCGGCGCTGAAACCTCTGGGCTATCAATTTGTTACCCTGGATCTGGAGGGTTTTCGCTCCGGCTGCTTTGACCAAAGGCGGTGAGGCGGAGAATACCTCTTCCTCCTGGAGAAAAAGCTATACTTAGCTTAAGAGGAAGGGGTAAGATATGGGTTTTAAGCTTTTGGCACTTCTGGTTGCGGCCCTAGCCGGTCTATCCATGGCCGTCCAGGGCTCTTTAAATACCGCTTTGGGCAAAGTCACCGGTTTGCTGGAGGCGACCTTCGTGGTTCAAGCGGTCGCCACCTTGACTGCCGGGATCCTGCTTTTTGTCTTCGACTTGGGCAGCGGTGACTTGGGGGCGCTCCCCGACGCTCCTTGGTATACCTGGCTGGGCGGAGCTATAGGCGTGGTCATAACTTACGGGGTGGTCTTTGCCATCAGCAGAGCCGGAGTGGCCTCGGCAACTACCGCCATCATCGTCGGCCAGATTCTCACCGCGGCTCTCATCGACCACCTGGGAATATTGGGCATGGAGAGGATTCCTTTTCCTTTGAACAAAATGATTGGATTGATACTGGTTGCTGCTGGTGCCAGGATTCTCTTGGCCCAGTAGCTTCAAGGAGTGACGGGAATGCAGGTTTCAGGAGTGGTGACTCGGACCCGTGGGGAGTGGGCTGAGGTGAAAGTGGCTCAGCTTGCCGGGTGTGCCAGCTGCAGGCGGTGTACTCTGGGGAGGGCGCCGGAGCTTCAAGAGGTCACAGCCTACAACTCCGTCGGCGCTGCCAAAGGTGATGAGGTTATCGTGGAAGTGGACTCCAGGGGCCTGGTGACTGCTTCGGCCTGGTTGTACCTCCTGCCGGTAACCCTGCTTCTTCTGGGTCTGGTCGTCGGCTATCGGTGGTTCGGTGACCTTGGGGCCCTCAGTGGCGGCGGAGGTGGCCTCCTGGTTGCCCTGGCTCTTCTCAAAGCCGGGGATGACATCTGGACCCGGGAACGCTTCCAGGCCAAGATTTTGAAAAAATGTGAAATACAGAATACAGTGTAAGTTTATTCGGAGGAAAACACCTCCCCTGAAGAGAAAGACTATTATTCAGATTCGGGGGAGGTTTTTGCATGCGTCGCGAACACGATCTATTAGGATACAGAAAACTCCCAGACGATGTCTATTACGGCATTCAAACCCTGCGTGCCGTGGAGAATTTCCCTATCACCGGGCTGAGAGTGCACCCGGCCCTGCTCAAGGCTTTGGCCTTGGTCAAACGGGCAGCAGCCCTGGCCAACATGGAAATCGGTATGCTAGCCCCCCATATCGGCGAAGCCATCGTCGCCGCTTGCCGGGAGATTGAAGAGGGGCAGCTCCTTGACCAGTTTGTCACTGATCCAATCCAGGGCGGTGCCGGTACCTCCATCAATATGAATATGAATGAGGTCGTCGCCAATCGGGCCATTGAGCTTCTGGGAGGACGGCGCGGTGACTACCTTCTGGTCCATCCCAATACCCACGTCAATATGTCCCAATCTACCAATGACGTCATTCCCACAGCAGTGCGTTTGGCTTTGCTCAGAATTTTAGATGGCACTGTACCGGCACTTAATGCGTTATCGGAGGAATTTTCACGATTAGCCGGCAGATATGACAGTGTAGTTAAGCTGGGACGGACCCATTTGCAGGACGCGGTGCCCATCAGAATCGGGCAGGAGTTCGCCGCTTACGCCCGGGTGATTCTGAGAGACGCTGAGCGGATCGAAAAGTCCCGGGACTGTCTTTTGACGGTCAATATGGGGGCCACAGCGGTGGGAACCGGCTTGAACGCCGACCCTGAGTACATTGAGAAGGTCCTCTCCCACTTGAAAGCTTTAAGCGGGTACGACTTCGTGGGTGCAGAGGACCTGGTGGACGCCACCCAAAACGTGGACCATTTAGTTGCGGTCTCAGCGGCCTTCAAATCTGCAGCGGTAAACCTCTCTAAGATCGCCTCAGACTTGCGGCTGATGGCTTCAGGTCCCCGGGGAGGGCTCGGGGAGATCACCGTGCCGCCGGTTCAACCTGGTTCTTCTATTATGCCCGGCAAAATTAATCCGGTTCTGGCGGAGACCGTCAACCAGGTGGCTTTCCAGATCGTAGGTAGCGATGTCACAGTTGCCCTGGCGGCCCAGTCCGGGCAGTTGGAGCTCAACGTGATGCAGCCGGTTTTGATTCACAACCTCTTGCACAGCGCTGATATGCTGCGCAACGTGGTGACGGTTTTCCGGGAAAAGTGCGTGCAGGGGATTGTGGTCAATGTGGAACGCTGCCAGGAGCACCTGGCCAAGAGCGTGGGAATTGTAACCGCTTTAAGCCCGCATATCGGATATGACAAAGCCTCGCTGGTGGCCAAGGCCGCCCTGGAACAGAACCGTTCGGTGGCCGAGATAGTGCTGGAAAAAGGCATCCTCACTGAGGAGGAGCTGGCAATAATCTTACGTCCCAGAGAACTCACGGAGCCGGGAATCGCCGGACGCGAGCTTTGGGATAAGGGCAGGGGGAAGTAAATGGCGCTACTATCACAGTTGTTCAAAAGACCTGCATATCACGGGGGAGTGGAGGTCTATGGCCCCCGACGACCGCTTGCTGAACCAATCACCCGGATTCAGCCTCCGGAGACTGTAGTCATACCGCTTTCTCAGCACATCGGAGCCCCGGCAAAACCGGTGGTCGAGGCCGGGGCTGAGGTGGAAGTCGGTTCCGTCTTGGGTGAGCCGCAAGGTTTCGTCTCTACCTACATTCACTCCAGTGTCAAAGGGGTGGTGAAAGGCCTGGTGACCCTGGGACGCCCCGGCGGAGGCAGAGTCAGTGCTGTAGAAATTCAGGTCAGTGCGGACCAGCCGGAGCGGTCTTCCAGAGAAGTTGACTGGGATCGCTTGAGCGGGTTTACCCCTGAGGAGATCAAGGATAAAGTCCTAAAGGCCGGGATCGTCGGCATGGGGGGTGCGGGTTTCCCCACCCATGTCAAGCTCTCCCCGCCGAAGGATAAACCTATCGATTCAGTGATCGTAAACGCCTGTGAATGTGAGCCGTACCTGGCGGCCGACAGCCGTCTGGTGGTGGAGGCGGCCCCGGAGCTCTTGGCCGGGTTGCGCCTGGCCATGCAGGCTGTAGGGGCCAAGAAGGGCTACATCGCCTTTGAAGCTGACCGGGTGGAAGGAATCAAGCTGCTCCGGCAGTTGACGGCAGACTTTGCCGATGTTGAGGTCAAAGTGCTGCCGCCGAAGTACCCTCAAGGGTCAGAGAAACACCTCATTAAATCGGTCTTAGGCCGGACGGTCCCCTTGGGGGCTCTGCCTATGGAGGTCGGGGCTTTGGTCCAGAACGTGGCTACCCTCATCTCCATCTACCGCGCCGTGCTCTATGACGAGCCGGTTACTCACCGGGTGGTGACAGTGAACGGGGGGGCAGTGGCCAACCCCTCAAACTTCCTGGTGCCTATAGGTGTACCGATCAGAGTTCTCTTGGAAGCGGCTGGTTGGTCTGAAGAGGACTGCGCCAAGGTCGTCTTAGGCGGTCCGATGATGGGCAAGACCGCGCCAAGCCTGGAGGAGCCGGTGACCAAGACCACCTCCGGGGTTTTGGCCTTGCGGCAGGCCGAGTTAGGCCCCACTGAACCGTCGCCTTGTATTCGCTGCGGGCGGTGTCTGGCAGCCTGCCCCATGGGGCTTTATCCAGGCTACATCGCTGAGGCCGGAATACACAATGATCTGGAAGCCGCGGAGAAAGCGGGAGCTATGGCCTGCTTGGAGTGTGGCTGCTGTGCTTATAGCTGCCCAGGCAACAGACCTTTGGTGCAGGAAATTCGCGAAGCAAAGCTGAAGATTCGGCAAAATCAACAGGAAAGGAAAGGGAGCTGATATGGGGCGGATACTACTCCAGAGTCCGGGTCCACATCTAGGCTCACCGGAGCAGACCAGGCAGATTATGTGGCTGGTGGTTCTCTCCTTGCTGCCGGCCTCCTTGGCGGGGGTGTACTTTTTCGGCTTCGGAGCCCTGGTGGTCCTGGCAACTAGCGTTGCTGCCGCAGTAGTCACAGAGTATTTGTGGATCAAATACGTTCGGGGAAAAGAGGTAAGGGCCGATGGAAGCGCAGTGGTGACCGGTCTCTTGTTGGGCCTGACCCTGCCACCGGGTATCTCGCCGCTCTACGCGTTTATCGGTGCCGTGGTCGCCATCATCCTGGGCAAACAGGTCTATGGCGGGTTGGGGAGCAACCCCTTTAATCCGGCCTTGGTGGGACGGACCTTTTTGCTGATCTCCTTTCCGGTGGTCATGACCACCTGGCAAGCACCCTGGGATGCCACCACTACCGCCACCCCACTCTCACTGCTGGCCACCGGTGGACCCCTTCCCAGCTGGGGACAGCTCTTTTGGGGCAATGTTGGCGGTAGCCTGGGCGAGACTTCAGTCTTGGCTCTGGCCCTCGGCGGGCTGTACCTCATCTACAAGGGCTATATTGATTGGCGGATCCCTACCGGGGTCTTAGGGAGCGCCGCTCTGTTCAGCTTGGCCTTAGGAATACCGGTGACAACCACCCTCTTCAGTGGCGGGTTGGTTTTAGGGGCCTTCTTCATGGCTACCGACTATGTGACCAGTCCGGTGACTCCTGCCGGGCGGTGGCTCTTCGCCATCGGCATCGGTTTGATCACCATGGTCATCCGTCAGTTTGGCGGCTATCCGGAAGGGGTTTCCTTTGCCATTCTGTTGATGAACGCGGCGGTGCCCTTGCTTGAAAAGCTGACTTGGCCAAAGGCGATGGGGGCGGTGCAATGAAAAACTCAATCCTGAGATATGTGCTAGTTTTAACTATAATAGCGGTAAGTAGTGGAATAGCCTTGGGCTTTTTCAACAGTGTGACCGCAGAGCAGATTGCAGCGAATCGGCGGGCTAGAGAAGTGGCTGCCGTTCAAAGGGTTTTAGGGATCGACCAGTTTTCGGAAAAAGTAGTTGACGGGAAGAAGCTCTACACAGCTCAAACTCCCGATGGGGAGCTGGTCGCTTTCACCTGCGCCCCTTCTGGATTCAGCGGTCCCATCTCCCTGATGGTCAGTGTGAACCTCGAAGCTGAGACGGTGCGCCGGGTGGTCGTCTTGGAGCACGCTGAAACCCCCGGTCTCGGCGCCAGGATTCAAGAGTCCTGGTTCACCCAGCAGTTTGCCGGAAAGGCGCTCAAGGACCCCTTTGTGGTCAAGAAAGACGTGGAGGCCATTACCGGAGCCACTATCTCCTCTACAGCCGTGACCCGGGGTATCAAGGAGGAAGCGGCACGAGTGGTTGCTCTCTTAAAGGCAGGTGTTGACGGTGAATAAAGAGTTCATCAAAGGACTGTGGAAGGAGAATCCTACCTTTGTCATGCTCATCGGGATGTGCCCGACCCTGGCGGTGACCACCGCGGCCATCAACGGTGTGGCCATGGGACTGGCCACCACTGCGGTCTTGGTCTTCGCCAATGTGATCATTTCTTCCCTGCGCCGGGTGATCCCGAAAGCCGTTCGGATTCCTTCCTACATTGTGGTCATTGCCTCTCTGGTGACCATCACTGACATGGTTATGGCCGCCTTTTTCCCGGACATTCACAAAGTGCTCGGGCTTTTCATTCCGCTGATCATCGTCAACTGCCTAATCATGGGCCGAGCTGAGGCCTTTGCCTCCAAAAACGAGCCCAAATCAGCCTTTTGGGATGGCTTAGGCATGGGCATCGGTTTCACCTGGGCTTTGACTTTGATAGGCGCGGTTCGGGAGTTGTTCGGTGCCGGGACGGTTTTCGGTCAGTCTGTCTTCGGCAGCAGCTACCAACCGGTTATTCTGGCCCTCTTACCCCCTGGAGCTTTCATCACTATGGGGCTGATTGTGGCGATTTTCAAAGCTGTGGAACTTAGTTACAAGAGGAGGTTGCACCATGCTTCAAGGCCTGTTTCTGATCCTGGTAAGCTCAGCGTTGGTCAATAACTTTGTTCTCTCCCGTTTCTTAGGGATCTGTCCTTTCCTGGGTGTTTCCCAAAAGGTGGAAACGGCAGTGAGCATGGGCTGGGCAACCACCTTGGTCATGACGGTTTCGGCGGTGGTAACTTGGACCTTGGAGCGTTACTTCCTGCTCCCTTTGGGCTTGGAGTTTCTCCGCTACGTCGTTTACATCCTGGTTATCGCCTCGATGGTGCAGACTGTGGAAACGGTGCTGGCCAAGACTAGCCCGGCCCTACACCGCAGTTTAGGAATTTTCCTGCCTTTGATCACCACTAACTGTGCTGTTTTAGGGCTGGCACTTTTGGTTTCCCTGAAGGGTTATAACATAGTGGAGGCTGCTGTCTTTGCCGTCGGGGCTGGCTTAGGTTTTACCTTGGCTCTCTCCCTCTTAGCCGGGATTCGCGAACGACTGGAGTGGGCGGATATTCCGGCTGCCTTCAAAGGGGCACCCATCGTTCTGATTACTGCTGGGTTGCTCTCCATGGCCTTTTTGGGCTTTACCGGGCTTGTAGCCCAGTAGAAAAGGAAAAGCGAGGTTTTTAGCATGGGGGTTGTACAGAAGATCATCTACGCCGCCCTGCTGATGGGCGGGTTGGGGATTACTTTCGGTTTAATTCTGGCACTGGTGGAAAGGCGCTTTCGGGTGGAAACAGACCCTCGAGTAGACCAGGTGGAAGAGGTGCTTCCGGGTTTGAACTGCGGTGCCTGTGGGCAGGCCGGCTGCCGGGGAGCGGCTGAAGCCATTGTAGCCGGGGCAGAGGTGGGGCTCTGTCCGGTAGGGGGAGCCAAAGTGGCCGCGATCATCGGCGAGCTGTTAGGCCGGGCGGCCCAGTCAGGACCGGTCAAGAAAGCGGTCATCCGGTGCCGGCCTGACCTGAAAAACCCCCCAATCTACCAGGGAATCGAAACCTGTTTGGGTTACCAAACCTTGATTGGTGCCGCCCAGGGCTGTGCTTACGGCTGCATTGGTCTGGGGGACTGTGTGGCAGTCTGTCCGGTGGGAGCCATCAGCCGGGATGAAGAAGGCCGGATGCAGGTCAATGAGGAGCTCTGCACTGGATGCGGGCTTTGTGTCAAGGCGTGCCCCCGGTCGGTCATTGCCCTTCGGGAGGAAGGAGAGGACCTTCAGCTTTTCTGCTTAAACCCTGGAAAGGGGAAAGAGGTCTTGGCCGTCTGCAACTCAGGTTGTATCGCTTGTGGCCTGTGCGTAAAGGCTTGTCCCCATGGGGCTATCAAACTGGAAGGAAACTTACCGGTTATCAATTACGACCTCTGTCAAAACTGCGGCGCTTGTGTCCGGAAGTGTCCCAAATCCTGCTTGGAGATCAAAGAGTATGTGGCTGAGAAGGTTTCCTAGTCTGATAGCTTTGCTCGGTCTGCTCATAGGATTGGTCCTTGTGACCGGCGGATATGTCAAAGCCCTCCCGGAGATCACCCTGGAGGGTTTTGCCATGGACTCTTACTGGCGGGTCAGCGCTCTTCTGCCGCAAGGCCCGGGCCAAGAGTTTTCCCTCTGGCTCCCTGGAGAGCTGGAGCGGCTGGATGAGCGCTACGACCTTTTCACCCCAGACTCCTACTTGAGCCGGTTCAATCAGGGGGAGGTGCCGGCAGATGAGGAGCTCCAGCGGCTGCTTTCTAAAGCTGAGCCTTTTGTCGCTCTTTCCGGCGGCGCCTACCAGCTAGATATCGCTTCTCTTACCCAGCTCTGGAAGGATGCTTTGGCCAAGGAGGTTCCCCCGGACCCGGCCCAGGTGGAAAGAGCCTTGTCCGAGGTAGGAGAGGATCATCTCCAATTGGATCTGGGTTCCCTGCTCAAGGGCTATGCCGCTGATTTAGCCTATGCTAATCTGAAGGCGGCCGGGGCCAAGAGGGCCCTCATTGACATGGGTGGAACCATCCGAGTTTTAGGACGCCCGTCTTTCTGGCGGGGTAACTGGCGGGTGGGGGTACGAAATCCACAGGGTAGTGGCACCCTGGGGTACTTCCGATTGCAGAACGGACAAGCCATCGCCACCAGCGGTGATTACGAGCGGGGTTTCGACTATCAGGGCCGGCGCTACCATCACCTCCTGGACCCCCGGACCGGCTATCCGGCAGGTGAGTACCGGGCGGTTACGGTTGTAACTGAGGATGCCCTCACTGCGGATATCTTATCTACCCTGCTTTTTGTGGCTGGACCGGAGGTGATTTCCCAAGTGGAGGAGGTAGTCCCCTGCCGGGCCTTGTTCGTTGATAAAAAAGGTAAAATCGAGATTTATGGGAGTTTAAATGTGGAGTGGGTAAAAAACTGAAAAATGAAAAGTTACTCAACAGGATATTGCTAAATTTTACCTAATTATTGGAGGAGAGTGTCGTGCCTGACCTGATCCTAGCCTCAGCATCGCCCCGGCGCCGGGAGCTCTTGGTCGGCCTGGGCCTGAATTTTGAGATCCAGCCTTCTACTGTTACCGAGCCTCCGCATCAAGGGGAAGATCCTGGAGAGTATGCGGCCCAGCTGGCTAAGGCCAAGGCCCTCTCAGTAGCCGCAGGTCGGCAGAGGGGGCTCATCATCGGCGCCGATACCGTTGTGGTTTTGGCCGGCAGGGTTTTAGGTAAGCCCGGGGATGAGGAGGAGGCCCACAAGATGCTGAGCCAGCTCTCGGGGAGATCCCACACCGTCTACACCGGGGTGGCAGTGGTGAACGCCGCAACCGGAGAGAGCCTGGTGGAGACGGTTGCCACCAAGGTCTTCTTTCGCCGTTTGAGCCAAGAGGAGATTGCGGCCTATGTGGCCTCCGGTGAGCCTCTGGACAAAGCCGGTGCGTACGGTATCCAAGGCCTCGGTGCTCTCTTGGTGGAGAGGATCGAGGGCTGCTACTTCAATGTTGTCGGTCTGCCCCTGTCCGCATTGGACCGCCTTTTGAGGCGGTTCGGATTTGCCATACTCCAGAAGGAGAGGATGGAGAATAAGCGGACTAAGTATAAAATCTAAGCCGGTTGAGGAGCGTCCCCGGGAGAAGCTGTTCTTTCATGGGGAAGAGGCATTGGATGTGGCTGAACTGTTGGCGGTGGTCATCGGCACCGGCAACCGCGGAGCTTCAGCTTTGGATTTGGCAAACCGGCTCCTGGCGCACTTCGGAGACCTGGCGGGGTTAGCCCGGGTCGAAGCCAGTGAGGTCGCAATGCTTGCCGGCATCGGGCCGGCCAAAGCGGCTCAGGTGGTGGCGGCGTTGGCCCTGGGCAAACGCATCAGCAAGCTGCAGGCCAGGCCTAAGCAGATCATTGCCAGCCCCAGGGAGGCCTTTTCTTATCTCTGGAGCGATTTACGCTTTCAGACCAGAGAGATTTTTCGCTGCTTGGTGATGGACACCAAGAACCAGATTCTCGCCAATGAACTGGTTTCAATTGGGACTTTGAACTCCAGCCTGGTTCACCCTAGAGAGGTCTTCAAACCGGCTATTGCCAGGTCGGCGGCGGGAGTGATTTTGGCTCACAACCACCCCAGCGGTGACCCTGCGCCCAGTGAGGAAGACATTGCTTTAACCAAGCGGCTGGCAGAATGCGGGAAACTCCTGGGGATCAAGGTGTTAGACCACATTATCGTCGGGGATAATACCTTTGTTAGCCTGCGGGAAAAAGGAATCATCTGAGAAAAGGTTTTCCTACCTCGCTTCGAGAAATAAACCAAGGTTTATTCCAGCATTTCTGATTTGAAAGGGGTTTCACATAGATGTTTCGCAGGTTTTCCAAAGACATGGGCATCGACCTTGGCACCGCCAATACTCTGGTCTACGTCAGGGGTAAAGGCATTGTGGTCCGGGAACCGTCTGTAGTGGCCATTGACCGTGATACTGAGCAGGTCCTGGCCGTAGGTGAAGAAGCCAAAAGGATGGTCGGACGCACTCCCGGCAACATTGTGGCCATCCGGCCCATGAAAGACGGCGTTATCGCCGATTTCGACACCACCGAAAAGATGCTCCGCTACTTCATCAATAAAGTCCACCGGGGTCGCCTGCTCAAGCCCCGGGTGATTGTTTGCGTCCCCACCGGAGTCACTGAGGTAGAGAAACGGGCGGTCATCGACGCCACTTTGCAGGCCGGCGCCAAGGATGCCCGTCTCATTGAGGAACCGATGGCAGCGGCCATTGGGGCCGGCCTGCCGGTGCAAGATGCCACCGGGAGTATGATCGTGGATATCGGCGGCGGCACCACTGAGGTGGCAGTGATCTCCTTAGGTGGCGTGGTCTCCAGCCGATCCATCCGGGTGGCCGGTGATGAGATGGATGAGGCCATTGTCCAGCATGTCCGGCGGACCTACAACCTGATGATCGGCGAACGCACCGCCGAGGAAGTAAAGAAACAGATCGGTACCGCCTTTGATATCGGAGAAACTGAGACCATGGAAGTCCGGGGTCGGGACTTGGTCAGCGGCTTGCCGAAGACAGTGACGGTCACCACTGAGGAAATTAGGGAGGCCCTCTCTGAGCCGGTGGCTTCCATCGTGGAAGCGGTCCGGAGTACCCTGGAACGGACTCCTCCGGAGCTCTCCGCAGATATAATGGATAAGGGTATCGTCTTGGCCGGCGGCGGCTCCCTCCTGAAGGGACTAGATCGGCTCTTGGCCGAAGAAACCGGGATGCCGGTTTTGGTGGCTGAGGACCCCTTATCTTGCGTGGCCATTGGCACCGGTGCCGCTCTGGAACACTTTGATGTGATGAAGCGGGTGCTGATAGCGCCGAAAAAAGTCTGATTCTGATGGGGAGAGATTTGATGTACCGTCCCAACCGGTGGGTGTGGCCAACACTTATCGGCTTGATCCTCATTTTGTTGGTGCTGATCTACAGCACCTCGGGGAACCGCTTTCAGATTACGGTGGTTGAAAGCGTTTTGCGGGATGTGGTTTCACCTTTCGAAAGCGGCATCTCTTCTCTTGTCTACAGGGTGAAGGAGTCTTGGGACAGCCTGATTCACCTCCAGCGACTCAGACAAGAGAACATTATTCTCAGGCAAAAGATTGCCCGGCTTTCGGCGGAGAACGCCCTTTTGAAGGAGTCCGCCCGGGAGAACAAACGCTGGGCCGAACTTTTTCAGTTTAAACAGACCTCCCAGTACCAGCTCTTGGCGGCCCGGGTCATCGGCCGGGCCATTCCGGATTGGTTCAACGTGATTCAGATTGACAAGGGAAAACTGGACGGAGTGGAACCGGGGATGGCCGTCATCAGTACCGAGGGAGTAGTGGGACAAGTCCGGCAGGTCAGCGCGAACTCAGCCTCAGTGCTCCTGGCCTTGGACTCCCGTAGCGCCATCGGGGGGATAACCGAAAAAAGCCGGGACTTCGTCTTGCTGGAAGGGGATACCGCAGAACCGGGCCTGCTTAAGGTCAAACCCCTGTCCAACGATATCCGCCTGGAACCCGGAACCAAGATTCTCACTTCCGGGCTGGGACAGGTCTATCCCAAAGGTCTGTTAGTAGGTGAGGTTGTCAAAGTCAAGCAAGACCGGTACGGGCTGACTGTCACCGGATGGCTGAAACCAGCCACCGATTTTGCTCGCTTGGAAGAGGTCTTTGTCATCCTGGATAAGTAGTTCGCGACAGGAGGACCAGTGTGCGTCTACTGATTTTATCCCTTTTCATTCTGGGCATGTACATTCTGCAGGCTTCTTTCTTTACCCACCTGGCTGTCTATGGAGCCCGTCCAGATTTGATTACAGCCACAGTTGTGGCCGTCGGTATCACGGCCGGACCATTTGAAGGGATGGTCTCCGGCATTCTGGGCGGTTTCATCTTGGATCTCTTGCGGGGAACTTTCATTGGCCTGTCAGTGCCGGGCAAGCTGCTGGTCGGGTTAATGGCCGGGTTCATTCCCAAGCGAGTCTATGTCGACAGCTGGTGGGTGCCGGCTGTCAGTGCCTTTGTTGCCACCCTTTTGGATCAGTCCTTCTTTCTGATTTTGGGCAATTCTTTCGGTTTGGACCAGCCTCTCTGGCCCAGTTTTCGCCGTTTAATCATTGCCAGCGGCATTTACACCGCCACCATGGCCCCCCTGGTCATTCGGGGCATCAGACATTTGTACGGTGAATTTCTGAACCGGGGTTGGTTCAAGGAGCAGAGGCTGTTATGACTGAGAAGAAAGCCAAGGAGGAACTACGCCAACGTATCCGGATGGTCCTGCTCTTTTTGGGCCTGGTTTTCGTGGTCATTGTCGGCCGTCTCTGGTATCTTCAAATTATTCGGGGAGAGGAATTCCTCAGGCGCTCCGAGGCCAATGCCCTCAGAGTCATCCCCATCCCAGCTCCTCGAGGAATTATCTACGACCGCAACTTGACCCCTCTTGCCACTAACAGGCAGGCCTTCACCGTCTCCATCGTCCCCCGGGACCTGCCTGACGACCCTGAACCGGTTTACCGGCGGCTCAGCAAGATCATCGACATGAGTCCGGAAGAGATTGCAGATGCTGTCGCTTCGGGGCAAAGGCTGCCCTACTACCCGGTTCGCTTGGTCCGGGATGTAGGACCGGAAGTGGTTACTACCATTGAAGAGTCCCGGATTGACCTGCCCGGAGTCATCATCGAGGAAACTCCGATCCGTTACTATCCCTTTGGCCCTTTGGCCGGACACACCTTAGGCTACCTGGGTCAAATCAGTGAGGAGCAGCTGAAAGAATTAGGGGATCAAGGTTATACCGGCAGCGACATCGTGGGCCGAACCGGTTTGGAACGAGTCTATGAGAGCGAGCTAAGGGGAATCGACGGTGGCCAGCAGGTGGAAGTGAATAGGGTCAACAGGCCGATCAGGGTCTTGGGCAAGGTAGAAAGCATTCCCGGAAACAATCTGGTCCTGACCTTAGATGCCGGGCTCCAGGGCAAAGTGGAGGAGCTCCTGGCCCAGCGGTTAGCTGAGATCCGGGAAGAGGGGCGCTACCCCAGGGCTTATGCGGGTGCAGCGGTGGTTTTGGACCCTAATAGCGGCCAGATTCTGGCTATGGCCAGTGAACCCGGGTTTGATCCTTCTCAATTCGTTGGGGGTGTCAGCTTTGAATACTGGCAGGAGCTGGTGAATAACCCCTACAATCCGCTACGTAACAGGGTGACCCAGGGAGACATCACCCCCGGTTCAGTCTTCAAGGTGGTTACGGCTTACGCAGCTCTTTCCGAGAACCTCACTTCTCCCTGGGAGGTCTTTGACGCCCAGGGCCGTGACTACGTCTATCCCCAGAAGACCTGTTGGATATATGCTCAGGGGCGCACCCACGGGCGGGAGACTGTGGCCGAGGCCATCGGCGACTCCTGTAATGTGGTTTTTTATGAGTTGGGACGCCGGGTCGGTATCGATAAACTTAGCGAGTACGCCCGCCGGCTGGGACTGGGGGAACCGACCGGATTGAATCTCTACCCGCCAGAGTCCTCAGGTTTGGTGCCCAGCCGGGAATGGAAGCGAGAGGCTTTCCAGAGGCCTGACCAAAAGATCTGGTATCCCATTGAAACCCTGGACGTCTCCATCGGTCAAGGCCCCATACTGGTGACACCGCTGCAAATGGCCCTGGTTTATTCGGTCCTGGCCAACGGCGGCACCCTCTACAAGCCCTACTTGGTTCAGGCCATCCTCAAGCCCACCGGTGAAGTGGTCAAGACCTTCAAGCCGGTGATCAAGGATAAGCTGGAGATCAAGCCCCGGGTCCTGGAGACCATCAGGGAAGGGCTGCGCTACACCATTACTCAGGGCACAGGTAGGTCCGCTTTTGAAGGTTTCCCCATTCCGGTAGCGGGTAAATCAGGTACCGCGGAGCTATCCAAAACCACCTCTGATGTTCACGGTTGGTTCGCCTGTTACGCCCCAGCCGACGACCCGGAGGTCGTGGTGGTGGTGGCTCTGGAACGGGCAGGGGGCGGCGGGAGTTCTGCGGGACCGGTGGCCCGGAAGATCTTGGAGTACTACTTCGGGCTGGACCCCTCCCAAAGCCAAGAGGAGCTGGCCGAAGAGAACGGGGTCGAAATTGAGCAGCCCTGAAGGATAATTGTCACTAAAAGCGAATTTTGGAAAAAGCAGAGCTATTAGCGGTGAGAATAGGGGTTACATGGTGGCTAAGTTAGTGGTTTTTAAAGGTACTAAAGACGGGTTAACCATTCATTTGGATCCCAGTGCCGATCCCAGCGAGGTTTTAGTGGCCCTCCGTCAGGAACTGGCCCAGAACAGATCCTTTTTCGGTACCGGCAGTACGGTGGTAATCAACACCGGGGGTCGGCTCTTGGAATCCGAGGAACTGATTCAGATTCTGAAGGTTTTAGGTGAGCACGGCTTGACTTTGTCGGGTCTGGTGACTACAGGTGAGACAGCCTGCTCTAAAGATCAGAGGAAACCGGAGCCCGTCCCGACCGAACCAGGTGCCAAGCTGATCAGGCGGACCCTGCGCTCCGGCATGCAAGTCCGGCATGACGGTGATGTGGTGATAGTAGGGGATTTGAACCCGGGGGCTGAGGTAGTAGCCAGCGGGGATATCGTGGTCTTCGGGACCCTGAGGGGGGTAGTCCACGCCGGGGCCACCGGGGATTCCAGTGCCCAGGTGATGGCCTTGCGCCTGGCCCCGACGCAGCTGAGAATAGCTGATCTCATCGCCCGATCACCTGATGAGAAAGAGGCTCTCCCCGATCGCCCCGAGGTAGCCCGGGTCAAAGATGGGGCAGTTATTATCGAAGAGTTTGCATCCTAAGGGGGATAACGGTATGGAGTCGAAGGTTATTGTCATCACTTCCGGCAAAGGTGGGGTGGGTAAAACCACTACTACCGCCAATTTAGGCATGGGTTTAGCCGAGAAGGGATACCGGGTTTGCCTGGTAGACGCCGATATCGGTCTGCGCAACCTGGATGTGGTTATGGGACTGGAGAACCGCATTGTCTACGACCTGGTCGATGTGGTCGAAGGCCACTGTCGGCTGCGTCAGGCTCTTATCAAGGACAAGCGCAATGAAAACCTCTACCTCTTACCGGCTGCTCAGACTAGAGACAAGGATGCGGTCCAGCCCGATCAGATGAAAGCCCTCTGTCAGGAGCTGAAAGAACAGTTCAATTACGTGCTGGTGGACAGCCCGGCCGGCATCGAGAGGGGTTTCAAAAACGCCATTGCCGGTGCTGATGAAAGCATCATCGTTACCACTCCTGAGGTTTCAGCGGTTCGGGATGCTGACCGGATCATCGGGCTTTTGGAGGCCTCCGAGATCTATGAGCCTAAGCTGGTGATCAACCGGCTCCGTCCCGACATGGTTCGCAAAGGGGATATGATGGACATCGATGACGTTATCGAGATCTTAGCCATCCCCCTGTTGGGTGTAGTACCTGATGACGAAGCCATCATTGTCTCCACTAACAAAGGGGAACCGGCGGTGACCGATAAGAACTCCCGAGCAGGCCAAGCTTATCGGAATATCGTTCGACGGATCACCGGTGAGGAAGTCCCGCTCATGGACTTCAGCAGCCAGGGATTCATCGAAAAACTGCGGCGCCTGATGGGAGGTAGATAGAATGGGTGCTCTCATCGATTTTGTCAACAAGATCTTCGCCAAAGAGAACGGCAGCAAGGACCAGGCCAAAGAGAGGCTGCGCTTGGTTTTGCTGCATGACCGTACCGCCCTCTCCCCTGAGCTGTTGATCGCTTTGAAGGAAGAGCTGATCCAAGTCTTGAGCAAGTACATGGAAATCGATGAGGATGGGTTGGAAGTAACCCTAGACCGGGCCGATAACGCAGTGGCTTTGGTGGCGAATATTCCTGTAAAGAGTGTTAGGCGGTCGTAGCTTTGTCGTATCAAAAAAGAGTGGCTAAGAACTTTGATTTCACACTTTTGGGGGTTGTTGTGGCTCTGGTGGCTTTGGGGCTCGTGGCTGTCTATAGTGCGACCCATAGCAGGCTGCTGGAGGCCGGCAGTGACCCTTTCTTTTTTCTGAAACGCCAGGTGATGTGGGTCATCATCGGTTTGGTGGGCTTAGGGCTTGCAGTTTATCTGGATTACGAGGTTTTAGGTAAGTTTAGCAAATACTTCTACCTGGGGATGCTGGCCCTTTTGACGCTGGTCTTGGTTACCGGGAAACTGGTCTCCGGGTCTCAGAGCTGGTTTCGGATTGCTGGTTTGGCCTCTTTTCAGCCTTCCGAACTGGCTAAGATCGCGGTCATCCTCTTTCTGGCCAAATACCTGGAAGGCCAGGAAAACCTGAGAGAACTGCGGAGCTTGGTGGTGCCCTTTGCCATTGTGCTGATTCCCATGGGGCTGATCCTGCTCCAGCCTGACCTGGGAACGGCCATGGTCTTTGTGGGCATCTTGTTTGGGATGCTCTACATTGCCGGTGCCAACCCTAAGCATCTGGGAGGGATCATCACCGCAGCTCTGGCGGTTTCACCTCTGATTTTCTTCTACGTTCTCAAAGACTATCAGCGAAACCGAATTATAGTGCTTATCAATCCCTACAGCGATCCAGTTGGGGCCGGCTACAACGTCATCCAGTCCATGATCGCCATCGGTTCCGGCCGGCTGTGGGGCAAAGGGTTGTTTTCCGGTTCTCAAACCCAGCTCAATTTCGTCCCCGAGCACCACACCGACTTCATCTTTTCGGTGATCGGAGAGGAATTCGGCTTTATCGGCGGGCTCTTCGTACTGGCCGCCTATTTTCTCTTGCTCTGGCGAGGATTGGTGGTCTCTTACACCGCCAAAGACCGCTACGGCAGCCTGGTGGCGGCCGGGGTAGTTTCCATGCTCTTCACTCACGTATTAATCAACATCGGGATGAACATGGGCATCATGCCGGTCACCGGAATTCCGCTGCCCTTTCTCAGCTACGGTGGTTCCTCCCTCCTGACCAATATGGTCGGCATTGGTTTGTTGGTCAACATCTACGGTCGCCGCCATAAGCTCCGCTTCTAACCCTGGCCTTTCGTACTACCCCCCTGTGCTGCTTAATATACATAGTGATGGTAGGCAGATTATGGGGGGCTCAAAATGGCCTTGCGGAGGGCAATCTGGATCATTATTTACCTCTTGGCGCTCGCTGTGGCCTCCTTGGTTTTGGAAGGAGATGTTACGGGCTACCTAACCGGCTTGAAAAAGAGAGTCTGCCAGGTAAAATTGAGCCAGGTCGCCCAAGAACTGCCGGAGAACCTGGCGAGGTGGACAGCGCCGTGGCGTGAGGAAGCGGTGGAAGTCACCTCCGGACCTCTTTTTTCAGCCCCGATCTACGGCGAAGTCATCGCCACCTACGGCTGGCAAAAGCACCCCTTAACTAAACTCCCTTATTTTCATCGGGCCTTGGATATCTTCGCTGAAGTGGGGACCCCGGTGCGGGCCGTAGCTCCTGGAAGGGTCAGCCGGGTAAACTACGGGGTGACTTTAGGCCACACCGTGATTATCCAGCACGAGGCGGGCTGGTCTTCCGGTTACGCCCACCTTTCCCAGACTTTGGCGGAGGAGGGCGACTTTGTTGCTCAAGGGACAGTGGTGGGCAAATCCGGCACCTCCGGCCTGCTTAGACTGGGGACCAAGCCGCATCTTCACTTCATCCTCTACTACCAGGACTCTCCTGTGGATCCTGCTCCCTGGATTCTGCTTGACCAAAGCAGGAGGAGTTTGCAGTGAGGGTTGGGTCTCTCTTAGGTGTTCCGGTGGCAGTCAACCCCTGGTTTCTGGTGATCCTGTTTCTCTTGGCCACGGTAGGGCTGCTCCCCCAAGCCCTGGTGCTATTCACTTCGGTTTTTTTCCACGAGTTCGCCCATACCCTCATCGCCCGGACCCACGGGCTGAGGTCATCCCAAATCGAGCTGCTCCCTTTTGGCGGGGTGGCCAGCATTGATGAACTGGGTGGGTTGGATCCGGGCTTGGAAACCAGTGTAGCTCTGGCCGGCCCGGTGGCCAGCGGCATTCTGGCTGCGGTCTGCTGGCTCATCCAGAACAACTGGCCTCTCTATCCGGAACTGGTGACCTATGGGATCTACAGCAACTTGGCCCTGGCCGGTTTCAATCTCCTGCCGGCTCTTCCCTTGGATGGGGGCCGGCTTTTAAGAGCTCACCTTGCCGGCAAGAGAGGCTTTCGCGGGGCCACCCGGGCCGCTTTGGGCCTGGCTCGGATTTTGGCGGTGCTTCTGATGGTAGGAGGCATCATCGGGCTGCATTTAGGGGCACTCAACATCTCCTTTCCGGTGGTCGGGGTTTTTCTCTGGTTGGCTGCCCGAAGGGAGGAGTACAACAGCCGGTATCTCTTCGTCCAATACATTACCAAACGTCGACAGGAGCTGGGAACCGGCGGCCCTAAACTGGTGGAATCCATTCTCTGCCCGGCCAGCATGCCGGTGAAAGAGGTAGTCCGGCACTTCCTGCCCCAAAACTACCACTTGGTCTATCTCTTAGGGGCCAACAAAGAATTATTAGGTTATGTTACCGAGTTGGAAGTGATCGAGGCCATGCTGGAGAAGGGCATTGACACTCCGTTGGAGGCGCTGCCGGTCCACCCCCTAGGAAGGGAATAGTAGGTAGGAAGAGAATATACTTACCATGATTCAGGGAATAATCGCCACTTCTGAAACTACATACTAATTTTGATATAACCCAAGGACTGATGCATCGTGAAACCCGAAGCAATACGATCCATAGTACAAGACGAAATCCTGAGAAAAGTAACGAAACCCGCACGCTACCTGGGCAGTGAGGTCAACGCTATCCATAAAGACTGGGATCAGGCCAAGGTAAAAGTGGCCTTGGCCTTTCCGGATAGCTACGAAGTAGGGATGAGCCATCTAGGGCTCAAGATCCTTTATCACCTGCTGAATCTGGATGAAAAGACAGTTGCCGAAAGGGTTTTCGCGCCCTGGCCGGATATGGAAGAGGAACTGAGAAAGCGGGAGATTCCCCTCTTCAGTTTGGAGAGCTACCGGCCTTTAACCCACTTCGACCTGGTGGGCTTCACCCTCCAGTACGAGTTGAGTTTTCCGACCATCCTCAATATGCTGGATTTGGCGGAGATACCCTTGCGGGCTGAAGACCGCGGTGCAGAGGATCCCCTGGTAGTGGCCGGTGGTCCGGTGGCCTTTAACCCGGAACCGGTGGCTCCTTTTTTTGACCTGATTGTTATCGGTGAGGCCGAAGAGCTCCTGCCACAGGTCATTGAGGAGTACAAGCGGTATAAAGAGGAGGGAGGCTCTGACCGGCTAGGGCTCTTAAAGCGCTTGGCTAAAAATGAGGGAATCTATGTTCCCGCCTTCTACCACCCTACCTACAAAGAGGATGGCTCCTTGGCCGGGTGGGAGAGGTCAGGAGATGTCCCTTTTCCCGTCCGCAAAAAGGTAATTAAAGATTTGGAGAGTTCCTTCTACCCGACTAACTTCATCGTCCCCTATTTGGATGTGGTTCACGACCGGGGAATGGTCGAGGTTTTCCGGGGGTGTACCCGGGGCTGCCGGTTCTGCCAAGCCGGGATGATTTACCGACCGGTGCGGGAGCGCAGCATCCAAACTCTCACTGACTTGGCCCTGGCCATCATCGATGCCACCGGGTATGATGAGCTCTCCCTGGTTTCCTTGAGTACTGGGGATTACAGTGGGCTGGCCAAACTGGTGGATGAACTCCTACCGGAGCTCTCCAAGCGGGGAGTGGCCCTCTCCCTGCCTTCCCTGCGCATTGACAGCTTTGCGGTGGAACTGGCCAAAAAGATCCAGACAGTTCGCAAGACCGGCCTCACCTTTGCCCCGGAGGCCGGGACCCAGCGCCTGCGGGATGTGATCAACAAGAACGTGACCGAAGAGGACCTCTTCAAAGCTGCTGAGGCGGCCTTCAGCGCCGGTTGGCACTCGATTAAGCTCTACTTTATGATCGGTTTGCCCACCGAAACCCTGGAGGATGTCGAGGGTATTTACCATTTGGCCAAGAAAGTTGCTGAGCTTGGACTGAAGATCAAGGCCGAAAAAGGCATCGCCAAGCAGATCAATGTCACCGCCAGCGTTTCCTCCTTTGTCCCTAAAGCCCACACTCCTTTCCAGTGGGCCCGGCAGGACACCCGGGAGGAACTCCGTCAAAAACAGCGTCACTTGGCACAGCTCTTCCGCCGGGAGAAATATCTCTCTTTGAAGTATCATGACGTCCAGGTCAGCTTCATCGAGGCGGTCCTCTCCCGAGGTGACCGGCGGGTGGCAAAGGCGCTGGAAGAGGCCTGGCGGCGCGGAGCCAAGCTGGACGGCTGGAGTGAGTTCTTTTCCATCGAGCGCTGGGAGGAGGCCTTTGAGGCTACCGGTGTGGACCCGTATTTTTACGCCAACCGTGCCCGGCCCTTTGAGGAAACCTTTCCCTGGGAGATCATCGACAGCGGGATCAAAAAGGATTACTTGTTAAAAGAGTGGCAGCTGGGTTTGGCCGGGAAGACTTCGGACGACTGCCGGGGCGGCTGTGATGGGTGTGGAGTCTGCCCGGCCCTGAAAGTCTCTAACCGGCTCAAGCACCGGTAAATGGTTTGGGGGAAAGATTGTGGCGGAATTACGTTTGCGGGCCCAGTACACAAAACTGGGTGATTTGCGTTTTACTTCTCACTTAGATTTGACCAGAGTGATCGAGCGGGCCGTGAGAAGGGCCCAGCTCCCCATCGCTTACTCTGAGGGTTTCCACCCGAAACCGAAGATCGCCTATGGTCCTGCCTTGGCTTTAGGGATCACTAGCCGGGTGGAGCTGGCGGATTTTCAGTTGGCGCGCCCAACAGAAGCGGCGGTGTTTCAACAGAAGCTAAACGCCGTCCTACCCCAGGGCTGTCAGATCACCAAGGTGGCCCCTGTTCCGGAAAACGAACCGGCTCTGACTACTCTCATTGACCGGGCTGCCTACCGGATCACGGTAGACCCAGAGGTCGTCCCTTCCGCTTCCACACTTTCCAAAGCCGTCCAGGATATACTGGAACAAGAGACCGTTATCGTCCAGCGGGAGAAGAAAGGCCGCCGGCGCCGGGTGGACATCCGTCCTTACCTGATTGACCTGGTGGTTTCTCAGACCGGCGAGGGCAAGGTGCAGGTAGATGCTTTGCTGCAGATAGGTTCAGCCGGCGCCACCAATCCCAAGGAGGTTTTGGGGCTTTTCGGTTTGGAACTGGCCCAGCCCGGGGTGGCGGTGGAGCGCACCGGACTGTACACTTGTGCTAACAACCACTTAGTGGAATTGATCTAAAGACAGCAGGACCGGGAAAGGAGGTGAGAAGATGAGCGTTGACATCATCATCAATGTCTCCCATAGTGAGAAAAGGGCAGCTTTTTTGGAAGACGGCCGCTTGATGGAGCTCTTCATCGAACGGACCTTCAACGAACGGGTTGCCGGCAACATCTACAAAGGTCGGGTGGAAAACGTCTTGCCCGGCATGCAAGCCGCGTTCGTCAACATTGGCCTGGAGCGCAATGCCTTCCTGTACGTGGAAGACGCCCTGGTGGGATACGATGAGGACCTCCCTGACGAGCTGCAGAGCTCCAAAAAGAAGAAACCCACTATCAATGAGGTGCTCAAAGTGGGGCAGGAGATTGTGGTGCAAATCACCAAAGAGCCCATCGGCACCAAGGGCGCCCGGGTCGTCACCAATCTGACCCTGCCAGGCAGATACCTGGTGTTAATGCCCTCTGTGAATTATGTGGGGGTCTCCCGCCGCATTGAAGACCAAGAAGAGCGGGAGCGTTTGAAGAAAATCGCTGAGAAAATCAAGCCGAGAAATATGGGAGTGATTGTCCGAACCGCCGCTGAGGGGCAGGTGGAAAAGAACCTCAAGCGGGATGTGAAGTATCTCCTCAAGACCTGGGACAAGATTCAAAAGAAGGCGGGCTCAGTCAAAGCTCCGGCCCTCTTGCACAAGGATTATGACCTAGTCAGCAGGATTGTCCGGGACCACTTTGGGGAGGACGTCAATCGCCTGGTGGTGGACTCCAGCTCCGAGTATGATCGAATCAGGGAAATGCTCAGTACCATGTCCCCGAAACTCAGGCGGAGGGTGAGCTATTTTCACTCCAGTACCCAAATTTTCGATTATTATGGTATAGAGCCGCAAATCGAAAAGGCTCTCAAACGCAAAGTTTGGTTAGATTGTGGTGGTTATCTGGTTATCGATGAGACCGAGGCGCTGGTGAGCATCGATGTGAACACGGGTAAGTACATCGGGAAGACCGATAAGCTCTCCGACACTGTCCTCAAGACCAATCTTGACGCTGCCAAGGAAATCGCTCGGCAGCTGCGCCTACGCAACATGGCCGGAATCATTATTGTGGACTTCATCGACATGGATAGCGATGCTGACCGGCAAAAGGTCCTGAACCTGCTTCAAGAGGAGATTAAGAAGGATAAGGTCAAGACCAACATTGTCGGTTTCACCCAGTTAGGGTTGGTGGAGATCACTCGGAAGAAGGTCAAGCGGGATTTAGATGAAACCCTGCAAAAGACCTGCCCGTACTGTGACGGTGTCGGCCGCATCCTCTCGGAAGAGACTGTGGCTATTAACGCTGAGCGCAGGCTCATCGGCATGCTGGCCAACCGGGATGATGTAGAGGCTGTTTTGGTGAACGCCCACCCGCAGGTGGCCGCCCTTTTGATCGGCTCAGGCGGGGCCAATCTGAAGCGGTTGGAAGAGGAAACCGGCCGGACGATCTTCATCAAGGGCAACCAGGCTCTGCACCTGACCGATGTCCAGATAATTGCCGGCAGTGTCGAGGAGATCAAATCCAAGGCCATACCGGTACGGGAAGGGCAGCGGTTGGAACTCTTAGTGGAAGAACCTCACGTTACCAACCCTAAAGACGGCATTGCCAGGGTGGAAGGCTATGTGGTTGATGTCTTAGGCGGAGGGGAGCTAGTAGGCAAAAAGGTGGAAGTTGAGATCATCCGGGCCTTTCGCACTTACGCCAAGGGCAAGATCATTCAGGTGATCGGGGAAGTTACCGATGAAGTTGACACCCGAATCGCCGCTATGATAGAATGATATGGCATGCTCTATGCGCCCTAACCGCTCGGTACGGGTTTAAAAGCATTCCGGCTACCTGGTACCGGCGAGTCTGAGAGTGAGGAGGTGCAGCTTAGTGTACGCAGTTGTGGAGACAGGTGGTAAACAGTACAAAGTCAGCAAAGGCGATGTGATCACCGTCGAGAAACTGCCTGCTGAAGTCAATGATTCAGTTACCTTGGATCGGGTTTTGCTGCTTGGTTCAGGCAGTGACATCAAAATCGGCACTCCCACCGTGGAGGGAGCAAAGGTAGTCGCCAAGGTATTGGCCCACGGCAAGGGCAAGAAGATTCGGATCTTCAAGTACAAGCCCAAGAAGAACTACCGTCGCCGTCAGGGTCATCGTCAGCCCTTCACCAAGCTTCTCATCGAAGCTATTGAGGGGTAGGTAATGGTTAAGGCCACCTTTGTCCTCGGCAGTACACTGAAGTATCAAGGGTTTACCCTGGCAGGACATACCGGGTACGCCGCCCACGGAGAAGACATCGTCTGTGCCGGTGTCTCCGCTTTGGCGCTGAGCGTGGCTCAGGCCTTAGAAGAGTTCCTCGGTGAGAAGGTCTCTATCATCCAGGGGGAAGACGGGTGGCTCAAAGTAGTCATTAAGGAAACCCAGTGTAGTGCTGAGTTGTTGTGCAGAGCTGAGACCCTGGTCAAGACTTTGGAGATTGGTCTCAGAAACATCTCCCGGAGCTACCCGGGAAGTCTGGAAATGATGGAAAGTGAGGTGTTTCCCGATGATTCGCTTTGATCTGCAGTTCTTTGCTCATAAAAAGGGTGTTGGTAGCTCTAAAAACGGCCGGGACAGCATTTCCAAGCGTCTGGGCGTCAAGAGCCATGACGGTCAGTTTGTTACTGCCGGCAGCATCATCGTCCGGCAGCGGGGTACCAAGTTCCACCCTGGCCTGAACGTGGGCAGGGGCGGGGACGATACCCTCTTCGCCAAGGTTGACGGCATCGTTCAGTTCCAGCGGCGCGGTCGGAATTCCAAGGTGGTAAGTGTACAGCCTCAAGAGGTTGCACTGTAAAACGTCACACAAACCCGTGGTACTTGGGCTGCAGAGGGATCTGCGGCCTTTTTTCATGGCCTTTGATTGGGGAAGGCTAGAAGTAACCGATTGTTTGGAGGAAGACGGTCATGTTTCTGGATTACGCGAAGATTCACGTTTCCGGCGGCGATGGCGGTAACGGAGTTGTAGCCTTTCGCCGAGAACCCTATGTGCCCAGAGGTGGCCCGGCCGGGGGCAACGGGGGCAAAGGCGGTGATGTCTGGTTGGTGGTGGATGAGTCCATGAACACCTTGGAGGACTTCCGCTACACTAAACACTACCGGGCCAAACGGGGAGGACACGGCGGCGGCAATAACAAGCAGGGAGCCAACGCTCCTGACCTGGAGATCAGGGTGCCGTTGGGTACCATCGTCAAAGACCCGGAGACCGGCAAAGTCCTGGCAGACCTAGTCGAACCCGGCCAGCGTTTCCTGGCAGCTAAGGGTGGCCGGGGCGGTTGGGGAAATGCCCACTTCGCTACCGCCACCCACAAAGCTCCTCAGTTTGCCGAGAAGGGCGAACCAGGACAGAAACGTTGGCTGGAACTGGAACTCAAGATGCTGGCCGATGTGGGCCTGGTCGGCTTCCCCAATGCCGGCAAATCCACCTTGATCAGCAAGATCTCCAGGGCCAGGCCTAAGGTAGCCGATTATCCCTTCACTACCGTTACTCCTAGTCTGGGAGTAGTTTCCCACAAAGGGGAGACTTTCGTGGTCGCCGATATCCCCGGGCTGATTGAAGGTGCCCACGAAGGTGCCGGTCTAGGCCACCGCTTTCTGAAGCACATTGAACGGACCAGGTTGATCATCCACCTGGTTGAAGTGACCTCACCCGACGGATCAGACCCCTGGGAGCGGTTTGAGAAAATCAACAAGGAGCTCGAGTACTACAGTCCGAAACTGGCGGAAAAAAGGCAGCTGGTGGCCTTGAACAAGCTGGATTTGCCCAATACCGCAGAGGTTGCCGAAGGGTTCATCAGAAAGGCGGCTGAGAGAGGATATATGGTTTACCCTATTTCCGCTAAGGTCGGGACCGGTTTGGAAGTCCTCCTGGATCAGGTGGTGGAGGAGTTGAAACGCCTGCCCAAGCCCAACCTGGTGGAAGAGGAGCCCGGTGAAGACGAGGGTGTTTACCGGTTTGAGCCTGTGGAGGAATATCCCCTCCAGGTGGAAAAGAGAAACGGCATTTTTCACCTCTCTGGGGCCGGTCTCGAACGCTTGGTGGCCATGACTCACTTGGACAACGAGGCGGCTCTTAGGCACTTTTACCACATTCTCCTCAAGCGCGGAGTCATCGACCGGCTGCGGGAAGAAGGTGTGCAGCCCGGCGACACTGTGGAGATCGCCGGGGTGGAATTCGAGTATACCGAGGGCCTTGAGGGTCTATAGAGGATTTTGGTTTTCATAACAGAAACAGAATAGGAAGGAGTGACATGGATGTTATCCAGCAAAGAACGGGCTTATCTTCGTTCGCTGGCCAATACCACTGAACCGGTCCTGCAGGTAGGCAAATCCGGTATTACCCCCACCGTGATCAAGCAGGCTGATGATGCTTTGACCGCCCGGGAGCTGATCAAGGTGAGGGTCTTGCCGAAGAGCGGTCATGGGCGGGATGAGATAGCAGATAGGCTGAGTCGAGCCGTTTCCGCCGAGGTCGTCCAGCGGATCGGCAACAACTTTGTGCTCTGGCGGCGCAACCTCAAGGAGCCGAAGATTCAGTTTCCATAGTTTAGAGTGTAACGGGGAGGCCAAGATGCGCAGTTTATCCAGTGGCAGGATTGTCATCAAGGTAGGGACTACCACTCTCACCTATCCCAACGGAAAGCTGCACTACGCTGCCATTGAGAAGCTGGTACGGGATATCGCCGATTTACAAAACAGCGGGCGTGAAGTAATTCTGGTCAGCTCCGGTGCGGTAGGTGCCGGGATGGGACGCCTCGGCCGAGCTTCACGCCCGAAGACTATTCCGGAGAAACAGGCTGTGGCCGCAGTAGGGCAGGGCCTTTTGATGCAGATCTACGAACGGCTCTTCAGCCAGTACGGCCAGGTGGTGGCTCAGGTCCTCTTGACCCGGGAGGATATCTGCGACCGGCAGCGGTACCTGAACGCCAGAAACGCCCTTTTCACCATTTTGTCTTTAGGCGCAATACCCATCATCAACGAGAATGACACTGTCGCTGTGGATGAGCTTAAATTCGGGGACAATGATACCCTATCTGCCCTGGTGGCTTCGCTGGTCGATGCGGACCTTTTGATTATTCTCAGCGATATCGACGGGGTTTACGACGTTGATCCCAGAGTGAATCCAGGAGCTACCCTTCTACCGGATCTCTCTTTTCCCGAATTGATCCAGCGGGTAAACCCGGGGGGAGCTGGAACAGGCATGGGCACCGGTGGGATGTATACCAAGTTGGAGGCGGCTCGGATCGCTACCACCGCCGGCACCGGGGTTATTATTGCCAACGGAGCTGAGCCTAATATCCTCTCTCGCTTGTGTGCCGGGGAGGAACTGGGGACTTACATCGCTCCCAAAACCAGCCGTCTGCGCAGCCGGGAACGGTGGATCGCCTTTAACCTGCCTCGGGCCGGGCGAATCATCGTCGATGACGGGGCTTACCAGGCCATTAAATACCGGGGCAAGAGCCTTCTGCCCTCAGGGATAAGGGGAATCGAAGGGGAGTTTAGCGCCGGGGAGGCCGTGGAGGTGATAACCCCCAGCGGCCAGCCCTTTGCCAGAGGAATCGTCAACTACAGCTCCGGCGAGATTGAGAAGATAGCCGGAAGACAGAGCAGTGAAATTGAGGATATCTTGGGCTATAAGTACTATACCGAGGTGATTCACCGGGACAACCTGGTGCTGATAGATGAGGATTTCTTCAGGCTGGAGGGAGTAGGAAATGGAAGCTAAGGAAGTTCGGCGAGTAGTTGAGGAGGCTGCCGTCAAGGCCAAAGAGGCAGCCCGAAATATGGCGGTGGCTTCAGAGGCTATGAAAAACCGGGCTCTGAGAGAGATTGCCCGGGCTCTTTTAGAACGGGAAGGGGAGATCTTAGAGGCCAACGCCGCCGATATGCAGAGCGGGAAGACCAAGGGGCTTTCCGAGTCCCTTTTGGACCGACTGCTTTTGACTCCGGAGCGGATCAGGGGTATGGCCCAGGGCGTAGAGGAGATCGCTGCCCTGCCGGATCCGGTGGGTGAGATTACCGACCTCAAGACCAGACCCAGCGGGATCAAAGTTGGTAAGATGCGGGTGCCCTTAGGGGTCGTCGGTATGATCTACGAGGCTCGGCCCAATGTTACCGTCGATGCGGCGGCTCTCTGCCTAAAGGCCGGAAACGCGGTTTTACTCCGGGGCGGCTCAGAGGCTTTTGGTTCCAACCGGAAGCTGGCTGAGATCGTCGGTGAGGCCTTAGAAAGGAGCGGCCTACCGGAAGGGGCGGTCCAGCTCATCCCCACCACTGACCGGGCTTCCATCGGCATTATGGGTACTTTGGACGAGTACATCGATGTGCTCATCGCCCGGGGCGGTGCCGGATTGATGCAGGCATTAAAGGGTGCCACCGTTCCCCTTTTCCGTCATGGCAAGGGGATCTGCCACACCTATATTGATGCCGATGCGGACTTGGAAAAGGCCATTGCCATTGCCTACAACGCCAAGGTTTCCCGTCCCGGCGTCTGTAACGCCATGGAAACCCTCTTGGTACACAAAGACGTGGCCGACCGGGTTCTGCCTCCTCTCTGTCAGAGGCTGAAAGAGGCCGAGGTGGAGCTGGTAGGTTCACCGGAGGTTCAGCGTCTGGTCCCTGGAGTCGGAGCTGCCACCGAGGAAGACTGGGCCACTGAGTATCTCGGGCTCAAACTCTCCATCAAAGTGGTGGACAGCTTCGACGAGGCTGTGGAGCACATCCACAAATACGGCAGCCTGCATTCGGAGGCCATCGTCACCGAAAATTACTCCACCGCCATGCGTTTCTTGGAAACCGTGGATGCCGCCGCTGTTTTTGTCAACGCTTCCACCAGGTTCAACGATGGAGGAGAGTTTGGCCTGGGTGCGGAGATCGGAATCAGCACTCAGAAACTCCACGCCAGAGGTCCCATGGGAATCCGGGAGCTGACCACCACCAAGTTCATCGTTTTTGGTCATGGTGAGGTGCGTTAATGGCTAGGCTTGGGATCATGGGTGGGACCTTCGACCCCATCCACTACGGACACTTGATGACCGCCGAGGAAGCCAGGGAGAGGTTTGGCCTGGACAAGGTGCTTTTTGTACCTTCAGGCCATCCTCCCCACAAAAAGTTGACGGATGTCTCCGATGCTGAACATCGATACCTAATGACGGTCTTGGCCACCTTGAGCAACCCGGCCTTTGAGGTTTCCCGGGTCGATGTGGATCGGGAAGGGATTACCTACACCGTGGACACTCTCCGGGACCTGCACCGGCTTTATCCTGACGATGAGCTCTACTTCATCACCGGGGCCGATGCCGTTTTGGAGATCATCACCTGGAAGGATGCTCACCGCTTGGTGGAACTCTGTGATTTCATCGCGGCCACCCGACCCGGTTACCCCATTGACGCCTTAGAAGAGAAACTGGGTGCCTTGTATACAGACTGCCGGGAGTGTTTCCACTTCGTAGAGGTGCCTGCTCTGGCCATCTCTTCCACTGACATTAGGGCGAGAGTCCGAGAAGGGAGGCCCATCAGGTACCTGCTTCCTGAAAGTGTGGTTTATTATATAGAAAAAAACGGGCTTTATTTGGAGGGCAGAAAATGAGGGAACAAGAGCTGCTGGCTTTCATCGGGCAAAGGCTCACCGAAGCCAGGTTCCAGCACAGCCGGCGGGTGGCGGAGACCGCCCGCTTCCTCGCCAGGACCTGGGGGCTAGATGAGGACAAGTGCTACCAGGCCGGCCTCCTCCATGATATCGCTCGGGACTTGTCCCCGGAGGAGTTGTTGAAGCAAGCAGCTTCTTGTGGTATAGTATGGGATGAAATAGAGGGGCATTTTCCAGTGCTCCTGCACGGTCCGGTGGGGGCGGAGATCCTTCGCAGGGAACTGGCCGTAACTGATGAAGAAATACTGGAAGCTATTCGCTTACACACTACTGGTGATTATCCCCTTAGCCCGACGGCCAAGGTTATTTTTTTGGCTGATTACATCGAGCCCGGTCGGGATTTTTCTGGGGCCCAGAAGGCCCGAGAGGCCGCCCGGCGGAGTTTGGATGCCGGGGTGGCTGTGGCCGTGGGCGAAATCATCGCCTACCTCACCGGTCAGAGGTACGCAGTACATCCAAAAGCTGTTAATTTGTACAACCATTATGTTTTAAACGGGTTTTTCGGTGCAGGCTAGGTAGAAAGGACCGGAGTCATGGGTAAACACGTCTGGCGGGATGACGACCCCCTCCTCTCTCCGGATGGGGGTTCACGGCGCACCAAACGCAAGTGGCTCTTTTGGCTGGGTATCATCCTACTCTTGGCGCTGATATCCGCCGGGACCGCTTATTATACCTACTGGGTCAACTTCAAAAAACTGGAGAAGCCGGAAGTCGCCAAGGCGGAACCGCCGGTGACCATTCTGGCCTTGGGTACGGATAAACGGGAACATGACCTGGGCCGAGCGGATACGCTGATGGTCATCAATTTGGACCCTAAGTACCAGACGGTGCGGGTTATTTCTCTTCCCAGGGATACCAGAGTTAAAATCCCTGGCTACGAAGGCTACCACCGGATTAACACTGCTTACGGCTTCGGCGGCCCGGAGCTGGTCGAGGAGACGGTGGAAGAGCTCCTGGGTCTAGAGATCGACTACTATGTGAGCACAGATTTTGCTGGGTTCGCCGAGATCATTGATGCCGTCGGCGGTGTGGTGATTGACGTGGAGAAACCCATGCACTATGATGACAACGCCCAGGACCTCCATATCCATCTGGAACCCGGCCGGCAGAGGCTCTCCGGAAAGGATGCCCTGGCCTATGTGCGGTTTCGCGGTGACGGTTTAGGGGATATTTCGTTAGTGGATCCGGTCAACAATGTCTATGAAGGGCGGATCCAGAGGCAGCAGAAGTTTTTGAAGGCTGTCGCCGCCCAGGTGCTGGATCCCAAGAACATCTGGCGGGCTCCGGCACTGATCAAGCGGCTCTCGGATGTTTTAGAGACCAACATGCCCCTAACCACCATCATGCGCTACGCCGTCATCAGCCAGAGCATTCCGATGTCCAATATCATTACCATGGTCCTGCCTGGCCAAGCTGAGACCATCAACGGTGCCAGCTACTGGGTGCCGGACCGGGCTCAGCTCGTGCGGATAGTCTCGTCCTTCAAGCGGCCGACACCGCCTCCGGTGGTGGAAGAGGGAGATGAGACCAGGCCCATTAAGGTCAGGGTCTTAAACGGCAACGGAACCCAGGGGTTGGCCAGGAAAGCCGCCAACATCCTGAATCAACAGGGTTTTGAGACGGTGGAAGTGGGCAATGCTCCCAGCTTTGATTACGCCGAAACCCAGATAATCTTGCACACCTCGGCCAAAAGAGCGGCCTCTCAGGTCAGGTCGGCCTTGAAGGTTTATGGACAGGTTAAAGAGGAGCCTGCTGAGGAGAGCGGGGTGGATGTCACCGTTATCCTCGGCGAGGATTATGTTATTTCAGATTAAATGGGAAGGGACTGATAGCTTGGCAGAGCAGAATTTAAGCAATGAGCAGCTGGCCCGAATTGCTGTGGCCGCTTTGGAATCCAAAAAGGGTTCCGATATAGTCAATATAGACATGCGTGGGCGCATGGCGATCACCGATTATTTCGTCATTGCCACCGGACACTCCACCACTCAGGTCAAGGCTCTGAGCACCGCAGTGGAGGACGCTTTGGAAGAGATAGGCATCCGGCCGGCGAGGAAAGAGGGTTTCAGTGGAGGCCGGTGGATACTCTTGGATTACGGTGGGGTGGTCATTCACATATTCCACCAAGAAGCCCGAGATTACTATGATTTAGAACACTACTGGCAGGATTTACCCAGGGTGAATTTCTCCTCGTAAAACCCTTGACACTAACTGCAGCATTTACTATAATAGCACTTGTCAATCGGAAATACGTTAACCGATGAAGGGGAGTACTAAGAACCGAAGAACAGAGAGCCGGTGGTCCGGTGTGAACCGGCATAGGTTCCCAACTCGCCCTGGAGGTTGTACAGGTGAAATTTCAAGTAGCCTGTACCGGCAGCCGCCGTTATCGGCTTAGAGAGTAAAAATATTGTGTGGGGCTGTAGCTCAGCTGGGAGAGCGCTTGAATGGCATTCAAGAGGTCGTCGGTTCGAATCCGATCAGCTCCACCATTATTTTTAAATAAGGGTGGTACCGCGGGTAGCCTCTCGTCCCTTAGGATGAGAGGCTACTTGCCTTTTTAGGGATAATAGAGATTATTCAAGGAAGGTCAGGTGTGAGCGATGCATCAAAAGTATGCCTTCAAAGCCGTAGAGGAAAAGTGGCAGCAAATCTGGGAAAAGGTGAAGGCCTTTAAGGTCACTGAGGACCCTGAAAAACCTAAGTTCTACTGCCTGGAGATGTTTCCGTACCCTTCCGGCAAGCTGCACATGGGCCATGTCCGCAATTATTCCATCGGTGATGTTTTAGCCCGCTTCTACCGGATGAACGGTTATCAGGTTCTGCATCCCATGGGTTGGGATGCCTTTGGCTTGCCGGCGGAGAACGCTGCGATCAAGAACAACATCCCACCTGCCAAGTGGACTTGGGATAATATTGCCAACATGCGGGAACAGCTTAAGCGCATGGGCATTTCTTACGATTGGGACCGGGAAGTGGCCTCCTGCCATCCCAATTATTACAAATGGACCCAGTGGTTCTTCCTGCAGTTCTTCAAGAAGGGTTTGGCCTATAAGAAAGCATCTCATGTCAACTGGTGCCCCTCCTGCGCCACCGTTCTCGCCAACGAGCAGGTCGTGGGAGGCCACTGTGAGCGCTGTGACACTAAAGTGGAGAAGAGGAGTCTGGAGCAGTGGTTCTTCCGAATCACCGAGTACGCCGACCGGCTCTTGGCGAACTTGCCCAAGCTCACCGGCTGGCCGGAACGGGTCAAGGTTATGCAGGAGAACTGGATCGGGCGCAGCAAAGGTGCCGGCTTGGTCTTCAAGAGCGAAGACGGGCACGAACTGCGGGTCTTCACCACCCGTCCTGATACTGTTTTCGGTGTGACCTACATGGTCATCGCCCCGGAACACCCTTTGGTGGAGGAGTTAATCAAAGATAAGCCTCAGGCTGAGGAGGTCCGGGAGTTCGTCAAGCGGGTAACCGCCCAGGATGACATCACCCGTACCGCCGCTGACACCGAGAAGGAGGGCATCTTCACCGGAGCTTATGCCATCAACCCCTTCAACGGTGAGAAAGTGCCAATCTGGGTGGCTAACTACGTTCTGTTAGGCTACGGCACCGGAATTGTCATGGGTGTTCCCGCCCACGACCAGAGGGACTTCGAGTTTGCCAGAAAGTACGGCCTCCCGGTCAAGGTGGTGGTTGCTCCCCCGGGAGAAACCTTGAGAGGCGAGGACCTAGAAGAGGCTTTCCCCGCCGACGGTGTCTTGGTGAACTCCGGAGAATTCAACGGTTTAAGCACCAAGGAGGCCATCGCTGCAGTGACGAAAAAAGCTGAAGAGTTGGGCATCGGTCAGGCCGAGGTGAACTACCGTCTCCGGGACTGGCTCATTTCCCGACAGCGCTACTGGGGAGCACCGATCCCTGTGGTCTACTGCGACAAGTGCGGCATTGTCCCAGTGCCTGAAGAGGACCTGCCTGTGCTCCTGCCTGAGGATGTCAGGTTCAAACCCTCCGGCCAGTCGCCCTTGGCCGAGCTGGAGGAGTGGGTACAGACCACCTGCCCCAGCTGCGGCGGCCCGGCCAGGCGGGAGACGGATACCATGGACACCTTTGTCTGCTCCTCCTGGTACTTTATGCGGTACACTGACCCGAAGAACAGCGAGAAACCCTTTGACCGGGAGAAAGTTGACTACTGGCTGCCTGTGGACCAGTACATCGGTGGAATCGAACATGCAATCTTGCACCTGATGTACGCCAGGTTCTTCACCATGGTCTGCCACGATCTGGGCTTAGTCGGCGTGGAAGAGCCTTTCACCAACCTCTTGACTCAGGGTATGGTGACCAAAGACGGTTTCAAAATGTCCAAGTCCAAGGGGAATGTGGTGGATCCGGGCTACATCATCGATTCTTACGGGGCCGACACCGCCAGGCTCTTCATCCTCTTCGCGGCCCCTCCTGAGAAGGACTTGGAATGGAGCGATCAAGGGGTTGAGGGGTGCTTCCGCTTCCTGAACCGGGTCTGGCGTTTGGCGTATGATGTTGACACCCGGGTCCGGCCCTATTGGGATGGAACCGCCCCGAGCAACCTCTCTAATGACGCCAAGGAGCTCAGGCGCAAGACGCACGAGACCATTAAACGGGTTACCGAAGATATCAAAGAGCGCTTCAACTTCAATACCGCCATCAGTGCCTTGATGGAACTGGTGAACTCCCTGGGCAAGTACGTCGCTGAGGCCGATCCGAAGGAAGCCGGTCCGGTGGTTAAAGAGGCCATGGAGGCGCTGCTCCTTTGCCTGGCGCCCTTCGCTCCCCACATTTCCGAGGAGATCTGGTCTGAGCTGGGCTTTGAGGGGTCTGTGCACGACAGGTCCTGGCCGGAGTATGATCCTGCCGCCCTGGTGCAGGATGAGGTGGAGATTGTCATCCAGATCAACGGTAAAGTCCGGGAGCGTTTGGTGGTTCCCAAAGGGGCCTCCAAGGAAGAGTTGGAAAAAGCCGCCTTTGCGGCCAATAAGGTCCAGGAGCTGACCAACGGCAAACAGGTCCGCAAGGTCATCGTCGTTCCCGATAAGCTCGTCAACATCGTTGTGGGATAATGGGACATTTGTCACATTTTTTCCGCAATTCCTAGGTTCCAAAGTTGAATATGGGAGAAATAGTCCAGCTATAGCCCCCCTACCTCAGGGGGGCATTTTATTTTTAATTTTCTGAATAAAACGCAAAATTCCAGCGTTTCTCGGTGTTAGTTCGCATAAGTCCATAATTAAACCTTATGGGCGGAGATTGAACTATGTTGTAAAAAAGATATACTTAAATTTGGAAGCCCTACCAATTTTTAAAGGGGTATGTAGACTGTCATGAGAAGATCCGCACTAATACTTCTCGTAGTACTTGTTGGTTCTCTTCTCATCTTGCTTCCGTCAGTGTTGGCGGCTTCTCCTAGCGAGTATGCCGGCTCACAAGCCTGCCGCATGTGTCACAGCACTCAGTACAATGAGTGGAAAGACACTGTGCACGGTCGTTTCGTCGTAGACGCCGCCGAAAATCCGGAAGCGGTGCCGGGTGAGTACGAACACTGGTCCAATCTCCTGGGTTTCGACAAAGAGGATGTCCGGTTCGTACTTCTCTCCAAGCCTGGTTTCTTGACCACCAGCGAGCTGGTGGGTCAGAAGGGTACCTTCGGTGTCCCCGCCGACGACTACCCAATCCTCTGGGGTGCCTGGGACTTCGCCAAGAACGAATGGGAAATCGAGGCTGAGTCCTATAACAATGGTACTCCTTGGCTCTCTGTGTGCGCCGGCTGTCACGTCACCGGCCTTCAGGTTCCTACCGAGGCTACCCCCGACGTAGCTCGTAGCTTCGTTGAAGGCGGCATCACCTGTGAGAACTGCCATGGGCCGGCCAAGGCTCACGTGGAGAACCCCACCAAAGTCAAACCGGTTGTGGACGTCTCTGCTGTAAACTGTGGTCAGTGTCACGAGCGGGGTGCCTCTGTGGCCACCAAGCCCGGCGGCGGCACCTTCGGTTACCCCTACGGAGTTGACGGTCAATACAGGCCCGGCCAGGATCTGGCTGCCTACTACGTAACAGCTACACCAGAGCTCTATCCCAACTGGTTCTGGCCCACTGGCCATGCCAAGAACTCTCACCACATGCAGTTCCCTGAGTGGCTGATGACCGGTCACGCCAAGGCTGCCGACAGCATCAAGAACAGCGACCACGGCAGGGAGTCCTGCTTAGAGTGTCACAGCGCCGACTACATTTTGGCTCCCGAGAACGCCAAACCCTCTGTGGCAGAGGTTAATAACGGCATCACCTGCCAGGTCTGCCACGACTCTCATAATCCCACCAAACTGGTGGCCTCTGAGGACGAACTCTGCCAGATGTGCCACCGGGATGAGAGCAACGGCGACATCAACAAGACCCCGCACCACAGCACTGCTCAGCTCTTCGCCGGCAGTGTCCATGATCAAGCCGGGGTAACTTGTGTTGATTGCCATATGCCTAAGGTCACCGGCAATCCGCACAAAGGCTCTCACCTGATGCAGGTGGTCATCCCCGAAGAGGCAGCCGAGTACAATATGCCTGACTCCTGCACCCCCTGCCACGGTGCCAGCTTAGAGTACCTGCAGGCTCAGATCGACAAGCGCCAGGACGAGATTAAAGTGCTGGCTGACCGGGTGAAGAGCTTGCTGGATCGGTATGAGGGTGACAAGGATCACACCTACTACAAACAGGCTAAATACAACTATCAGTTTGTACTCGCCGACGGCAGCATGGGCTTCCACAATTATCAGAAATCCGTCCGGCTGCTAAAGGAGGCACAGAGTCTACTGCTTCAGCTCTAACCCCAGCTTAAATGGTTCTGGGTGTTTCCGGGACCGGCTCATACACATTGCGTGCCCGAGGGTCTGGGCTTCCCCTCGGGCCTATTTTTTTCCCCCGTTGATAAAGAGGCCGGCTGAAGGAAATCATGGTAGAGAGTGGGAATGTTTAAGATGTGACCTAATTAACCAGGCCCCAGGCTCTCCCGGGGCCAAAGCCGAGGGGTTGGCTCCTGGAACAGACAAGTTTAAGTCGGGAGTACGAGCTGATTGAGGTGAAGTAAATGCGTTTTGTGCATCTGGCAGTCTCCTGCGGTGACTTCAAGGAGGCCGAGACTTTTGCCTCCCTTTTTTCGGGGGAAGAGGTCGCCTCTTGGGATAACGGCCAGGGCCTTGCGGCCAGGCTCTATAAGTTCGGGGAGACGGTCTTTGAGTTTCTGCGAAGAGAAGGCAAAAAAGGAGAGGGCCTTCACCACATCGCCTTCGAAACCGAGGATGTCTCCGGCGCAGTCCAGGCCTTACAGGAACGCGGGGCCCAACTTGAACAGGATTTTGTCAATAATCGCGGGCAGAGAATTGTCTTTGTTACCTGGAATGGTACACGCATAGAGTTATTGGAGGAAAGGGAGGAGATTTGAGATGAAGCTGTTTTTGGATACTGCCAATATCGACCAGATTAGAGAGGCGGCGAGCCTGGGAGTGATCGCAGGAGTGACCACCAACCCTTCACTGGTGGCTAAAGAAGGTCGGGACTTCAAAGAAGTGGTGGCTGAGATCTGCGAGATCGTGGACGGGCCGATCAGTGCCGAGGTGGTCAGTCTGGACGCTGAAGGCATGATCAAGGAAGCCCGGGAGATCGCCAAGTGGCACGAGAACATCGTCATCAAGATTCCGGTCTGCTGGGAAGGGTTAAAAGCTACCCACGTCCTGAGCCAAGAGGGAATCAAGACCAATTTGACCTTGGTTTTCACCCCGAATCAGGCCTTGTTGGCCGCCCGGGCCGGGGCTACCTATGTCAGCCCCTTCATTGGCCGCCTGGATGACGTCTCCACCGAGGGAATGGACGTGGTCCGCAAAGTTGCCGACATCTTCCACATTCACGGTCTGGATACAGAGATCATCGCAGCCAGCGTCCGCCACCCTCTTCATGTGCTGGAGGCGGCACTGGCCGGCGCCCACATCGCCACTGTCCCCTATAAGGTGTTGGAACAGATGGTGAAACACCCCCTGACTGACATCGGTATTGAGCGGTTCTTGACCGATTGGGAGAAAGTGCCTAAAAAATAGAGTCTGAAGCTACCGGTCTATACTCGTTGCCGGTGATAATTGAACTGAAACGGGAGAAGCCAGTTTTGCCCGAAAGAAGACCTCTAGGTTACCATTTTGGTGGTGAGAAGATATGTCTTGGCGGGCAACACTGGCTTTATTTATATTGGCACTTACTTTCTCTTTTCTCAGGGGTTACTTGGCTTTAGGGCAGGCCGGGGTGGTCTGGTACTACACTGATCTTGGGCCGCTGCCGGCGCCGGAAGAAGGGGAGAGGGCTGAGTCCGAGGACAGTGGGGCGGTCGGCAAGGTTGACTTGAACACCGCCTCTGGGGAGCAGTTGGAGGAGCTGCCCGGCATCGGGCCGGTGCTGGCCGGGCGGATTGTCGAGTATCGGAAAGAGGCCGGGGGCTTCAAAACTTTGGCTGAGCTGCAGAGGGTCAAGGGCATCGGAGAAGCGAAGTACGCCGAGCTTTTGCCCTTCATCACTCTGACGAGCTCCGATGCTGAGTAATGTCAGTATCCTGATCCCCGGGCTGGTACTGGCCCTTTTCTGGCTGGTAGTCTGGGTGATGGGCTCAGGTATCGGCTTCAAAAGAGTTCTCTTGTCTCTTTCCGTTCTATATCTGCTCTCGGCGGTCTCCTACGCCGATTGGGTCGCTATAGAGCAGTATCGAAATCTTTTTCAGGAGAGGGAGGCGACCGTCAGAGGAGTGGTTGTGGCCACCTCCGCTTGGGAGGGTGGGGGATATGTTGACCTGATTCCAAAAAGGGTTAATCCTCTAAACCTCCAGGCCAGAGTGAGGGCTTTTTACCGTGGGTCCAGGGTTTATCAGGTCGGGGAAAGGGTTCAGGCCACCGGTAGGGTCGGCATTGCCTCGAAAAAACCGCCGCAGCACCTGCTCTGGTGGTCCCCCTTCAGCCTCAAAGAATACACTCTATCTACCGGTGAGGAGGGGATAATCCAGTTCGGCCAAAAGAGGAGCTTGGATCTGCGGGGCTTCTTTCTGGAGAGGCTGAGGGAGGTAGCAAACCTCGGACCAAGAGCCCGGGGACTCTTGGCAGCACTCATCTTCGGCGAACGTGGTGAGCTTCCCGTTGAGTTTTGGGACTTGGTGAAAGAGTCAGGCATCCTGCACCTCTTCGCCATCTCCGGTTTCCACCTTGGCCTGTACCTCTCGCTTTTTGCGTTCTTTCCTAAGGGGAAGTCCGCCTGGGCCAGGACGCTGTGCCTTTTGCTCTTTGTTCTCCTTTCCGGCGGTCCGGCCTCAGCGGTTCGGGCGGCGGCAGCCGGTTTGTACGCCTTATGCGGGGGTTTTAGAGGAAGGAGAACAGCGGATAAAGCAGGCCTGATGCGGGTGGGGCTCATCCTCCTCTGGATTAATCCGGCCTACCTCTGGGATCTGGGTTTTCGCCTGAGTTTTTTGGCGGTCTGGAGCCTCAAGGTCTACACTGGGCTGGCGGGTGAACGGCCCAAGCTCATCTCCTTCTTGGGGGCCAACCTCTTCGTCACGGCCTGTCTGTTTCCGGTCTTGGCCTGTTATTTCGGCTGCATCAGTCTTTGGGCTCCCTTTATTAGCCTGGTGGTTTTTCCAGTGGTGGCGGTCTTTTTGGGTCTTGGACTTCTCTCTTTGCCATTTTTGGCTGCTGGGCTAGGGGAACTGTATTTTGGAGCCAGCGGTTGGTTTCTGACCCCCTTGGCCCACTTCCTTCAAAAAACCCTGGTGGCTGTAGCTGGGCTCCCCGGTGCGCAGCTCAATTTGGGGACCATGGGACTCACCCTGCCGGTAGCAGCCTTATTAGCCATCTATAAACTCGTCGATTCCTTTCGGTGCTGGTTGGGGAGTTCTGGGAAACACCTGCTCGGCGTCGGCGGAATCTATGGGCTAGTGCTAGTTCTTCTCACTGGGGCCAGTATCTCAGCTCAGTTGGGAACGGCCACCTCCCCCTGGTTAAGGGTGACGGCTTTGGCTGTAGGGCAGGGCGACAGTTTTCATCTCAGGCTGCCAGGTGGGGCCGATCTGCTTGTTGACGGAGGAGGGGGGAGAGAGGTGGACCCGGCCGATTGGACCGGACGGCAGGTGGTTCTGGCCTACCTGGCAGCGGAGGGGATAACCAGGCTCGATTCCGTGCTGGTCTCCCATTGGCACACCGACCACTATGCTGGCCTGCTGCCGGTGGTGGCCAAGATCCCGAAAGCGTCTCTGGTGACCCCAGGCGGCTTGGCCCTTCCTTTTCAGTTTGGTTCCGGTGGAAAGAGGGCCTATCGGGCCCGGCGGGGAGTCGGTTTTCGCTACCGTGGGGTGAGAGGGGAGGTGCTTTTCCCCGTTCACTTGAACCAGAAGCTGTTGACCGAGGCCAACAGCTCATCGGTGGTGCTCCTCGTGAACTACCATGGTTTCAGCATGCTCTTCACCGGAGATTTGCCCCCGCTAAAGCAGCGGGACCTAGCTTATGAAGGCCTGCTGAATGCGGTCACTGTCCTCAAGGTCCCTCACCACGGCGGGAGATCCACGACACGGGAGCTTTTAGAAGCGACCAAGCCGGCCTTGGCGGTTATCCCCGGTTCCCCGAGGCGAGAGACAGCAGCGTTACTGCAGGAGTCAGGAATAGAGGCGTTGGCCACTACCAAAGACGGGAACCTGCGCATCACTACTGACGGTAGCCGGTGGCATGTGGCGACCACCGAGCCAGGCTCTGGAGCTGTCGGGCTAACCCCAGAGACGCTGGTCTTGACTCTGATTCAGGTGCTTTGAGCCTACTTCAAGTATTTGAGGACTTCATCCAATTTCACGCTGGGGTGGAAGGCGGCATTTAAGCCCCCGGCCACAACTTCCGCCATATCTTCGATGAAGATATCGATTTCCTTAGGGGTCATGATCAGTGAGCCCATGAAGGGGTCCAGAAGCTGGTGGATAACCTGGCTTTTCTGGTGAGGATGCATTCTGCTCAGGGCAGCCAGCCTATTAACTGTCTCCGGTTCTTCTTGGGACTCTTCGGTGGCTTGGTTCTGTCCGCCGCCTAAGAGGTTAATTTTCCCAAAGCGGGTTTTGGGAGCCGGCGGGGCTTGATTGGTCTCCCCTTTGGCGTTCTCTCCTTCGATGATGCGCAGAGCATCGTTGACCAGAGTTGTGGCGTGGACAACGGTGGGGATCCCGATGGCCAGCACCGGAACGCCTAGGGTTTCCGGGGTGATACCCAGCCGCTTGTTGCCGATCCCTGCTCCCGGGTTGATTCCGGTGTCAGAAATCTGAATGGTTGTGCAGACCCTCTCCACAGACCGGGAAGCCAAGGCGTCAATGGCGACGACCATGGCCGGTTTGATCTGTTTGACCAGCCCCAGGACGATTTCGCCGGTCTCGATTCCGGTGATGCCCATAACCCCTGGGGAGATGGCGGCCACCGGCCGCAGCCCTCCGGCCAGTTCCGGGGGGGCGAACTTATGCAGGTGTCTGGTTATCAAGAGGTGGTGGACCACTCGGGGGCCGATGGCATCAGGAGTGGCATTCCAGTTGCCAAGGCCGACGACGAGAACCGGGTCATCCGGACCGATTCTTTTTAAGAAACGCTCAACCTCTTTGGCCAGGAGCTGACTGACTTCTTCTTGGAGGTCCCGGTTGCGGGTGCGCATTTGCGGCGCCTCAATGGTGGAGTAGTGTCCGGGCATCTTGCCCAGGGCTTTGGCAGCTTGGACAGTTAAAATCCCCATTCGGGTGACCTTGGCGTACTCCCCGTCGATGACCTCTACGTTGGCTCCGGGGATTTCTTCTTTTCTGGCCGCTTTGACCACTTCAGTAGCTTCAAGGGCCAGGTCTGTCCTGACGCTGTAGGTTTCGTAAAAGGGGTCTTCTTCTTGAGGGGGCTCAAAAATCCACGAGTTCAGCAGGCGGATATTCTTATCGGAGTGCTGCATACCGTCACCGTCCTAACATTTGCTTTTCTTCCTTAGTTTTCCCAAGGGACGGAGGGGTATGCCTCAAATGTCGCATGTTTACAATGCCCGACAGTTATGATAAAATAAGACGTCGAGTTTCAGCAAGGGGGGTGACAGGATGCCGAATATCAAGTCCTCGGAGAAGGATGTTAAGAGGTCTGCCAAAAACCGCATGCGCAACAAGGCCATTAAGTCCGAGATCAAAACTCTCCTGAAGAATGCGGTGGAAGCCATTGAGAACGGCAGTGAGACTGCGGAGGACAAGGTTAAACTTGCCATCTCCAAACTGGACAAAGCCGTTTCCAAAGGGGTTATCCATAAAAATAAGGCGGCCAGGAAAAAGTCCCGCTTGTTGAAAAAGGTGGCCAAAGCTGCTCAATAATCAACAGTTTGCAATTGTTTTAACCAGCAACCGGTCAAGCTCCACATCCATTCGTGGGGCTTTTCCTGTTTTTAGCCGGTATTCGGTCTCTACGGCCAAAAGATAGGCGCGGGACAGCTCCTCCAGGTCAAAATTGGCGGCCTGCTTCAAGGATTTGGAGGCCACATACGGGTGGATTCCTAAGACAGCGGCCACTTGCTGAGGATTGGCGCCGGCTGTGGACTTGCACTGCCAGAGGTTGGCCAGGTGCCACTGGAGCATAGTCAACACATACATGGGGTTTTCCCCGGAGCGAAGCAGCTGATTCAGTTCAGCCCTGGCTTTGACCAGGTTTTTCTGGCCCAGGGCATCGGTGAGGTCAAAGATGGAGTGCAGGGAAGACCTGCCCATTACCTCTTTGAGATCTTTTATCTCCACCTGTCGTTTTTCTTCTCCCACGAAGGTTGCCAGTTTCAACAGCTCACTTTGGAGCTGGAACAAATTGCCTCCGAAAGTGGCTACTAACTCAGCTTCTACCTCCGGACTCAGGGTCAAACCGAGGCCGGCTGCCTCTTCCCGGGTCCACTGGTAGAGATCTGCCCCTCTGAGCTGGGGTAACTCCAAAATCACGCCGGCCTTTTTAATGGCTGTGGTCAATTTGCCCTTAGGGGGTTTCTTGCCTTCTACCGTACAGAGCAGCAGGGTTTCCTCGGGGATCTGATCGATGGCTTCTGCTACTGTGTTGAGGGCATCACCGTTCAGTTCGTCGGCAGCCCGCAAGAGGGCCAGACGGCGCTGGGCAAAGATCCCAAAGGTCAAGACGTTGGAGAGAAAGTAGTCAGGAGTCAGCTCGCTGCTGTTCAGGTTGATTATCTGAAGCTGGTCGTAATCCTTCCCCAGCCAGGCGGCGATGACCGTTTGAATGGCCTGCTCCAATAGAAGAGACTGTTCCGAAACAATGAGATAGGCTCTGGCAGTCTGGGTGGCTATTTCGTTTCTCAGCTTTTTTAATATGGAAAGGGAACTTTCCCGCACAACTTTTCACCTCTTTATATTCATCTCCTCTTCATCTTGGATGTCCGATTCTCCTGCAGCCCTCCCGGCATACCTCAGTAAGTTGCGGCATAGAATTAACTGGACAAAGTAGGGGGTCAAGACAGATGGGACGACACCTGATCAGGGGCAATCTCCAGTACTTCTGGCACCGGGGCTTTTTTTATATCCGGCGCTGGTTAAAGAAGAATTCTGCGGCTTTTAGGCGCAGACTGGGAACCGGTCGGCCCTACTCATCCAGACGTTATCCTCCACCTCGAAGGCCCAAGCCACCTTTCAGAATCAGCAAGCGCCTCCTCTTTCAGGCGGCCTTTGCCCTTGTTCTGGCCCTCATGGGGTTTCTCATGGCCAATTACCCCCTGGAAACCGGAGAGCTGATCACCAAAGCGGTTTCCTCAGGGGCAAGGTGCGTCGCATCCGGCTACCGCTGGGTCAAAACGGAGCTTTACCCAAGCCTGGTCTTCAGCTTCCAAGCAGATGTAGAGATTTCGGAACGGATCTTAGAGTCTGGGCTACCTGCAGTTGGCCCCGGCAGGTCTGAAAAGCTGGATTTGGTGGCTATGACCAAGAAGTTCGTGGCTACTGTGACCAGCGTTAACTTCGATGAGGTGGAGAGCATCTTGGAGGCCCAGTTCTTGGGGTCCGACTTTGAGTTTCCCAGCTACATGACGGAACGGGCCCCTGACCCTGCTTTCTTGCCGGAGGAAACCAAGCCCCAGGTGGAAGTGGTGGAGGACCGGGACCATGGGGATGAGCCGTTAATTGCCATCTACCACACCCACAGTTCCGAAGCCTACCACGGGCGAGACCTTCACCTGGCCGGGGAGAAGTTCTTTCCGGGGGACTACTGCTGGGGTGAGAGCACCGGTGTGATCAGCGTCGGGGATGAGCTGGCCCGGATACTGGCAGATGAGTACAGGATCCCAGTGGTCCACTCCCGGAAAATCCACGATTATCCCGTCTTCCGTGATGCCTACACCAACTCCCGGCTGACTTTGGAGAACATACTCCGAGAATACCCTTCGGTAGAAATAGTCATCGACTTGCACCGAGACGGCCTGACCAAGCCCCCTGAGGAGGCCATTACTACAACAGTGGCCGGGGAACGCCTGGCCAGAGTGGCTATCATCGTCGGTAAAGGCCGGCCGGGTTTCACCAACCCCCACTGGGAGCGGAACAAAGCCTTTGCCGAGAGGCTGCACCAGGGCATGGAAAAGCTGTATCCCGGTTTGAGCAGGGGCATAATCGTCAAAGACTGGCCCTACAACCAGGAGCTTCATCCCCAAGCGGTGCTCGTGGAGATCGGCGATCACTACAACACCCGGGAAGAGGCCATCAAATCTGCCCACCTGGTGGCTGATGTTCTGGCCCAATTGGTTCAGACGAGGTGAGCAGGATTCTCCAGGTCGGAGTGGAATAAAGCTCAAGGTATTCTAACATGCTTTAGGTGAAACCTGACCTGGAGGTTTAATGGTGTCCAAAGGTGTTGCTAGGGCTGCCGGAATTATGATGGCAGCCATTTTAACCAGCAGAATTCTAGGGTTCATCCGGGAGCGGGCGGTGGCTGATATTTTTGGCCGCAGCTCGGTGACGGATGCCTTTTTTGCTGCTTTTGCCATTCCGGATCTCATGTACTACCTACTGGTAGGCGGGGCGTTAAGCGCCGCCTTCATTCCGGTCTTTACAGAGTATTTGGCCAAAGGAGAGGAAACCGAAGCCTGGTACATCGGCAGCAGCTTTCTCAACCTGATCTTCCTCTTGCTCTTGGGTTTCACGATCCTAGGGATGATTTTTTCGCCCTACCTCGCTCCCTTGGTGGCCTATAACTTCAGCGGAGACAGGCTCGACCTCTTGGTTTCGCTGATGAGGATCATGTTCCCGGCGGTTTTCTTCACCGCTTTGGCCGGTTTGGGCATGGGTGTTCTCTATTCGTACAAGCAGTTCGGCCCTCCGGCGGTGGGCCCAATCATCTACAACATCGCCATCATACTGGCTACCTACACCTTAGGCCGGATTTATGGGGTCTACGGGATGGCTCTGGGGGTGGTAGCCGGGGCGGTCGGTAACTTTCTCACTCAGTTTTCCTTCGCTCGGCGCCGGAACGCCGGTTACCGGTTTAAGATTGACTTGGCACACCCGGCGGTGCGGAAGATGTTCAAACTGATGCTTCCCTCCGTCTTCGGCCTCTCCATCGTTCAGCTCAATCTCTTGGTGACCCAGAATCTGGCTTCAGGCCTTCCAGAGGGCTCCATAACGGCACTGCGCTTGGCCAACCGGCTGATGCAGCTGCCTTTAGGGGTCTTTGCCATGGCGGTTTCGACCGCGGCTTTTCCCACGATGACCGCTCAGGCGGCTCTGGCTGAGATCGCGGAGCTGAAAAAGACCGTCTCCATGAGCCTGCGCTCGATTTACTACATCACTGTCCCGGCAATGGTCGGCCTCATCATCATGAGCGAGCCCATCGTCCGCCTTCTCTATGAGACCGGGGAGTTTACGGCTCATGACACTGAGGTTACCGCCGGTGCTCTGGTCTTTTTCTCCTTTGCTTTGGTCAGCCAGGCGACCCTCCAGATCGTTACCAGGGTTTACTACTCTCTTCAGGACACGGTAACTCCGGTGAAGGTTGGGCTTTTGACCTTTTTGACCAACCTGATTTTGAACTTCGCCTTCTTGCATTTCACTGATCTGGGGCACAAGGGCCTGGCCTTGGCTTTTTCCATCGCCAGTTTCGTGAACATGTCTGTGATGGTCAGTATCCTGCGCCGGCGCCTCGGCGGTATCGACGGCACCCGGATCTTCAAATCCCTCTCCAAGATGCTGGCGGCGAGCGCCGTGATGACTGCGGCCGTGCTGGCTTCCCACTCCTTCCTCGCTGCCCGGCTGGATCTCAGTTCGCTCCAGGCCCGGTTGGTCGAGACCGGACTCCCCATTGCTCTGGGGGCAGGCCTCTATTTCCTAATCACTTACGCCTTGGGCATGGAGGAAGTCAAGATGGTCTTAGAGGGTTTCCGGCGCCGGTTCAAACGTAGCCGGAGTTGAAGAGCCAAGGTCCGTAATGATATATTGAAAGATGACAGTCAGAAACTTGAAATTATAAGGAAGGATCGAACATATATATGGAGTCCAGATTGCGTAATTTCTGCATTATTGCCCATATCGACCATGGGAAGTCCACTCTGGCCGACAGGCTTATAGAGTATACTGGCACCCTCACCGAACGGGAGATGAAGGACCAGGTCTTGGATACCATGGACTTGGAACGGGAACGGGGAATCACCATCAAAATGCAGGCGGTGCGCCTGGTCTACAAGGCTAAAGACGGCAACGAGTACGTCCTCAACCTCATTGACACTCCCGGACACGTGGATTTCTCCTATGAGGTCTCCCGGTCGCTGGCCGCTTGTGAAGGAGCGCTTTTGGTGGTGGATGCCGCCCAGGGTGTGGAGGCCCAGACCCTGGCCAACCTGTATCTGGCTTTAGAGAATGACCTGGAGATCATCCCGGTGATCAATAAAATTGATCTGCCCAACGCCAACCCGGAGCGGATCAAGGAGGAGCTGGCGGAGATCGGGCTCGATCCGGATGAGGCCATCTTGGCCAGCGCTAAGACCGGCGAGGGGGTTGAAGAGATCTTGGAGGCGGTGGTCCAGCGGATTCCGGCGCCCACAGGCCAGGAAAATGGGCCGCTTAAGGCCTTGATCTTCGACTCCCAGTACGACTCCTACCGGGGTGTGATCGCCTACATCCGGGTGGTGCAGGGCCAGGTCCGCACAGGTGATACCATCACCTTCATGGCCTCCAAGAAGTCCTTTGACGTCGATGGCTTAGGGGTCTTTACCCCCAAACTGATGCCGGTGAAAACCCTTTCCGCCGGCGAGGTAGGCTGCCTCATCACCGGGGTGAAAAATGTCAAGGATGTCAGGGTAGGGGACACCGTTACCTCTAAAGACAACCCGGCAGACGCACCTTTGCCGGGGTACCGCAAAGCCACTCCCATGGTATTTTCTGGGGTCTATCCGGTGGATAACGACGCCTTCACAGACCTCAGGGATGCCTTGGAGCGGTTGCAGCTCAATGACGCCGCCCTGGAGTTTGAGCCGGAGAGTTCGGCGGCCCTCGGGTTTGGCTTCCGGTGTGGTTTTTTGGGCCTTTTGCACATGGAGATTGTTCAAGAGCGGCTGGAGCGGGAGTACGATCTCGAGCTCATCACCACCGCCCCCAGTGTGCGCTACAAGGTTCTTAAAACCGACGGGGAAGAGCTGATGGTGGATAACCCTGCCTTCTTGCCAAAACCCCAGGAGATCGAAGCCATCTTTGAGCCCTATGTGAAGGGTTTCATCATCGTCCCCCAGAATTATGTGGGGCCTGTGATGGAGCTGGCCCAAGATAAACGGGGGGAGTTTGTAACCATGGAGTACCTGGATACCTCCAGGGTTAGGCTCATTTACGAGCTGCCTCTCAGTGAGATTCTCATGGATTTTTTTGATAAACTGAAGTCCCGGAGCCGGGGTTATGCCTCCTTCGATTATCAGTTCTCGGGCTACAAGGAGGCAAACTTGGTCAAGCTGGATATCCTGGTCAACGGCAAACCTGTGGATGCCTTGAGCACCATCGTCCACCGTGATAAGGCTTACCACCGCGGCCGCGAGCTGGCGAAGAAACTGAAGGAGATCATCCCCAGGCAGCTTTTTGAGGTGCCTATCCAGGCTGCTATCGGCAACAAGATCATCGCCAGAGAGACAGTTAAGGCCTTGCGGAAAGATGTTTTGGCCAAGTGTTATGGAGGAGATATCACTCGGAAGAGGAAATTATTAGAAAAGCAGAAAGAGGGGAAACGCCGGATGAAGGCCCTGGGCAATGTGGAGATTCCCCAGGAGGCTTTCATGGCCGTTCTCCAAACGGATGACTGATCATGGGCAGAGGACTATACATTCACATTCCAATCTGCCGGAGCAAATGCTATTACTGCGATTTTGCTTCCTATCCTTTAAACAGGTTTACAGAGCGGGACTTGGATCTCTACGTCCTGGCCATCGAGTACGAGTTAAAGCACCTTTTGAGCCAGGAAACTAGGCCGGTGGAATTGACCTCCGTCTACGTCGGCGGCGGCACCCCTCCCCTCATTGATACCTCCCGGCTGGTCCTCATCATGGAGGCGGTGCACAAGTACTTTGATCTCGCCACCGGTTGTGAGCTCACCGTCGAACTTAACCCTCTGACCTGCACTCCCGAAACCCTCCGGGGTTTGGCCAAAGCCGGTTTCAACCGGTTCAGTCTGGGGGTCCAGAGCTTCGATGACTACACCCTCATGAAGCTGGGCCGGGCCCATTCCGCCCAGGAGGCCAGAGCCGCCATCGGGCTACTCAAAGAGAACTTCGACAACATCTCTTTTGACCTAATCTACGGGGTTCCCGATGATGACCCGGCCCGGTGGAAACGGGATTTGGAGACGGCTCTGGAGTTCGATCCTGACCACCTTTCTCTCTACTCCCTTCAAGTGGAGGAGGATACTCCCCTGGCCCAACTGATCAAGCGGGGTTTTTGTGACCCGGTGGATGAAGGGCTCCAAGCGGACCAGTGGGACTGGGCCTGCGACCGCCTCTATCCCACTGATTACCGGCATTACGAGATCTCCAACTGGGCCAAACCCGGCAAGGAGAGCAGGCATAACCTGGGATATTGGCTCTATGATCCGTATTACGGGGTGGGAGCCGGGGCTTCCGGTTTTCTGGACGGACAACGCTACCGGAACACTTCTGACCCCTGGGAGTACACTCAAATCATGCGTTCCTCTCTAAAGGGCCGTTTTCCGGCAGCAGAGTTCGTGGAAAGACTTACCCCTGAGCAGATGGCGGCCGAGCGGATCATCTTGGCCCTCCGCACTGCCGACGGCTTGAACCTGGAGGATATTCCCGGAATGTCCTCTGCCGAGTTCTGGCGGCGCTACGGGGAGAAACTCACTTACTATCGGGAGATGGGCCTAGTCTGGCGCCGGAGACAGAGGATAGGTCTGACTGAAGCGGGAATGGCTCTTTCAAATCGCATTTTCCTCATGTTTATGCCCTAACTACCTACCTTGACAAAGACTATCGAGGATGTTATTTTTAGATTAGCACTCATCTAGACAGAGTGCTAATAGGAGCGGAAGGATGAACTGACCCGTGGTCCTGCCGGGGGTGAGTTTATGTTCAATGAAAGACAAAAACGAATTCTGCAAGCTGTAACTATAGATTATATTTACACTGCTGAGCCAGTTGGTTCACGAACCATAGCTCGCAAGTATAATCTAGGAGTGAGTCCGGCCACCATTCGTAACGAAATGTACGAACTGGAGGAAGCCGGTTACCTGCAGCAACCCCATACTTCTGCGGGGCGAATCCCCTCTGATTTGGGCTACCGGTTTTATGTTGACGTGTTGATGGAACCGGAAGTCTTCGATGATGCCCAGGTCGAAGAGATCCGTTCCGGCTTGGCTCTTTCCAGCCATGACCTGGCTATTTTACTGCACCAGGCTGTGAAGCTCTTATCCAGTTTGACCAGGTATACCGCGGTCCTTATCGGACCGGTGACCAGTAAACGGATCTTCAAAAATCTGGGTTTGGTCAGAATCGACGACTTTCATGCCCTGGCGGTTTTGGTTACTGAGCCCAACCTGGTAGAGAACAGCACCATCGAACTGGAGCAACCACTCTCCGACGGTGAGCTGGCTACGATTGCCGCAACCGTCAGCGAACTGCTTCAAGGGCGCGACCTCAACCAACTGACCACTACCATTAACCAACAACTGCGTCATTTCGTACCCCAGAAGGCTCTTTACGAAGCCTTGGTCCGCCTGATGTTCACTGAGAGGGGCCCCAAGAACGACCAGGTGATTATCGAGGGAACTACTCACCTCTTGGATCAGCCTGAGTTCACCGACCTTTCCAAGGCCAAGGCGTTTCTAAGAGCTATGGAAGGGAAAGAACTATTATTAAACATCTTGGGAGATGACACCACTACCAGCGGATTGAAGGTGAGGATCGGCAAGGAGAACCAGGTGGATGAGTTCCAAGAGTGCAGCATCGTCACCGCTACGTACGAGTATAACGGTCAGCCCCTGGGAACCATCGGTATTTTCGGACCTACCCGTCTGGACTACGCCAAAACTACCACTGCCGTCTCCGTTTTCGCACAGCTCCTCGGCGAACTGTTGGAAGAGGTGTTTTAACTTCTTTGATTAATTAAGGTTAGAGCTTTGTTACCTGACGCCGTTACCGCCAAGGTAGCGGTATTTCACTGACAAGGAGGCCACAAGTTTGGAAAAGAAGGAAAACCAGGCACCTGAGGTAGAGGTAACCCTGGAAAACGAGGAAACTACCCAAACTCCTGAGACCTCTGAGGTCGCAGAAACCCCAGAGACTCCGGAAATCCCAGCGGAAGAAGAGGCGGCCCCGGAGCAGCCTGAGACTTCTGATGAGGCAGAAGAGTGGAAGAATCGATACATCAGGCTGCAGGCAGACTTTGACAACTTCCGCAAGCGGATGAGCCGGGAGCGCCAAGAAGAGCGGGACCGCGGCATTGAAGCGGTTCTAGTGCCCCTTTTGGAGATAAACGATAACCTTAAAAGGGCCCTGCAAGCGGCCAAAGAGTCGGCTGATATGGACGGTCTGCTCAAAGGGGTTGGCATGATTAATTCCCAGCTGGAAAGCTTGTTGGCCAAGTTTGGGGTGGAGAAAATAGAGGCCCTGGATAAACCTTTTGATCCTCATCTGCACCATGCTGTCATGCATCTGGAAAATGATGATCTTCCAGAGAACACGGTCACCGCAGAGTTTCAGGCCGGCTACCGAAGAGGTGGCAAGGTTCTGCGGCCCAGCATGGTTCAGGTTTCTGTAAAAACTGATAGAACACAAGGAGGCAACGATTCTCAATGAGCAAAGTAGTCGGGATTGACTTAGGTACCACTAACTCCGTGATCGCGGTTATGGAAGGTGGTGAGCCCACGGTCATCCCCAACGCGGAAGGCGGGCGAACCACTCCTTCAGTAGTAGCTTTCAAAAACGGTGAGCGGCTGGTTGGCACAGTGGCCAAGCGCCAGGCCATCACCAACCCGGATCGCACCGTTATCTCCATTAAGAGAAAGATGGGCAGTGACTACAAGGTCAAAATTGATGACCAGACTTACACACCGGAGCAGATTTCCGCCTTTATTCTCCAAAAACTGAAGAGGGATGCCGAAGCCTACCTCGGGGAAGAGGTGAAGGAGGCGGTCATTACGGTGCCGGCCTACTTCACCGACGCCCAGCGCCAGGCCACCAAAGATGCCGGCCGCATTGCCGGTTTGGATGTGAAGCGGATCATCAACGAGCCCACCGCAGCGGCTTTGGCCTATGGCCTGGACAAAGAAGAGGACCAGACCATCCTGGTCTTTGACTTAGGCGGCGGCACCTTTGACGTCTCCATCCTGGAGATCGGCGACGGTGTCTTCGAGGTTAAAGCTACCAGCGGTAACAACCACCTGGGCGGCGATGACTTCGATGACAGGATCATCCAGTACCTCATTTCCGAGTTCAAAAAGGAACATGGGATCGACCTTTCTAAGGACCGCTCAGCCATGCAGCGCTTGAAAGAGGCGGCGGAGAAGGCCAAGATCGAGCTTTCCGGCCTGGCCTCCACCACCATCAGCCTGCCTTTCATCACCATGGATGAGAGCGGCCCCAAACACCTGGAGATGAATCTGACCAGAGCCAAATTCAATGAGCTCACCGCGGATCTGGTGGAAGCCACCATGGGCCCCACCAGACGGGCTCTGGAGGACGCAGGGCTTAAGCCCAGTGACATTGATAAGGTCATCCTGGTAGGCGGTTCCACTCGGATCCCGGCGGTTCAGGAAGCCATCAAGAACCTGATCGGTAAAGAACCTCACAAGGGTGTGAACCCCGATGAGGTTGTGGCTATCGGCGCTGCCATCCAGGGCGGTGTCCTGGCCGGTGAGGTCAAGGATATCGTTCTCTTGGACGTCACCCCGCTTTCCCTGGGTATTGAGACTTTGGGCGGCGTCTTCACCAAACTCATTGAGCGGAACACCACCATTCCCACTGAGAAGAAACAGATCTTCTCCACAGCTGCTGATAACCAGACAACCGTGGATATCCACGTCCTCCAGGGCGAACGGGCCATGGCCAAAGACAATGTGACCTTAGGCCGGTTCCAGTTGACCGGGATTCCGCCGGCCCCCAGAGGGGTTCCCCAGATTGAGGTCGCTTTCAACATCGACGTCAACGGTATTGTTCACGTATCTGCCAAGGATCTGGGCACCGG
>JACDOJ010000004.1 GCA_017656135.1 Bacillota bacterium | reverse complement strand
GTGAGGTCAACTGCGCCTACAGGGTAGGCATAGTTGAAGTCTAGTCCGCTGGCTTTGGACTCTACTACTTCATTGTTGTAGCCTTTGTCGATAATGTGCTTAAAGGTGCCGGTCAAAGTACCCTTGGTGAAGAGGGTGCTCTCGAAACCAACCTTCAAAGTCAAGCGGTTGTCGGTGTGATTTTCAAGACCAGCATCATTCTCAGTGACATCTTTGACGAAGTACTCAACACCGGGGCTCAGCTTCACAGCATCGAGGTTCATGTCAAATCCGGCATCAAGGCTGAATTTGTTATAGTCGATATCGTTGTCATCCCAGGTTGCAATACCATATTCATTAGTTTCTGTAGCTTTTGACACCATCTCCACACCTGCACCTACATTGAGGAGACCAAGTTTGTAGTCCTCAATCTTGGCGCCAGCCTTGAAGTGGTTTTCGTTAGCTGCATCGGTGGTACCGAACTCACCGTAGATAGAGAACGGCAAACTGCCCAAGGTGAACCCTTCAACCGTCTCGGCGGAAAGCAAAGTATAAGTGTTCTCAGCGTAGTCATAATCGTAATCTACAGCCACGTCAACTGGACCGAAGGTCCGGGCTAATGACACCTCGTAGGCAGACTTATCAGCATCATCTTTGTAGAAGCCTACATTGTAATCAATCCCGGAGACGGAGCCCTTGGCATAACCACCGTAGCGCTGCAAGCCCTGCGGTTCGGTAGTACTGCTGGTTGCCTCTTTGACGAAGCTGGTTCCCACAGTCAAAGCAGGATTAACCGCGTACTCGCAACGGCTCAGGATGTAATAAGTGTCATCTGCTTTGTTACCGAAGACGGCGATCTGCCCGCTAGCAGCGCCTTTCTCCAGGTCAACTTGAGCACCCTCTACTGAGGTAACACCGTACTTATCGACCAGAAATTTTCGGGTGCCGATGAATCCGGAGTACCCGGCAAAGGCATCATCACCGCTGATATTGCCGTAGTAAGCCCGTTTGACTGTACCGTCACTGGTAACGGTCAAGGCCAAATCAGCCAGGCTGAAGCTGGTACCAGCGGAATCGGAACCGGTGAAATTATCCTTGACTTTGACCTTGGCTGTGGCGTCAATACCCTCGGCAGGCTTCATGGCCATATTTAGGGTCAACGCACTCTCCAAGGTAGCGCCTTGCTCATAGACGTCGTCGGAATCTTTGTTAACCTCCCAGGTTAAGTCATCATCATCGTAGTCTGTAGCGTAAGGATCAATGTAGACTCCTGGATTATTATCAGGATCAATAACGGTGCTACCATTAATATTCACATCTTTGAAATTTACCTCGAAAGTACCGCCGACGCTGAACTTCTCGTGGAGAGCCTTCAGCTCAGCAACGTCTTCCTCGGTTTTGGTCTGGCGTTCCTGAAGACGGACGATCCGATCCTCGACGGTGCTGACCCTGCGATCGAGGTCATCAACGTCTGCCCGGAGCTGGGCCAGCTCAGCAGAGAACTCCTCTTTGAGGGCTTCAACCAAAACAGCCAAGTCTTTGGCCTGCTTGGCGACTTCCTCGTAAGGAATATCAGGCTTGGTCTCGATGATGTGTTTCTCGATGATCCGCTCTACAGGCTGGGCGTTCGCAGCGGCGTCCGCAGCCAACTGAGCCTTGAGGGCCATGTCTTTGGCGTTCTCGGCAGCTTTCAGAGCCTTGTCAGCCTGAATCTTGCCTTCGGCAGCGATCTCTTCCAGCCTGTCCAGCAGGCGGGAAACAATCATGGCATACTCATAACGGGTCATGGACCTTTGACCACCGAAGGTGCCATCCGGATAACCGATGATCAAACCGGCGGCATACAGCTCTTCAACAGCCTTGTATGCCCAGTGGTTCTCAGGTACATCCGGAAAAGCACTGGCCATTGCGGGAGCGACTAAGGCACATACTAACAGTGTGCTTAGTGCCAGTGTGAGCAATTTTTTCATTCAGCTTATCCCCCCTGAAGGTTATTATAAGATGAGCTCGCCTCCCCTACCGAAAAACGGTAGAGTACCCTTGTTTCCTCTACGGTTTTCCGTAGGGTTAGCGGACTCCAGACACAGATATCAGCAGAAAACCCGTTCCCCACTTAGCTATTGGCTGTTTCCCTCCTTTCTGCCGGGGAACTCTGGTATTGATGGGCCTAAAGAAACTTACTTTCAAAATTTCTCTAGGCCACTTGGAAATCCTTCAAATAATACCATAAAAATACCTAGCACTATTTTCCTGCCATATTTGGCATTTTATTCAGCGGCCACGACAAAAAAAGACCGCTCAAAAATTGGTGAGCGGTGCAGGAAGATTAGCTGTTTAGGCTAAAACTGCAACCTCAACTCGGCTGAAGCCATGTTGCTCTGGTAATCTTCCTGGTCCAAACTGCTGTCAAAATCAATTAACCGGTAATTGGCGATCAGTTCAGTGTACTCATCGAAGTTGTATCCCAATTGCAAACCGGCTTCCCGGAGAGTGGACTTTTGGTAGCCGTCTTCTTTGCCCACCAAGATGTCCGCGTACAACCGGGTCTTCTGGTTCAAGTTCATGCCGACATCGGCATTAACCGACCGGTAGCTATTGGAATCACTGGATTGCATCAGCTCGTAGCCGGCCTTTATGGTGATTTCATCGGTCAACTGCAGCTCACTGCCGAGGTTCACGATACTGGTGGAGTAGTCCGGTGAATACAGATCATCCACGTCAACCAGACGGTAGCTGGCACTGATCCTCAGCTTCTCCGGGATCACCGGCAGAGAAGCTGAAAACTCTCTGGAAACCTCCTTGGTAACCTCCGTTACGCCTGGGGTTTCGTACTCATCAATCCCGTACTGAGCTGCCAAGTCGACCCGACCGACTCTGGTGCCGGCACTTAGTTTGTAACTCCTGCTGCCTGGGATGTAGGTGTCGCTGGATCCCGGGGCCAGTGCAGCATAGTAGTTCTCATCCACCTGAGTGAATTCGGCTTGGAGATTAATCCCGGCTAAGTAGCTCCAGGCAGTAATATCCAGGGCAGTGCCGCCCTCAAACTCACTGCTCAGATAATACTGTCCGCCAATCTCCAGGCCAGGCAATAGCCTGAGGTAACTGTTAACACCATAGTTGGTCTGACGGAGCCGGTCCTGGGTTTCCAGAGAAACAACGGTGCCACCCACTTGGATATTGGGGTGAAGCTGGTATTGACCGTTTACAGCCGTAACCAGGCTCTCCGCCGCATCCTGGCCCACTATGAAAGTTGTGCCTAAATTGCCCACCACGACCTGGGCCTCAGCGCCTACTAACTCCTGGTCGTAGAGGGTATACCTGTCCAAAGTGGCCCGCAGCCTGTTGCTGATCCGGGCGCTCCACGCTCCTCTATCGATATACAGGTCCAAGCGCTCCAGCTCCACCGGGGTGCTACCGTACTGGGGGAGCTCCGGGGCGTAGCCAGGATTAGCCTGAAAGAGACTGGAGAAATCTCCGCTGATCTCGGCCTGAGCCGTTATCCCATCGGCCACTTTGGTATCAAAAACCAGGTTATATTTCTGGTGAAACTCCGTTTCTTCTTCCCACTCTTCCGAGTTGGTGCTGCCGGTAACCACCTCACTGGATGTAAGGGCGGGAGAGTTGCCCTGCGTGGTGACCCTGCTGATTGCCAAAGAGCCAGACTCCCGCACCAAAATAGGCGCCGGCACATCATTGGTTTCTCTGATCTCACGCTCCACTTTATCCAACAGTGCCCCGTGAATCTTCAAGACTGAGAGCTCACTGTGAAACTCAGTCCTTAAGTCGGACAAAGCCAAAAGCGCCTCCCGAGTCCGGCTCTCCAGATCGCTGACGAGGCCAGAGGCCACTTCCTTAGCCACAAACCCGGAGCGCTCTAAAGCCAGCTCCTGGACAGCTTCGGAGACGCTGACCAGGTCCAACCGGTCCGGAGAAAGCCCTTTCTCTCTCAGTTTGCCCTCAAGAGGGGTGATAACCTCTCCAACCAGCATGGCCAGTTCATAGCGGTCCAACTCCTTTACCTCCGGAGGTACCTCGTCCATTAAACCGGCACCGCTCAAAACCAATAAAGCCTGAAAAACCCAGTGGTCGGCAGGTAAAAGGTTGGTAGTAGTGCCTTGAGCCTGCACAGGGAGGGCAATTACAGCTAACACAGCTATAATGATGACTGCGGTGCGAATACTTACCAAAAATGCCCCCTCCAATGAAAGAGGCGGGAATGCTATTGAGTTTCCAGGTTTCCTCAATGCCTTCCCGCCCACAGATAACTGTCACTGGCGGCGTGGACGATTTGGCGCGATTGGTTTCCTCATCTGCTGAATCCCTTGCAGCGGTCCGCATTTTCGGAGTCTTGCTACGTCTTGGGCATCTGTTGCTGCGCTCCCTACTGCATTACACCAGTGACAAAGGAGAATATCGAATTCAGACTAACTAACTTATGTTTGTTAGTTACGTATTAAAAATATTCGCACCTCACTTCTGTTTTCCTGCCCTGCCCCGCTGTTCAATTCTTACCCCTGGATGCAAGATTTTACTCAACAGGGGCTACTTCCAAGCGAATCTGCAGCGGACCCTCAGCAGAGTAGGTATCTCGGGCAGCCACGGCTGCCACCGTAACCAGCCCCGAATAGGATTTGATCTTATCTATAGTCTTAGGAACATCGGTCCAATTCACCGTCTGGCCCACCGTTCCCTCAGGGGTGGTCACCATACCGGCCTCAATGGCCTTCTCATTGACCTCTCCTAAGAGGTTCAGGATATCCATGAGTAGTTGGTCGGCGCTGCGAAAGCTGTCCACCTTCGCCTGGGCGATTACCTCATCCTTGGTGAATATCCGCTGGTTCTTAAAGAGTTTGAAGTAGACGGGCACCGGATTACCCACCAGGGCATTGGCATAGGAAACCACCCGGACCACCACTTTCCCCTTGGTGTTGCTGATGATCTCCGCCGCCTGGTCCAGGTGCTCCGGAATGACCTGCAGAGCCTTGTCTTTACCCTCTATACTGGCTCCTCGCTTTAAGGCTTCTTCATTGGCCGGACCGTTCAAGAAATCCAGGAGCTCGTTTTTGATCACCGCCGCATCCCGATTCCCTTCAATGACGGTGGACAAGACAATCTCATCAGCCCGGTAGGCCACATTACCAAAGTAAAGGTCGGTCTGGAGGTTGGTGATTTCTTCAGTAAGCCGTTTCTTCTCCTCATTGAGGCTGGCCACCTCTGTTTTGAGCCGCTCAACAGCCTCAGCCAAAGGCTTAGAGAGCTCCTTGAGGCGCTCGACCCTCTGCTGTTCGAACTCCAAGGCCTTCTGAGTTTCAGAAACCTTGGCCAGGGCTGCCTGATGTTCAGCCTCGACCCGTTCCAGCTCCTTGTAGACCGAATCCAAGGCCGACTGAACCTTTTCCTTTTCCGCCAAGACACCCTGGTACTCTTGTTTCAGGTTTTCAAAATCCACGGTCTTCTGGGCGATCTCCAGCTCTAACCTGCGGGCCAGCTCCTTCTTCTGTTCAAGCTCCACATCTTTGAGCCTGATCTGCATCTTGCTGTCGGCCAGGGCTTCTTTGAGCTCTTTCATGTTGAAAAGGGCTGTCCGCACGTCCTCCGAGACAATGGAGAGCACACCGATGGTGGCCCCGGCAATGAAGGCGCCGGTGAGGATGGTGACGATGATGGAGGTATGTCTCGGGCGCAGGCCAAATAAGGTCAAGCGCTTCCGGCCGACCTTCATACCGATTTTGTCCCCAATGAAGGCGATGATGCCGCCTACTATGATCAGAGCTAAGACCAGCCTTATCCCGTACACATCCTCACCCCTCTCAAGCCAGCCGCTACTTCCTGGCTCTCCAGATCAAAAACAAACCCGCCATGAGCAGAGCCACATCTTGCCACCAGGCCCCGATGATCGGGTCGATGTAGCCCCCCTGAACCATAGCCGACCCCATGGTCAACAGGATGTAGTAAATGAAGATGATCACAATGCTCAGTCCGAAACCGATGGACCGAGCCGACCTGTGGGACTGTATCCCTAAGGGAGCCCCCACAAAGGCAAAAACCAAACTGGCAAAGGGAACCGAAAACTTCAAGTGGTAGTGTAATCTGTACTCCCGGCTCTTCTCTGGGTTGGATTCATAGGCCAGAATCTGAGTTTTGAGTTCGGAGATGGTCATCTTCTCCGGGCTCTTTTTGAGTTTCGGAATATCCTCAGGCTGATAGTCCAGGGGCAACTCCTGCCGGCCTCCTTTGAAAGACATCTTGGCCACAGCCCCCCAGTCATTGTCATTCAATACGTAGATGGTGCCGTCCTCCAGATACCAGTGGTCCTTCTCCCAGACCAGCTTGTCGGCAGTGGTCTGTTGAACGGGGCGCCCGTTCTCAAACTGGATGATGGAAACATCGTACATGGTCTTAGTGCTGCTATCGTACTTCACCGCGTAAATGATCCGGGAGAGCCTGCCTCCGCTGTAGTCATCCAACATAATGTTGGTAGTCACCTTGGGCAAGGACTTTCGGTAAACCCGCTCATAGAGAACCTGCTTGTAGCGCTGATCCGCCGCCGGCACCAGGAACTCATTGATGGCGATGGTAACCCCGCTGACCATCAGGGCCAAGACTAAGACCGGCATGATTAACCGGTAGTAACTGACTCCACCGGCCCGCATAGCCACTAGCTCACTGGTGCCCGAGAGCTTACTCAGAGAGAGCAAAGTAGCCATGAGCGTCGCCATGGGGAAAGTCCAGACCAAAAACTCAGGACACTTTAAAAGCAAAAGCTCTACCAGTACCTCCCACGGCGCCCCGTACCTGACAATCATCTTGGAGAAATTTACCAGGTCGGCACCAAGAAAAAGGCTGGTAAAGGCAGTCAGGCCAAAGAGCAAAGGTATGAGGGTTTCTTTAAATATATAACGATCAAGCTTGCGCATGACATTTCCCCATTACAGTGTGAAACGCTCACCGAGGTAGAATTTCTTGGCCACCGGATTCTGGACAATAGACTGAGAATCACCGGAGGCCAGGATCCTCCCCTGGTGCATGATGTAGGCCCGATCGGTGATGGCTAAAGTCTCCCGGACGCTGTGATCGGTGATCAAAACCCCCAGCCCTTTCTTTTTGAGCTGGGTAATGATCTCCTGGATATCCGCCACCGCGATGGGATCCACCCCGGTAAAGGGCTCGTCCAACAGAATGAAGGCCGGCTCCGCCGCCAAAGCCCTGGCGATCTCCGTCCGGCGGCGTTCACCTCCGGAGAGAACAGCACCTTTGTTGTGCCGGATGTGGGTCAGCTGAAACTCCTCCAGCAGTGCTTCGACCCGCCGCCGCTGCTCGGCCCGGGAGAAACCAAGAACCTCTAAGATGGCCAGGATGTTCTCCTCGACGCTGAGTTTCCGAAAAATCGACGGCTCCTGGGTGAGGTAGCCGATGCCTCTCCTGGCCCGCTTGTACATGGGCAGTTTGGTGATGTCCTCGCCGTCCAGGTAGATTTTGCCCTTCTGGGGGGCCTCCAGCCCGACAATCATGTAAAAGGTTGTGGTCTTACCGGCGCCGTTTGGCCCCAGTAATCCGACAACCTCGCCTTTCTTCACCTCCAGGCTCACCTCGCAGACCACCTGTCGGCCTTTATATGCTTTAGCAAGACCTTCTGCTTGCAGGATCATTCGCTGCTCTCCACTTCTTCGAGATGCATTTTGGAGCCTCCGGAAGCAGTCAGGGTCTGGCCTTCCAAATCAATCTCGATGACCTTTCCATCTATTCTGCCACCTTCGGTCTCAACCACCGGATCTTTCTCCAAAACTACCCGCTTATTGACTTGGGTATAGGTGAGGACTCCGGCCCGGCCGCTGAAGTCGGTATAATCGAAAGAAACATTGCCGGTAGCGACAATCCGCTCCTGGCCTGCCTCCAGGCGGTCACAGGTTAGCCGGACCGTCGGGTCTTTCCCTTCCAGCCGGACCCCACCGGAGGCGATGACAATGCCAGTTTCCTGGTAATACTCAAGGTAGGGAGCCCAAATGGTGTACTTGCCAACTTGAACTGAAACCGGTTCAGCCTCGGTTCCCCAGAAAGTGGTCACTTTCTCCTTGTAGTTGTACTTGATGGTCTCGGCAGCGATATCTGCACCGGAGCTGGCTCCCAGAGCCACTACTGTGCCTACCAGGGCAATTAACGCGATTGTAGTCAGAAGGACTGCTGTAAGACTACGGCTTTTCCTCTGCAACCAGGCTCCCTCCTGTCCGATTTTGGATAAATTTTCTTATAATATACCACACTAAGACTCTTAAGCCAATTATAACACAGGACCTCTTCCTCCCTACGGGGTAACTGTTGGCTCATTTTCCACAGCCAGGGAGGAAAACCTACGAGTGCTGCGAAGTAATACCTGACCAAACTTAGAAGAGGAGATTGCATGCTGCCTGAGATCAGCGTCGTCATTCCTACCTTCAACCGCAAAGCTATTCTGAAAAAATGCCTACTCAGCCTGTTAGACCAGGACTTTCCGACCAACCACTTTGAGGTGGTGATCATCGATGACGGCTCCACCGACGGGACCAGAGAGATGATTCAGCAGCTCCAGCTTCCGGAGCACTTTCGCTACATTTACCAGGAAAACCAGGGACGCTCCCGGGCCCGTAACAACGGGATCAAAGCGGCTCGGGGCCGAATTATCGTCTTTTTGGACAGCGACATGGTGGTGACCCCCGCTTTCCTCCGGGCTCACTACGAAGCCCACCAAGAGCGGAACAACCTGGTGGTCCACGGCCCGGTCATCCACACCACCAATTTTGACGATCCCACCTCGGAAAAGTGGAAACTCACCGACCACAGCGCGGCCTTTTTCGCCACCGCCAACACCTCGGTCCGCAAGGAGCACCTGGTAAAGGTAGGCCTCTTCGATGAGGACTTCACCAAGTACGGCTGGGAAGACCTGGAGCTGGGAATGCGCCTGCGCAAGACAGGCCTTGTCGCCGTCAAAGCCCCAAAGGCCGTAGGGTATCACTATGATGAACCCATCGACTACTCCAATCTCGCCCCCATAATTCAGAAGGAGAAAGAGCGAGGCGAGATGGCCCTCCTCTACTACCGCAAACAGCCCCACTGGCGGGTCCGGCTCTCCACCATGCTCCACCCCTTCTTTTTCGGGTTGGAGCGGGTGCTGACAGTAGGAAACTGGCAGGATCACCCCAGGGTCCACCGCTACATTCAAAAAAAAGCCGGGAAAAGCCGCCTGGCCAACCTCGCCCTCTTTTTCGTCAAAAACCACGCCTATTTCGAAGGGATGCGCCAAGCCCTCCGAAAAGAGCAAAAGGCTCAGAGCTCCCGGTAGAGCTGGATGGTGGCTTTGGCCACCGCCTGGACACCCCCAGGACCGCCCATCCTTTCCCTACCCGCCTTGGCCATTCTCTCCCTGAGCTGGGAGTCGGAGAGAATCCGATGCAGCTCCTCAGCCACCACCTCCGGTGCCGGTGGTTTCTCCGGGTCCTCCCCTTGAACCAGGGAGACGGCATCGCCTAAGAGGCGTTTCTGAGCCGCCACGAACTTGGAAGTGAACTGGCTACCCAGGCCGATGTGGGTGACTACCGGCTTGCCCAGGCCGGCGGCCTGCTCATTGGCGGTACCGGCGAGCCCCAGAATCAAGTCTGAAAGGTTCAGCACATCACCAAAGGCCCCTTTACAGAGAAGGATCCGGGCCTCCCCTTTCTGATAGGCAGCTTTGACTCCTTGGGCCCGTTCCTCCAGAGGCTGCCAACCGGCGGCGGCCAGTTCGCGGCCTAGAAGATGCTCGTTGATGTTCCCTGCCAAGGCGGTAGGGAAAGCCGCCGGCCCGTACCGGTGGCTGTAGGCTGCTGCCTCCGCGGCCAGCAGGCGGAAGTTGTCGTAGGCCTCATCTCTGCTACCAGGGAGAATGCCGATTACCGGCGGCAGGCCCCGGGAAGCGCCGTAGCCAGCCAGACCCAAATCGTAACCGTGAATGTCAATGCTGTCCATCATCAAATTTCCCACAAAGTGAGCGTTCACCCCGTGCCTCGCCAGACTCCGGGCGGTAACCGCATCTCTGGGAAAGACTACTCTAGCCGTCTTCTTCATCCACCTGATCTCAAAGGCGTAGTGGGGCCTGATGTAGTCGGATTTTGCCGTAGGCACAAAGACCAAAGGCTTTCCCAGGTGCCGCCGGGAGAGGTACAAAAGAGTGCTGTCTCCCACCGCCAGGGTCAGCTTGACGTGGGGAGCCGCCTTCCGCAAAGCTTTGGCTTGACCCCGCCAGTGCCGCCAAAACCCGGCCTTAAGGTCAGCTATGAGGTAAGAGAGGCCGCTACGGACGAAACCGCCGCTGGGGAAGGACTTCCCCGGGTGGATCACCGGGACGCCGGTTTCCACAATCGGCTTGCCCTCTCCTACCACCGGCAGGGCTTGAATGCAAATCTCCGGAGCCAGCTCCAAGATCTTCTTGATGAGCCTGGCGGCCATCAGGTCTTCGCCGTGCCCGTTGCTGATAACCAGTAGCACTGCCAACCTCCGTCACTTTAAATTGGATTCGGCCGGGACCACAGTGCCTTCCGCCAGGTTGGCCTGAGAACCGATAACGCTTCCGTCCCCGATGATGCAGCCCCGGGGAACCTTGGCCCCAGGAAGGACAGTAACCCCCTGGCCAAGTACAGCCCCCTCCACCTGGGCCCTTTCACCTACAGTCACCCGGTCCCAGAGGACGCTGTCAGACAGCTTGACCCCGCTCTCCACGCGGCAGTTCTCACCAATGACATTGGTGCCGCTGAGGGTAGCACAAGCGGCGATCTCTGCACCTTCCGCTACCAGGAGCCCACCCTCTGGCTGCCGGAAGCCGGCGGTATACAGCCTGACCCGGCCCCGGACAATGTCCAGGTTGGCCTGGTAGTAGACCTGGTGGGTCCCGACATCACACCAGTAATCCTCGGTAGCCCAGGCGTAAAAGGGGGCCTTATCCGCCACCAGCCTGGGAAAGAGCTGCTTGCCGAAATCGTAAAAGGTATCGGCCGGAATCAACTCCAAAACCTCCGGCTCGAAGACATAGATCCCGGTGTTGGCGGTGAAGCTCAAGGCCTCGTCGAGTTTGGGCTTCTCCTGGAAACCGGTGATCTTCCCCTGCTCATCCGTAACGACCACCCCGTAGTGGGTGGGATCCTCAACCGGTTTCACAGCGATGGTGGCCAAAGCCCCCCGCTCCCGGTGAAAATTGACGAGGCCGGTGAGGTCGACATCGGTGAGAGCGTCACCGGCGATGACGATAAAGGTTTCATCGAAGAAATCCGCCAGCTTGCGGACGCCGCCGGCTGTTCCTAAAAGCTCCTTCTCCTCTGAGTAGTACAGGTTCACTCCGAACCCCGAACCGTTGCCGAAGTAGGTTTTTATCTGCTCCGGAAGATACCAGAGGTTCGTGGCGATCTCGGTGATGCTGTGCCGGGCCAAAAGAGCCAGGATGTGTTCCATGGCCGGGCGGTTTCCCAAAGGAACCATCGGCTTCGGAGTGTATTTAGTCAGAGGCTCCAGGCGGGAACCGACCCCGGCCGCGAGAACCATTCCCTTCAAACTATCTCCCCCTTGAAAATTGCATTTGGTACAGTTTATGATACAAACCGCCTGCTTCCAAAAGTTCCTGATGGGTGCCGGTTTCCACAATCCGGCCGTCCTGGAGGACCACAATGCGGTCGGCGTTGACAATAGTGGAGAGCCGGTGGGCGATGACGAAGGTAGTCCGGTTGGCCATCAACCGATCCAAGGCATCCTGGACCAGGCGTTCTGACTCGGTGTCCAGGGCCGAGGTGGCCTCATCCAGGATCAAAATCTTGGGGTTTCTGAGAACAGCCCTGGCGATCGCCAGCCGCTGCCTCTGGCCTCCGGAGAGACCCTGCCCCTTCTCACCGAGGATGGTGTCATAACCCTCAGAGAGTTCCATGATGAAGTCGTGGGCATTGGCCAGCTTGGCAGCGTATTCGATCTCTTCATCAGTGGCATCCAGCCGCCCGTACCGGATGTTCTCCCGGACGCTGACGCCAAAGAGAATAGTCTCCTGGGGGACCAAGCCGATTTTTTCCCGCAGGGAGTCCTGTTTGACATCTCTGATGTCGATTTCGTCCAGATAGATGGCGCCCTCGGTGGGATCGTAGAAACGGGGAATCAGGTTCACCAGCGTGGTCTTGCCGGCGCCGCTGGGGCCTACCAAGGCCACGATCTCGCCCGGTGCTACATCCAGGTTGATTCTCTCTAAAACCCGCTTGTCTTCCCCAGGATACTGAAAGCTCACATTTTCGAAGCGTACTCGGCCCTCGATCTCCCCCAGTTCCACCGCATCAGGCTTATCTTCCACTGTGATATCCTCATCCAAAAGGGCGAAGATCCGGTCCCCGGCGGCAAAGGCCTGCTGGAGGGTGGCGATAGTCCTGGAAATGCTCAAGACCGGATTGGAGAGCATGGCGATGTAGCCGATGAAGGCCATCAGCTCACCGGCGGTCAGGTTGCCCTTGATAACCTCACTGCCCCCAAACCAGAGCACGATGCTGAGACCCACGACTAAAAGCAGCTCGATGATGGGCACCATAGTCGCCCGGACCTGTTCAGTCTTCATGCCTTTTTCAAAGTTAGAGAGGTTTTCGGCTTCAAAACGATCCTGAGAGACCGGCGCCAGGTTGAAAGCCTTGATGATTCTGATTCCGTAGATGGATTCCTCCATAACCGAGGTGAGTTCCCCAAATTTCTCCTGCCGTTTCCGGGCAACCTTGCGAATCTTAGAGCTGAAGACAGCGAACACCCAGCCCATAAAGGGGAAAACCACCAGGGTCAAGAGGGAGAGTTTCCAGTGGATCACAAAAATGACGACCAAAGTGAAAACCGCCGCAAAGATCTGTTGAATCAGGTTGGCGAAATCTTTGGAGATGCTGTTTTCGATCATGGTGGTGTCGTAGGTCATGTGAGAGATGAGATCACCGGCCTTGCGCCGGGCAAAAAAAGATAAAGGCAGCCGCTGCAGGTGCCGGAAGATCCGTTCCCGGAGATCCAGAACCGCCCGCTGGCCCACGTAGGCCAGAAGGTAATTGGTGGTGTACACGAAACCACCCTTGATGATAAAGAGCACGATAATTCCCAACGCCACCAGGTTCAAGAGGGTGAAGTCCCGGGTCGTCAAGACATTGTCAATGAGCCCCTTACCGAAGAGGTAGGGCAGGGCCAGGTTGACGGCGGCGGTAACCACCATCGCAAACAGGCCGATGATGAACGCTTTCAGATGGGGTCTGACTAGGGCAAAAAGTCTGCAGGCCGTTCTGGTATCAAATTTCATTGACGTAATCACCGTATCCTGTCAGTTTTTGCAGCGCATTCACCAGACGCCTGGCTGCTCCGGCGGGTCCAATCACGGCTTTGAGGCGCTCGGCCATCTCCCTCCGTCTCTCCTCATCACTGAGAAGCTCATGGGCCGCCTGGGCCAGATCAGCCGGGGTGACATCCCCTCTCAGTTCAGGGATGATCTCCTCTTTGGCCAGGATATTGGGGAGAGCCGTGTACTTTAACTTGGCGTTCACCGCCTGAACCGCCCGGCGTTTGAGGGGTTTCCCGATAAGCGGCAGACCACCGATGAGACCGGGGAGTCCTTCCAAGGGAATCAGCTCCGGACGGTTTAAGGGCACGGAAACCACCATCGGCAGACCCTCGAAAGCCATCTCGGCTGTGTTGGTCCCCGGAATGGTCAAAGCCAAGTCGGCGCTGTGCATGATATCATACTGTCTTCCCTTAAGCAAAATCATGTCCCGAAACCTGTCTTGAGGGAAAGCCTCTCGGGCCAGGGCATCAGGGATGAAGGGAGACAAACTGACCACGAATCTAACCGCCGGCAGCTCCCTCTTCAGAAGCTCAGTGGCCTCACAAAAGAAACCGGCGATGTAGCTAAACTCTCCCGGACGGCTCCCTGGAAAGAGGGCCACCAGAGGCTCATGGGTTTTGAGCCCCAAATCCCGGCGGAAAGCATCCCGGCTCATGGTGGGTTTCACTGCATCCAGCATTATGTTGCCAACCAGCTCCCCCTTGCCAGGGGCCTTCTCCTTCACCTTGGCCAAGGCCTCAGGGTAAGGGACGAAATACTTCTGAACCCGCTTCGGCCAGAGGGCACGCCCTTCAGTGTACACATAGACCGGATACTGCAGCCGGGAACCAATGAGTACGGCGTGGGTTTGGTCTCCCCCGAGAAAGAGGACCAACCCCTCCTCAGCGTGCTGGTAGCCGGCAGGGCGCCGACCGGTGAGGACCAGGCGCCAGTAGTCCCGGGCGGGAAAGACCTCTTTGATGCCAGAAATGTTGGCGGCCACACTGCACTCCTGCCCGCTGGCAAAAGAACAAGGCAAGATGAAAAGGTAGACGTTGGCCCCGGGCCACCCGCGGCTGATCTCTCCCACCACCGGTTTGACCCAGCCTGATATCTCCCCTGGGGAGTTGGATGTGAGAATAATGTTCACAAACCGCTCCTCCCGGTTACATCTGCTTCCGGAGGCGCTGATTCTCTGCCAGAGCTAAGACCAGTTCAGCAGTGCGCCCTACTGCCCCTGGACGGCCCAGTCTGCGTACGACCTCCGCCAGGTCGTCTTTTATTTTCTGAGAGTAGGCCTGGTCTGTGAGCATCCGGGTGATGTCGCTGGCGATGATCTCCGGTTTCACGTCGTTCTGAATGTACTCAGGCACGGCCATCCGATGCAGAATGATGTTGGGCAACCCCACACGGGGGATCTTAACCAGCATCTTCCCTAAGAGGTAGGTGGAGGTAGCCAGCTTGTAGATAATGACCATAGGCGTCCCCAGACAGGCCGCTTCCAAAGTGACCGTGCCGGAAGCGGCAATCGCCGCCTGGCTGATGTTGATGGCATCATAGGTCTTGCCCTCGACCACCTTGACTTGAACCGCGGCTTTGGCCAGACAACCGGCGATGATTTTTTGGTCAATGGACCCGGCTCTGGGCAAAAGGAAACGCACCTCGGGCACCCTGGCCTTGATGAGCTCGGCGGCCTTGAGCATCTCCGGAAGCAGCAAGTCCACCTCCTGCCGGCGGCTGCCCGGCAAAAGGCTCACCACCGGGGCTCCCGGAGGCAGCTGAAAATACTCCCTGGCCTCCTCAGGGCTCATGCTGGGTTTAACGATATCCAGGAGAGGATGGCCTACAAAGGTAACGTCGGCACCGGCCTCTTGATAAACCTCGGCTTCAAAAGGAAAAACCGAAGCCACTTTGGTGATAGTCTGAGCCACTTTCTCTGCCCGGGATTTGCCCCAAGCCCAAGCCGACGGGCTGAAGTAGTAGATCATCGGTACCCCCTCGTCCTTGACCATTCGGGCCAGGCGCATGTTGAAGCCGGGGTAGTCAATGAAGACAATGGCATTGGGCTTGTTCTGGCGGATGAAATCAGCCAGCTTCAACATGACTTTCCGGAGAACCTTGAAGTTCTTTAAGGCCTCCACAAAGCCGATAGTGCTCAGTTTGGTAGGGTCAAAGAGCAGTTTGACCCCGGCCTCCTGCATCTGGGGGCCGCCCATGCCGCAGAGGCGCACATCAGGGCGTTTCTCCTTTAAAGCCTTGGCTAATCTGGAGCCGTGCAGGTCACCGGAGGGCTCTCCGGCTATGATCATGATCTTCATACGCCTACTCCTCCTCCCAGAGCCGTTCTGCCCGGCCTACCCGGGCCGCCTCAGGATTGAAGGCGCAGATGCAAACAGAATGGGCCTCGGCGTACTCCAGGGCTTTGGCCCGCTCTACGAAAAAGACCTTTCCAGCCTCAACGGCAATCACACCGCCTCCGGCCCTGACCACACTTTCAACGGTATCATAACCGATGGTCGGAATATCAAAACGCTGGTCCTGAGCAGGTTTGGCCACCTTGATGACGGTCACCGAACCCCTGGCCAGCTCTCCTCCTCGCAGGATGGCCTGGTTGGTGCCTTCGATGGCCTCAACCGCCATCACCGCGCCGCCGGAAACCACCAAGGTCTGTCCAATGTCCAGGCCGGCAATGACTTTGGCCTGTGGGTATCCGAAAAACAGATCTTGGAGCTCTTCAGGGGTGGGTTTTCGCCGGGTGTAGACCCCCGGCCGGGCCAAGAGGTCTTTAAAGAGATAGTTCTGAGGTAAAACCTTAATGCCGTAGGCGGCAAACTCCTGGACAACGGCAAAGAGAAGCGCATCATCGCTCTTGTTCTCTACCTTCTGGAGCAGGGAAAGCCAAGCCGCATCCGGCCGGAAATCAGAGTACAGGAGCTCTTTGGTTACCTTGCCCAGAAGCACAAGCTCGGTGACGCCTTCCCGCTGAAAGATCTCAATAATCTCTCCCAGCCGGCTGGGGTCCGCTTGGTAGTAGGCATCAGCATACACTTTAAGCTCTGGATTATCATCTGGAAAAAGAGAAACCACTACACAGCGCAGCCCCTTAGCCTTCCCGCTTTGAGCGGCCAAAACCGGCAACTGGCCGATACCGGCGAGGATTCCGATGCTGGCTGATGACAAAGTCAAAACCTCCGCAAAATAAATAAGTAGGCTGATACCAGTGTTGGTAATCAGCCTAAAACTAATTCGACACTCACTTTTCTTATCCTTGTTTAACGCAGGATTCCCCGTTCGGCATTGCGGATGAACCGGATAAAGTGGTCAATCTCCGGATAACCGTGGAGCTCTTGCTCCATCTGCTCCACAGCCTGGCTCACATTGAGATTGGTCCGGTAGAGAACTTTGTAGGCCCGTTTGATCTCAGAGCGAACCTCCGGGGTGATGCCGTTTCGCCGCAAGCCGACGATGTTGATACCCACTACTTTCGCTGGGTGGCCGTCTACCAAGAGGAAGGGGGGAACATCTTTGGTTACCTTAGTGCAGGCCCCGACCATAGTCATCATGCCGATGCGAGAGAATTGGTGCACCCCGCTGAGCCCACCGATGATAACCCTGTCCTCCAGGACGACATGTCCCGCCAATGCAGAACCATTAACCAGAATACAGTTGTTACCGACTTGGCAGTCATGGTCGATGTGGGCGTAGGTCATAATCAGGTTGTTGTTGCCAATCCTGGTTTCACCGCCACCGCCGGCTGTACCCCGGGTAATGGAAGCGTACTCCCGAATGATATTGTTATCCCCGATGAAGAGGTAGCTCTTTTCACCTTTGTACTTTAAGTCCTGTGGGTCACTGCCCAGATTGGCTCCGGCGTAAATCCGGTTGTTTTTGCCAATCTTAGTCGGCCCCTGAATCACCACGTGCGGCCCAATGGTGGTGTTATCGCCGATCTCCACCTCAGCACCGATGATGCTGTAGGGGCCGATCTCCACATTGGCACCGATCACCGCCGCCGGATCGATGATCGCTGTCGGGTGTATGTTAGCTGAGAAAGGCACTACTTTAGCATTCTGACGTAGCTCCACCCATTCCCCCACCTTTCACTGAATTATCCAATAAATTCCTCAACAATCTCTCAATAATAAATTCCTGACCTAAGTTAAATAATGGCCAGGAATTAGAGACAACCTGCCACCAATTCTTCAAAATAACTCGCAATAGGGCCAAATTTAGGCTCAAAATAACCCTTTTACGCCTTTTTTCAAGCTGCCATGAAGGTCAAAATCGCTTCCGCAGCAATCTCGCCCTCAACAGTAGCTTTCCCAGATACCTTTAGATAGTTTCGGCGTTGGGCAATGACTTCCACTTCTAGGCGCAGCACATCTCCGGGGATAACCTGGCGTCGGAAGCGGGCCTTCTCGATTCCGGCAAAAAGCGGTAAGGATTCTTTGGCCACACCGTCTTCCTGCAGAAGGATCAGTCCCGCCAGTTGAGCCAGGGCCTCGATGATCAGCACCCCGGGCATGATGGGATAATCAGGATAGTGGCCGTTAAAGAAGGCCTCATTGGCCGTGAGATTTTTGATTCCCACTCCCCGCTGCCCCTTCTCCAGCTCCAAGACCCTGTCCACCAGGAGGAAAGGATAACGGTGGGGTAAAATTGCCTTGATCTCACGAATATCCACGGATCAACCTCCTCTATACACGCCTTTTTATTGTAGGGTCCGGAATCGGCAGTATCAACCTATGGTTTCCAGGATCTTGTGGCCCAAGGCCACGTTAAGGCTATGTCCAGAGCGAAAACCGATGATATGGCCCTTCACCCGGCCCAACAGCCCCAAGTCACCGATGAGGTCGAGAGCTTTGTGGCGGACAACCTCATCAGGAAAGCGGCGTTGACTGAGATACCGGTCTTCACCGATAACCACCGCAATCTCCAGGCTCCCGCCGAGAGCCAAACCCTGTTCCCGCAGGTGCTTGATCTCGTGTTCAAAGGCCAAGGTCCGGGCCGGAGCAATCTCATGAATGAAGGTTTTGGAATTGACTTTGTACTCCCCGAACTGGTTTCCCACCAAGTGATGTTCGGAGGTAAAGAGGTAGCTGACTTGCAGCTCTTCAGCAGGCAGAGCGATTAACCTGGCCCGACCGGATTCCACCCAGACCGGTTTGGTTATGGCGAGCTCCTCCCGCTCCGCCTCCTGCTGAACGATGCCGGCCTTTTGGATCAATCTGACCCAGACCGCAGCGCTTCCGTCAGCCACCGGCACCTCTCCGTTGTCCAGTTCCACTACAGCGTTGTCCACGCCCAAGCCATTGAAGGCCGCCATCAGATGCTCAACGGTCATGATTTGGAACCTGCCCTCCACCCCCAGGGTGGTGCAGCGTACAGTGTTCACTACATTGGCGATCTCTGCCTTAACACAGGGCTGTCCGATGAGGTCAGTCCGGCAGAAGACGATGCCTGTCCCAGGATCCGCCGGTGTTATCTTTAGATTAACCCGGACACCGGTATGCAGCCCGGTGCCCCGGTAGGTTATGGTATGAGCCAGTGTCTGTTGCCTGGAAACCAACGCTGTGCCTCCTAAACAATAATCTTACCTTCAGTTCGGTGGCCTGGCAGAATTCTCCTTCTCATTTCGGTAACATCATGGTACTGGGAGGTGATAATCTCCAGGTACTTGTGGCCCACTCCTGAACGAGGTAGGCGGAAGATCTCATCCGGTGCCCCTTCTTCAACCACCTGTCCCTCGGCCATCAAGACGATTCGGTCGGCTACCCGCAGGGCGAAGGGAACTTCGTGAGTAACAATGACCATGGTGGTTCCGGAGGACTGAGCCAAATCCTCCATGACGTCCAGGACCTCCCGGACCAGAATCGGGTCCAAAGAGGCGGTGGGTTCATCCCAAAGCATCAGCTCCGGCTGAAGGGCCAGAGCCCGGGCGATGCCCACCCGCTGTTGCTGGCCTCCGGAGAGCATACTTGGGCGTTTGCCGGCTGCCTGAAGTAAACCTACTTTACGCAGGGCCTCTTCGGCTTGTTCCAAAGCCTGGTCCTTGTCGACCCCGGCGTAGATCAAGCCCAGCATGACGTTCTGGAGTACATTGAGGCGGTGAATCAGGTTGAAGTTCTGAAAGACAAACCCGATCCTGCGCCGGAGGGAAACCATCTCCTTTTGAGAGAGGTCATGGACGGGAAGACCGTCGAACCAGATCTCCCCCTCAGTGGGTTCCACCAGCCGGTTGATACAGCGAATAACTGTAGACTTTCCACACCCTGAAGGACCCATGATGACCACGACTTCTCCCCGGGCCACTTCCAGGTTGACCCCGCGTACGGCCTCAAAGTCGCCGTACTTCTTCCGTAAGTTTTTTATCTCTAGGTGTATAGTTCCCACCTTAGCTCAACTCCTTATTGAAACCGTAGCTTACGCCGGTTCAAGAGATTAGAAATCCCAGGCCGGCCCTCAGGAATCACAATTTCCCTGAGAATATCAGTCTTGCGCATACCCAGGGATAAGCCGGCGTAAATCTCCGCTTCGGAGACCGGGCTAATCCGCTCAGACAAGGCCGCTGTTCCCAATCCAGCCAGCACACCGATGATCAGGATGTGCACCGGTGAAAGCAGAGGTATGGCTCCTCCGGACAGCAAATAGCTGCCGAGAAGAACAGTGCCACCTACTGCCCCGCTGTACAGTGCGGCTAGGTCAGGCAAACACCGCTGCCAGATGCGGGCCCACCCCTTCGCCACCTGCTTGCGGCTGGGAATCAACTTCCGCAGGGCGGTGACGATCAGGGCGTGATCCAGCCAGAGGATAATCAGGGTAAAAACCACCGCTGTCAGGCCGGCAATGGTGGAGCGAACCTCCCGGAGCACGCTGAAGAGAATACCCCTGACATCAGGCTGGAGGGTTCCGATAGGCGCCTCCAAGACAGAGAAGTCCTCAGTCCCCAGCATCTCGGCGATCACCGGCTTGACCTCATCAGCCCTGACCCCGGAGTCCACCAAGATCTCCAAGCGTTCTCCTGGAATGACCTCACCACCGATGTACCTGTCGATGAGCCGGACTGAACGACCGATCTCCTCATCGGTGAGATCCGGCAGGGTGCTGCGGACATCCTGCATCTGTCGGCGCACCAATTCAGTGTCCAGATTACCGATGGCCTTTAAGCGAGCGGTAATATCCTTAAGGTCTTGGCGCAGGGCGTCTACATCCACCTGCTCCATGGCCGAGAGCGCCGACGTGGTCGCTCCTCCGATATCCTGCATCAAGCGGTGAACCAGGTCGGAGTTCTCAGCCAAGGAGCCGAAAGTATCCACCTGGAGGGCAAACTGATTGATCCGTTCCCGGAACTTCCGCAAGAGCTGAACTACTGGGTTGATGTCTTTTAAGACTTGGTCCAGACCGGTCCGGCCTTGAACCTCTGAGTAGCTCTGCTCCACATCGGCCAACTGACCGGCGCTGGGCGGATTTACCAAGCCCATGGTGGCCAATAGGTAATCGATGGATTTACCGGTGTTTTTCAAGGTGGAAACGAGTTCATCGATATTAAGACGGCCCAGCTGAGTCAAGGGACCGTCCAGGCTCTGGTTGACTGAGCGCAAGGTTTCCTCTACCCTGGCAATCTGGTCCAGAGTATCCTCATAAGCATCCAAGGTGGCCAAAAGGTGCTGGCTGGTTTCATCAGCCTCGGCGGCCATGACCTCCAGTTCTTCCAAAAGCTTGATGCTTTCATCAATGGCCAACATCAGTTCGAAACGATCATTATGAATGATGGTTTCACCTACCAGCTGGCCGATATCGGTCCCCCGTTCCAGGCGGTAGGACTTGGTTACAATCGGGCCTTGTCCACTCTCGGCGGAAAACTCCAACTGCCCGTGGGCGATATCACTAATATCACCTTGAGTAATGATACCCTTAGCCGTATCACCTTGGATTGAGATGATATCCACCACCAGGTTATCGGGGCGTAGGGTGTCCCCAACCACCAACGGCTGCGGAGAGGCTCCCTGGAGAACCACACGGTCCCCGACCCGCAGGGCGGCTGAAGGATCCAGTTTGATCTCCACTTCAGAAGCGTACCCTAAGAGAAATCTCTTCATCTCCACCAGGGCATCCAAGAAGGCCTGCATATCGCTGGTTTCTTCAGAGAGGGTAACATCTTTGACCAGCTTAGGCTGGATTCGGTCCTGGATGGCCATAACCAGCCGCTCTCCGGTGGCAGAGATGTCCTTAATCTGGTAACCCATGGGGAAACGAACCTCGATGGTCCGGTAATCATCCAAAATCTCTTGGGCCTTTTGAGTGATGGCTTTGGAATCAGCATCCTCAGTGAGAACAGCCAGCACGTTGCTACCGCTGACAAAGGCAAACTTAACCCCAGGTAGCTCCTGGAGCCTCTTGATCAGCATACCCTTGGCCCCGAACTGAACGCCCCGGACGGTAACCACCGGTGCAATAATGAAGGTGTGACCGTTGCCTCCCGGCAAAGTGCTGAAATAGGAGTCGATATTCTCCAGCACCTCCCGGTTCTTATACTCATCAGGCAGGGCCAAGAGGAAGTTGGCTCTCCCAGCCACGGTGGGAGCCTGCTTGTACTCTGCCCCTGGAAAGTTTTGGGCGATGATCTTCTCCAGCTCCTTTTTGGCCATATCGGCGGCATCCTCCCGGACATGCAGGATCAGATCATACTGGCCCACATCTCCGATGAGGCCGGTGACGGTATCGCCGAAATAGGCATCAACCACCCAGGCCAAGCCAAAAGAGATGGCTCCGCCAATCAAGATTGTGATAATAATCAGGGAAAAAATGTCTTTGATGAAAGAATCCTGTCGCCAGAACGAGAAAAATCTATTTTTGAGCCGAATAACCGGAGTAGCCACGCTATTTTCCCCCTCATTCTCAAGTGCCATTATAGCATAGAAGAAATTAGCTACTAGCAGGTAATTCCCTGAAAATAGGGAAATAAGTATGAAGCTATGGAAAAGAGTATCGAACTTGTTCAAATCCAACCAAATCCGGCTAGCACCGGAGCCTTGATAGGAGGGGCCATCGCCGCAGGGCACCTCCTTAACGACTTCATGGCCAACATACTGGCACCGCTACTACCCTTCCTCAGCACCCACTACGGGCTGAGCAATACTGCTTTAGGCGGGATAATGGCGGTCTTTTCCGCCTCTTCCGCCTTCACCCAACCTTTCTTCGGGATGGCCGTGGATCACCGGCGCCGGGGAATCCTTCTGATTTGGGCTGCCGCCTGGATCGGCTTGGCCATGAGCCTTTTAGGAATCGCCGGCTCCTTGTGGGCCCTAATAACACTGGCCTTCTTCGGAGGGCTGGGCTCCGGGCTCTACCACCCCTTGGGAGCGACCTTGATGCCCAAGGTGGTACCTGCAAGGCAGCAAGGGCTGTGGATGAGCATCTTTTTCGTCGCCGGCAATGTGGGGTTCTCCCTGACCCCACTCTTAATCGTTCCTCTGGTGGAAGCCGGGGGCCTCGTGACCACCCTCTGGCTTTTGGCGCCGGTCCTTGTGGTTACCTTGTATATGAGCCTCTCTGGGTTGGGGCGAGTGGTGGATGAAAACCCCCGAGCCACCTCCAGACTGGAGTCTCTGGCCATTCTCAGGAAGAACCTGGGGAAAGTCTGGGTCCCAGTCCTGGCCATCAACCTCATCGTATTCCTGCGCACCTGGGTCATGCAGGGGCTTAACACCTTCCTGCCGGCCTTCTTGGTCCAGCTGGGTTATCCTGTGGTCACCGCCGGCCAGATGGTCTCGGTTTATCTCTTCTTCGGAGCCATCGCGGGCTTTGTCGGAGGATATTTGCACGATAAAATAGGAGCCCGCAAAGTAATTGCCGGCTCCCTGCTTTTGGGTACGCTCTTGCTCTTCGGCTTTTACCGGACCGCCGGTCCGTGGAAGTGGATCTTTTTGGCGCTGGCCGGGGCCGCCGTCAACTGCAGCCTTCCGGTCACGGTCGTCGTCGTGCAGCGCCTGCTCCCGGCCAATGCCGGTTTGGCCTCAGGGTTGATGATCGGCCTGGTCTCCGCCTGTGTCTCCCTCTTCCTCCCGGCTATCGGAGCCATCGCCGATGCCTGGGGAGTTAATACAGCTCTGTACTGCTTCCTTCCTCTGCTGCCGACAGCGGCCTTGTTGACACGTCTTCTACCTGCACATAAACCTCGTCAGCAGTAGTTTGGGGGGGAGGCTCTTCTTTTGCTTCCGCCTTCGGCTCCCCAGCAGTCCCCTCCTGGGCGTCGGTTTCCTCCGGGGTTTCTTCTTGGTCTTTAGCCAGGATGAAACTCAGCTCCACCGGCCCTTTAACCTCGATGGTATCGCTTTCTGAATCAATCAGGACTTCCTCCGCCCGAAGTTCTTTATCGTCCTTTTTCTCAGTCACCAGGACGTTGCCGAAGAGAAGGTAGATGTGCTTGGCGTTATCCACGTGTACCTCGTTGGCCAGGGCCACCCTCTCGGCCTGCTGGACGCGGACGGAACCAGTGAAGGTGAAGACATCCTCCTCAAAATCGGCCTCAATCCGCTGGCCGTCCACCTCGGCGTCCTTAGTCTTCAAATAGGGTTCCCCGGTGATCACCGCCGTCTTCTCCTCTGAGTTGTAGACGATCTCCCCAGCGGTCAGGAAGAGATCTCCTTTGGTGATTTCGATCTTGCCGACGATATGAACCTCATTTCCGTTAATCCTAAACTCCTTGTTCTCCAATACTTTAATCCGTAATTCGCTGTCAGCTGCAACGGGAAGCCCAGCTAATCCCAGTATGAGCACCAGCACAACACTGAAAACAAGCACTCGGTCCACCCTTTGCTACTCCTTTCCGGGGCTGGAATTGACATCAGTAGACATCTCCACTGCCCCCTTTATCTCCCAGGTGTTGTCCTGCCTGTAATATATAAGCTCAGAACACCTGATTTCCTCGTTTGACCTCGATTTTATTATCACTCCTCCGCTGGCCAAGAGCCGCTCAGGGTTGCTTTTAAAAACGACCCGATCAGCCTCGAGAGTGTATCTCCCTACCTCCACCTTAACCGGAGGCAAAAAGTTCACCTCGTCCCGGGCGTGGTCATAGGTCAGCCCGGCCGCCTGGATCTTCTCCTCGTCCTTGGTGGTGATAAGGATTCCCCCGGTAAGCTCCAGATCCTGGGTTTTCCGATTGTAGACCCCTCTTGAGGCCGAAAGCCAGTAGCTCTCCTCGCCGTTCCGGTAGATCACCCCGGTGATCGCCCCGCTGAGGTAGATGTAGCGTTCCGCTTCATCCACCTGAAACCTTTCCGCCTTAACCTCCCAGGTCTTTCGGCCCTGGGACCGGCCGATCAGGGTATTCTCAGAAAAGAAGTAGGTTATCTTTTCCTCCCTATCCTCGGACGGAGTAGGGTACTCCTCGTTGGTATCCAGGGTCAGGACGGCCGCCAAAAGGAGGAGGACAACTGCCAGAGGAAGGAGGCTCCTCAGCCGACTCATGCCTAAACCTCCCCCTCCAAGAACTCCAGGTCCACCAGGAACCTCCGGTCAGAGGCGCCTAACCTTAAGGGTTCTCCCGGCAGGATTTTGAAGATCAACTCGAACCAGATCTCCTTCCTAACCGCATCGAGGGAAATCCGCAGCTCCCGGCAGTGCAGGTCTTTAGTTAAGCTGACTTCTCCCCGGCGCAGGCGGCCGCCGTAGGTTTCGTCCCAATCTATGCCGGCCTCAAGGAGCCAGTCCGGGTTCAACCGCTGACGGGCCGAGAGGCTGACCGTCTGCCACGTCTCCTGGAGAAAGTCATAGTAGATGCTTCCCTGCAGCTCCCGTTCTTTCCCGGCGTCATAGCGCAAGGAAAGCTTGACGTATTCCCAAGCACCTTCAGGTAAGGCGTAAGCCACCTGGGCTGAAGAGTAAAGCCTTTGGCTGTGGCGGTAACTTACCTCTGCCTCAAGATCTTCAGGCTGAAGAGCCAGGAGGTCGTAACCGGTGCTGGCGCCCGCCCTCCAGCGGCCGGTGGTGTAATCGAGACGGCCTTGCAGATTGTGAACCGGTTGGGTCAGATCATAAGTCAAGGGGGAGACCCCCACCCGGCCGGTCCAGTTGTGGGTCAAACTGCTCCTGAAATAGGGTGAAAACTGCTGGCGGTAAATGGCCCTGGTGGTCATCTGGGCCTGGCCGTGGTTAGTATCGTAGTAGCTGCCGGTGGCACTGGCGGTGAAGTTCAACCAGGACCCAGGGGCCGGCCGATAGTTCAAACCGGTGAGGACTAGCTGTCCACTGGCCTTCATAGTCGATAGGTTCCCTGGTTCCTCCTGTACCCGGCTGGCACTGATACTGGCCCTGAGCGGGAGGGTTCGTCCCCCTAGGCTCAAGCGCTTAGTGGTCAACCTCACCTCCGGCAAGACCGTATAACTCTTCCAGTTCGGAATCTCATCGGAAGCAGGGGAGACCGGGTTGTACTGATGCTCAACCTTGAACTGCAGCCGGTAATCGTTCAGGTCCTGGCTCACCCAAGCCTGAGCAAAGGCTGTAAGATCATCTTTCGGATAGTCCACCCGGCTCTGGGTGAAGAAGTTGGTGGTAGCCGCATACCGCAGGTCCGGCCGGGGCCGGCTCTCCACAGATACCGAGGCCCGGGTGCGCTGGTAGACACTGCCGGGGTAGAGCTCAGCCGGGTTTTTCTTGAGCAGGCTGTAATCCAAGGCCACCCGCTGATTAGGCCGGTTCCAGCTCAAGTTGGCCCGGCCGCCCCAGTTGTGTTCCAGCTGGCCCTGGTAGTAGTCGGCTTTGTACTCTCCCTCCAACTTCCCCCGCCAGGCCTCAGGTAGCTCCGGTTCCAGAGAGAAGGCTGTGTGGTAGGAGGGTGGTGTGCCGCTATCCCCGTTCTCTTTGGTGTAGAAGTAGAACCAACCGGCAGCAGGGAGAACTCGCTCCCACCTGTACTGGTGTTTGAAACCGGTACCCCACCCCTTTTTTTGGTAGTAGTCCAGGAAGAGAGAGCCGGAAGAATTGGGGTTCCGGTAGTAGTTGTAGGTTGTTTTGATGTACCAGCCGTCCTCGGAGTTGTAACCGAGCTTCGGCGCCTCCCAACGGCTTTCTTTTAGGGAAACCACCAAGACCGGCAGGGTGAAGAGTTTGAAGTGCCCCTCGTAGTAGGAGACCTTCCGAGCCACCAGCCGCTCACCGGGATAATACTCGATCTTCACTGCTTTCAGGTGGTAGTGGGGGTTCTCACGGTCGCAGCCACTGAAGGTGGCACCGCTGACAAAAGCGTCTTCTCCCTTGGTGGTCAGCCGCTCGCCGTGGAGATAGGCGTCGGTAGCCAGTCCATCACCGGTGAAGACAGCAGAGAAAGCGCGGAAGCTGGCGGTCTCGCTTCGAGTATCGTAGCGGAAATAGTCTGCGGTGATCTCACCGTCTGGATCCTGGTAGCGCACATCCTGGAAGGCCTCTAAGACCTGGGTTTCGGTGTTCACCACCAGGCGCTGGCAGTTTAGGGTGAAATCCTCATATTCCAGGTGAACGTCACCGGTGACTGTGAGCACCCCTTCAGCCAGCTCCCAGGCCAAAGAGGACTGAGCGCTGATTTTGATCGGCTTACCCTCGGCCTGGGCCAGGCAGCCCACTGTCAAGCTCAATATCACTGTGCTCAAGATCAGGATAAGTTTCTTCCCCATAGCACTACCCCTAAAAGGAGTCCAGCCGGGTATAGAGGAGAGTCCCCACTGAACCCAGGAAAAGCACCGGCAGCCAAGCCCCTAAAACCGCCGGGATGATCCCGTTGATTCCAAGGGACCGGCAGAACGGGGTCAGGAGATAGTAGGACAGAGTCAAGGCAACACTGGCCGCCAGGGCCAAAAACCGGGAATACCTGGGCAGGCGCAGGAAACGCAGGGCCAAGGGAAGGCAAAAAAGGACAAAAACCAGGCTGGCCAAAGGAGAAGCCAGTTTCAGGTGGTAATCGACGATGAAGGGGCGCAGATTCACCCCGCTCTCGGCAAAGAGATGGATGTTTTCCAAAAGTTCGGCCCTGGTCATCTCCCGAGTGGTCTTCTGGTTGGCAAAGAAATGCTCTAGGCCGTCTCCAAGCTCCAGGGTGAGGCTGGAGTATTTCACCTCATCGGAGACGAAGCCGTCCTCTCCGATATCCCGCATCACTCCGTCGGTGAGGTGCCAGGAACCGTCCCGGATGTAGCCGGAGGCGGCAGTGATTAACCTGGGGTAGCCCTCCTGGCGCAGCTGGTAGACCATGATCTGCCGCATCTCTAAACTGGCCGGGTCAACCTGCCCAATGTAGAAGAAGTATTCCTTGCCGGCCCGGAAGAAGACATCCTCTTCGATCTCCGGGCTCGCATCCTTCAAGACAATGCGGCGAACAGTGTTTTGAAAGGCGTGATTGGCCTGAGGCAGGACTTCTTCACTTAAGTAGTAGCTGAGGATGCTGATGGCAAGGGCAAAGATCAGGGCCGGAACTAGGTAGCGTTTGAGGCTGACCCCCACTGACCTGATGATGGTGAGCTCATTCTCAGCGGCCAGCCGGCCGGTGACGATCAAGACTGCCGCCAGCACTGCGATGGGCAGGGCCTCCACAGTGGCCCAGGGGAGTTGGTAGGAAAAAAGGCGCAAAATGACAGAAAGCGGAACTCTCTTCGAGATCAGTAAATCACTTAACTCGAAGAGCACCCCGCTGATCATCAAAATGATTATGACCGTCAAGGCCAAGACAAAAGGGCCTATAACTTCGCTGAAAAAATACCGGTCCAGGATCCTCATAACCACCATTTCGGCAGGAAAGCAGTAGTATCCTGTCCCGGCAGAATCTCCCTCTTACCTGGCCTCGGCACTGAGTCTCTCCAGTAGCTCGGTGAGTTCGGCTACTTTCCGTTCCAGCTCTTTCTGCTTCTTAATAAGCTCCGGTACCCGGCGCATGGTGGCCTTGGCCCGCATTTCTTCCCGGTGCGGCCGGGCAGGGATGCCGGAGAGAAAGCCGGGTTCAGTCACATCGGAAGCCACAATTGCCCCTCCGGCCACCACAGTCTTGGGGGCGACGGTAAGGTGTCCGGCTAATCCGGCTTTGCCGGCCAGGGTGACGTACTCGCCGGTTCGGGAGCTGCCGGCCACTCCGGCCATGCCGGCCATGAGGTTATAAGGACCGATCTCGGCGTTGTGGCCGATCTGGACCAGGTTATCCAGTTTAGTCCCGGTGCCGATCACCGTCTTACCCACTGTGGCCCGGTCGATACAGGTGTTGGCTCCGATCTCCACGTCATTACCGATCTCGACGGTGCCGATCTGCGGGACCTTGTGGTGTACGCCGTCTACGGTCACAAAGCCAAACCCGTCAGAACCGATGACCGCACCAGGTTGGATGATGACCCGGTCTCCGATGGTCACCCGTTCTCTGATCACCACATTGGGATAGATTAGGCAGTCGCTGCCAATAACCGCATCCGGGCCAATGTAAACTCCCGGCCAGATCCAGGTCCCGTCACCAATTTGGGCCCCCTCTTCGATGACCGCTCTGGCGTGGACCCGAACATTTTTCCCTAACTTCGCCTTGGGACTGACGGTGGCCTCAGGATGAATCCCCTGAGGCAGGCTGTACTGGGGAGCAAAATAAGCGAGGAGCCGGGCAAAGGCCAAACGCGGGTTTTGTACCTTGATTACCCCTTTGACCTCCGCGCCTTTGTCCGCCAGCTCAAAAGGAAGGAGCAGGGCGGTTGGTTTCAGCTCCAAAGCCTGTTTCAGCTTACGCTCATCCTCAGCCATCACCAACTGGCCGGGCCGGGCCTCATAAATCGTCCCTATCCCTGAAATCAAGATGTGAGGATCCCCGATTACCTCACCGTTGACCAGGGTTGCTAGTTCACTGAGTGTTACCGGCTCTTTCTGCTGCACCAATAGGACTCCCTTCCTTCTTGGATATCTCTTCTTTAACCTCTTCGGTGATGTCTTTCCCGCCAAAGACGGCATCTTCTGTCAACACCACTGTCTCCAGGCCTAAGCGGTAGGCCACCCGCTCGCCGAGGGACCGGATATCCCCGAGCATCTCCGTGCGCAGCTGGGCAATCTCCTGGGCCAGCTGAGCCAGGCCGCCGGTATCCTCAGGTCCTACAACCGGCAGAGTTACAGGCTCTCTGACCAGATACTCCAGGTGTTCTTTGAGTTCAGCTTCAAGCTCAGCTCGTTTCTGCTCCAACTTGGCCTGGGTCTCAGCAATTAAATCCTCTGAGTACCCTTTCAGCCTCTCCTGGTATTCTGCGGCCAGCTGCTCTTCCAGTCGGCCGACCTTGGCCTGGTACTCCCTTTCCAAACCCTCCAGCTTATACTTGATCTCCTTCTGGAGCTCGCTGATTCTCTCGGCGAGAGCCGGGTCTTCTTTACCATCCAAGAGCTCCATCTTAACCCGCAAACTCAAAATCCTGGCCTGGTACTCCCCTTGGATCTCTTGCCCCTTCTGGGCCAACTCTTGGGTCAGCTCCTGGCGTAAGCTTTCCAGCTTGCTCTGGAGCTCCTCTTTGAGCTCTGCCTTTTTCCGCTCAATCTTCTGCTCCGTCAGCTTCCAAGCCGCCTTTTCTTCGGCCTCCAGCTGAGCCTGGTACTCCTGGGTGAGCCGCTCTCCCTCTAAGGCCAGGGTTTCCTCCAGGGGCTCGTCCTCAGGCTTCTCATTACCACCGGCACCTGCTTGGAGCCTGGACAGCCTTTGCTCCAGCTCTTGGAGCTTAGGCCAGGCAGGGTGTAGCGGCAGTACTTCGCTGAGCCGGACCACGGCCACCGGCGCTGAAACAGGCTCGAAAGCGGCGGGAACAGAAGCTGCATCTACCGGCTCCAAGAAGGAAGGATCCCTCTCCTTAGAAAGGTCCAGCTTCGCAGTGAGGATGTCACCGGAGAACCAAAAGGCTGCCAGCACCATTAGAGCACCAGCGAACAGCACTGCTGAAAACTGTAATACCCTTTTGGCCATCCTCTCCCCCCTCACCGCGTATGGACTAGTTTTGAGCGGCCTCCAGCACCGCGTCTGTCAAATCGTATCCACCGTAGAGAACGCTCTGTCTCTCCAAGACCACATCAAAGCCCTGTTCTTCAGCTACCTTCTTAATCAGCTGGTAGGTTCGCTCTAAAACCTGGTTCAGCATGGCATCCTTCTGGGCCTCCAGCTCATCCTGGTACTTTTGGAAGAGCTTGCGCCGGGCTTCTTCATCTTCCAGCTTGGCAGCCTCAGCGTCATAAGCCGCCTGTTTCTTCTGGGTTTCCTCCTCCAAAGCCGCCCTCATCTCGTTCATCTGAGGCAGCTCATTCCACAGTCTGACCGTATCGATATAGGCAAAGCTGGGCTTTTCCTCGGCACTGGAAGCAGTCTGGCCGCCCAGCACTAAAGCCGAAGCCACCACAATTAAGAGGGCCACAATCCCCAAAGCCATTTTGTACCTCAACATCGAATCTCCCCTTAACGTATTTTGGCAAATGTACGCAAATCCCATTATATCAAGGTTAGCGGCCTGAAGCAAAAGGGACTTTACAGACTGCCAACCAATCTGAACCAGATCCCCGAATTGTTGCCGACAATCTCGGTAGTCAAATAGGGGGTATTTTTGATTCCATAGGCCAGCTCAAAGTAGTCCTCGGACCAATCCCGTTCCAGTCTTAAGCGGGTGATGGAATCGATTTGGTGTTCGTACCGGAGTTTAGGTTTCCCGGTGGACAAGGGATATAAGAAGACGAAGTCTCCCCCCAGCCACTCTACCCCGGCTCCCACCGCCGGAAGGAAGCTCAAAGTGCTGACCGGAATCTCCGCGCCGACAATCAGCCGGGTGACAGGAGAGAGGTAGCGGCCGAGCTCCAAGCGCAGAGTGGGATCGGCCTCGACCCCGAAATTGATTCTACCTTCCCAGAGGAGCTTGTAGTTTTTGGATTCCACCGCCACTTGGGCTTTGGTCACCGCACCCACATCCAGGTGAACAGAGGAGACGGCCCGGAGCTTGTACAAGGCTTCAGTACGGTTTAACTGAGTGCGCAGGTAATTCTCAAGCTCAGCCTGGTTGTGGCGGACATAATCCACCGGCAGGCCGGAGAGGAAATTCACCTCCCGGCGCAGTGTCTGGGTCAACTGGCGCAAGATCACCGGAGGTAAGGTGGAGGAGCTGGATTCCAGCTCGATCCGGTAAACTCTAGGTTCCAGGGGTTCCACTCGAACCCGGAGATGGGTGGTAGGGCCCACTTCAGGAGAAAGCCGGAGGCGAAACCCGGCGATCACCGGAAGCATTTCCTCAGCTGACTGGGAGATGGCCTTCCCTGCCCAAGAGTAGGCCTCCAAAGGCAGACCCTCCCAGACCCTGCTCATCCTCCGCAAGCTCTTCTCAAGGCCCTGGGTGATTCTCTCTACTATCCAGTCCGGCACCTTCTCAGACAATTCCCAGGAGGTTGTGACCCTCTCCACCACCTTTTCCGAAACCCGGAATCTCGCTTCCACCAGGCTGACCCGGCCAGGCAAAAGATCCAGTCGCTCCAATTCAAAGCCGGTGATGGTACCGACGTAGACTTGGGAGAGGGAGTCGATGAACTCCTTGAGAAACCGGTGCACTTCCTGGACACTTCGGCCTAAGAGGGCCTTTTCGGCCACTGCCCGGACAGCCCGTTCCACCCGCTGCTTCAGAATTGGGTGTACATTACCGACAATCACTACGTTGACTTCAATTTTCTCAATTGTTTCGGAGGAACTACTCTCCCCAGAAGCGAAAACGGGCCCAGGCAAGCCCAGCAGTAAAACTATCAAGCCGAGCGCAAGCCACCATGGACCCGTGTGTTTCCTCATCCTCTGATTCCACTCCTGTACACTGGTTAGAAGGTCTGACCTAAGCTGAAGTAGGTCTTACCGCTGCCTTCACCTACCCCATAGTCGATCCGCATGATTCCTACCGGAGTATCGATGCGAACGCCGACGCCGATGCCGGTGTGCAGGTCGCTGAGGCTGATCTTTTCATCGGCTTTCCAGGCGTTACCGGTATCATAGAAGATGACACCGTCCAGTTTGTCGGCGATTTTAAAGCGGTACTCCGCATTCAAGACCAGTATGCTCTGGCCGGTAAAGGCCTCGGAGTACTCGTATCCCCTGACGGTATCGGGACCGCCGACCCGGAAGAGCTCGGTATCACTGATGCCCTCACCGCCGGTGGGCTGGATGTGGCCGACTCTACCGTGCAGGGCTAGAACGTGCCCTTTGGAGTTGACGGTGAAATACTTGCTGTAGTCGGCGATGTACCGGTTAAACTGGTACTCACTCCCTAGCCAACTAGGGGCAACCTCCACCGATAATTCCTGGCGGGAACCTTTAGAGGGACGCAGGAAGAAGTCCCGGGTATCCTTGATGACACTGAAGGTCAAGGAACGAGTCTTACCTTGCTCGTCTATCCTCTCAGTTTCCGGGTAATCCTCAGCGGTATCATAGACCCTTAATTTCAGATAGCCTTTTAGATCTTCACCTAACTCCCGGCCTAAAGTAGCATCGAGACCGGATTCGGATTTGACAAAGGATCTGTTCTCCGCATCATACTCAGTGCTGCGCTCGTTGTAGATATTGAAACCACCGGAAGTCTTTTCGTTGATATAAGGCTCAAAGAAACCTAACCGGTACAGGGTCTTGTCCTTACCGAATTCCAGTTTGATGTTGGCCCGCTGGCCTTTACCGAAGAGGTTATCCTCGGCCACTTCAATATACCCTAAGAGCCCGTCAGTGGAACTGATGGCCGCACCAAGGCTGGCTGTACCGGTCCGGCGCTCCTTGACTTTAATGACCAGATCCACTACGTCCGGGTCGCTGGTCTCCCTGAACTCCCGGGAGACATCATCGAAAAAGCCCAGGTTCAACACATTACGTAGGTCTTTGTGGAGTTCAACCATGTTCAAGACGTCTCCGGGCTTGAGGCGGATCTCCCGGCGAATAACGTAGTCCCTGGTCTTCTCATTGCCTTCGATGATGATCTGGTTCACTCGGGTTTCGGCCAGCTGCACCTCAATAATGCCGGAGTTTTTCACCTGGACATCGGTGATCCTGGCCGGAATACCGTACTCTTTGAAGGCATCTTCCAACATGGACTGCAGGCCCTTGTTCAGGGTATTAACGTTTAGGATCTCACCGTCTTTCACCGGGATGAGCTCCCGGAGCTTATCGGCAGGCAGGGCCGAATTACCCTTGATCTCGATACCCTTGACCACCGGATTCTCCACCACTTCAAAGATGATCTTGACGCCGTCCTGGTACTGGCGGAAGTTGGCCCGGACATCGGAGAAATAGCCCAGGTCGGCGATGGCCTGGAGGTCTTTTTTGACCAGGTCCTCATCGACCGGCATTCCCAGTTTGGTGTTGGTGATTGCCTGTAAAATTTCATCCGTGGCAACCTTTTCATTTCCGGCGATCTCGATCTTCCGGACCGGAGGATTGATGCTGTCTCCAGCGAATGCTGCCGGGCTTATCAAAACGCTAATTAAAACTGTGATCAGTACTGCAACTAGAGGTCTTCCTTTGGTAACTGCAGTTATTGACACCTGACTAGGCCTCCTCTATCTGGTTTCGAACTCTATTTACTCACTGTTCAAGGCGTTATTGGCTACTTTAAACAGCTCCCCTAGGTCGATTTGTGGGGGCTCTACCTGCTCCTCGGGTGCATCTGTGCCTTGAGCCGCTGTCTGCTCCGGTTTTTCCGGCTCGGCCGGCTTTACGCTCTCAGGCTCCGGCTCCACAGGTTCTAGGGTTTCCGCCTCTTTAACAGCTGGCTCCTGGCCTTTAAGAGCCTCCTCTTTTACGGGAAGAGGAGCGGGTTGTTCCTGAACCTGAGGCACTTCTCTTTCACCTGCCGCCTCCGGAGAAACACTGTTCTGAGTTTCAGGTTCGATTTGAACCTTCTCAGGCTCGGCAGTCTGCTTGGAAGAGACCTGCTCGATTTCCACCGGCGGCTGGATCACCAGTTTATATTCAATCTGCTTCTCCCACCGACCGGGCATAACCGGCTGTCCCAACTGGTACTCGGTGCCGGGATAGCCTGGGCCCTGCCTATGGTAGTAGTGAAACCCACCCCAGGCCACCAGGGAAACCACTGCTACCAGCATAATTCGCCGGCGCCAGAGCTGGGCGGCGCGCAAGGTGGTGGAAAGCTCCGACCCCCTGCTAGTCTCCCAGGCATGGCGGACTTCCGCCTGAGCCAGAGAAAGAGTTAGTTCTCCTTCCAAGATCTGTTCCTTAGAATACTCTTCCTCAGCTCGCTCCAACCAATTTCTTGCGAAACGTAAATGCTCAATTACCTTTTCGGAAAGTCTTGCCATCCCATCACCTCCAAGGCAAGAGCACTAGTTTCCCCGGGAATCGGCGATGAACTTGGCCATCATCCCCCGCATCCGGCGGAGGGCCTTTTTCTGCAGCTTGTAAAAGTAGGAAGGGCTGACCTCCAGTTCCTTGGCAGCACTCTGGGAGCTGAGGCACTCTACAAAGGTGGCCGCCACGGCCCGCCGTTCCTTCTCTGGGAGACGGGAAAAGGCCTGTCTTACCTGGCCCTGCAGTTCCTGCTCTTCCACAACCCCTTCCGGGTGCCGGTACCTGGCGGAGGCCGCTTCCTCCACCCCAATTAGGTACTCATCACCAGCGAGGATCTCGGACCGCTTCCGGGCAGAATACTGAGAGAGCAGGTTCACGATCCGACCCCGGATGCGGTACCGGGCATAGACCGGAAAGGGAACCCCTTGTCGGGGCTCATATTTTTCCACCGCCTCAATTAGACCAACGGTACCCTCTTGCAGCAGGTCCATACCCAGATCATCAGGAACTGTAAACCCGGCCAACAGCTTGATGACCAAGGGTTGATAGGCCTTGATCAAGGTGGCACGGGCTTCCAGCTTTCCCTCCTCTTTGTATTGAGACCAGAGGCGGGCCTCCTCATCTGGGGAGAGAAGCTTCTGTTTGCTCAGAACATCCAAGTATTCTTTGAACATCATTTTGCCGCCCTTCTACCAAAAGGAGGTTCTACCGCCCCGTAGGTTATTCCTTCCCGCTGGGCTCTGTAAATACTGCTGCCGGCGGCAGAAAGACCACAGCTTGGCAGAGATTGTTAGAACCTCAACTTAGTTTCCAGTCCGAACCGGATCTCTCCATCACTGCTGATGGAGTTGTTCAGGATGATGTTGGGTTTGAACCGATATTCAAAGCCCAGGTACTCCAAGGGGTTCTCCTCATCCAGAGTCCGGGTGTAGGTGACATAGAGGTTATCCACTAGGTACTTACCGAACTGCAGCTGAATGTTCTCTTCACTGAAGGCCTGCTTGATGCGGAACTCATCCAACTGGAGTGCCTCCCGGACCACCGATTCGATGCTACCCATCACCTGTGAACTCAGCTCTTCATCGAAGAGCCTAATCAGCTCTTCCTCCCACATGCCTTCTTTGGCCCCTTCAATGAGCTGGCTGAGACGCCCCGGCAAGCTGAGCCTGGTGACGATCTCTTGCTCGCTCATAGGCGGATTGGACTCCAGTGCCAGTTTCAAGTCATCGGCGGGCCCGGTGATCCGCAGTTGAATCAGGGCATCCGGGACCCTGGTCTCAGCCTGAACCGCCAAGACCGGAATCACCCCTCGGAAAGAGGCAAAGTCAGCCGTCCCGGAGGTAACCCTGAATTCAGTATCCGCATAGGTGATGCTCCCCCGAGTGGCCTCAGCGTGACCGGTCAGGGTGAGGTCTTTGATGGTACCGCCCAGGGTGATCTCCCCGAAGGCCCTGACGTCGACGATATCCGAAACCAGGATGCGGACATCATTGCTGTTGGTCACCTTGATATCCAACCGGGCTTCAGAGGTATAGTTTTTGCTCCCCCTGTCGCCCTGGGCAAATCGGAAGACGGCATCGGTCAGGACGGCAGCCCCTTTGATGAGCGGCTTCTTCATAGGACCGGTGATTTTCAGATCCACATCGGCTTTGGAGGTTAAGACGGTATAGTCCAAGCCGATTCCGGTCCCTTTGAAGGCCAAGTCCAGAAGAGCAGCGCCGGGATTGGTGAAATCCATGCCGCCATTTAGCTCAAACCTACCGCCGTTGTAGAAACCGGTGGCTTGTTTTATAGTCCCCCGACGGCCAGAAAAATCAATCTTGGCGGTGACCCCATCAAAACTGCCCGGTAGTACGCTGGGAAGAGCCAGGTGCAGCTGGTCTAGGTCAACCACACCGTTCAAAACCGGTTTCTGGAGGCTGCCGGAAATAGTCAGGTCAATCCGTCCCCGACCGTCAACTTCCACCGGGGCGTCGGTAATCAAGGAGAGCAAGGCCAGGCTCTTGTCCTCCATTTGAACCTGGAGGCCCAGGCCTTCTTCCTGGTAGCTGTAGGGCAAAGTCCCGTGAATGAGGGTCTGATTGGCCCCGGTAACAATGCTTACCCTCTTCAGTTCGATCCCAGAGGGGCCAAATTGGATCAACCCCTCACAGGAGTCAATGTTCACCCCTTCAGCCACCCCGTCCTTTAGAGCGAACTTCACGGTACCCCGAGGAGCTTGAGGACTTCCGGTTAACTTGAGTTCCACTTCCGTTTGGGCTTCTACCAAAAGATCCGGTCGGAAGGCGGCAACCAGTGGTGCCAGATCAAACTCATGGCCCTGCGCATCGATGTCAAGGTCGCCACCGATTTGATAGGTTCCCTCGGCCACTATGAGGCTTTCTCCGTGCCACAGACGGCCTTGGTAGAGCTGGAAGACTCCATCGGCATAGCCTAGGTCCAAGGCACCGTCATACCGGAAGTCACGGTACTTAAGGTCAGCCACCTCTAAGACGGCCCGAGCAGAGACATCGCTGCCCTGACCCTCCAGGTGAAGCACTCCGCTGACTGACCCTGAGACCTCCGGCCAGGGGAGGTCCGGGGCGACTTTCTTCCCATCCTCGACCTTAACCTGGAAGATGACCGCATCCAACCGGTACCTAGGCCTAGAGGCCAGATACACCTCTCCGGTGACCTGGATACTGCTTTTGGCTGGGTACAACCGCAAGGCATCCAGTACCACCTTGTCCTGGGCCAGGTAATACTGGACGAAACCTTCAGCCCTGGCCAAATGGTATCCCTGATAGGCGAGGCCTTTAGCCTCAACCCGACCTTCCAGAATTAAGTTAGCCGGCTCACCACTCAAAACGCCTGAGAAACCCACTGATCCCTGGACTTGGGGGAAGTCTACCCCCAACTGCTCCAAGAGAGCCAGGTCTGCCCCAGCCACTTGGAAGGAGACCTTGACCCCTTCGGGATCGATCCTGCCGTTGGCTTTCACCTCTGAACCGGCCACCACTGCAAACAAATCCGTGAACTGCACCAGACCGTCCTGGTAGAAGAACTCGGCTTGGGCACTCTCTAAAGGCAGGTCTTTGATGGTTCCTTTGGCCACCGAAACCGGCCCCTTGACCCTGATCTTCTCTAAGCTGCCGGTGAGCTCCAAGCGGCTGTCCAGCAAACCGGAAACCGGCAAGTCGTAACCGAAGAGGCTTGCCAACTTGGCGGACTCCACATCCTCGATGTTGATCTTGAGAAACAGCTTGGGCTTGGTCAAAACCTGGTTGATTTGGCCTGAAAGGGCAACCCTGGCCAGCCCGGTGGTCAACTCCACCTTCTCCACTACCAGGTTCCGGTCGATATACCGCAGGTTTCCGGTCAACAGGTCGAAACTCTCCCCGCGCCAGGCCGGACCCGCTACAACCACTGTCCCACTGGCCTGGGGTGCAGCCAATGTTCCGGAGAGCTTAGCCCGGAAGGTGGCGGTACCTCCCAGGCCCTCCATCCGCTCCACCTTTATCCCACTGGCCTCGAGGGCAGCCACCACCTTTGGCAAGGCCAAGTTATGCCCAAAGACCTGGGCTTCGATCTCACCGCTGGCCGGGCGAAAGCTGCCTGAGCCTGAGACAGTGCCCCACTCCCCAACTAGCTCTGCATATCTCACTTCCAAGCTACCCTGGTGCCAAGACCAGTCGGTCGAGACCTGCCTCAGCCTTTGACCCAGGTATTCCACCTGCTCTATTCTGGTGGAACCGGCAGCACTGGCCGCTGAGAAGGCGCCAAGCTTACCCTCGATCACCAGGTCTCCGGAAGCTTTTCCGCTCAGCTTTGAGAGCTCAGTAGGTAAGTCCGGAAGGTACTGGGCCCACCAACCAGTATCTAGGTTTTGATACTTGATGATTCCGGAATAATTCTTGTGAGTAGGGTCTAACTGTAAGCTGCCGGAGAGGTGCTGCCCCTGGGGCAGGGTCAGATCCAGCCGGCGGAAGTTGAGGGTATTGTGCACATAGTCAAATTCTGCTGCCAAACGTTCTACCGGCACGCCGGCCAATTCTCCGTCGGCCAAAAGCAAGCTGCCGGCGAAGAGCGGACTTTCCAGGTGTCCTAAAACCGTTCCGGTGAAGGCCAGCTCTCCTTTAAGAGACTGAGTGCTGTGAGCCCTTAAAACTTGAGGGACCAGAGAGCCTAAGCCGTGCCGGTATAACCAGGAAACCAGCCGGTCCAACCCCACCTGCTGAGTGGTGAGGCTGAGGTCAAAATAAGGGCTGGCTCCCAAGAGCACCTGGCCCTTTAATTCCAGGTTTTCTCCGGCCAAGGAAAGGTGGATTCCCTCGGTCCAGATCCTGTCTCCGGCGAGGCTGATCTCACCGCCGATGCCGGTGATCTCCACCGGAACCGGAGCTGTCACAGCCACCCCCGCATCAGCCAGAGTCACCCTCCCGGCCAGAACTGGTTTGGCCAGCGTACCGCCGACCGTCAGGTTCAGATCCAGGTGACCAGCAATGCCCTCTCCGTACTGGGCAGGTAGGTACTTCCCCCAGAGCTTCCTGTGCCGGGCAAGCTCCACTCGCTCTCCTTTGATCCGCAGGTCCAAGGCATGGGGTGCAGTGGTTTGGACGGCACCAGAAATCTCCAGCCAGTCTCCGTCCACAGCGGCCCGCAGGGAGTGAATGCGTACTAAATCCTTAGTTATCGTCATGCCCCCTTGCAGCCCGCTGAAACTCGCCTCCAAGCTGTCTAGGTTTCCACCTAGCCGGTGCAGCCAGAGATCAGCAGACCACCTAAGCCGGCCGAAGCCAGGAGAGGCGCTGAGATAGGCGGTAGCGGAAAAACTCCCGGAACGCACGTCCAGTTCGGGATAGTATTCCTTGGCTAAGCGAGCAAAACCGGTGATTTCGGCGTTATCAGTCCAGAGTTTGAGGGCCCAGCCTTTTTCAGGAAGGTACTGGCCCTGAAAGGTCAAATTAGAGAGGTAAGTGCCAACAGGTAGGGTGTTGAGGACCAGCTGGACCTGGCCTGAGCCGGTGAAGAGGATGTCACCGTCGACCTCTGTCAGCACCACCGGGCGATCGGTCAGATTCAAACCCAATCCCTGCACCACAGGGCGTAAACCTTCAGGCACCTGAGAGGATTCAGCCGTCAAACGAAGGGTCAGTTTCCCGGAAACCACCCGGATAGATAAGCGGCCAAAGGGCAGCTTGCTACCTTGAGAGCCCGGTACAGAAAGGCCGGCGGGTTTGCCCAAATCGACATCTACCTCCGGCTCGACTAAGATAATGCCGGTCACAGCCTCAGCTGGGTCAGCTAAATTAGCCAGCAGCTTGGTCCAGGAGTAGTTGACTTTGAGCTCGGCTATTCTGGCCCAACCCGCCTCCGAAAACTGCACCTGGATGCCTTTGAGATTGAAGCTGGTGCCTGGCCCCGGGGCGATCTCCTGAATTTGGACAGTCACCCCTGAACCGGCCAAACCCTTTTGAATGGCTTTCTCGAGCGTCTTTGGCACCGCTTCCCAGGTGAAAAGCAGCTGAGTGAAGCCGAAAAAAAAGAAGGCCAACACCAGCAAGAAAGCCAAAGATATTCCTATTGATTTGCGGGGTAAGGGTTTGGACAAAACAAATCCTCCTGGAATCAGTGAACCTCGAACTTATTTCTTCTACAGGCTCGCCGGGATAACCTCTGTAATGGGAAAAGCCACACCCCGGCAATTCCTTGTAAGAGAGGGAAAAACCGTTTCCAACTGGAAACGGTTTCCGAAAAACGACTCTCTAGTCTTGATGTCTTCAGTCTAGTCTAAGACGATGCGCTTACCTGACCAGTCCTCAACCGGCTGCTCTCCATCTAGCTCCGAATAGGCGCGAATCTCCATGTTCACCGTTGTGCTCCCCTCAATAACATACTCGGTATCCAAAGAGGAGGTGATGGGTTTTGCACGGAGTTCCGCCTCGCCGGCCTCAGCTTCTAGGCCTGAACCCGAACCTTCAGCCTCACCGGGCGCCGGATTCAGCTCTTCTTCCGGTCCCTCTTCCTCCTGAGAGTAGGGAACAGGGGGATAGAACTCGGCCACAATCTGGTTATTCTTCTCCCGGAGAACAAAATCGCTGATCAAAAGCTCCAAGCTTTCAGCATTGGTTTTAGTGACCGGTTCGTTCTTTTTGGGTTTCAGCTCCGCCGGATTGTCTGGCTTGCCTGGCACCTCAGGCTCCTCGACGTGCTCGCTCTCTTCCTCTTCTTCGGAATACGTCAGGTAGCTGGCGTTGCGCACCGTCACGGTCACTTCCCCAGGTTCGATATCCTGGGGGATATCCAGTTTAACCACCCTGGTAATGGGATCACTGCGCCAGGGACGCAAGGTAACTTCGATCTCAACGGTATCACCGGGGTAGACTTCATCTGTGAGCAGCCGAGCGTTTTCGATTTTGGCCGTCCGCCGTGCCTCTTCCACCAGAATCGTGACTTCGACCTGGTCAATCTCCACCTCTTTGAATTCGTTATTGAGCACCAAGTCCAAGGCCTCAAAAAGCTCCCCGGTGGAGACGGCAGCGATGTCAAAACTACTAAAGAAGAGGTTTTTCCTAGTGAAGCCGCCGGCAGGCAGCTCCTCCCCAGAGATGGTGAATTCGAGGGAGGCGGTGCCTGGGCCGATCCGGTCCAAGGTGCTGTCGATAGTTTGCAGCACAGCGGTATCGATCAGGTTCAAGGTCAAAAGCGGGTCTTTGATCACCTCAAAGAAATAGGTCCGCTCTCTCTGTAAGTCCAGATCCCGAACAGTGACCTTCACCGGTACAGTGGTGGGCAAAGCCCCAAGCTGCCCGGCGATGGCGGCCTGCCGGTCCTGGGTGACCACCCCAAAACTGGAACCTGGTTTTCCGATTTTGAAGGGGGTATCGATGCTGTGGACCGTAGTCAGAATCTGGGCGTAACTGGCAAAATAGTTACTCCGGCCCCGGCTGGCAAAGGGGTGCCCAAAGGCGAGAAAACGGCCTTCATCATCGATGTAGGTGACTGTTCCCAAGGCCAAAGCCCGGATGTCGCCTTTGATTAAATCTACGGCGATGGGGCTGCCAGGCTCCAGCTTGAGCTCGCCGCCCCCCCCTTCACCCGATGCTCCGATGCTCCGCACGGTCACATCCAGCCCCTGAAAGAGCTCTTGGAGACGCTGCCGCCCTCTGGGCCCCATTCCAGAGACCAGAAGCGGGGTGGAGACCGGAACGAGCTCCAAAGCACTGGGATTTTCGGTCTCTCCCAGGGCTACCGAGTCGTAGCGCCGGCCCTCTAAGTACACTGGTCGGCTCAACTGCATTTCGGTGCCGGGAACTAGCTCCAAGACGGAAAGCATGGCATCGATTGGGGTGACCATGCCGATGAAATGGTCAGCGAGACCATACCCGTAAGAGAGGGCCCCCAGCAGCTTGCCGTCGATGTAAACTGGGCTGCCGCTCATACCTTGAGCGATGCCCCCGCTCTCTTCCATCACTTCGCCGCCGACCCGGACCAGGACCAGCTTATCCACAAGACCCTGGTACTCCAAGGTTCCTAGAACTTCAACATCAAAGGATTCCACTTCACTGCCTCTGATGACGGTACGGCCATAGCCATGCATTCCCGGCTCCAACTGGTCCAGCGGGAAAAACTCCACCGCTTGGGCTGAGGCGCCCAGGGCGACTATGAGTACTGTAGCAAAAAGCAGTTTCCAAACCGGTTTTACTGTCATTAAAAGCTCTCCTTGTGGTCTTCATTGACGATGAACAATATGGCACTGCTGACCTGGCGCTCCCGGCCGTCAGAAGGCATGTTTAAAGGTCTGTCCCGGATGACCATGGTCACCGACCCACCGCCGTCCAGATTCAAGGCCTGCTCGCAGCCTAGTTCGACCATCAGCTCCGCCAGCTCCTCCAGAGTCATCCCAACGCTGATGTTGGCTTTGCGGCCATTGACAGTGACAGCCACAATCTTGCCGGAAGGAGTCAGTCCCAGGGCCGACCTGGGTGCCTTCCCCTGGGTGATGTCGGGTTTGAAACTCTCCTCATCAGCGGTGATCTGGATCTGACCGTTTTTCACCAACTGTGGCCCGGCACCGACGGCGTACCGAATCTTGGCCCGGCGCCAATCAGGCTCTGTCTCCAGCTGGAGAGTGCAAGGGGTGCCCACCTCTATCCCTTGGAGGATATCTTTGTACTTGCCGTGGCCGGAAACCACATAACCGTTCCTGGGGATAGCCGCATCCCCCCTGACCCTCTCGGCAACTTTACCGTCTATGATTACGAGTTCAAAACCGAAACTATTCGTCTCGGTGGTTTCACCCCTATCCGGGGTGTAAATAATCAGTTCATCGGTATAGCGTTGGCGGTTCAGCCCGGAGACAGGCAGTTCCACCTCGCCTAGCCGGACTTTTCCGCTGAAACCAAAGGGAGTGATCAAAAGCTTACCCTCTTCGGTCACAGCCAGGGCGGTCCGGTGGAGAATGGGCTCAGTGATCAGCCGACCGTCTTGAATATACAAGCCCAGTGGGGTCCCATCTGAGCTGAAAAAGGATCCGTTGATACCGGCCAGGGCTCCCGCCCGCTTGGTAATGGCGCTCAGGGGCTCCCGCCCCAAGGTGCGCTCCTGGGCCAGGCGGGTTTCCACTTTAACTTGGGCCACCTCCGGGTCTAGCTCCAGAATATTGATCTCGATCGGGCCCTCGGGAGTGCCCCTGGTCACTTGGTGGTAATAGACGCCGGGGGTTACCCGAATCCGCCGGGATTCTTCGAAGAGAGTAGGCACGACCAGCCTTAGCCCGCCCGGCTCTTTTTTCACCGTTACCTGGGAGCGCGGGACAGGATAATAAAGGTCAATGGCGACCTTGATCCCGGACTGGTTCTGGGTCAGGCGCACCCGTTGGATACCGGGGCCAGATACCGCTGGGACTTTTAGCCCGGAATCCAGGGTGTAACCGGGCAGCTCTAGGATGATCTTGCTGGGGTTCACGTAGTACAGCAGCCGGTGCTCCAGATCGCCGGAACCCTTGATAACAAACTCCACGCCCGCTTCAGTCGGCACCGCTGTAATATCGGTGATTGCCGGCGGTGCGGCCTGGGCCCCGGCGGGAGCTATAATTAGCAATATGGCCAGAGTTAGAACAAGCATACCAACTAATTCTGGAAGACGGGGAAGTTCTCCTGCCCCAAGGCAGGCTGTAATAATTGGGGTGATGGGAACTGAAAGGACAGCCAAAAGCTCTCCATTATTTCTGAGGATGATCTTTATTACTTTGGGCCTGTTTCAACTGCTCGTAGAGGATTTCAGCCAGTTGGGTGCCTTGAGCCTTGCCAGCCTCTTCGGTTAGAGCCTCATCTAACATCTCGGTGAAGAGCTCCCGGGCCCGGCTGGGCTGGAAGTAGCCGTCTCGGGGGACAGTTTTGCGCATCTCTTTGGCCAAGATGTTCAGGAAGACCGCCTCCAACTGACAACAAGCCTCTTTGAGCCGCGCATCATCCATGGGCTGACCATCAGGGGATTCTCCTACCCCCTCCTGTTGAACCTTGGCCAAAAGTTCAGCAAAGGCCCCCCGCGGCGAGAGGCTGCCCTGGTCGGTTTGGAAATTAAGTTTGGTCAGCAGATCCAGAGAGAGTGGGTTTAAATCAAAATCCATAGCACCTAACTCCTAGATGATCTCCAATTCTCCATGCAGGGCCCCTGCGGCCTGGACCGCTTGGAGAATGGCGATGATGTCCCTGGGGGTGGCTCCAATGGCATTCAAAGCCTTGACCACATCACTGACACTGGAACCGGCTGGGAGCACCATCAGTTTGGCCTCTTCCTCTTTGGCCTCGACCTCGGTCTCCGGCACTACCTGAGTGGTGCCCTCTGAATCGGGCCAGGGTTGGGAAACCTCGTACTGAGTGCCGATGGTCACACTCAGGCTGCCGTGGGCCACTGCCACCGTGGAAATCCGCACATCCTGGCCCATGACAATGGTGCCGGTGCGCTCATTTATAACCACTTTCGCCACGGTATCCGGCTGAACCTCCACCCTTTCCAAGCGGGCGACGAAAGAAACCGGATCATCCCGGTATGAATCAGGTATTCTTAGTTTGATAGTGCTTTTATCCACCGCCTTGGCCACCTCGGCCTGGAAGGCAGCGTTGATGTTTTTGACCAGCCTGCTAACTGTGGTAAAATCCGGGTTATCCAAGACCAGATCCAAATAGTTGCCGTTGGTGAGGGTAACCTGGACTTCCCTTTCCACCGTGGCCCCGCCGGGAATTCGCCCGACAGTGGGGTGGTTCTTCTGTACCCTGGAACCGCCACCTGAGACGTTGAAACCACCGATGGAAACCGGCCCCTGGGCCACAGCATAGACCTGGCCGTCGGCCGCCCGCAAGGGGGTCATGAGCAGGATCCCCCCTTGAAGGCTCTTGGCATCTCCGAAAGAGGAGACGGTGACATCAATGGTGTCACCCTCCCTGGCAAAGGGCGGCAGCTCCGCGGTGACCATGACCGCCGCCACATTCCGGGTCCTGAGGTCCTGCGGAGAGAGGGTGAGCCCGAAGCGCTGCAGCATGTTGGCCACCATCTGGACATTAGCCATGGAGCCGGAGCCATCACCGGTGCCATCCAGTCCGACTACCAGGCCCAACCCGGTTAGCTGGTTGATTCTGTCCCCTTTTAGGTGGGCGATGTCTTTGACCCGCACCGTCGGCTCAAGCTCCGCGGCCCCAGCCGAAGTAACCAGCGCTACCAGAAGCAGGATGACTATGCACAGCGTTTGCAAACGAGAGACCATTACGTTCTCCTCCTAGAACAGCCAGTGGAATAGCTTGGTCAGAATCCCCGGCTTCTGCCGGTCTCCAATGGGTCCTTCACCGGTATAGGTAATCTTGGCATTGGCAACATAGGTGGAAAGCACGGTGTTGTCCGAGCGGATATCCTCAGGCCTGACCACACCGGTGACCTGGATGTTCTGTTCTTCCCCGTTAATGATGATCTTTTGGCTGCCTTTCAGGAACAGGTTGCCGTTGGGCAGGACCTCGGCCACCTGGACCGTCACTTTTGCCTCCAGGCTTCCACCCCGGGTGGTAGTCCCGGAAGCATTCATACTGTCCTCTCCGGACCCGGTGATCTCCGGCAGGACGTTAGAGAGGATCCCAAGACCTGGTCCAACCCCCACCGAACCGCTCTTCTTGGTCTGGGTCAAGGCTTTCTGAGTGGCTTGGGACTCCTCGACGATGATGATGGTCACCAGGTCGCCGACCTCAGAGGCCTTAGTATCCAAAAACAAGTTGCCCCCGGCCTCCGTCCAAAGAGAGTTGGCTGCTGCACCCACAGGAAGTGCCAGAGCAAAAAAGATGCAGACGGCAATCAGTATGGTTTTCCGGGCTGCCTGAGCCATGGTTGATCCTCCTAAACTAGAGCAGCACTTTGACTTCGCCAGGGCCGACCACTTCTGCGCTGACGATCTTGCCGCTGGCGATGTTCTCCACTTTGATGATGTCCCCCAGACCTCCGTCCATCAGGGCCTGCCCTACTGTCTCCAGGTAGATCCCGCGATACTCGGCCGTAAGCCTGACTCTGGAGCGGTATTGGACTAAAGGCGGCACTTCCAGGTCCCGAGCCGCCAGTGGGAGGCCTCCCCGAATCGACCGGGTGGTCCTCTGCCCTACCGCATCCTCAGGATCCAAGATCGTTTCCGGAGTGAGGCGGGCAAGCTCCATCTCCCGCCAGGTTAGATCCTCCGGCCCTACCACCTCATGCCGCTGGAGGTCCCTGGTGAGAACGGGTACCTGGATGGTCCCGAAGACCCGAACTCTGGCCCGGCCACTCTTCACTACCTGGTCTTGGACTTTGATCTCGTAGGCAAAAGAAGCATAGCTTCTGAGGAGGGACTCCCAAAGATCCTCCCGCTCCTCCAAGATGGAAATCCGAACCTCACCTAAAGGGGCCGTCAGTTCCTCTGTCCAGCCCACCAACTTGATTCTGAAACCTTCTACCGGAAGCTTCAAGACCGCTTCCAGCTGCCGCTGGAACTCGGCTTGGACATCAGCGGGCAAAATAACCTGCCCTGGGGTATGAACAACGACCCGCTCTGGGATCACGGCCTCTAAGCCGTCCGGGTCCACCCCCGCTTCCCGTAGGGCTCTTTTTACCTGGGGTTCGGTCACGGTGATGCTTCGCCTGGGACTTGGCGCCTGCACCACCACTACTTCTTCCCAAGCTGCCGGGACTCTGCTTTCGGGAGAAACCAGGTCGGCCAAGGTAACCTGGTCGCTTTGGGCCTCGACAGAATTCAGAAACTGGAAATTCGTTGCCCCCACCCCGGTCGAAACGGCCAGAGCAAAAACAATTACCAGAATGAAGATAGTGCGCCGGAGCATCTTACCGCCCCCTATTTACCGGCGGAGGTTGTTGGCAATTTGCAGCATATCTTCAGCGGCCTGGATGACCTTGGAATTTACTTCGTAGGCCCGCTGAGCCACAATCATATTGACCATTTCCTCTACAACTTGGACATTGGACATCTCCAGATAACCCTGGTTTAAAGAGCCCAAGCCGTCCAGACCTGGGGTCCCGACGAAAGGCTCACCGGAGGCCGGGGTCTGCCGCAAGAGGCTGCGGCCGATGCTTTCCAGGCCGGCGGGGTTTCCGAACCGGGCCAGCTGAATCTGGCCGATAGTCTCTACCCCTTCCTGGCCGCTACGCCGTACAGTCACAGTACCGTCATTGGCGATGCCTACCTCGGTGACATCAGAGTCGATGACAATAGGCGGTTCCAAGTAAAAGCCGTCGGAAGTGACGAGCCTGCCTTCCCCGTCCCGTTTGAAAGCCCCATTGCGGGTGTAAGCGATGGTCCCATCGGGCATCAGGATCTGGAAGAAACCATCACCTTCAATGACTAAGTCCAGGGGGTTCTCCGTCCGTTTAAACTGCCCCTGGCTGAAGATCTTCTGTGTGGCCACCGGTCGGACACCCTGGCCCACCTGAATCCCGGTGGGAATCTGAGCCCCTTCGATAACCGGGGAGCCGGCAGGCCTCAAGGTCTGATAGAGCAGATCCTCAAAGTCCACATTGCTCTTCTTGAAACCCGTTGTATTGACGTTGGCCAGGTTGTTGGAGATGACGTCGATATTCAGCTGCTGGGCTGACATACCTGAACTGGCAGTGAAAAGCGCTCTGATCATGAAAAGACCTCCTTAACTTAGGTAAGGAGGGCGTGCGGCTTGGTGCTCCACCTCAGTCGGTCAGTAGAGCGAGGCTTCCGCTTCGACGTCTTTAGTCTCTGCGGTCCAGCCTGGGCACACCCTGCTATTCTATCCTTACGTCCGGCCGACCTCATTGACGGCCCTGTCTAAAAGCTCATCTTGAGTGGTGATGATCTTCTGGTTGGCTTCGTAGGCTTTGAGGACGGTGATCATGTCCACCATCTCCTTGACGGCGTTGACATTGGCCCGTTCTACAGCCCCTTGCCGGATGCGCGGCTCAGCCACTTCGGTGACCTCAGCCGCCACCCACTTATTCTCCCCTTCCTTACGCCCAAAGGCAGGTGGAAAAATGACGACCCGAATCCGGTCCACCCGCCGGCCGTCCACACTCACCCAACCGTCCTGGCTCACTTGGATCTCGCTGCCAGAGAGAGGAATTCGTCCTCTTTGCCCCAGCACGTAGTCGCCGGAGCCGGTCACCAAGAAACCCTGGGCGTTTCGGAAGAAGTGGCCGGCCCGGGTGTAGCGCTCACCCCGGGGAGTATCCACTGCAAAGAAACCCTCGCCCTCTATAGCCAGGTCCAAGGGATTTCCGGTTACCTGGAGGGATCCCGGGCCGAAATCGGTGTGCAAAACCGGCGTGTCGGCTCCGTAGCCTAAAGGACCTACCGGAACGCTACGGCCCCCGGCGACCCGGTACATCTCCACCTCAGGGAAAGACACACTGGCGAGATAATCCCGCTTGAAACCGGCTGTGTTGACGTTGGCCAGGTTATTGGAGATTACATCTAACCGGCGCTGCTGGGTTAACATACCTGTAGCACCGGTGTAGATACCGCGAATCACCAAACCACCTCCTACCGGTTTCATCGGCAAAGCCCGCTAGAGCCTTAAGCTTTTTATCCGGTTTTAGGAAAGAGGAATTGGAGAAATAATATATAAATAATTACAATAAGTAGTGGCGGGGAAAGGGGGCCAAGTGAAGATGACCCTTTACACCATTCTGGCGGTCTATGCTATCTACGTTATTTCCAAAATATTCGTGATGTACTGGGCAGATAAAAAGCTCCGAGAGCGGGAACACGAAGAGAAAAGCAAAACCCGGCACTACAAAGTCCGGGTGCGGGAAATTAGGCCGGACCGTTCCAGCCTGCCTTTCTAACTTTTTTTAGCTGATTTTTTTCTTGATGAAAAGGTCTGCCTTCAGGCCGGCGACGCCCTCAAAGATCTTCCCGGCCCCCAGGGCCACACAGGATTCCGGGTCCTCGGTGAGGTGAGTGGGAATGCCGGTCTTGTCGGCTATGAGCCTATCTAAATCCCTGAGCAGAGATCCCCCGCCGGTGAGGACGATGCCTTTCTCCATGATGTCCGCTGCAAGCTCAGGGGGGGTCCGTTCCAAGACCGTTTTCACCGCATCCACAATGGCATTTACCGGCTCGAGCAGGGCCAGGTAGGCTTCCCGGGACGAGAAACTCAGATTTTTGGGCAACCCCGAGACCAGGTCCCTTCCGCGGACCTCGCAAACCTTGAGTTCGCTATCGGGGTGAGCTGTGCCCACCTCTTTTTTGATTTCTTCGGCGGTACGATCACCAATCATAATGTTGTATTCCCGTTTGATGTATCGGACCAAGGCCTCATCGAATTTGTCCCCGGCTACCCGGATGCACTCGCTTTCCACGATGCCTCCTAGGGAAATCACCGCCACATCGGTGGTCCCTCCGCCGATATCCACGACCATGCTGCCGGAAGGCTCCCCAATGTTCAAACCGGCTCCGATGGCCGCGGCCATCGGCTCCTGGATCAGGGCGACCCGTTTTGCCCCAGCTTCAAAGGCCGCCTCGATGATCGCCCGCCGCTCTACACTGGTCACCCCGGCCGGGGCACATATGACAATGCTGGGCTTAAAAAAACGTCGCCCAGCCGCTTTGCGAATCATCTGTTTCAGCAGGACTTCAGTGACGTCGTAGTTGGCGATGACCCCGTCCCGCATTGGTCTAACCGCCACGATGTTGCCGGGGGTCCGGCCGATCATCCGCCGAGCCTCCGTACCCACAGCCAGAATCTGAGAGGTATCCCGCTCCATGGCTACCACCGACGGTTCTTTGAGAACGATTCCCTTCCCCCGGACGTAAATCAAGATGGTCGCTGTTCCCAAATCGATACCCAGGTCTTGGACGCCGAACATGCCCGCTGCCTACCTACTTTCCTGCTGATTTAGAGTATAAAAATACCACAGTAACCTGTGTTCAACAGGCCTGTGGTAAATTCCTCCCCTAGAACTTTCTGCCAGCTTAAACTCTGTAGCCTAGGAAGCTTTTCTCCGGTATTTTCTCCGGGTAGCCTCACCGCCTCTGATATGGCGTTCCGCCTTGTTGTTTTCCAGTACCTTCCTGACCCTACGGGCTAGGTCTTTATTTACCCGGGGCAAGCGTTCGGTCACATCTTTGTGAATAGTGCTCTTGGATACATCAAAGACATCTGCCGCCTGTCTGACGGTCGCCTTGGTATTTATAATATAAGTGCCGACCTCCAAAACTCGACGCCGGATATAATCTCTCATACCCTAGCCCCCTCGCTCAGAATTAGTAAATTTATATGCGAGGCCAGGTCTAATATGCCTGATGCCAAGCCCATCTCTTTTAACCTCTATTTTCCAGGATTACCAGCCAATCCAGTACTTTGCCGTTTTGTTCCAGACCGATATGGATCAGAGCCTCCCCACCTGGATGGCCGGAAACCGTACCCAAGACCTCGCCGGCCTGGATCTTTTCTCCCAGGCGGACCCCAAGCTCACCAGGGAATATATATTCGGAGACGGCGCCTTGAGAGTGCTCCACCTGCAGCCTGTACCCCCTGGGGCCCAGCCCATCCTCATCGTAGTCCTGTTCCAGGTGAGCCACTACCCCGGAGGCCATAGCCCGGACCTTAGCCCCGCCGGCGACTTTCAGGTCGTGGCCGTCATGGTACTGCCAGGCGTTGTACCCTGGGTGTTTGAACCAGCCTGGCGGGAGGTTTGATCGGCCCTGAACCGGCGGGATGAGCCTGGTCACATCAAAGACCTCGGCCTCTACCTGCTCCTGCTCCTCTTCGGACGGGGCCGCATTCGACGCCCTCTGCACTTCTTCTGGGGCCCTCTGGCCCTGAAGGTGTTGCATCTGCCTGGTCAGAGCCTCGTCGATGTTCCTCTCCACCACCTGAGTCAGCCAGAGCCCTCCACCGACCATGACCAGAGCTAAGACCAGAATGAAGATGGGCAGAGAAAGTCGGCGTTTCCAAGAAGTCTCTTTGACAGCATGTTTAGGGACATATGAGAAAGATCGGATAGCCCTTAGGGCCTTCTTGATTTCCATAGCAATCACCCAGGGCTTATTTTTTCCAGGCTCGTCCCAAATATGTATTAATTTGCCTACTTAATCAGGTCTTTTAGGTAAGTGAGGTCGATTCCGGTGTAGAAGTGTTTGAGAATCCGATCATAGGTCACACCGGCTCTGGCCATGGCGTTGGCGCTGTACTGGCACATCCCTACACCATGCCCGTTGCCCAGAGTGGTGAAGGTCACCTCATCACCGTGGACAGTCCAGGTAAAGTTGGTGGATTTTAGGCCCAACCTTTGGCGAAAGTCGATGCCCCGAACCTTGACCCCGCCTAAGTAGAGAGAAACCACTCTTCCGGATTTGCTCCGCTCCAAGACCTCCAGCTGCGGCCGGTTCTGACCGCCTGTAACCGGAATGGATTCCCCGGGCAAGAGCTGCCGGGCCCTGGCCAAATCGGCCTTGGCCAGGTTCACCCCTAACAGGCTGGAAATCTGGCTGATGCTGAAAGTCTTCCGGTCGATGACCCGCTCGTGGGGTGGCAGGCTGGTCTTCACCGACCGCAGGTACGGGATGTAGTTTCCCCAGACGTTCTCAGAGTCCTCAGTAACCCCTCCGGAATTGGAGTGATAAATGGCATCGATGGGCCGACCGGCGTAGGTGGCGACGATCCCTCTGGTCTCCTCGACAGCTTTGTCGATTTTAGCCAGAACCCGTAAGTTGGTGAAAAACCCGTATCTCCTTTTCAGGTCCTCAAAGGAAACCCAGGCCTGGCCGTGGCTGGGGTCTGTGCAGATGTCAGCTCCGGGATGCTTGTCACAACCAGGGCCGCCATTGGCCCGCATTTTCCGAACAGCATAGGTTCTGGCGGCCACCGCCTGGGCTTTTAAGGCCTCCAGTTCAAAGTTGGCGGGCATCTCCGCCGCCACTACCCCTTTGATGTACTCCTCCAAGTCCATTTGAACCAGCCCGGTACCGGGAACATAGACAGCAATTGGCTGAGAAGGCCGGCTGGTCCGGTGCCAGGTCCCAAAGTAGCTCCAGCCCAAAGTGAAGATGATTGGCACAAGGATTACCCCGATAAGGACGTAAAGAATTGCTTTGAGCAGGTTGAAACGCATGAACTGTTCCCCTTTGCAGCAAATAACATTCGTCAGATATATATGCTGGCGGTGGGGAATTATGCGGTGACGATTCCGGTGTCCTCTGCCGGGACACGCTGGATTTTAGCTCCTACCCGCTGTAGGTTGAGCTCCAAGTCGGCGTACCCCCGATCCAAGTGATGCAGGCAGGTGAGAGTGGTGGTGCCCTGAGCTGCCAGGGCCGCGACTACCAAAGCCGCTCCTCCCCGCAGGTCATGGGCTTTGACCCTGGTGCCGTAGAGGGTGGAGACCCCATAAACCAGGGCCACATTGCCCTCCACTTTGATACTGGCGCCCATGCGCAAGAGTTCGTCGACATAGCGGAACCGGTTCTCGAAAACCGTCTCCCGAATCAAGCTGACGCCCTGGGAAAGGCTGGCCAGTGCGGTGAAAATGGGCTGCAGGTCGGTGGGAAAGCCGGGGTACGGCAGGGTGGTGATGTCGAAGCTGTTTAAGGGGCCGTCTCGCTCCACGAAGAGCCCCCGGTCGGTTTCCTGAATGGTAGCCCCAGCCTCGACCAATTTGGCCAGAGTCGGTCGGAGATGCTCAGGTTCCACATTGGTAAGCTGAAGGTTGCCTCCGGCGGCGGCAGCTGCAGCAAGGTAAGTGCCGGCCTCGATCCGATCCGGAATTATGGTATACTCGACTCCCCCGCCTAGGGCCTGGACACCTTTGACGGTAATCCGGTCTGTACCGGCGCCGCTGATCTTAGCGCCTAAGATGTTCAGGAAGTTGGCTAAATCCACAACTTCCGGTTCCTGGGCACAACCGACAATCACCGTTTCGCCCCGGGCCAGGGAGGCCGCCATCAACAGGTTCTCGGTCGCCCCGACGCTGGGATAGTCCAGAAAGATGTGGTTTCCTCTAAGCTGTTTAGATTTTGCCTCGATGAAGCCGTAGCCCATGCTGATCTCGGCACCCAGCGCCTGCAAACCCTTTAAATGCAGGTCGATGGGACGAGAGCCAATAGCACACCCGCCGGGGAGAGAAACCCTGGTCCTGCCGTGGAGGGAGAGAATCGGGCCCAGCACCAAGAAGGAGGCACGCATCTTGCGGACCAGCTCATACGGAGCATCCCAGCCCGCGAAACCCACAGGGTCAAGCCGGTACCGGCAGGGGGCAAGCCTCTTGACCTTTACTCCCAGGTGTTTCAGGAGGTCCAGCATGGTCCGGACATCTTCCAGCTCCGGGATTTCCCTTAAGGTAACCGGTCCCCCGGCCAGAAGGGTAGCGGCAAGGATGGGAAGGGCCGCGTTTTTGGCCCCGTGAATTCTAACTTTTCCGTGGAGTCTGGTGCCTCCTGAGATCAGTAAGTTTTCCATGACAGTCCCCTTTAGTAATCCGGGGCGATAATTGGGGTTCCAAGATAGATGTAAGTGCAGTTCTCAAACTGGTTGTACCTATAGGCCAAGTGCAAATTCATCACTTTTTCCCCCACCTTTTGGCGGTCGGGAAGGTGTTCGGTGTAGAGGGAAATGGACTCGAGGTTGTCCTGCCGGTAGCTCTCGATAACTTTGGCCTGAGCTTTAGCCTTGACCCGGTCGGTGATTTCCTTTCTGGCTTCAGCGGAGAGTTCGCCTCTGAGAGTTCCGATCAAAGTGGTGAAAAACTGCAGGTCTGCCTCGGGCCCGTAGCCCAAGAAATCGGAGGTAACTCGGTCCCGGTAGTGGGATAGGCTAGGCCAGGTCCCGGTCCGCAGGGCTCGCAGGCCGAGGAAGGTTTCGACTTCCTTGGAAAGGGTCAGGTTCTGCATGCGCTGAACCGTAAGCCACCCCTCAGCCTCAAAGAAGTCAACCATCACGAAGGCCTGCTCGAAATTGTCCCGGAAACTGCTGGTTTGAATGGCTCCCTTAACCTCAAATCCCAAGTCGGTGGCCACCTGAGCCAGCAACTTGTCCACATCCGGCTCGTTGTACCGGTCGGAGAGCCGGAGCCAAGCCTGGAATTCGGTCTCCTGGAGAGTAGCCCCGGTCTCTTGGTAAAGCTGGAAGAGATCCAGTCCCTGGGCTAAAGCCCCGGAAGGCCCTAGAAACAAAAAAAGCAAAACTACGGAAAGTAGAAACCGACGCATGGTCGTACCCCCTAAGCCGTTCTACCCGTAGTTTTGCCAGTATTTCCCTCGTTTATACCTCCCCTTACGCGAAGGGGAGCGGTTTCTCGGAAATCAACCCATAGTACCAGGCGAGGTACTCACCAATCCGCCGACTGGCTGCGCCGTCTCCGTAGGGGTTGGCCGCAGCGGCCATCCTCCGATACTCGTCGGACTGGGTCAAAATGGTCCGGGTCACCTGCACCAACCTCCCGGCTTCGGTTCCCACCAGACGGGCAGCCTTGGCTGCCACTCCTTCCGGACGCTCAGTAACCTCCCGCAGCACCAGAATGGGCACTCCAAGGCTTGGAGCCTCCTCCTGAATCCCGCCGGAATCGGTCCAGATTAAATCGACCCGGCTCATCAAGTTAGCCAGATCCGAGTACTCCAGAGGGTCGGTCAGATAGACGCCGGAAACTCCAGAAAGTTCCCGGTGGACCACCTCTCTGACCACGGGGTTGAGGTGGACCGGCCAGATGAACCTGAGGGGCAGACCCGAGGCTAGGAGGCTTTTTGCCGCCTGGCAAATCTCAGCCATGGGCTCTCCCCAGTTCTCCCTGCGGTGGGCGGTGACCAGGATCCGCTTGACCCCATGCTCTTGGAGGGCCTCTTCCAAGAGCGATTCTCGGAACCGGTAGTCAGGCTTGATGACTGTGAGCAGGGCATCAATCACAGTGTTTCCAGTGACGAAAATGGAACCTGGATCCACCGCCTCCCGGAGCAGATAATCCCGGGCGGTGGGAGTAGGAGCGAAGTTCAGGTCCGCCACCACCGAGAGAAGGCGGCGGTTGACCTCCTCAGGGAAGGGCTGCCACTTGTCGCCGGAACGCAGCCCGGCCTCGACGTGTCCAACCTTAATGCGCCGGTTAAAGGCAACCAAGCCGGCGATAAAGGCTGTACTGGTATCTCCTTGGACCAGCACCAGGTTAGGTTGGAACTGGGCGAAAACCTGATCCAACCCAGGAATGGCCCGGGCCAGGATCTGGTTCAGGGTTTGGCGCTCGGTCATGATCTCCAAGTCATGATCGGGAGTGAGATCAAAAGCAGCCAATACCTGAGCCAGCATTTCCTTGTGCTGCCCGGTAGATAACAAGAAAACCTCAAAGCCGTCTCTGGCCTTGAGATCTCTGACGACCGGGGCCATCTTAATGGCCTCCGGCCTGGTTCCAACTATACAGGCGACCTTGATCGGTTTAGCCATGATTCTTTTCCTTTCCCACTGGGACAGCGGTAGTCATAACCTCGCTCAGCAAGTACATAAAGACTCCTAAGCTGACCACGGCCAGGAAGCTGCCGGCTTCACCTAACTGGGAGACGATGATCGCAGTGATTCCCAAGGCCACGCTGAAAGCGTAGACCAACAGCACCGCCGCTTTCTGGCTCAGTCCCATGTCCAGCAGCCGGTGGTGTAAGTGCCCTCGGTCGGCCTTGTAAACCGGACGCCCTTCCCGATACCTCCGCCAGATAGCAAAGAGGGTATCGAAGAAGGGGACACCCAGGACCAACAGCGGGATGGTCAGGGCGATGGTAGCGGCTCCTTTGAGGGCCCCTTCCACCGAGAGCGCCGCCAGCATGAACCCTAGGAACATGCTGCCGGTATCACCCATGAAGATTTTGGCCGGGTTGAAGTTGTAGGGCAAAAAGCCCAAGGCACCTCCGGCCAATACGGCACTTAGCAAGGCCATGGTCGTCTGCCCCTTGCTGGCTGCCACCACCCAGAGCGCAGCCGAGGCAATGGCAGCCACTCCGGCGGCCAGACCGTCCAAGCCGTCGATGAGGTTGACCATATTGGTGATGCTGACCACCCAGAGCACCGTCAGGGGGATACCCCACCAGCCCAGGTAGATCATGCCACCGAAGGGGTTGGTCAAAAACTCAATCTTCGTTCCTAGGGCGATCAAGACCAACGAGGCCAAGATCTGGCCTAAGAACTTGGTCTTAGCCGACAGGGGCCGGACATCATCGATCAACCCGATAACTGTGATTAAGGTCCCGGCCACCACAATTCCGCCGAAAGCCTGAAACTCGCTGGCAAAAATCTTGGCGGTGAACAAGAAAGACAGGAAAATGGCGAGCCCTCCCCAGAGCGGTACCGGGCGTTCATGCACCTTCCGCTCGGCGGGCTCGTCCATGATCCAGAGAGCCAGCGCCAGTCTGCGCACCAGCGGAGTCAAAACAGCAGCAAAAACCAGAGCACAAATAAATGGGCCCAGGTACCTCTCCATGGGCTCACCTCCTTCCAGTAAACACCATTCTCTGCATCTAGCTGCAGTTTTATTGTATGGCAAGAGGCCCTACTTGTCAAACTTAACCGTCTTGACCCCAGCAGTATCCAAGAACTCCTGAGCCAACGGGTCGGGGTAACTCCCTTTGTAGATTATGGTCTCGATGCCGGCATTGATCAGCATCTTGGCGCAGAGGCTGCAGGGTTGGCAGGTGGTATAGCATGTCCCACCCACTAAGGAAACGCCATGGTAGGCCGCTTGAATGATGGCGTTCTGCTCAGCGTGAATCGCCCGGCAGAGCTCATGACGTTCCCCTGAAGGCACCTGAAGCTGCTCCCGCAGACAGCCCACCTCCGAACAGTGAGGTATTCCCGACGGTGCCCCGTTATAGCCGGTGGTGAGGATCCTGCGGTCTTTGACAATCACCGCTCCGATCTGCCGGCGCAGGCAAGTGGAGCGCTTCGCCACTAGCTCGGCGATTTCCATGAAATACTCATCCCAGGAAGGACGCTCTTTCTTCATTTTACTTGGTCCCGAATAGCCGGTCACCGGCATCACCTAAGCCAGGAACGATGTAGCTGTGCTCATTGAGCTTTTCGTCAACAGCTGCCACGTAGATGTCCACATCCGGGTGGCGTCCTTCGAAGAAACGTATCCCCTCAGGCGCCGCAATCAAACACATCAGTTTGATGCTGGTGGCACCCCGTTCCTTCAAAAAGTCCACCGCCGCTGCGGCAGAGCCTCCGGTGGCCAGCATAGGATCAATGATAATCACATCCCGTTCCTGAATGTCCGGGGGAAGTTTACCGTAGTAGGAGACGGGCTTCAGGGATTCCGGATCACGGTACATTCCGATGTGACCTACCCGGGCGTGGGGTATCAGTTTCAGGATACCGTCGACCATGCCCAGACCGGCGCGTAAAATCGGCACCAAAGCCAGTTTTTTGCCGGAGATCATCTTACACTTGGCCTTAGCCAACGGGGTCTGGATGATAACCTCCTCCAAGGGCATGTTTCTAGTGACCTCGTAGGCCATCAGGGTGGCAACCTCATCAACCAGCTCCCTGAACTCTTTGGGGCCGGTATTGACATCGCGAATGTAGGCCAGCTTGTGCTGGATCAGTGGGTGATCAATAACATGGACCATTAAAAATTCCTCCTCCGTGCTTACTCGTAGTCGGTGATCTTATCGATCCGCCGCCGGTGCCTCTCCTCACCGGAAAACTCGGTGTTCAGCCAGGTCCTGGCAATCTTCAAAGCCAACCCGGGACCGACCACTCGCTCGCCCATGGTCAAGACATTGCTGTCATTGTGCAGGCGGGTGGCTTCTGCGGAAAAGACATCGTGGCAGAGGGCTGCCCGCACACCTTTCACCTTATTGGCAGCGATGCTCATGCCGATGCCTGTCCCACAAATCAGTATGCCACGTTCGAATTCTCCTCTGGCCACAGCCTCGGCTACCTTGAAGGCGTAGTCGGGATAATCACAGGATTCAGTGCTGAAGGTACCAAAATCCGTAAACTCTATCCCTTCTTTGCTCAACTCCCTCTTGAGCAATTCCTTGATGGTATAGCCGCCGTGGTCAGATCCGATTGCAACCTTCACTCAGCTCCCTCCTTAAGTCCTAGAAAATCTATCATTTTAGGCAGGGCTTTTTGCAGGTACCCCTCGATCTCCTCAGCCACCCGCTGATACTCCTCCCGGCCGCGGCCGATGGGGTCAGAGACATCCCCATTCTGCCCGGCAAACTCGCTGAGCAGGAAGACCTTTTCCTTGGCCTCAGGAACTACCTGAAGGATGTAGTCTTGGTGACTCTTAGACATGGTCAAAATCAAGTCGGCACCGGAAACCAGCTCGTCAGTGAGCTGAGTCGCTTTGTGGCTGGAGATGTCCAATTGCCAACCTTTGGCCAGAACCTCCACTGCTTCAGGACTGGCTGGCATAGAAGGCAGCGCGCTCACCCCTGCGCTGGAGACCTGCACCTTAGAATCAAGCCCCTTGTCTTTTAAGATATTTCGGAGCAGCGCCTCTGCCATGCTGCTGCGGCAGGTATTCCCGGTGCAAACAAAAAGGACCGATTTCACTGGAAAATCACCTCAAAAGTCTTTCGGCAAGGAGGAAACCAAGTCCTTCTAGGTTTGGTCCTCTGTAGTAAGGAGTTCAAAGTAGTAGTTATTGCCGCAGTAAGGACAATGCAAGATATAGTAGCCTTCGTATTTGTCCAGGTTGAGAGTGAAGGTGTTTCCACACTCACTGCAGGTATAGGTGCTGTTATTGAACCAGTAAACCATGACAGCATCATTCCCTCCCGCCCTTAGTATCTCCCTGAGGGACTTCGCGCAATACTACCAGAAAAGGGAGGCGGTTTGGTTGAACCATAAGTACTTGTGCCCCAGCTGCCAGGGGAACAGGAGCCGGTTCTATCTCATCAAGAAGCTGGCTCAGGAGGTGAGGATTGACCCGAATACCGGCAAGATCGTCTGGGCGGCTGATGAATGGGAGGATGTTTTAGATGATGGCGAGCTTTACTTAGAGGTCCGCTGTGCCCTCTGCGGCTATACCTCCCGGGAGAACGTCTTCACTCAAGCAGCCAAGAACCTTGGTGCAAGTAATAATTTGGCAATAGACTAAAGCATTTACAGGCTTGGATATATTATGCTATAGTTTAGTTAGGTGCAAAATATTTGCACCAAAAAAATATCATATTTGAGGGAGGAGAAGGCTTTGAAGAGAACTCTTCTAACCCTTACTGTTGCTGCTCTTATTCTTACTTCTATGAGCCTTTTTGTTATGGCTGCCGAAGGTAAGGGTTGCGGCGCCGCTAACTGTCACGTAGTCGGCAGCAAGTACGACCTTACCGCCGAAGTTAAGAACATCAAGGGGCACCCGCCTGTAAAACCCGGTGCTCTCTATGAGGACTGCTTAAAATGCCACAAATCCGGCAAACTGGCTTTCGGTCCTATCCTGCACAAGGCTCACTATCATGAAGGCGAAAACCACTTCATCGAGAAATATGAAGGCCGCTGCCAGAACTGCCACACCGTCGATCCCAACACCGGTAAAATCGGTTTAGAGTACGCTAAGTAAAAAAAATAAATCCAAATAATAATAAACCCGGGTCATTTGGCCCGGGTTTTTTCATGTCTTCTTTTCAAGCTCTCAGCTACATCCGCAGGTCTGCTGGAGCTTTGTCGATTTTGGCAGTGACCAGTCTGGTTCGACCGTTCCGGCTGATCAAGATGGCCACTGTTTCGTCCACGTCGGTGCTGCGAATCAGTTCCACCAGGTGGTCACTGGATTTAACCGGAGTCTTATTGACCTCCAGAATGACGTCGTAGCGCATGATGCCGGCCTTGTCAGCAGGGCTACCGGGTACCACATCCGCCACCAGAACACCGTCGGTGGAAGAAAGCCCTAAAGCTTCGGCCATATCTTCAGTGACATCGGTGATGGAGACGCCCAACCAGGGCCGGATCACCTGTCCGTGATCGATGAGGTCGGAGAGGACCTCTTTGGCGGTGTTGATGGGAATGGCGAAACCAATGCCCTGTGCGGCGGCGTTAACTGCAGTATTGATGCCGATAACCTCGCCCTTAAGGTTCAGGAGCGGACCGCCGGAGTTACCGGGATTGATGGCCGCATCGGTTTGGATCAGGTCCTTGTACCGCCGGGCCCGCCCGTCGTTGTCCCTGATGGTTAAAGGTCGTCCCTTGGCACTGATTACGCCGGCGGTGACTGTCCAGTCCATCCCGTAAGGGTCACCGATGGCCACAGCCCACTCACCGATCCGAAGTTTGTTGGAGTCGCCCAGTTTCACGGTCGGCAGTTTTTTGCCTTTAGGGTCAACTTTCAAGACGGCCAGGTCCAAACTGGCATCGGCGCCAACAATTTCCGCTTTTAGAGGCTTATCATAACCGTAGATGAAGACGTTGATCTCATCGGCACCCCGGACCACGTGATCATTGGTCAGAATGTAACCGTCTTCCCGGAAGATGAAACCGGAACCCATACCCTCCCTGGGAGCCTGGTCCGGCATCGGCTGAATATCCCCGAAGAAGTACCGGAAAAAGGGATCATTAAAGAAGGGGTTATCAGTGAGATACTTTTGAGCCGCGGGTTTGTAAGTTGTTTCAATCTTAACCACGGCTTTGGAAGCCATCTCAGCCACATTGGCTATTGCGTTAGGATCGCCGGTGATGGCCACCGGTTTGATAGTCACTGTCTCATCCTTTTGATCCTCTGCTAAGGCCGGTTTCTCAATCAACAAATTGGCGGTGATGACTCCACCGATGCTGGCGGCAATGATACCGACGATCAATAGGGGAATATACTTTTTCAAAGATTTGATCATACTGCCTCCTCCTTTACAGATAAGATACCTATTTGCCTAAAGAATGGGCCAGGGCCCTAATCTGCTCTATAGGAATATCCCCGACAATATGGTAAGCTACATTGCCTTTGGTCCAGCTCAGGACGTAGCCTGCCGGGGTTTCCACCAGGTAAACCGGGGTGTTATTCATCAGCATCCGGGTGGCGTCTTCTAAGTGCGGCCCGGGCTCCAGTGGTCCCGCAGGGTAAAAGGTCTGAAAGATGGAGATGCAATTGAGTCCGTCGGTGAACTGTAGTTGGACCGTATCGTTTGGAGCGTACCGGGACAAGACCCGCCCTCTGCTGAAGCGGTACCCTGGCGGCAGTTCACTTGGGTACCTGATCACAGCCGCAGTCCGTTTTTGGAGCTCAACCACCTCCTGAGGCAGCTCTGAATACTCGTGGTATTTAACCTGGTCCTTGTGCCCAGGGTGGTAGTGAAACAACTCTGAGTCCAGGGAACGCTCTATTCTGAAATCAGTAAAGACCCCCAGCTCAGTAAGGGAGCCCTCACCGGAGTACTCTTCCCAGCGCAGAACCACCCCGGTTTCAGTATCCAGCCAGATCAGCCGAGCAGGACTCGTGGAAAACCTGGGTCTCAAGGAGATGATCACGGTTTCCCTACCGGCAACCTGGCCGGTTCCGTTCACTCTAATTTCGTAATTGGCATTGAGCCTGGCCAGTTCGGCGTAGGACTCATTAAGGCAGCACTCCAGGGATGAGGTGACATAGACCTTGTGCTCTGCCGGATATATCTCCCAGCGCCGCTTGAAATCCTCTATTACCACCACTTTGACCTGGCCCTCATCATCCAAGACCTCCCACCGGCTCTGCCCGGGGGCGGCATGGTAAAACCGTAATTTCGTGCTGGCCGCATCCTGGCCGGACCAGGTCACATTAACCATGGTTCCGGAATAGGAAAAGCGTTTTGGAGCCAGAATGGCCATCTCCAACAGTCGGTCGTATTTCTCCCCGGCCAGCGCGTGCAGACCCGCGGTCAAAACCAAGAGGGCCAATGTGAAAGTTAACCACCACTTGTGTTTCATCTGACGTCTCCTAATACCTTAGGTGATGGCTTAAAACCACTTCTTGAGCGTAATTATGCTCGGTGCTTACAGTCCGGATGAAAAAGTCGTCCACGTGGACCGGTCGGTAGCGGACCTCCGGTAACAGGTTGGTAACAGTCGGCGGTAGCGAATTGCTGAAGGGTTCGCTTTGCTGAAACCGCTGGTGTTCGCTGATTAAGAAACGCAAGTCAGATAAGGGATCAGGCTGAACCACCTTGGCACCCTGAGCCAGTGGCAGGCCGATGGTAGCAAACAGAACGCCTAAGGCCCCGGCAAAGACCAGCGGTTTAAACTGCTGCAGCCAGCGCATAATCCACGGTTCTTCAGCCTGTTTCAGTTGATCCAAGAGGTGAGAATGGAATCCGGGGGGGAGCTCTATCTCACCCAAAGAAGCCAGAGCATCCTTGACTTGGCTCAACTCGAGGTAGGTCTGTCGGCAAAGATCGCACTCCTCCACGTGGAGGCGGATCTCCCGGCTCTCCTCCGGGGAGACCTCCCTGTCAATAAAGGCAGATAAAAGATTATCAACCTTTTGACAGTTCACTGCAACTCACCACCCTCGTAGTCCGTCTATTGGACTGTCCCGGGCAGCCAGTTCCTCTCCTTGCCGAACTCCTCCAGATATTTTCTGAGAGCTTTGCGTCCACGGTGGATTCGGGAACGAACTGTACCGATCGAACAGTCCATGATCTCAGCAATCTCCTCATAAGAGAAACCCTGAACATCGCAGAGAATGACAGCCAAGCGGTACTCGGCCGGCAAACAATCCAAAGCCTTTTGGACCTCTCCCACAAAACCGGTTTCCTCCACTAACTGGGAAGGATCTGCAGAGTAATCCGGGATGCTCTTTTTAAACTCACCGTTTTCGTAGATAATCGGCTCGTCTAAAGACTCCTCCCGGTACTTAGACCGTTTGCGCAAAGTGTCCACGTAGAGGTTGGAGACGATCCGGTACAGCCAGCTCTTAAAGGAAGTCCCCGGTTCGAAGGATCTAAAGGACCGGAACGCCCGCACCAGAGCTTCCTGGACTAGATCTTCAGCCTCCTCCCTGTTCCCCGCCAGGCGATAAGCGATGTTAAAAAGATACCGCTCATGTTCCTGCACCATGGAGGCAAAGAGCTCACGATCGCTCTCGGCCGTCCTCTTGGTGGTTTTGGATTTCGCAATGGCCTGGGCCCAGGACACTGTCATCACCTATCTCCTGTTCTTTACTAACGTATGGGATGCTGAGAAAGTTCCCTTCGCATACCGTAGACACTCCAAGTATACCCTAAAAAGCAGATGTTGAAAAGGATGAGCTCTTAATGCAGACCATCGCTCACGTCTTGAGACCAGTGTCTGGAGGCATGCTCCGCCACTGGCAGACCCTGGCCCAGGCCTCACGGGATTACGGTTTCCGCATCCTGGCCTTCTCCGCGAAAACCAATGATTTCGAGCAGCTCAGACCCTATGTAGATTCAGTCTACCCCCTACCCCTTTTTGGCGGTATCAACCCGGTCCAGGACGGACGGAGCGTTTACAGGTTGTACCGGCTGCTCAGGCGTTTTCCGGTGGACATCGTGCACCTCCATGGCTTCAAAGCGGCCCTAGTCGGCTCCTTGGCCGCCGGAAAAAGGAGCCTGCCTATGGTCTATACAGTCCATAACTTTTGTCCCGGGGGAGTTAAGGGCTGGGACAAGGTTTACCCGATAGTGGAACGCCTGATAGCCCGCAGGTGCCAAGCAGTGGTCTGCGTCTCCGGACACCTGGCCCAGTACCTGGCCCAGATTCCGGGCTACCCAATTCACCTTTTGAACATTATCTACAACGGGATCGACACTCACGCCTACCAGGTGGATCCGAATCGGCGACGCTCCTTGCGCCAGAAGCTCCGAAAAAGGTACGGATGGGCTCCGGAAGACAGGGTGGCCTTAACAGCAGCCCGTTTAATTCCGGCCAAGGGTGTGGAAACCCTCCTGGAGGCAGCAGAACGGGTCTGGCAGGCCGGAGAAAGAGTGCGGTTTATTGTCGCCGGCGACGGGCCCCAAAAAAAGGATCTTCTGAGACAAGTGGAGCTCTTGAACAGGACCGCCGGAGAAGAAGTGGCGAGACTGGCCGGACAGGTGGCTGACTTGCTCCCCCTCTACGCCAGCAGCGACCTCTTCATCCTACCCTCCTGGAGCGAAGGGCTCCCTCTCTCCCTCCTGGAGGCAGGGTCAGTAGGGCTGCCGGTGGTAGCAACTAGGGTCGGAGGCGTCCCTGGGGTCATCCGCTCTGGGGAAACCGGGCTCTTGGTGGAGCCGCGTGATGCGGTCGCCCTGAGCCAGGCCATCCTCCAGGTAATCCGGCAACCTGACTTGGCCCTTGCTCTGGCAGAGAAGCTGCAAAAGACTGTGTGGGAGAGGCATTCGGTGAGCCAGATGGTGGAAAGCACTTACACCCTTTACCGGAGGCTTTTGGATCAGGGGGCAAAAGCATGAAAAAGGCCTTCGTGTGGGTTCTGGTCATTATTTGGCTCTACTCCGGTCTTAGTCGGGCGGAGGTTGCTTTAAACCTGGCTGGAGAGTTAAAACAGATTGTCGTCCTCATCGGCGGGGTAAGCATCGAAGATTTAGAGGCTGCCGATCTCCCCTACTTGAAAAAGGCGGTCTTGCCCAAAGCCAGCATCGCCCTTTTGAACTCCCGTACCGCCGCCGCTTACTCCCCAGAGAACTGCTATGCCAGTTTAGCCAGTGGCGCCCGGGCTAAGGTGCCGGCTGAGGCGCGCCTCTTTTACCAATTGAGCGAACCTACCTCTGAAGGCCCGGCCGCCGACCTCTTCCGGCGCTACCTCCCGAACCGAGCGCTCTCGGAGCGTACCGGCCCAGTAGAGCCCGCCTTCACCCCCTACATCGGCGCCATTATCAGGACCACCTCTCGACTGAAGCACCGGGTTGAGCTAGAGCTTTTAGGCAAAGTTTTGCAGGAAGCAGGGCTCAAGTCAATCCTCATCGGAGCCGGAGACAGCACGGCGGGGGTCCACCGGCCGGCTTCGCTGCTATTAATGCGGCCAGAGGGTGTAGTGCCTGAAGCCAGCTACACTGCACCTTTAATCTCCGACCCGACCTTCCCTGGAGGCCTGCGAACCGACTACGAGAAGTTGACCAGGCTCACCCTGAAGGCACTCCCTGAACACCACCTAATTTTCCTCGAAACCGGGGACCTCCTTCGTCTGTATGAGGAGAGTGACCTGATGTCTCCCCAGGCCGTAGTGGAGTGGCGCAGGCGGCTACTTGGCGAGATCGACGGTTTCCTGAGACAGTTAGGTGAAGGAGCGATTGGATCGGTCCAGTTTTGGCTGGTTTCCGCCTATCCCAGTAAGGACGCGTACAGAAGCGAGAGCCCTCTGACCTTCCTGGTTACGTGGGGGAAGTTTCTATCCGGAGGTTTCCTAATAAGCCCCACCACTAGAAAGGCCGGGCTCATCACCAACACCGACCTTCTGCCCACCCTGCTTTCCGCCTGGAATCTGCGAGCTCCTGGAGCTTACGGAGCACCGGCCCGTTCCACTGGCGGACCTGCAGATAAACTGGGCTACCTCTCGGCCGCAAGCGAGCGGTGGGTCAAGATCAACAGCTACCGGGCACCTTTTCTCAAAGCCTACGTCATCTCTCAAATCGCGGTGGTCTTTCTCGGGGTGCTCTTGCTCTTGTGGCAGAAACTCCCCTCCAGGTCTAAGCGGACGGCCAGTAAGCTGTACTCCGCCCTTTGTCTGGCGGAAACCTTTCCTCCCCTGCTGCTCCTGGCCATTGCAGGTCTGCCGCCTCAGGGGTGGCTCTACACTCTGGCGCTCTTTGCTCTACCGCCGGTCATGGGCCTCATTCTGGTCAGGGGTTTTGCGATCATCCCGGTCTTTGCCCTGGTATCCCTGCTAACAAGCCTGCTTTTGGTGGTTGATGTCTTGGCGGGTTGGGGCTTGGCGGCCGGCTCCCTCCTGGGCTATGACCCTATCGGCGGCGCCCGGTTCTACGGGATCGGTAATGAGTACATGGGGGTGCTGATCGGGAGTTTCTTTATGGGTTGGGCCGCTCTTTGGGAGCACATCGGCAGATCGGCCTGGAGATGGGGGATGCTTTTTTCCTTGGTAGTCCTGGTGGTGTTGGGATCTCCCTGGTGGGGAGCTAATGTAGGGGGGACCATTGGGTTAACCGCCAGCAGCATAACCTGGCTCTTTTTGGGCAGGGCAAAGAAAGTGCGTCTGAGGCACCTGGTTTACCTGCCCTTGGCCGTCCTCTTGGCCCTTTCAGCCTTTGCTTTCTGGGATCTGTACCTCAACCCAGAAAACCTCTCTCACCTGGGCCGCTTTGTCTTCCAGATCGGTTCCCAAGGGCTGAACGGCGCCTGGGAGGTCTTCAGCCGGAAGCTGGCCATGAACTGGAAGCTCATGCACTACACGGTCTGGGCCGACGGGCTGCTCTCCTTCATCTTTGGTTTAGCCCTGATCTTCTGGCGCCCCAAGGGCCTACCCAAAAAGGTCAAAGACAAAAACCCCCGCATCATCCGGGGGTTTTGGACCGCCTTCACAGCGGCAGTGGTTGTTCTTTTGGTCAATGATTCAGGAGTAGTGGCAGCGGCAACCCTGATGATCTACCCTACCTTCATTTTGCTCTCCCTGGCCGCTCAGAAGGCTCTGGATCAGGGTTAATCACCCGGCCGCCGGCGGCTTTGTAGAGCCTGTTCATCACCGCAGCGCCGATTCCAGCGGTGCCCACAGCCTCAGCGTAGATGACATCGGCGCCCGCCTTGTCCACCTCCCGCAAAATCGCAAAGAGGTTTTGAGCCGCAACTGCCGGTTCATTGCGGCTACCCAGGCTTCTTAGGATCAGGCCTGGTCTAGCCTTCTCTTCCAGTGCAGCCACGGTCTCAGCTGAGGCAATGACCGCCACCTTCTCATTTCTAGCCAAGTCCTCTTCTACCAGCCGGTTCAGGAGGGATAGGGTTTGGGTCGTGGTTTCAGCGTTCACAATCCACAGCGGCGCTTTCGGGGCATAGTGCCGGTACTTCATGCCGGGAGCTTTGGGAGTCTGGGAGGCAGCCACCTCTCCCGCCACTTCCACGCGGCCGAGGACCGCCTCCAACTGCTCCAAGGTGATCCCTCCCGGTCTGAGCAGGTAAGGAACCTCTCCGGAGAGGTCGATGACGGTAGATTCCAGGCCGATTCCACACTGGCCTCCGTCGACCACCGCTGCGATTTTACCCGCCAGGTCCTCCCAGACGTGCTCCGCCCTGGTGGGACTGGGCCGCCCGGAGATGTTGGCGCTGGGGGCTGCCACCGGGACTCCGGCCGCTGCGATTAACGCCTTGGCCACAGGGTGAGCAGGCATCCGCACCGCGACTGTGGAGAGGCCGGCGGTAACTTCGGAAGGAATCTCCGGTTTCTTAGGCAGAACCATGGTGAGCGGCCCCGGCCAAAACCGCCGGATGAGGATCTGGGCCCGCTCAGGGATATCTGCCACGATTTCATGTAGGGTTTCGGGCTCGGCGATGTGTAGGATCAAAGGGTTATCGGCAGGCCGTCCTTTGGCAGCGAAAATCTTTTTCACGGCCCGTGAATCCAGGCCGTTGGCCCCCAGGCCGTAGACGGTTTCGGTGGGAAAGGCGACAACCTCCCCAGAGGCCAAGAGGCCGGCTGCTTCCTCGATTACTATGGGATCAGGAGCCCAAGGATCCACTTTATAAATTCTGGTCTGCATCCTGTTTGTCTTCTTCCTTCTGCCTAAGGATATAGAAAAACTCACAGGTTGTAGACTGCTGAGCAGGCTGTACCCCGGTCAAGTAAGCTGCCCGGGCGATCATATGGGCCCCCACCGGTGCCGTCAAAAACAGGAAGACGGTAGTTAAAATTTCCTTGATGCCCAGAAAACCGTGGGAGGCCTGGTGAATGATGGAGGCGATCAGAATCCCGAACACTCCCAGAGTTGCGCTTTTTGTAGGCGCATGCAACCGAGTGTACACATCCGGAAACCGAATCAGGCCGATGGACCCGGTGAGGACAAAAAAGAGGCCAAAGAGGATGAAAAAGCTAGTTAAGAGCTCGCTCAAGCTAATCCCGGTCAAAGACTGACCCCCCTATCAAGAACTTGGCCAAGGCCACACTGCTTAAAAAACCTAAAATGGCAATGACCAAAACTGCGTCAAAATAGTCTTGGGTGGTAAACTTAATACTCAGCACAATCAGCAAAGCCACAATATTGGTGCTGATGGTATCGCTGGCTGCCACCCGATCCGGAAAACTGGGTCCGACAATGAGCCGCCAAAGACAAAGAGCCATAGAAATGGTGATGGTGAAGAGTGCCAGGTTGGTGACGGTGGGCAGGAGCATCACTTCCGACCTCCAACAATCTTTAAAATTCGCTTCTCAAACTTATCTTTGATCTCCCGACGAACTTCCTCCTCAGAACCGGTGATATTAAGGACATGCACATAAAGCTGAGACCTGTCCGGGGCAATATCCACAGTGAGAGTCCCAGGAGTCAAAGTAATCAAATTGGCCAAAAGCACAACTGCCAGCTCAGACTGGAGCTCTGTGGGTACAGACACAATCCCGGGACAGATGTCGATTTTCCGGGAAAGGGCCATTGCGGCCACAGTAAAACTGGCCTTGAGCAATTCCCAGAGGAAGACGATGAGCAGTTCTAAAACAGCCTTGAACCGGGAGAGGTAAATTACTCCTCCAGGAAACCCCCGGCGAAAGACGTAGAGCACAATGGCCCCGATAACATAACCGGCCAGAAAGTTTGCAGTATTGAATGAGTTTTGCAAGAGCATCCAAACGAAGGCCAGAAAGATATTGAGGAGAACTTGACGAACAAACATCGGCTACGCCCCTAACACAGCTTTAATGTAGATGCTGGGATCCAGCAGTTGACTCCCGGCGGCAGCGGATAATTCGTACATCCACTGTGCTCCCAGCCCCATGGCCACAGATAAGACCACCAGGACAGCTGCGGGAGCCACCAGGTGCCCATAACTCTTCTGCTCATACCAATCCTGAGCGGCACCCCAGAAGGCGTACTGGAAGATCTTCATCATGGAAAACAAGGTTAAGATACTGACCCCCAAACTGACAGCAACAATAACATACCTGCCGCTCTCCAGGCCTGCCAGCATCAAGCTATACTTAGCAAAAAACCCACTGAATGGTGGGGCTCCTGCCAGGGAAATTCCAGCAAAGAAGAAAATTATTCCCAACCAGGGATATACCTGCAACAGGCCTCCAAGCTCCTTAAGGTTTTCAGTGCCAGTCAAATGCTTTACAGTACCGGCCACCAGAAACAGAGCCCCCTTCACCAGAATATTGTGGATGATAAACAGCACCCCGGCTGCCAGGGAGGAAGAAGTAAATATCCCCAGTCCCATTATCATGTACCCGATCTGGCTAATTATATGGTAAGATAACAGCTTGCGCATGTCCATTTGGAAAACAGCTCCGATAATCCCCAAAACCATTGTGGCGGCAGCGACCACCAGGAGCAGGGTATGAGTGTAACCAGGGTCGGTTATAAAGACCAGGGTAAAAATGCGGTACAAGACGTACACCCCTACCTTGGTCAACAGTCCACCGAAGAGGGCGCTAACAGCCGGATGCGGTACCCTGTAGGAATCCGGCAACCAGAAGTATAAGGGGAAAATGGCAGCTTTTGTCCCAAAAACAACCAGAAAGAGTACGGCGATGACTGTGATAAACCCCTCACCCTGGGCCGCCTGAACCTTGACCGCAAGGTCGGCCAAGTTTAAGGTGCCGGTTACACCGTATAAGAAAGCTACTCCAACTAAGAACAGGGTTGAGGAAAGCATGTTGATGACCATAAACTTGAAAGACTCCCGCAATTGTTCTTTGCCGCTACCTAATGAGAGCAGGATGTAGGAACAAATGAGCATGATCTCAAAGAAGACATATAAATTGAAAATATCTCCAGTAAGGAAAGAACCGTTTACCCCCATCATCACCAGTAGAAAAAATGCGTAATAGCCATATTTTTCCCTGGCCTCGTCCATGGTCTTAAAGGAAAAAAGCAGTACCGCCGTGGCTACTATAGAAGCTACTGTCAACATAAGGGCGCTGAATATATCCGCAGCAAAGACTATGCCGTAAGGGATCTCCCAATCGCCGGCGCTGAAAACGGGGATTGCCCCTTCCTTGACATAGCCAAGGAGGATAATACTGAATAAGAGCATGGTCAAGACAGTTACTATAGCGATAGCCCTATGCAGCTGAATCCTTCCCCGGGTAAGAAAAATTGCAATTGCCCCCAGTAGAGGTAAGACAACCGGTAAGATCAGTAGATTATTCATCACCGTCAACGCCCCGCAGTTCCTCTAAGTCGTCAGTTTCGTACTCCTGGTAAACCTTGGACGCCAGGACCAGGATAAAAGCCGTAGTCGCAAAACCAATCACAATTGCTGTTAAATTCAGCGCCTGGGGGAGCGGGTCAACATACGGCCCTGAGTAGCCCTCAATCAACACCGGAGGGCGCCCGGTCTTCAACCTGCCCAAAGTCAGGACGAGCAACAAGGACCCGTGAGATATCAGGGAGGTACCGAAAATCACCTGGATCAACCGGCGTTGGAGCAGCAGGTAGGTGCCGCCACTAAATAAAAACCCGATTACCAGAGCCATCAAGACTTCCACTTTACTCCTCCCCTAGCACTGAAATAATGCTCATAGTAACCCCTACTACCACCAGATACACCCCAAAATCGAACAGCATTGCAGTAGCCCACTCTATCTCCCCGAAGACCGGAAGATCCGCATATCCGAAGGCGCTGGTCAAGAAAGGTTTGCCCCCAGCCAAAGGAACGAGTCCGGTCAGGGCGGAGATGAGGAGCCCCACCGGAATAAAAGCCCGAAAGTTTAGGGGTAAGATTTGTTTCCGGGCGCCAGGGCCAAGAGCCAGATACAGTAGGATAAAAGTCGCCGAGGTCATCAAGCCGGCGATAAAACCGCCACCGGGTGCGTTATGTCCCCGCAACAGCAGGTAAAAGGAGAAAATTAAAATTACGAACAGAACAACCTTTGAAACAGTTTCTAGGATGAACGATTTCATTGCATATTCTTCCCCTTTAACTTAATCAAAGCAAATACACCCATAGCCGCAACTCCTAAAACCGTTATCTCTCCCATGGTATCAAGACCGCGGAAATCAACCAAGATTACGTTGACAATGTTGCGGCCACCACCCAGTTTTAAGCTGTTATCCACATAAAAGGCGGAGATTGGTTCGTATAAGCGCGTACCAAGAGCAGTAATAGTCAGGACGGCCATGAGTATACCCACCGCCGCCGAAATGGCCAGGTTTACGGCCTTTTTCCCCGGAGGTTCTGTGCTCCGGGAAAGGCTGGGCAGATACTGGAAGACCAACAAAAACAGGATTAACCCGATGGTCTCAACAATCAGCTGGGTTAAAGCTAAATCAGGCGCCCTGAAAACAACCCAGAGAGTGGAAACCAAAAAGCCTACGACTCCTAAAGCAAGGACTCCAACCATCCGGGAATGGGTCCTGATGACGATGAGCGCCGCAGCAACAAGGAGCCCGGTCATAATCAGTTCATAAGGATTGATCCGGGCCAACTGCAACGTCCGGGCTCCTCCAGCCTTGATCAGGTAAGTGTAGCCAACCAGAGTGACCAGGGTAGCCAAGATATACACGATATAATCTCTGAGGAGTCCAGTCATATACCTGCTGGTCAACTTGCGGGAACCGGCAATCATGAGACGTAAACCCTGATCGTAGAAATAATTCGGAGTCACCCTAGCTCTAACGGATTTAAACCAAGCGCGGATCCGGCCGACCAAGGTATAGCCCAAGGCACCCAAAGCAACAGTTATGCTACTCATAAGCAGTGGTGTGGTGATGCCGTGCCACAGGTGATAATGGACGTCATAAGCCTTGCCGGTAATAGTAGTCACAGCAGGGTTGATCAAAGAGCCACCGAATAAATCCGGCCAAAGTCCGACTATGACAGTTATTGCTGCCAGCAAACCTGGCCCCACGAGCATCAAACCTGGTGCCTCATGGGGGTGTTTGGGAGTCTCGCCCCTTTGCTTACCGAAGAAGACGAACAGGACCAGAAGGGCAGAATAAATAAAGGTAAAAACGCTGGCACCTACGGCAATCCAGGGAAGCGAGGCTGATACAAGACCCATGGTTCCCGTCTCTAGAGTAGCTTCGTAGAAAAGTTCTTTGCTCAGAAAGCCAGCCAAAGGCGGAACTCCGGCCATGGAAAAGGCAGTCAGGCCGGTGATAACGGCGCTGAGAGGCATTTTTTTGGCAAGTCCTCCCAGCAGGTTGATATCCCGGGTACCAGTTTCATGATCGATGATACCTACCACCATGAAAAGGGCTCCCTTAAAAGCGGCATGATTAAAGAGATGAAAAACCGCAGCCGCAGTTGAAAAAGGTGTGCCGATACCGAAAAGCAACATGATCAAACCTAACTGGCTAATGGTTGAGTAAGCTAGGAGAGCTTTGAGGTCATCCTGCTTGACGGCTAATAATGCTCCGGTAACCATTGTTGCTGCTCCGACCAGGGTAACAGTATGGAACCAGAGTTCGGTTCCGCCCAGGATGGGTAGTAACCGCCCCACCAAATACAGGCCGGCCTTAACCATAGTCGCCGAATGTAGAAAAGCGCTAATTGGCGTGGGAGCCTCCATCGCATTAGGTAGCCAGATATGGAATGGCACCTGTGCGGACTTGGTAAATGCCCCTACTAGTATCAAGAGAAGGATATACGGGTAATAAGGGCTAGAGAGGATTTTTCCCTTGTTGGCCAGGACTGTCTCTATATTGAGGCTGCCGGTCACCAAATATATCAGTGCAAACCCCGCCAGCATGACAAAACCGCCAAAGGCTGTGATAAGCAATGCTTTCTGTGCTCCGTACCTGGACTGCTCCCGGAACGACCAAAACCCAATAAGCAAGAACGAAGTAAAGCTGGTGAGCTCCCAAAACACATAAGTCAAAAGCAGGTTGGCTGAAAGTACAACACCCAGCATAGAACCCATAAAGCTTAGGAGATAAAGGTAAAACTTGGTCAAATCCTCGTCGGGTCCCAAGTAAAAATGGGAATAAAGGAGAACCAGCGAACCTATACCAGTTACCAGGAGGGTAAAAAGAAGAGACCACCCATCAAGACGCAGGGCAAAGGAAAGGCCCAAGGAAGGCACCCACTCCCAGGCAGATTCGATGACTTTACCCTGACTTATTTCTGCCGTTTTTGAGAGCAGATAGACAAATAATAGAATCGGTAAGGGTAGTGTGTATAGTCCTATGCGTGGTCCTGCGACTTTTCGTACAACCGGTACCAGCGCCGCCAGGACAAAGGGGGCCAGTACGAGAGCGAACAGCAACTTCATCCATCCTTGTCTTTTTTAAAATATTCTATCTCATTCTAGAATAACTTGGCAAATCCTATTAATATTAATCTATTTAATCTATCGCAAAAAAGCTAATACAATCCTGTCCAAGCCGGCATAATCGGTTCTGATTTCCGGAGCACTGAAAGCCTCCGTCTCTCCAATGAGTGAGACCACATCTTTGGCCTGGGCAGAGCCGATCTCAAGAGCCAAGAGCCCGCCTGAGCGAAGCCAGTTGGAAGCCTCGGAGATGATTTGCCGGTAGGCTGCCAACCCGTCAGGGCCTCCGTACAGAGCCTGCCTAGGCTCGTGTTTTACTTCCGGTTGGCCTTCAGCCACCTCTCTGCCGGTCAGGTACGGTGGGTTGGAAACCACCACTTTTACTCTGCCCAAAAGCGACTCAGGTAGACCAGAAAAAAAGGAACCTGGAACCAGGGTAATCCTTTCCTCCAGCCCGTGCTTTTTGATATTCTCTCTGGCAACTGCCAGGGCATCCTGGCTGATCTCAGAGGCATAAATCCGAATGGAAGGGCTACTTACAGCCAGAGCTACGGAGATCGCCCCACTGCCAACCCCTATTTCGATAACCTGAGGCGGGTCTTCCTCCCCAGTGGCGGAAAAATCTCTGAGATACTCCAGTACGGTTTCAACCAAGAGCTCAGTCTCGGGCCGGGGAATTAAGACCGCCGGAGTGACGGTAAAATCAAGACCATAAAATTCTTTATGGCCGGTGATGTAGGCCACGGGTTCCCGCCGGCCCCGCCTGGCAACGACTTCTCTGTAGGCAGCCACTTCTTGGCTGGTCAAAGGGCGGTGATAATCGGTATATAGCCCGACTCGGTCCAGTCCTAACACATGAGCCAGCAAGAGCTCTGCATCTAATCGGGCCGATTCGATACCCTTGGCGGCAAAATAGGCAGTAGTCTTTTGCAAGACCTCGCCTATGGTTAGGTTCATGCCTCCAAATTCCTCAGTTTCTCAGTCTGATCTGCGGTAGCCAGAGCATCAATCATTTCCCCGATATCGCCGGCCAGGAAGTTGTCCAGCTGGTGGATGGTCATCCCAATTCGGTGGTCGGTCACCCGGCCTTGCGGGAAATTGTAGGTCCGAATCCGCTCGCTGCGGTCACCAGTGCCAACCTGCCCTTTGCGGTTGGCAGCCAGCTCGGCCTGTTGTTCCTGGATGGCCTTATCCAACAGCCTTGCCCGGAGAATGCGCAGGGCCTTCTCTTTATTCTTTAACTGGGATTTCTCATCCTGACAGGAAACTACCAGTCCCGTCGGAAGGTGAGTGATCCGGACCGCTGAATCGGTGGTGTTCACACTCTGACCGCCAGGGCCGGAAGAACGATAAACATCGATTCTCAGGTCGTTGGGGTCGATCTCCACTTCAACCTCTTCGGCCTCGGGCAAAACCGCCACAGTGACTGTGGAGGTGTGAATACGGCCCCCTGACTCGGTGGTGGGCACCCGCTGGACCCGGTGCACCCCGCTTTCATACTTCAAGCGGGAGTAGGCCCCCTTCCCCTTGACCATGAAGATGACCTCTTTAAAACCTCCCAGCTCCGTCGGGTTGGAATCCATCAGTTCGATCTTCCAGCCCTGCTCCTCGGCAAAACGGGAGTACATCCGAAAGAGGTCTGCGGCAAAAAGGGCCGCTTCTTCTCCTCCGGCCCCGCTGCGAATCTCCATAATGACGTTTTTCTCATCATTAGGGTCTTTGGGGACTAGCAGAAGCTTCAACCGCTTCTCCCGAGGCTCAAGCTCCTTTTCCAGCTGAACCTTTTCCTCCTGGGCCATGGCCCGGAACTCAGGGTCGGATTCGGTTTTCAGGATCTCCTCAGCCTCTTTTATGCGCTGAATGACCTGTTTATATTCCTTGTATTCTTCGACAATCTCGCTTAACTCAGCATGGGTCTTAGCCAACTTTTGAAACTTCTCCTGGTTGGCGATGACCTCCGGATCACTGAGCTGCTGGGTGATCCGGTCGTACTTTTCCACTATCGCATCCAATTTATCAAACACTTTCTGCCACCTCTGTTTCTTCCTGCGGCTCTTGGTTTTCCAGTGCTAAGACTTCTTGGAGGGACCTGATGGCCACCTCTACCTGATCGTCGGAAGGAGGACGAGTGCTGAGTTTCTGCAGCCACAACCCAGGTAGGGCCAGGACCCGAAAGATCCACAACGGTTCTTTCTTGCCGGCCTGCTTGAGGACCTCATAAGAGATCCCGGCCACCAACGGCAAGATCGCGATATGAATTAAAACCCGCTCTAAGAACGGGGGACGCCCAAAGAAAGAAAAGACAAAAACACTAACCAACAGGACAATGAAAATGAAGTTGGTACCGCACCTAGGATGCAGGGTGGAGTACTTCTGCACGTTTTCCACCGTCAGTTCTTCCCCGGCTTCGTAGGCGTGGATGGTCTTGTGTTCGGCCCCATGATACTGGAAGACCCTGCGAATATCAGGCATCAAACCGATGGCCGCCACATAACCCAAGAAGATGGAGACCTTGATGAGGCCTTCAACCAGGTTCAAAAACACGTTGTACTGGATGTGGGCTTCGACGTACCGGATGGCGTAAGCAGGGAGCACCACGAAAAAGAGGATGCTGATGCTAAAGGCGAAGAGGATCATCAAGACCATATCTTTGGTGGATAGCTCCACATCCTCTTCTTCCGCAAACTGGCTGGCCGAAAAGGATAAAGCCTTGATTCCGACCACCATGGCCTCCACCAGGGCTAAAGCTCCCCGCAAGATAGGGTATTTAAGGATAGGAAATCGCTTGCTCCAGGGAGTGATCTCCCGGGATTCAACGATGATGTCACCTGCACTGCGGCGAACGGCGGTGGCGATATGATTTCGCCCTTTCATCATGACCCCTTCAATTACCGCCTGCCCCCCGTAGGTGGGGCTGTCTTTAGCCATCATGATTCCCCCTGTACCTGCTCTCCTCCACGCAACAGTCGAGTGATCTCCGTAATCCTTTCCACCGGCGCCAGGACGATGACACTGTCTCCCGGCTCCAGCACGTCAGATCCTTGCGGCAGCGGAATCGTTCCGGTGTCCCGCTGAATGGCCAAAACCCTGGCCTGAAGCTTGGATAGTAGGCCCGTTTCAGCCAGGGATTTATGGGCAAAAGGAGAATTTGCCGAGAGAACCACATGAGCGGTCACTCGGCCTCTTTCCAATTCTATCACTTCTCTAAAGGGTTGTAAATCTACCGGCCGGCAGTAGGCCCGGGAATGCTTGGAACGATAACCCCTAGGCAGCACCGCTCTGGTGAGAAAACCGGTGACAGTGCCAATAGCCATCCCACCTAGCAGAGCCAGGAAGGTACCGGTGCCGTTGGTCCAGGTGATGTCGGCCAAGGCTGCGTAGAAACCGGAGAGATCGCGGATATCAGGGAGGGCCAGCACTTTGTTGTAGATGGCCAAGGCCCCGATGAGACCCACGTAATCGGACATGTTCTTCGGGGTCAGCTCTGAGATGGTATAAGCTATCCCCATGGTCAAAACAGTCCCCAAGACCACCGGCAGCCCCAGCTTAACCAGAAACCCAAACAATACCCCGACAGCCAAGCCTTTGATCAAGACGTACCCGGTAGCCAGCGCCTGAGGTATGATCTCCTTCACAATGCGTTGAAGATCCACATAACCCTTAGCCAGTCTCTCCATGGCCACACAGGTGTCAAAAAGGAGCATGCTGCCGAGGATAGAGAGGAAGGATGAGGTGACTCCGGGGATTCCGGAGACGTTGTAGTAAGCCAGACCGATGGTGACCGCCCTGGCAGCAATAATCACCCGGACAGGCCACTTCTTCTCAGGCCCAGACCGGACCAAAAACCGAAAAGGCCTTACTCTTCGCCCGCCGCCGCTTCTTTTTCCGCCTGACGCCTGGGAACCTCGTGACACGCCCGACACCTCGCCTCATAATGCTCCTGGGCTCCAATGAGAATGGTGGGATCCTCATAGGCAGCCGGTTTACCGTTAACCAACCTCTGGGTCCTGGTAGCCGGGTTACCGCAGCAAACGCAGATCGCCTGCAGTTTGGTGACGAACTCGGCCTGGGCCATTAAGATCGGCACTGGACCGAAGGGTTCTCCTCTAAAATCGGTGTCCAGCCCCGCCAAGATCACTCTCTTCCCGTCATCAGCCAGCTGGTGAATGAAGGGGATGATCTCAGAGTCGAAAAACTGCACCTCATCAATGCCCACCACGTCGACGCTGGGGTCATAAACGGCTAAAATGTCACTGAGAGAGGATACGCTAATAGCTTCTATTTTATCACCGGCGTGGGAAACCACTTCATTCACAGAGTACCTGGTGTCGATGGCGTGCTTGAAGACCTGAACCTTTTGTTTGGCAATCCGGGCCCGCTTAAGGCGTCGGATTAACTCTTCGCTCTTGCCACTGAACATGGAGCCGGTAATGATCTCAATCCAACCAGTGTTCCTAAAATAGTGATGCACAGGTCAGTTCTCTCCTTGTTGGTTTAGTTGGTACCGCACGAGTTTGGGAACCATCTTCTTTTCTACGACAACCTCAAGGTAAGTCCCTTGCGGCCAGAACTCTTCTTTGATCACTAAAGCCTGCCCATGCAGCTCATCCACGATGGCCCCGGCTTTGTAGGGAACCAATAGCTTCATCTCCACCCGGGTACTCAAGAGCTCCTGCTCCAGCCTAGCCAGAAGCTCAGGCAGGCCTCGGCCGGTCAAGGCAGAGATGGTCACCGCGCCGGGCAGGTAGCTCTCCAAGCCCCTGAGCAGGTTCGGATCTATTAGATCGGCTTTGTTCAGGGCAGTTACCGTAGGTTTGTCGCTGGCCCCTAAGTCCACAAGGACCTCCCGGACCGCTTTGATATGGTCAAAAAGAGCGGGATCGGTGGCATCAGTCACGTGCAAAAGGAGGTCGGCCTCTAACACCTCTTCCAGAGTGGAGTGAAAGGCGTTGATTAACTCGTGGGGAAGTTTTCTGATGAAACCGACAGTGTCCGAAAGGAGGGCCACCATCCCCGAAGGCAGTTCCATCCTACGCACGGTAGGATCCAAGGTTGCGAAGAGCTTATCCTCAGAGAGCACTCCAGCCCCAGTGAGCCGATTGAAGAGAGTTGATTTACCGGCGTTGGTGTAGCCCACCAGGGCAATCAGGGGCAGGCCTTTTTTCTTCCTCAGGCGGCGCTGCTGCTGGCGGTGGACTTTGACTTCCGCAAGCTCCCGTTTGAGGGAATTGATGCGCTGCCGGATCCGGCGCCTGTCTGTCTCCAGTTTGGTTTCGCCCGGACCCCGAGTGCCTATGCCGGCCCCAAGGCGGGAGAGACCCTCCCCTTTGCCGGCCAAACGGGGCAATAAATAATTGAGTTGGGCCAGTTCCACCTGGAGTTTACCCTCTTTGCTCCGGGCCCGGGCAGCGAAGATGTCCAGGATTAACTGGGTCCGGTCGACGACCCGCACACCTAAAAATTCCTGGATGTTGCGGTGCTGGGTCGGAGAGAGTTCATCGTCGAAGATAACCAGGCTCGTCCCGGAGGTGTGAACTTCCAGGTGGATTTCGGCCAGCTTCCCCTCACCGATGTAGGTAGCAGGGTCAGGGTGTTGGCGTTTTTGAGTGAAGACCTGAACGACCTCAGCCCCTGCTGTTTTGGCCAGTTCTTCCAGCTCAGCCAGGTGAGATTGGACCTCTTTGGCTGTGGTTTCCGGTGTTTGTACACCGACTAGGATAGCTCGTTCCAGGGATTACCCTCCTTCTCTTACTTCTTTTGGTACACCGTTCGGTTATATACAAGCGAACGGCGTACCAAAGACGAGGGATAAAGGGGCTTATGAGTTTAACTCGTAGATCAACCTCAGACCTTCCAAAGTCAAAAAAGGATCGATGGCATCGATGACCTTACACAAAGGCCCTAAAGTAGCAGCTAGGCCGCCTGTGGCCACTACTTTAGCCTCCTCCCCCAGTTCCTTTTGAAACCTCGCAACCAACTCATTAACCTGTCCAACCACACCGTAAACGATACCGGACTGCATACTCTGAACCGTCGTCTTGCCGATAACCTGCACAGGAGTTGCCAATTCAATCCGGGGGAGCTTGGCCGTGCGGGAAAACAGGGCTTCCAAGGAAA
>JACDOJ010000003.1 GCA_017656135.1 Bacillota bacterium | reverse complement strand
TTTTTTGCCCCCAAGCTGTGGGGGGCTTTTTTTATTAGGCAAGAGGATTGGGCAGTATCTTGTTCAAATAAATCAGTTATGAGTTACCAGTATCTTTTTGGACCGGTATCATCACGCAGGTTAGGAGTATCCTTGGGGATTGACGTGATCCCCTATAAAACCTGCACCTTCAATTGCGTTTACTGTGAACGCGGCCGTACCACCAGGCTCACCACAGAGAGGGCCGAGTTTTACCCTGTGGAGGAAGTATTTAAGGAGCTTTCCGACTATCTCGCCAGTCACCCTTTTCCTGACTGTGTGACCTTTTCAGGGTCGGGAGAACCCACCCTTTACTCGAAGCTGGGCCAGTTGACTAAGATGATCAAGGCTGCTTATCCAGATCTTAAGGTGGCGTTATTGACCAATTCATCCCTTTTTTCCGAGCCGAAGGTCCGTCAAGAAGCCGCCCTCTGTGATTTGGTTTTACCTTCACTTGACGCCTGCACCAGAGAGGAGTTTTTGCGGGTCGACCGGCCTCATAAGGATATCGACTTGACCGGAATTGTCGAAGGGTTAATCAAATTTAGGTCGGAGTTTAGCGGTCCGATCTGGCTGGAGATACTTATAGTTCAGGGAGTGAACGATTCTCCCAAAAGCCTTTCTAGGCTTCACGAGACCATACTCAAAATTAAACCCGATAAGGTTCAACTCAACACCATTGTCCGACCCCCGGCCGAACCAGGCTGCCAGCCGGTACCCGGCCGGTTCCTCCAAGAAGTCGCAGAGAGTTGGAGCGATTTAGATGTGGAAGTTTTGAGTCACACGTAACAAGTACCTAGCAAACCTTTGCCTGAAAAGGCAAATTTTTTTAAATTAGTTATTGACATATGTCCATAAATATGGGTATAGTAATAATGAACATACGACCATAAAGAGGAGGTGGTTTTGGTGCCGCGTGGTGATGGGAGCGGCCCGAACTTTCTAGGACCAATGACAGGAAGGGGTTTGGGCTATTGTTCTGGGTTCCGGGTTCCTGGTTTTATGAACCCGACTTTCCGCTGGGGCGGTTTCAGCGGAGGCAGGAGGTGGCGCCACATGTACTATGTCACCGGTTTGCCAGGTTGGGTCAGGTCTGGCGCTGGTTTTGGCTGGTTTGGTGCGTCACACCCAGGTTATGCTACGGGTCTTACTAAGAGAGAGGAAGCGTCTTTGCTTAAGCGTCAGGCAGAGATCCTGCAGGACCGGTTGGACGAGATCAAGGACTACTTGCGGGACTTAGAAGAGGGCAAAGACAGGGGCCATGAAGATTAATGGGCTGCCGGCTTTGCTTTGGGGGGGACGGTAGAGAGGCTGACCGTTTCCCCCCCCCTATATTCTCAGGGAAGGTGAGTTTAAGGTGAAAGTAGCGGTAACATCTCAGGGCACCGATTTAGATGCCACCGTGGATGAGAGGTTTGGGAGATGTCATTATTTTATCCTAATTGATCCGGAGAACGAGAAATTTGAAGTAGTTGAAAACTTGGGCGCTGGGTCCTCCGGTGGAGCAGGTGTCCAAGCCGCCCAGTTTGTTGCCGGGCAAGGGGCTAAGGCTTTGATTACAGGTCATATTGGCCCTAAGGCTATGGAAGCCTTGGAAGCTTCCGACATTGAGGTCTATTCGGTAGATTCGTGTTCGGTCAGAGAGGCTCTGGCCAGGTATAAAAACCACCAGTTAAAACCAGTTTTGAAGGCCATGGTGGGGCCGCATTTTGGCACAAGGAGGTAAGAACGGTGAAGATCGCGATTGCCACTGATGGGGACAGTGTGGCCAGTCATTTCGGGCGCTGCCCTGCCTACACCATTTACAATGTGGCTGACGGTAAAGTAGTCAGTAAGACAGTCATCCCTAATCCAGGGCATGAACCGGGTTTCTTACCCCGTTACCTCTCTAATCTGGGGGTTTGTTGTATAATCGCCGGCGGCATGGGCCCTCGGGCGCAGGGCCTGTTTAGCGAGCAAGGAATTGAGACTTTTACCGGGGTTTCCGGTTCCGTAGAAGAGGCTATCCTTGCCTATCTGGCAGATACTTTGGTCAGCCGAGAGAATCTCTGCGACCACGAAGAGGGAGAACACGGCCATTGCCACCACGGTTAGGAGTGATCGTCAATGATCATTGCAGTTGCCAGCGGTAAAGGTGGGACGGGCAAGACCACCATCGCTACCAATTTGGCCTTGACTCTGGCAGAAAACTTGCCGGTCCAGGTCTTGGATTGCGATACTGAGGAACCCAATGCACACCTGTTTCTAAAACCCACCTTTGAGACTACTGAAGAGGTTCAAATCAAGATACCAGTGGTTAACGAGGCCAGGTGCCTGAAGTGCGGTCGATGTACAGAAGTTTGTGCTTTTCATGCCATAGCTGTCATGGGTAAAAGGGTGTTGACTTTCCCCGAATTATGCCACGGCTGCGGTGGCTGTCTGTTGGCCTGCCCCACCGGGGCTATCAAAGAAGCACCAAAGAAGATAGGTGTCGTAGAGTTGGGGTATGCTGGAACGATCAAGTTTGCCCACGGGAAGCTAGCGGTAGGAACGCCTCTGGCTTCCCCTGTGGTGAAGGCAGTCCGGGAAAAAGCTGAGCGGCAAAGGGTTGTGATCATTGACGCTCCTCCGGGCACATCTTGCTCTGTAGTTAATTCAGTCAGCGGGGCCGATTACTGTCTACTGGTGACGGAGCCGACTCCTTTCGGCCTCAATGACCTGGTTTTGGCTGTAGGAATGGTTAGAAAGCTGGGGCTACCCTTCGGGGTGATCATCAACCGGTCGGATCAGGGAGACCGGCGCATTGAGGAGTACTGTCGGGCTGAGAAGATCCCCATTCTTCTTAAGATACCCTTTAATCGACGGTTAGCCGCCTTGTACGCCCGGGGTGGGTGCATAGTGGAAGAATACCCTGAGTGGAAAGAGACATTTCGGGATCTGTGGCAGCGATTGCAAAGGGAGGTTGGCTATGAAAGAGCTATTAGTAATTAGCGGCAAAGGCGGCACCGGCAAAACTTCGTTTGTTGGCTCCTTTGCGGCTTTGGCTCAGGATAAGGTCTTGGCTGACTGTGACGTAGATGCTGCCAATCTGCATCTGCTTTTGAAGCCGCGGGTCAAAGAGAGGTATGAGTTTTACGGTCTGGATAAGGCCTACATTGATCCAGAGAAGTGCACTGAGTGCGGAAAGTGTTTGCAGCTCTGTCGCTTTAATGCTATCAGCAACTTCAGGGTTGATCCCATTGGCTGCGAGGGCTGCCAGGTATGCTACTATGCTTGTGAGGAAGGCGCCATCGAGATGAGGCCAAACCTCTCTGGATACTGGTTTGTTTCGGAAACCGCCTACGGGCCGCTGATCCACGCCAAATTAGGCCTGGCCGAAGAAAACTCCGGGAAGTTGGTGAGCAAGGTCCGCCAAGCAGCCAGGGAGCTTGCCGAAAGACAAGGATATGCTTACGTGCTGGTCGACGGCCCACCGGGACTTGGCTGTCCGGTGATTTCTTCTTTGACTGGGGTGGACCTGGCATTGATTATCACCGAGCCTTCCGTAGCCGGTTTGCATGACTTGGAACGTCTGCTGGGGCTTTGCAATCACTTCAAGGTTCCGACTCTGGTCTGCATCAATAAATGGGACCTGGCTCCTGAGATCTCACAGCAAGTAGAGGAGTTCTGCCGAAAAAAGAGAATCAGAGTAGCCGGCAAAGTGCCTTTCGATGATTCCTTGATAGAGGCGAGTATACAGGGTGAACCTGTGGTGATCAGGGATCCGGAGAGTAAAGCCAGCAAGAACATCAGTTCGGTTTGGGATACTGTTCTGGAGGCTTTGGCCTAGTGTCAGCGCCGGCGGCGCACAAAATAGGATGTATAGTCTTCGTGTTTGCAGGTGTCCAGCAGTTCTTGACCTGTCTTTTCGCACCAGATGGGCAGATCTGATGCGGTCAGGGTATCATCCACCCGGACCTCAATCACCTGCCCTATCTGGATCTCTTTGATGACCTTTGCGAGTTTCTGTATAGGCATCGGGCACATCAGTCCCAAAGCATCCAAAACTTTGTCGGCCTGCATAGTTTTAGCTCCTCTCGTCTCTCCGGACTCCGACAGTATGATTTCCCGGACCTGGTCCAAGAGTTCGACGATCTTTTCGCTGTTGAGAGAGTAGTAGACCTTGCGCCTCTCTTTGCGGCGGGAAACATACCCCTTGGTGACAAGGACCTTCAGCTGATGGGAGACATTGGGCTGCCTTTCGCCGGTACAGGCGGTGATTTCGGTGACGTTTTTCTCGCCGGAGCGCAGGCAGTAGAGAATCTTCAGGCGTAATGGATTGGTGAGTCCTTGGAGAAAACTGGCTACCGCCTCACACTCCCTGCTGGTCAACACAAGAACCCCCCCTACAGAAACATTTTATCAACCCCAATTTATACCAGTCAACCAGGACAAAAGTAGGCGTAAAAGAAGATATTAACGAAAATGAAGTATCCGGCGAGTTGGGGGTGGGAAGGTGAAAATCGGGGTCCTAGTTTTGGAAGGTCCCTACCAGCACCAGGCCAGTGATTCGGCGTATCACTTTGTGAAAGCGGCCCTGGCCAAAGGACACGAAATTTGCGGGGTTTTCTTCTACATGGATGGAGTGAATGTTGCCAACCAAGGTATCAATCCTCCAGGTGAGAGAAGCCTGGGCGAGATGTGGCAGGAAATCGCCGAACAAGGAGTGGAGTTGGTTGTTTGTACGGCTGGTGCTCGGTTCAGGGGTCTGACCCAAAACATTAAGGCGGACTGGATTCGGATGATGGGTTTAGGTCGACTTTCTGAGTTCATTGCCTGTGCCGACCGGTTTGTAACTTTTGGGGATTAAAGGTGGCCTGAAGGATGAGGAGTAAAAGAATACTGGTGTTGTTTCGCAAAGCTCCTTACGGGAGCAGCTATACTGCTGAAGGCTTCCGGAGTGTCTTAGGACTTGCCGCCTTCCAAGCTGATGTCTCCCTGGTCCTTATGGAAGATGGAGTTTTCTGGGCTCTGGCCGGGCAAGATCCTTCCGCCTTAAACATGAGTCCTCTGGATCAAGCCCTGGCTTCTTTACAGTCCGATTGTGAGTTGGGGAAAATATATGTGGATAGGATGTCCTTGCAGGAGAGAGGGTTGTCCCTTGCCGAACTGATTGGGGGGCTGGAACCTGTGAATCGGGAGAATCTGGCCTCCCTTTTTGCCGATTTTGAGATCGTTTTATCTTTCTAAGCGGGGTTGAAAGACATGCTCTTCATGGTCAACGATTCACCCTACAGATCAACGGCTTTAAGCACCTGTCTGCAAGTGGCAGCGCCCGGCTCAGCCATCCTGCTATACGAAGACGGGGTTTACGGAGCTAAACAGGGTTCGCCGTTGGAGGAGACCTTGAGGAAGGCCGCCAAGGATGTGGAAATCTACGTGCTGGAGGAGGACCTGAGGGCCCGGGGAATCACCAAGATCCTAACGGAGCTGAAGACCGTGGGTTACGACGGCTTTGTGGACCTGGTTGTGAAGCACAAGGTTGTACCGTGGTTATAGAGGATCAAAGGAGGATTTTGATGCAAATCGCTGGTTATGAGTTTCCGGAAGAGCTCTATTATGAGAGGAACCACTTTTGGGCCCGAGTAGACGGTGCTGAAGTCACTGTCGGTGCCACTGACTATGTTCAGCAGATCGCCGGGGAGATTTTGTTTTTCCAGGCACCTCCTCTCGGAAAGGTTGTCGCTCAAGGAAAGCCCTTTGCCTCTATAGAGTCCGGTAAGTGGGTGGGCCAAGTTTACGCCCCGGTTTCCGGCGTGATTACGGCGGTCAACACCAGACTGGAGGATGATCCATCCCCAATAAATGCGGATCCTTACGGTGAAGGGTGGATGGTCAAAATCAAATTCGAGGATTTGAAGGAGCTCAGTAACCTGCTGAAACCCGGTACCCCTGAGTTTAGCGAGTGGTTTGAGGCGGAACTGGCGCGAAACGCTTGAAACTGGAGAAGCCGAATCCTTGAGTTAGGAGGAACCACTTTGGGAGCTAAGACCGGATCCACCTGGCGATTGATTGACCCAGGGCACCTGCGGGCTCATGAAAATATGGCCTGGGATGCCGCTCTGCTGGAAGTGATGAGTCAAACAGAGGGTGAACCCCTCTTTCGGTTCGAGGAATTTCGGCCCCGTGCTGTGCTGGTAGGTTTCCACCAAGATGTAGAGCAGGAGGTCAACCTGGCCTACTGTCGCCAACACGGCTTGGAGGTTAACCGGCGCTTAACCGGCGGCGGCGCCATCTATGAGGATGAATCCCAGGTCGGGTGGGAGCTGGTGGCCAAGAGGGATGATCCCGCTTTGCCCTGGGACCGGCGGGCCTTGTTTGAGGTCTGTTGCCGGGCTGTGGCCGCAGGCCTGAAGGAGTTGGGGGTCGAGGCCAGGTTCCGACCGAAAAACGATATAGAGGTTGGGGGTCGGAAGATCTCCGGCACCGGTGGAACCGATTTAGGTGATGCCCTGCTTTTTCACGGGTCGCTCTTGGTGGATTTGGATGTGGAGACAATGGTCCGCTCTCTCAAGATCCCTGCGGAAAAGCTCAAGGATAAGGCGGTTTCTAGCACCAAAGAGCGGGTGACCTGCCTGGCTTGGGAGCTTGGGGAGATACCCCCAAGACCCGTCATCAAGCAGGCTATACTAAATGGTTTCAGAAAGATTTTGGGTATCCAGTTCGTCCCCGGTGATTTCTCTGCCCAGGAAAAGGCCTGCTACCGGAAGCTCGCACCCTATTATGCCTCAGCGGACTGGGTCTACCAGATTCGCAAAAAGACCGCGACCAGCATGGTTACAGCCATGCGCAAGACACCGGGTGGTCTTATTAACTTGGCAGTGAGTGTCAATGTGCCGGCTAAACGGATTAAACAGGCCCTGATTACCGGCGACTTTTTCTGTATTCCGCCGAGGGCGATCTTGGACCTGGAGAGCCGTCTTAAGGACCTTCCTTATGAACAAGAAACCATCTCTGAAGTGATTCAAGAGTTTTTCCGAAAGGCAGAGATACCGGGTGTGACTCCCGAAGATTTTCTGCACCTATTCCAAGAGGCCAAGAAGTTTTTTTCCGGAAAGGGTGAGACCGCAAGTGGGGGTTAACCCAATCCCTCAAGACCGCAAAATAGAAAGCCCAGAGTACATCCAGACCAGTTTGGCTGCTGCTATGACCATCGGTCTTAAGCCCGGCCGTTTTTACCGAGGGGCTGAGCTCCGCTGTCTGAACCTGCTTCTCACCTATGAAGATGGCTGTAGAGGGCGGTGCAGTTACTGCGGCCTGGCCCAAGAGAGGCTGGTTCCTAGCTCTGGTCGGACCTTTATCAGGGTCAGGTGGCCGGTTTATCCTTTGGAAACTGTGTTGAGACAGGTTGAGAACCATCCTCACTCTCTGGAGCGGGTTTGCATCTCCATGCTCACTCACCCTAAGGCCCTTCAGGATACGGTGGAGCTGGTGCGGCGTTTTAAAGGGGAAACCGACTTGTCCATCAGTGCCCTCGTGGCCCCTTCGGCCATGGCTGACCTTGAGGGTAGCCTTACGGCCATCAAAGATGCCGGTGCCGACAGGTGCGGAATCGCCATCGATGCTGCCACTCCCCAGCTTTTCGCCAGGCACCGGGGAGAGGGTGTTAAAGGCCCTCACCGCTGGGAACGATTCTGGCAGGCTGTGGAGACCGCTGTCCAGGTCTTCGGGCCCTTTAAAGTGGGAATCCACCTGATTGTGGGGCTGGGAGAGAGTGAAGAGGAGATGGTGCGGGTGATTCAAGAAGCTCAAGACCAAGGTGCCCACACTCACTTGTTCAGCTTCTTCCCGGAGCCAGGAAGTGCTTTGGCTGCCCATCTTCAGCCCCCGTTAGGTCAGTACCGCCGGATTCAGCTGGCCAGATACTTGATTAATGAGCGCGGGCACACAGCCCAGAAGATGACTTTTTCTGAGGGTAAAATCACTGATTTTGGCTACCCGGACCTGGCCGAGGTAATTGAGGAGGGAGAGGCTTTTTTGACTTCTGGCTGTCCCGGAAAGACGTGCCGGTATGCCTGCAACCGGCCCTACGGCAATGAAAGACCGTCAGAGGCCATTCGCAACTTTCCCTTTCCCCCTGAGCCGTCGGATATAGCGGAGATAAAGGAGCAGCTCGCGTGGTAAAGGTCAGCCTCCAAAAGACGCTTTGGGTCGCTGCTCCCTCGGCCAAGAAGTATGACAGCGGTTCGGGCTTCCGCAACAGCCCCACCGACTTCGTGGCGGTCAGTGTTACCGGTGATAGGTGCGCTTTGAACTGCGCTCACTGTGGGCGGCGTCTCATTAAAAACATGCTGGATGTCAGTGAGCCGGGGGCCTTGGCCAGCCTCGTTCCTAAACTCGTGGCCCAAAAAAGCCTGGGGGTACTGGTGAGCGGTGGAGCCGACTCTCGCGGCAGAGTCCCCCTTAAGGCCAAACTTTCGGAAATAGCTGCCCTCAAAGAGGCCGGTCTGAAGGTAGTGGTTCACACCGGGCTGGTTAATAAGCAAACTGCCACCGAACTCAAGAGGGTCGGCGTAGACCAGGTTCTTTTGGATTTAATCGGCGATGCTGAAACTGTCTCTAAGGTCTACGGCTTGCCCTACAAAGCCCAAGATTACCTTCAGGCCCTGGACTGTCTCTGCGCTGAAGGGTTGACGGTAGTGCCTCACGTGGTGGCCGGTCTGAACTTCGGCCGCATCGGGGCTGGGGAAGAGAGGGCCATCCAGTGGGTTTCGGGCTACCCCGTCCCCGGTCTGGTCTTGGTGATACTGACGCCGCTGCCAGGCTCAAGAATGAGTGGGTTAGCTCCTCCTGAGCCGGAGGAGGTTAAAAGGCTTTTAGATGCGGCTCGGTGTCAACTGGAAGGCCGTAGCCTGCTGCTGGGTTGCGCCCGCCCAGCAGGTGACCGGAAAACCTACTATGAGAAGCTGGCTGTGGATGCCGGTGTCGATGGCATCGCCTACGCCTCACCCCAAACTATTGAATACGCCAGGGAAATGGGGTATACTGTTCAATATTTCCGGGGCTGTTGCTCGCTGGTAGCTGGCAAAATACGGTGAAAAATTTTTAGGGGAAAAACGTTGACAAATGGGGGCTGCCTATGTAAAATAACAAATGTGACTGAGATAAACGAATTCGCTCCTCGGTAGCTCAATGGTAGAGCACCCGGCTGTTAACCGGGTGGTTGCTGGTTCGAGTCCAGCCCGGGGAGCCAATTTTATATCTAAAGACTGTACCCCACGGGAGAACCCGGGGGGTTTTCTTTTGTCCTTCCTTTGGAAATTATATGAAGCATAAGCCTATCCTGGGTTACGGAGACTATAAGTGCTGTAAACACTAATTTGAGGTGACTCAGGATGCGTGCTCTTAAAGGTAGTGCTTTCAAATGGATTCTATTCTTTCTCGGCGTGCTCACGCTGCTCGCCACAGTTAATCAGGAACCCCTCCAGACTTTGGCCCAGACGAGACCCACTCTCTACTGGGGCAGTCCTTATAAAGCCCATGTCTACGATGTGCAAGCCCGCTTAAAGCAGTGGGGCTACTACGACGGACCCATTGATGGAATCTACGGAGCCCAAACCTATGCAGCCGTGCGGTTGTTTCAGAGCCGGAACGGTTTAAGGGTAGACGGAATTGTGGGGCCTCAGACCTGGCAGGCGTTGGGATTCCCCGTCGGTAGAGGGGGGACGGCTGCTCGCCCCCAAGCCACGACGGCCAGCACCGGTGCTGTTTCCCGCCGGGACGACCTCTCGCTCTTGGCCAGAGTGGTAAATGGTGAAGCAGAAGCTGAGCCCTACATCGGAAAAGTGGCGGTAGCTGCCGTTATTCTTAACAGAGTGGAAGACCCTCGCTTCCCCAACTCACTCGCGGGAGTGATTTACCAACCATTTGCCTTTGAATCGGTTTCCAACGGTCTAATCTGGCGGCGCTCTCCTACCTCCGAGTCAGTCCGGGCAGCCCGGGATGCCTTAAACGGCTGGGATCCTACCTATGGGGCTATCTACTTCTGGAATCCAGCTAAACCGGTGAACCCCTGGGTTTGGTCCCGACAGATTGTGGCCCGGATTGGGAACCACGTCTTCGCTCGCTAGTCTAAATTGAAGGGGAGAGATGATTGATGGAGAAGAACTGGCCTGTTTTGCTGGTAAGCTTGATACTAATTGCTGCCGTAGGTTTTTGGGGCTATTCCCAGTACACCGCCAGGCAGCGGTTGGAGAATTACCTCTCCAATCAATATCAGCAGTCTTTTTACCAACTGATCAGTGCGGTAGAGGGGGCCCAGGTGACCGCCGCCAAGAGCCTGGTTTCCGCCTCACCCAGAGAAAACATTATTAACCTAACCGATCTGTGGCGGCAGTCCAATATCGCCAAGTCCAACTTGGACAACATTCCTATCGAGCACCCGACACTGAGCCGCACCTCTCAGTTTCTCACTCAATTGGGGGACTATGCCTACAGCCTGGCCAGGCAGCTGGCTAAAGGAAGACCCACCACCGACCAGCAGTGGGAGAAGCTGGGCAGACTCCGGGAAGAGGCGGCCTACCTCAGCACCCAACTGCACCAAGCCCAGGATGAAACCGTGGATCAACTGGCTAATCGCTGGGGAGAGATGGTCCAGAACACCAGGCGCCAGGTGCAGGAATCGGCGGATAGGAGCATCAACACCTTCTTCGACCGTATCGACAAACAGATGGTCCAGTACCCGACTCTGATTTATGACGGTCCTTTCTCTGATCACGTGCTGAACGTCAAGCCAAAAGGGTTAGAAGGTGGGAACATAGATGAAAACCAGGCTGAGGAGGCAGCCCGTCGGTTTGTGAGTTTCCAACGCGCTGAACAGATGAACGTGAAAACCAGGGGGAAAGTCGAGGGTCGCATCCCGGCCTATCACGTGGTGGTGGAGCCCCAAGGCAGCGGCAGAAACATCAGGGCCGACATCAATGTCAGCCGGCAAGGCGGCCAGGTGATTTCTTTTTTGACCACCAGGTCCATCGGTGAGACCACCATTGACCTCAACCGGGCCAAAGACATCGCCAAAAAGTTTCTAGCGGACCGGGGCTTTGAAGACATGATCCCCAGCTACCAGGTTCAGGGAGAAGGGTCAGCGGTAATAGTCTACGTAAACAAAGAGGATGGGGTAGTAGTTTATCCTGATCAAGTTAAGGTGAAGGTCGCCTTAGATAACGGTGAGGTCATTGGTTTCGACGCCTTCCAATATTACATGGCTCACCGGGACAGGGATTTTCCAGAGCCTAAAATTACAGCTGAAGAGGCCAGGCGGATGGTTAACCCTAGGCTCCAAGTGGAAAAAGTGACCTTAGCGTTGATTCCCTTGCCGACCTTGGCCGAGGTTCTCTGTTGGGAGGTCAAGAGTACTTTAAACGGCGAAACCTACCTAGTATACCTCAACGCCGAAACCGGCGAAGAGGAACAGGTTCTTCAGGTGGTTGACGCCAAAGAAGGAACCCTGGTCATCTAGTTATTGGTATCCGCAAAGACTTTGGTAAAACCGGAACCTAGGATTTTTAGCCCAGGCTGAATAACGTATGAGAGGTAATTGGAGCGCCTTTCATCCAGTTGGTCTGGGCTTAACAATTGCCCCGACTCCAAGAGGCTGGTGTAGCCGTTGTGTTCAGTTATGGCCAAGAGGTCCAAGGTTACGCCTATTTCTTTGGCTCTATGGGCCCAGAACGAGCCTAACTCGATATCGGGGCCGCTCAAAGCAGGGTTTCCGCTGGGGTGATTATGCACCAGGTAAATGGCAGCAGCCCCGTCCGGCAAAAGGGGGCCGAAGAGAAGTTCCCAGGGGACATAGTAAATGCCGCCTTTCCGGTGCTGGGTAATGCGGGATTCTTTGAGGATTTCCCCTGCGGCATCTGTGAAGTAGACGATAGCCTCTTCGTGCCTGAGGCCGGCAATCTCCGGAAAAGCCTTCTCATAAGCGTCCCGGGCCGAGTTAATAGTCGCTGCACTGGCCGCCAGGGTATATCCGGATATTATGATTGTGGTTAATAATATCGTAATTAGTATTTTCTTGCTGCTTCTCACTACCATCACCTTGTACTGGCTTTGCTGACTACTTCGGTAATTAACAGTTCTAGACCTTCTTAGAAAGGATGGTACTTGTTGACGAGGGGTGCAAATTGTCCCTTATCAGGGAGGATTTTGTAATTATAAGGGAGAAACTGGTATCAAATGATTGCCTCGGGTCAAGCATCATCTAAGAAGACATCGGAAAGGAGAGGATAGGATGGCCTCATCCGGAGAAATCCAACTAGTGGTTTTCAAATTAAATGACGAAGAGTACGGCGTACCAGTTCAAAATGTTCAAGAAATTATTCGCATGACCCAGATTACCAAAATTCCTAAGACCCCTAAACACGTGACCGGTGTCATTAATCGGCGGGGTGATATCATTCCTATTGTAGATCTGAAGAACTTCTTTGAGTTGGAAACTTCAGATGCCGATGACGACACCAGGATTGTTGTGGTCGAGGTCGGCGATAAGATCCTGGGAGTGATCGTAGACCACGTCTCTGAGGTCCTGCGGCTGCCTGAGGATGCTATCGAGCCTCCACCGCGGTTGAGCGAGAGGGCTGAAGCCGCCTACTTCGCCGGCATCGGCAAGCAGGGGGACAGACTGATAATGCTCCTGGATCTGCCTAAGATTGTCCCTGATTTTGAGCTGGACAAGATGCCAAGGGTTGATGAGTCTGAGATAGCTTAAGTATAACGGATCAAGGGGGAAAATGTATGCGCTGGCTATATAATTTAAAGACTCAGAGGAAAATGCTGATCCTGAATATCTTGGTCACTTTGAATCTGATTTGGATCAGCTATAATGCCATGACCAATCTTGGGCAGATCAACTCGGCTGTGGATGAGATCTACAATGTCCAATTGGTAGGGTTGGATTCCGTTTTGACCGCTCAAAACGTTTTCAACAGGATGATTGTCGAGGCCAACAACGTGGCTTTGGCTTCCAATTCTGAGGAGATTGCCTACTACAAAGAGGCTTTTGAAAGATATAGGTCCACCCTCATGGAGAAGTTGGATAGTTTGGATAACGCTTTTTCATCCGAAGAGGGTAAGGCTGCTTTGGCTGAAACCAGGTCTGCCATCCAAGAGGCCCTGCCTCAACTGGAGCAGATAGTCATGTACGGCGAATCCGACTTGGATTCACTGGCCAGTGCCGCTTTCATCTCCAACTCCAGCATCTTTGAGAAGGCCGGTGCTTCCTTCGAAAAGTTGGCCGAGCTCAAACACAAGGCGGCCCACGAGGCTCATCTTAGCGCGGCGGGCATGTATGAAGACACCTTCACCGCCCAATTGATTATCATCATCATCGGGGTCATCACCAACGTCTTGGTGGCTTGGTACATCAGTACCGTCATCTCTAAACCTCTCAATAAGTTTGCCGGTTACATGACTCACATCGCCCAGGGCGATTTAAGCCAGCATGTGGATATCGACTCCAAAGATGAGATCGGAAACATGGCCAAGGAGTTCAACATGGCTATGGAAAAAATTCGCGGTCTGATGCGTCAAGTCCAACAAACGGCTCAGGAGGTGCTTTCCTCCAGCCAAGGCCTGGCTGCCAGTTCCGGTGAGACCGGTCGCGCCGCCCAACAGGTGGCCAGTACAGTGGAGGAGCTGGCCCGGGGAGCCGAGGAACAGGCCAAGAGCGCCAATATCGCCGGGCGAGCGGTCAACCAGATGTCTGAGATCATCAAGAGTATCAGTGCGAAGCTGCAGAATATGGTCGCCGATTCTTCCACAGCTTCTGAGGCTGCTTCCACCGGCGCCAGCTTGGTCAAAGAGGCGGTGGCCCAGATGGATTCCATCCGTAATACCGTCGATAACTCTGCCTCAGTGGTCAAGGGGTTGGGTGAACGCTCCCGGGAGATTGGCCAGATTGTGGATGTGATCACCGGTATCGCCGAACAGACCAACCTCTTGGCCTTGAATGCCGCCATTGAAGCGGCCCGGGCCGGTGAGCAAGGCCGCGGTTTCGCAGTGGTCGCTGAAGAAGTCCGGAAGTTGGCAGAACAAAGCCGCCAAGCCGCTGAACAGATCTCCGGGTTGATCCAGGAGATCCAGTCTGAGACCGCCAAGGCCGTGGCAGCTATGGAATCCGGAACCAAAGAGGTCGCCTCTGGCAGTGCTGTAATCAACAACACCGGGTCTGCTTTTGAAGAGATTGCCAGGGCAGTGGAAACAGTGGTTAAACAGATCAACGAAGTTTCAGCGGCGGCTCAACAGATGAACTCCAGTAGTGAGGAAGTCGTCAGCGCAGTGGAGAATATCGCCAACATCACGGAAGAGAGCGCAGCCAGCACAGAAGAGGTCTCAGCCAGTGCAGAAGAACAAACCGCAGCAGTACAGGAAATTGCCTCGGCCGCTGATTCCCTGGCTCAACTGGCCAAAGAGCTTCAAGAAGAGGTTGATCGTTTCAAACTCGATTGAGAGGCATAACTCTATAGTACAACCCGGTACTATATTAGTGCCGGGTTTTTTCAGAAGGGAATAGGCATCGAGGTGAGTAGATGTGGAACGGTTTTTCAATCCCAAATCGGTAGCAGTTGTAGGCGCTTCCAGCACACGTGGCAAAGTGGGGAACAGTGTTCTGGTCAATTTGATTGAGTGCGGGTTCAAGGGCAAAATCATTCCTATCAACCCTAAAGCCGATCAGATTGAGGGTTTAACCGCCTACCCCAATGTCACTGCGGCAGTGCAAGATGTCGGCAGCATTGACCTGGTGATTGTGACCGTCCCAGCACGGGCGGTTTTGGCTGTGGCCCAGGAGTGTGCCCGCCAGAAGATTAAGAACCTGATTGTAATCACAGCCGGCTTCAAGGAAGTGGGCAAAGCAGGGGCCGAACTAGAGCGGCAGTTGGTGGAGATCGCTCGGACCAGCGGGATGAACCTGTTGGGACCCAACTGTTTGGGAATGATGGATACTCACACTCCTATCAACGCCTCCTTCGCTCAGGATTTTCCGGAGCCAGGGGAAATAGCTTTCATATCCCAGAGTGGGGCCTTGGGAACCGCTGTTCTGGACTGGGCCATCTCGCAAAAGATCGGGCTGAGCAAATTCGTTAGCCTTGGGAATAAGGCCGGGCTTAATGAAGCTGATTTCATCGAAGCCGCCGCCCAGGATCCAAATACCAAAGTGATCTTGTGCTACATCGAGAATGTGGTCGACGGTCCCCGGTTCATGGAGGTGGCTCGCAAAGCCAGCGCCCGTAAGCCGGTGATCATTTTCAAAGCTGGTACCAGCGAAGCAGGGGCCAGAGCCGCTTCGTCGCATACCGGTGCTTTGGCCGGCAACGACCGCACCTATGAGACCGTCTTCAAGCAGTCCGGCGTCTTACGGGTGCGGCGGATGGAGGATCTCTTCTCCTTGGCGTTGGTCTTCCTCTCTCAGCCATTGCCTCGCGGCAACCGAGTGACCATTGTCACCAATGCCGGCGGTCCCGGCATCATCGCCGCTGATGCTGTTGAATCTTTAGGCTTGGAGATGTCGCGGTTCACCAAAGAGACCATCGAATCGATGCGTCCTCTGCTTCCTGCTGAGTCCAACTTGTTGAACCCTGTGGACGTGATCGGCGATGCCAAGGCCGACCGGTATAAAATCGCTCTGGAACACGTCGCAGAGGACCCAAATGTGGACGGCATAGTGGTTCTCTTGACTCCGCAGGCGGTCACTGAACCTAAAGAAACAGCCGAGACCATCCTCGAGGTGCATAAAAAGGCTCCCGACAAGCCGATTGTGGCAGCGTTCATGGGCGGCAAGTCGGTTGCTGAGGGAGCTAGTCTCCTGCGGTCAGCGGGCATACCCTGCTACAGTTTTGCCGAACCGGCAGTGGAGGCTTTCTCCTATCTCTCCACCTACGCCCGATTGCGGGAGAGACAAGGCCACAAACCTTTACCAGAGCTTGAAGTGGAACGGGACCGCATCAATGAAATCATCAGCGAGGCTGCGGCTGACCGGCGCCATATTCTCTTTGGCAGTGAAGGCGCTGAGATTCTCACCCTCATGGGGGTGAACTCGGCACCCACTAAACTGGCGAAAAGCGCCGAGGAAGCGGTGGAGATTGCCAAGGAAATCGGTTTCCCGGTGGTCATGAAATTGGCGGCTCCCAAAGTGCTCCACAAGACGGACTTGGGTGGAGTGAAGCTGAACATCAAAACTGAGAGCGAGGTCTTCCAGGCTTTTCACGAGATCATTGAGAACCTGCACTATCACTTGCCCGGTACCCAGGCCTACGGAGTAGAGGTTCAAAAGATGGACCGGCCCGGCCGCGAGTGTATCATTGGGATGACCCGAGACCTTCAGTTCGGCCCGCTATTGATGTTTGGTCTCGGCGGCATTTACGTCAATTTGCTCAAGGATGTCTCCTTCCGGGTGGTTCATGGCCTTGATTTAGCTGACTTGCATGAGATGGTTCAGGAAACCAAAGCCTACAAACTGCTTAAGGGCATCAGGGGCGAGAAGCCCGGGGATATAAACGCGATTGTGGACACGCTAGCAAAAGTAGCCATTCTCTCCAGAGATTTTCCGCAAATCAACGAGATCGACATCAATCCCCTCTTCGTCTGGGAGGACGGGGTTTCAGCAGTCGATATTAAAATCACTTTGCGAGAGGTGGGAAAAGCGTGAAAGGTTTATTTGTGCTAGGTTCGGGAGGGAGCGGTAAAACCGCCTTGTGTGTGGCTATAGCCATGCGCTTAATAGACAGAGGGGCGAAGGTCGGCTACTTCAAACCGGTGGGGAGCGTGGCTGGAACCAGCCAGCGGCAGGACAGAGACGGTATCTTGATGAAAGAGCTATTGGGCATGGCTGCCGATGTGGAAACCATCGTCCCCTTCCACACCAGCCCCAGTTACTTGTCAAAGTATACCTCCCCGGAGGAAACACAGGCTAGGGTCAAAGAGTGCTTTGACGAAGTTACCCGAGGCTTGGACTACCTCATTGTGGAGGGAACCACTGCTCCCCAGACCATGATGGCTTTAAGGCTTGATGCACCGCGGTTAAGCAGACTTTTAGGTCTGAAACCCCTCTTGGTCAGCAAAGGGGAATTTGATTACCATCTGGACAATGCTTTACTCCATCTCCGGTATCTGGAGTCAGTTGGGGCAGATGTAGGTGGAGTCATTTTCAACAACGTCCCCAAACAGAACATGGACAAGTGCCGGGGGGTCTACACACCCATTTTGGAGAAAGAAGGCTATTCGGTGTTGGGGATTATTCCCAAAAAAGCCGAACTGGTGGCTCCTACAGTTCGGGAGGTCGCTGAGGTCTTAGGCGGCGAAGTTTTGGAAGGGGAGAAACACCTGGACCGGCCGGTAGAGGAAACGGTGATCGGGGCCATGACCCCGGAGAGCGCCCTGAATTATTTCCACCGTTCAATTAATAAGGCCGTGGTGGTCGGCGGTGACCGGCCGATGATCGCTCTGGCAGCTCTGGAAACCAGCACCTCGGTACTGATTCTCACCGGCGGAATTTACCCCGATATGCGGGTCTTGACCCGGGCGGCGGAGCAAAAGGTCCCGGTTCTCTTGGTGCCGCACGATACCTTCACCACCGTGGAGAAGCTGCACTTTGTGACCAGGAAGATCCAGGCTTCAGATTCCAAAGCCATATCCCAGGCCCGGGAGCACCTGGAAGAGTACTGCGACTTGGCCAAGATCGAGGCCCTATTAGAGACGTAGAGGCTAAACCCGAATCAGCCTCGTTGGAGTTAACACGGCATCTACAGGGATATCGTGTTCCTCAGAGGGGATTTCGGGGTATACCTGGAAATCGAAGGCTACTGCGAGTAGTTTGGGGCGCTTGGCCTTGGCTCCAAAGCGTGCGAGAAAACGGTCATAGTAACCTTTTCCAAAGCCCAAGCGATGCCCGGCTTCATCAAAGGCTAAACCGGGCATTATGATCAAATCGATTTGGGCCGGAGGGATCCGGTGGCTGGCCCGTGGGTCAGGTTCCCGGAGTCCAAAGCTGCCGGTGGTGAGTCTCTCCGGGGCAGTCAGTTCATAAGGCACGATTTCACCGTTTAACAACACGGGCACACCCACTCTGGTTCCGGCTTGTTGCAGCCTGATGAGGAGTGGGTCTACTATTACCTCGCCAGGTAAAGCTAAATACCCCATGAGGGTTTTAGCCGCCTGAACCTCCGGCAGTACCAAAAGCCGCCGGCGGATTTTGCGGCTCCACTCTTCACGCTTTTCCGGTTCCAACTCCCGGCGCAGTCTCTTAATCTCTTCGCGTAACTGGTGCTTCTTGTTGTCCATAATCCTAGCATACGCTATTATTGAAAAGAGCCCTGCCGCTAAAAAGGAAAAAAGACGGTTTGCCAAGAACAATAGAGGGGTAGTTACAGGAGGAGACAGCGTAATGACGTTAGCAAGCTATATCTCGGTAGCCAGAGTTTTTCTCATTCCCGTGTTCCTCTATTTTTTTGTGCATCGCGGCGGCCGGGTTTGGAGTGTGGCAGTCTTGCTTTTAGCCGGTGCCAGTGACATGTTAGATGGGTATCTGGCCCGCAGCCGAAACGAGATTTCGACGTTGGGTAAGATACTGGATCCAGTGGCGGACAAGCTGATGGTTATCTCCGCTGTGGCCGCCTTGATGGTCACCAGGGAGCTGCCGGATTGGCTCGGGTTCGCCCTCTTTTTCAAGGAACTGGCCTTGGTCATTGGCGGAGCCAGGTACTACCTGACTCACCAGGAGCTTTTAAGCGCCTCCTACTTGGGTAAAGGAGCCACTGTGGTCTTGTACATAGGAATCATTTCCACTATCCTGCGGTTTCCGGCGGGGGTTTACTTGGTTTCCCTGGGATTCATTATCTCTCTTATCGCCGGCCTGGATTATTTTATAAAATCCCGGCACGCATAATTCCCTGAAGTTCCTCAAGAAACTAGAGTGATGTAATCAAATCCTTGAGGAGGGTCTTATGTCCTATATCATCCTTTTGGCAGTCTCTTTGGGGCCAGGTTTGGCCTGGCTTTGGTTCTTTTACCGTCAGGACAGGTTCGCTCCTGAACCCAGGGCCCTTGTTACCAAATCCTTTGTCGCCGGAATGCTGGCGGTTCTCCCTGCGGCACTGGTGGAACTGCCTTTTAGAGGTTTCATTACCAACCCCGGCTCCCTCTGGGGTCTGGCTTTGGCCAGTGTTTTTTTTATTGGCCTTCCGGAAGAGGGAATCAAGTACCTGGCTGTTCGCCGGGAGGTTTACGAGCACCCGGAGTTTGATGAACCGGTGGACGGCATCATTTATTCCATCGGTGTAGGTCTAGGTTTTGCCGCCCTGGAAAATCTGTTTTACGCCTTGAGTTTTGGGATTTCCATCGCTCCCTTGAGGGCACTGGTGGCCTGCTTGGCCCATGCCTCTTTCTCCGGAGTGCTCGGCTACTATTTGGGCCTGGCTAAATTCAACCCTGACAGGGAGCGGGCGTTTTTGATCCAAGGGCTCACTATTGCCATTTTGCTGCATGCGGTTTATGATTTATTTATCCTCTCTCCCCAGCTACCTGGCTACATTTCTCTGGTGGTTTTGGGCTCAGCCTACTTGTTCATACGAGCCAAAATCAGGGAGACGAGGATTCTGGAGCATTAAACACGTGTGTGGGAGGGAACTGATTTGGCAGGACATTCAAAGTGGGCAAACATTAAACATAAGAAGGCGAAGGCAGACGCTGTCAAGGGCAAGATGTTCACTAAACTGGCCCGGGAAATCATGATCGCTGCCCGGGAAGGGGGAGGTGACCCCAATACCAACTTCCGGCTTCGCCTGGCCGTGGAAAAAGCCAAATCTATCAACATGCCCAATGATAATATCAACCGGGCCATTCTACGGGGGACCGGTGAAATCGGGGCCGAACAGGTCGAAGAGATGGTTTATGAAGGTTATGGTCCCGGCGGAGTAGCGGTCTACCTGGATATCGTCACTGACAACCGTAATCGGACCGCCGGCGATATCCGGCACATTTTTTCCAAGTACGGCGGTAACTTAGGGGAAACCGGTTGTGTGGCTTGGATGTTTGATAAAAAAGGGCTCTTTGTGGTGGAAAAAGAAGATGGCCAGCTTCCCGGCGGTCTCGATGAAGACACTCTCCTCATGCTGGCTTTAGAGGCTGGAGCTGAGGATGTCCAGTCCCATCCGGATTATGTGGAGATCATCACAGACCCTGCTCAGTTTGACGAGGTTCAGGAGAAGTTGAGCACTGCAGGGGTTAAATACACCGATGCCGAAATTACCATGATCCCTAATAACAAGGTGAATCTGGATGAGGAAACCGCTCTCAAGCTGGCCAAGTTGATCACGGCTCTGGATGACTACGATGATGTTCAGAATGTCTACTACAATGCGGATATACCCGATGAGGTCTTTGAGAAAATAGAATAAATTTGTATATTCAGCCGGATCTCGGGAAGGTTATCTGTAAGGGGGTGGCCATCCCGATGAATTCCAGAAGACGTTTTCAAGCCCTCTTGCTCGTAGGGTTGGTGTTGGCGCTGGCCAGTTTCGCCATCACCTATTTCTCTTTTGTCTACCTGCACCCGGTGGAAAAGAGCGAGCCCAAGCTGCTGCCTCGGCTCTTTCCCTTTTCCGAAGGTTCAGGGGAAGATCTTACCCGCTCAGGGGCGGTAGTGGTTCGTAAGGTTTTTTACGCCAAATCTAAGTTGGAAGTGGAGGAGAGAGGCACACTTCCGACTGAGCTTGTGGGTTTGACCAGAGCTGAACTGGCCATTCATCTCAAAAACGGGATCATCGAGCGGTTCACGCCCAGTGAGATTGTCATCCGCGAGGTTCGGAATGAGCTGGCTCCTTTGCATGCATCCCGGCGTTTTTTGGGAATTGACGGGGGCTATGTAGCCGTCTTCCGGGGCGTGCCGGGCCTTGCCTATGAGGTGGCGGAAACCACGGACATTCCGGTCAATATGCTCCCGCCGCAGGAGGTCAGTGACTTGCAGAAGGGGATTACCGTTTACAACGACAAGAACCTCATGGAGGTGCTCATGAGCCTCAGCAGCCTGGCCTTTGCCGATTGAGTCAATACCAGCACAGGAGATACAAAACCGCCTGTCGAAATAGTCTTTTGGCTGTTGGGAGGCGGTTTTTATGATTGTATTGGGAATAGACCCTGGAACTGCCATTATGGGCTATTCCGTTCTAAAAAAGGAACGGGGTATCCAAGTGGGTACGTACGGGGTTTTACGCACTCCGGCTAAAATGGCTCCTCATCTACGCCTGGCCAAGCTCTACTCCGGGTTGGAGGAACTGGTCCAGCACTATGCTCCCGATTGTCTGGCGGTTGAGTCGCTCTTTTTTAACAAAAATGTGAAGACCGCCTTATCCGTGGGAGAGGCCAGGGGAGTGGCCCTTCTAGTTGCCGCTCAGCACGGGCTGGAGGTCTTTGAATATACACCTCTGCAAGTGAAACAGTCGGTGACCGGAGAGGGCAGGGCCACTAAGGAACAGGTAGGTTACATGGTTAAGGCTTTGCTAAAACTCAAAGAGGTTCCCCAGCCTGATGATGCCTGTGATGCCCTGGCGGTAGGCATCTGTCATATTAATTCTGCGGAAAGCCTGGCTGGCTTGGCTAGGAGAGGAAGGATAGGACATTGATTGCTTCCTTAAGAGGAAAAATCCTGTTTAAGAAGCCCGGGGAAGTGGTGATTGAAGCTGGCGGCGTCGGGTACCGGGCGCTGATGGCGGAACGAAGCTGGAACAACCTTGGTCCCAAGGGGTCTGAGGTTTTCGTCTTCACCTACCTTGTGGTTCGTGAGGACGCTATGCAGCTCTTTGCCTTCGAGACTTGGGAGGAACGGGAGATCTTTTCGGTTTTAATCGGAGTCTCCGGTATCGGTCCCAAGACCGCTCTGGGAATCCTTTCTCAGCTGAGCCTGGATGAGCTAGTACAGGCCTTGGTAACTGAGAACTTGAACTTATTGACCAGTATCAATGGGATAGGTAAAAAGACCGCTCAGCGGCTCGTCGTAGAACTAAAAGACAAGTTAAGCGTAGAGAGCGGAGCTGCAGTTCAGGTGGCAGCGGCAGACAGTCACCCATCCGGCGGGAGCAAGCTGCAGGAGGTCATTGAGGCTTTGGTGGCCTTAGGTTATCCCCAATTGACTGCTGCCAGGGCTGCTCAGGCCGCCTACCGGGCTTTAGGTGAAGAGGCAGAGGTGCAGCAGTTAATCAAAGAGGCCTTGAAGCAAACCAGGAACCTGGAGGTAAACTCATGACTGAGCGATTTGTATCTCCCAAGGAACGGCCCGAAGATGCCGATTTCGACCGGGATGTCAGGCCTAAGCGGCTCAGTGAATACATCGGTCAAAAGAAGGCTGTTACCAGCCTCGAGGTTTACATAACCGCAGCCCTGGCCAGGGGAGATGCGCTGGACCATGTTCTTTTATATGGGCCGCCCGGCCTAGGAAAGACCACGCTGGCCGGGATTATCGCCAACGAGCTTGGGGTTCAATTTCATGTCACCTCCGGGCCGGCCATTGAGCGTCCTGGGGATTTGGCTGCCATCCTCACCAACTTGCAGCCTAGAGATGTCTTGTTCATTGATGAGATTCATCGCCTGAACCGATCCATTGAAGAGATCTTGTATCCGGCGATGGAGGATTTTGCCCTGGATATCATCATCGGCAAGGGGCCCGCCGCTCGGTCTGTCCGATTGGATTTGAATCCGTTCACCCTGGTCGGCGCCACCACTCGGGCGGGCAACCTGTCCTCTCCGCTGAGAGACCGCTTTGGTATCATCAGCCGGCTGGAAATGTATACTGTAGATGAGCTTTGTCAAATTGTGACTAGGTCAGCCCAGATTCTGGGTATACCCATCGACCCTGACGGGGCGATGGAGCTGGCCCGCCGGTCTAGGGGGGTTCCCCGGATAGCTAACCGGCTTCTCCGGCGGGTAAGAGACTACGCCCAAGTTCGGGGAGAAGGCGTCATCACCCGAGAGATCGCCGATAGGGCTCTCCGGATGATGAATGTGGATTCACTGGGGCTGGATGAAAACGACCGGAACCTTTTGAAAACCATAGTCCACAAGTTCAGCGGTGGCCCTGTGGGCCTTGAGACGCTGGCCGCCTCCATCCAGGAGGAGGCTGCGACTATTGAAGATGTCTACGAGCCTTACCTACTGCAGCTGGGTTACTTGCAAAGGACCCCCAGAGGCAGGGTGGCTACCGGTAAAGCCTACCAGTACCTAGGGCTGGACCAGCCCGGCGAGGAGAAACAGAGCAGTTTGTTTTGACCGGAGGTACCGCCAGAGATGAGTGAGAAGGAGAAAATATTGCTCCACAACTGCTGTGGACCGTGCACCATCTATCCCTTGAAGGCCCTGCGGGAGGAAGGTTTTGAAGTTTACGGCTTTTTCTTCAATCCCAACATTCACCCCTACCGGGAATACCTTCGCCGCAGGGACACTCTCCTCCAGTATGCAGAAATGCAGAATTTTCCGGTGGAGGTCAGTAGCGAGTACCCTTTTCAAGACTTTCTCAAGGCCGTCAGCGGTCAGGGGAAAGAACGCTGCCGGACCTGCTACAGCCTGCGTTTGGCCAAGACGGCCAAGAGGGCCAAAGAGCAAGGGTACGCCGGTTTCAGCAGCACTTTACTGGTCAGCCCCTTCCAGGATCATGCCTTAATCGCTGAGCTTGGGGAGAAAATAGGGGAGAAGGAAGGAATTCCCTTCATCTACCGAGACTTTCGGGAAGGGTACAAATCTGCAGTGGGCCGGGCCAAACAGCTGCAGCTTTACCGCCAGCCCTACTGCGGATGCATTTTCAGCGAGTACGAGCGTTTCAGCGGAGAAAGGTAGGGAGTCTCTTGGATACATCTGCCTTTTCCAGAATTCTGATTACCACCGGCTTAATAATCGTCGCTTTAGGTCTCTTGTTAAGGCTATTGGGAGCCTTCCCCAGTTTGGGCAAACTCCCTGGGGACATAGTCATCAAGCGCGGGAACTTCACCTTCTATTTTCCGCTCGCCACCTCCATTATCCTTAGCTTGCTCTTATCGTTAATCCTTGCCCTCTTTCGGAGATAGACCATGAGCACATACACTACAGTTGGTTTGGTCCTGCGCCGGTTTCCTTTAGGAGAAGCCGATTCCATAGTACATCTACTGTCAAAGGAACGGGGCAAATTGGATGTGGTGGCCAAAGGGGCCCGGAGGCCCCGCAGTAAACACCTGGCTGTTACCCAGCCCTTTGTCTACGGGCGATACCTGCTTTTTCCAGGACGTACCTTGGAAAGACTGAACCAGGGAGAAGTACTTTCGGCTTACCGCCGTCTCCGAGAAGAGTTGGATTACTTCGCCCTTTGTACCTACTGTTGTGAACTGGTGGATAAGCTTCTTCCAGTGGGCGAACCGGCAGAGAATGTCTTCGTGTTGGTCAAAGGTCTCTTTGATTACCTGCAGGAAACCCCGGCGTCTCGAGTTTCCCTGGGCAATGCGCTTACCTTTTTCCGCCTGAAACTCCTGGCGGCCCTGGGGTATCAGGTGGATTTTGCCTCTTGTACAAACTGTGGACGAGGGCAGGAACTTTCGACCTTCAGCTTCAAGGAGGGCGGTCCCCTCTGTGCGGCCTGCAGCGGACGGGATCAGGGAGCCCTGGCTGTGGCTCCGGCTGTTTTCGCTTCTCTGGTCAAATTATCCAGTTTAGGCTGGCCCAAACTGGGAATCATTAAACTGGAACCTTACCAACAGACTATTGAGGACTTGTTGGAGGGCTTTTATCGCTATCATCTGGAGGTCGAGGCCAAATCCAGCGAGTTCTTGAAATCAATAAGGAGATGAGCGCTGTGTCCAGGGATTTTACCGAATTGGAGAAAATCGATATCATTCGGGAGCGGCTTGGCATCAGCTACACCGAGGCCAAAGAGGCTTTGGATGCTGCCGGTGGGGATCTGGTTTCTGCTTTGGTTCACTTGGAACAAAAAGGGAAAACGGAACGGGAAAAGATACAGGCCAAGGGCTATGAGCTTATTGACAAAGTGAAGGAGATCATTCGCCAGGGGAACGTGACTAAGATCAGGGTCAAGACCAAAGACAACATCGTCTTGGACTTGCCGGTCACCGCCGGAGTCGTGGGGGTGGTTCTTGCACCTTATTTGGCCCTTTTGGGAGCCTTGGCTGCCTTGGCCACCAACTGTACCATCGAAATCGAGCGGGTTAATTCTGCCATTAATACTACCCAAAAACAGGAGTGAACCAAACCTCACTTCCTTCTGAAACGCCTCAATTTGGGGCGTTTCTTTTTTTGGATGGCCTTAGGAGGGATACCATTCTCTGTTCAAGAATAATTTTTTTTGACGTTGTACCAAATATTACTATTCAGCAGGGAGGTTTGATGCAAATGTCGGGGAAGATGGTTTATTTTTTTGGACGCGGCCAGACTGAAGGCAATGCCAAAATGCGCGATCTTCTAGGGGGCAAAGGCGCAAACCTGGCAGAGATGGCTAATCTAGGGATTCCGGTTCCGCCAGGTTTTACCATCACCACGGAAGCTTGCATCTACTACACTCAGAATCACCAGTGGCCAGAGGGGCTAGAAGAAGAGATCCGGGCCAATCTAGCAAAACTCGAAGAGACTATGGGCAAGCAGTTTGGCGGGAGTGACAATCCCCTGCTGGTTTCGGTTCGTTCCGGGGCCAGAGTGTCTATGCCGGGGATGATGGATACCGTCTTGAACCTGGGTCTCAATGACGAGACCGTTCAGGGCCTCATTAAAAAGACCGGAAACGAGCGGTTCGCTTACGATAGCTACCGCCGTTTCATTCAAATGTACTCCGATGTGGTGCTGGGTCTCGAGCATGAAGAGTTTGAGAAGCTCTTGGAGGCCAAGAAAGAGGCCAGAGGAGCAGAGCTGGATACCGAGCTGACTGCCCAGGACCTGAAAGAATTGGTTTCCGAGTACAAGAAGTTGGTCAGGTCCAAGCTTGATCGGCCCTTCCCAGATGATCCCTGGGAGCAGCTGGTCGGGGCTATCAACGCTGTCTTTAACTCCTGGAACAACCCCAGGGCCATTAAGTACCGGGCCCTTAACAACATTCCCGGAGACTGGGGCACCGCCGTCAACGTGCAGACCATGGTCTTCGGTAACTTAGGTGAGAACTCCGGTACCGGAGTGGCCTTTACTAGAGATCCTGCTACCGGTGAAAAGCGTTTCTTTGGTGAGTACCTGATGAACGCTCAAGGGGAAGACGTTGTAGCCGGCATCCGGACACCTCAGCCTATCAAGACCTTGGAGGAGACCAACCCTGCCGTTTATAAGCAGTTGGTTGATATCTATCAGAAGCTCGAGCGCCACTATCGGGATATGCAGGACTTGGAGTTCACCATCCAAGAGGGTGAGCTGTTTCTGCTACAGACCAGGAACGGGAAACGTACCGCCCAGGCCGCGGTTCGCATAGCTGTGGAAATGGTCGAAGAGGGTCTGATTTCTGAGGAAGAGGCCGTTATGCGGGTCTCTCCGGATCAGCTGGACCAACTGCTCCATCCCATGCTGGATCCGAAGGCCAAGTTTAAACCGGTGGCCAAAGGTCTTCCGGCATCCCCCGGTGCCGCTGTAGGTAAAGTGGTCTTCACCGCCGAAGACGCGGAAAAATGGGCGGCTAACGGGGAGAAAGTCATCTTGGTTCGAACCGAGACCTCTCCAGAGGATATCGGCGGCATGCACGTGGCCGAAGGTATTCTCACTTCCCGCGGCGGCATGACCTCCCACGCTGCTGTAGTGGCCAGAGGTATGGGCAAGTGCTGTGTTGCTGGGTGCTCTGCCATCAAGGTGGATCTGGCTAATAAGTGTTTTTACGTAGGTGATAAAGTGGTTCGAGAAGGCACCTGGTTGACCTTGAACGGCAGCACCGGTGAGGTAATCATTGGTCAGGTCCCGCTGATCCAGCCAGAACTCAGCGGTTACTTCGGTCGGCTGATGGAGTGGGCTGACCGCTATCGGAGGCTGGGCGTCAGGGCCAATGCCGATACCCCGTCGGATGCCGCCATGGCGCTCAAATTCGGTGCTGAGGGTGTTGGGCTCTGTCGTACGGAGCACATGTTTTTCGCCGAAGACCGAATTAAAGCCGTTCGGGAGATGATTCTCTCTGACAACTCTGAAGATCGGAGCAGGGCCCTTAAGAAACTTGAGCCCATGCAGCGGGGTGACTTCAAAGACATCTTCCGGGTGATGGGAGATCTGCCGGTTACCATCAGGCTGCTGGATCCGCCCCTGCATGAGTTCCTGCCTCATGAGCCGGAACAGATTGCCGAGCTGGCGGAGAGTATGGGCAAGACACCGGCCGAGGTCAGTCGGAAGGTTGACTCTCTGGTAGAGTTTAACCCTATGCTAGGGCATAGAGGCTGTCGTTTAGGCATAACCTTTGAAGAGATCTATGAAATGCAGGTGCGGGCTATTTTGGCTGCCGCTGCCGAACTGCAGGAAGAGGAGATTTACGTCGAACCGGAGATCATGATTCCCTTGATCGGTACTCGGGCTGAGTTCGAGATTCTCCGGGATATGGTTTTCAGAGTGGCCAAAGAGGTGGAAGCCAAATACGGTGTCGAGCTCAAATTCAAAGTAGGTACGATGATCGAGGTCCCCAGGGCAACGCTGATCGCCGATGAGATTGCGGAGACAGCTGAGTTCTTCTCCTTTGGAACCAACGACTTGACCCAGATGACTCTTGGTTATTCCCGAGATGACTCCGGTTCTTTCCTCCCGGTTTACCTAGAGAAGGGAATCTTGTCCTCTGATCCCTTCCGGTCCATCGACCAGGTGGGCGTAGGTGAACTGGTCAAGATCGGTGTCGAGCGGGGTAGGAAGGCCAATCCTAATCTCAAGTTGGGCGTCTGCGGTGAGCACGGCGGTGATCCGGATAGCATCGAGTTCTTCGATCAAGTAGGGCTCGACTACGTATCCTGTTCACCTTACAGGGTTCCGGTGGCGAGACTGGCAGCCGCTCAGGCCTGTTTGAGGAACAACCAGTAAAACTAACTTAGGACCGGGGGCAGGAACTGCCCCCGGTTTAGAGCTTTGCAAAAGGTGGGGTCAACTTGTTCTGGCAAACCTTTCTTAGCACCTTCGGACTAGTCTTTCTGGCAGAGTTGGGAGATAAGACACAATTGGCTACCATGCTCCTGGTGGCCCAAGAAAAATCGCCGCTGGCCGTCTTTGCCGGCTCAGCCAGTGCACTGGTGGTTTCTTCGTTGATAGGCGTAGTGGCAGGGGTTGCGATCAGCAAACTCATCCCACCTAATATCATCCAGAATGTGGCTGCTGTGGCCTTCATTGTTCTAGGTGTTCTTATGTTAACCGGCAAGATCTAAGAGGGTGTCGATATGGACAACGGTTGGCAGAGAATACAGCAGGAGGAATGGGAAGAGGCGCATCTGGCGCCTTTTGCCGCTAAAAGTGGGGCCAGCATAGGTCGGAAGTTCGAGGAGCCGCCCTGTAAATACCGGACTTGCTTTCAGCGGGACCGAGATCGGATCATTCACTCCAAGGCCTTCAGGCGTCTGAAACACAAGACCCAGGTCTTCATCGCACCGGAAGGGGACCACTACCGCACTCGACTCACCCACACCCTGGAGGTAGCCCAGATCTCCCGGACTATTGCCCGGGGCCTTAGGTTAAACGAGGACTTGACTGAGGCCATCGCCCTTGGCCATGATTTGGGGCATACTCCTTTTGGACATGCTGGAGAAGAGGCGTTGAATGCGGTTACTCCTTTTGAGTTCGCCCACAACCAGCAGAGTCTGCGGGTGGTGGAGGTGCTGGAGCGTAAGAGCTCTGCTTATCCGGGGCTAAACCTGACCTACGAGGTCAGAGACGGAATTCTTAAACATACCGGCCCGGAGCTCCCTGAGACTCTCGAAGGACAAATTGTCCGCATTGCCGACCGGATTGCCTACATAAACCACGATATCGATGACGCCATCAGGGCCGGATTGCTTTCTGAGCAGGATTTGCCAAAAGAGGCGGTTGAGATCTTGGGTACCGGCTCAGGGCAGAGAATCGATACCCTGGTCAAGGACATAGTCCAGGAGAGCCTGGGCCAGAGAGAGATCCGCCAGAGCCCAAAGGTGGCGGAAGCGATGACAAACTTAAGGGAATTCCTCTTTACCACTGTCTACATCGGCTCTGTGGCCAAAAAGGAAGAGGCTAAAGCCAAAGAGCTCCTGCAGCAGCTGTATCACTATTACCTTACCCATGTAGAGGACTTGGTTCGGGAATCTGGGTATAAGGGAGAGGTGACAGATGCTGTGGTTCCCCGCCTGGCGGCCGACTATATCGCCGGTATGACTGATCGCTACGCCATTCACAAGTTCCTGGAGCATTTCGTCCCCCACAACTGGCGGCAATACTAAAGGAGTTTACTGCCTCTTGTCGAATTCAGTAGTACTGTTCGGCAGGAGGTATCTTAGTGCGTTTCTCCCAGGAGTTCATCGAGCGGGTCAGAGACGGTTCTGACATCGTAAAGATAATAGGTGAATACGTCCGGTTGAAGAGAAGAGGTCGAAACCTGGTCGGGTTATGCCCGTTCCACAATGAGAGGACTCCTTCTTTTACTGTCAGTCCTGAAACTCAGCTCTATCACTGTTTTGGCTGTGGGGCCGGGGGCAATGTTTTTTCCTTCATTATGGACATTGAGAACCTCAGCTTTCCGGAAGCCGTAGGGCTATTGGCGGAAAAAGCCGGTATTCCCATAGAGGAGCAGGAATACAGCCCTTTGGACCGGAGGAAGGCTGAAAGAGAACGGCGGCTTTTGGCGATCACTAGCCTCGCCGCCAAATACTTTGCTCACCTGCTGAAAACTGCGCCTGAAGCCCAGAAAGCCCGGGAGTACCTGAAACTCCGAGGAATTAACAAGGAAGCCGTTGAGGCTTTCTCTTTAGGTTACGCAAATCCGGACTGGGATGACCTCCTTAATGTGTTGTTAAAGCGGGGGTACACCCATCAGGAGATCCTCGGGGCCGGTTTGATACTGCCCAAAAGGGGTGGGAGTGGCTATTATGACCGTTTCAGGGACCGCCTGATCTTTCCCATTAAAGACCAGCGTGGCAAGGTTATTGCTTTTGGTGGGCGCGTTTTGGAGAAAGACGACACGGCTCCCAAGTATCTGAACTCCCCGGAGACCGAGATTTTCACCAAAGGCGCCCACCTTTACGGGTTAGACCAAGCTAAAAAGGCACTGCGCCGCGGAGAGCCTGCGCTGATTGTCGAGGGGTACATGGATGTGATTGCCTTACACAGCCATGGCTTCACCTCGGCACTGGCTTCACTAGGGACTTCATTAACAGAGGGACAAGTACGGCTTTTGAGTAGATTTACATCAAAGGCCCTCATCGCTTACGACGGGGACACCGCCGGGGAGACTGCCACCTGGCGAGGTCTGGAGATTTTGAATAAGTATGGCTTAGAGGTCAAAGTGGTTGTACTACCGGAGGGGGAAGACCCTGATTCATTGATCCGCCGGGAAGGGAAACACGTCTTTCAGCAGGCGGTCCAGAATGCTGTTCCCCTGCTGGATTACAAGATTGACCGCAGTTTGGCCGGGTTCGATCTCAGAGAGGTCAATGAGCGGGTTAAAGCCGCCCGGGCAGTGCTACCAATTTTAACCGGCATAAACAGTGCTGTGGCCAGAGAAGCGTACTTGGAGTTGGTGGCCAGAAAAATTGGAATCAGTACCGGAGCCCTCGTGCGGGAGCTGCAGCAGTATGAAAAGCGTCTGCGGAAAGAGAAAAAAAGGAATATTTTACCGGGTATTCGTAATAATATAACTGGACAAGGCCACAATAGCGCGCCTCGAGTACGGCCGACACCTCGGTCACCCGTTGAGATGGCGGCCTTAAAATTATTGCTTCAAAACAGAGAGTTTGCTCGAGAGTTTCCGCGGGAAGGTTTGAAGTATTTCACCGACCGTCAGGTCCTGGAAATAGCCAGAACAGTTTTGGAGGTTGCCACCAGCGGCCAGGAGATAACCCCTGCCCAGATGCTGGATAGGTTCGAGGATCCAGAAGTAAAAAAAATATTTAGCCAGCTCAATTTTTCCGAGGAATTACAGTGGTCGATAGAGAATGTGCACGACTGTATGGCTAAACTAAGGACACACTATTTCCAGGAGGAACTGAAGGATTTGATTCAGAAATTGGTTAACATACGTAATATTGGACAAGTCACAGATATTAACCGGTTGCTCGTAAAATATATTCACTTATATAAAGATGTGCAATCTGCCAGCGAAAGGGGGGAACGGTAATGGCCAAGACCAAAACAGTTATGGATATCCCTGAAGTACAAGAACTGCTTGCCGAAGGGAAACGCACTGGGAGCCTCAGCTACAAAGATATCATGGATAAACTCCAGAGCATCGATCTCTCTCCGGAAGAAATTGACAACATCTATGGGCACATCGCTGAGAGCGGCATTGATATCATAGCCGACTTAGACGCCGATGTAGAGATCGACAAAGAAACTCATGATGCTGATGAAGATATCGGCGAAGAGGCTGATTTGGATCTCACTGTGCCTGAGGGAATCAGCTTGGATGATCCGGTGCGGATGTACCTCAAAGAGATTGGCCGGGTACCGTTGCTCACCGCAGAGGAAGAAGTGGAGCTGGCAAAACGGATCCAGGAAGGAGACGAGAGCGCCCGGCGGCGCTTGGCCGAAGCCAACCTGCGCTTGGTAGTAAGTATAGCCAAGCGCTATGTTGGTCGGGGCATGCTCTTTTTGGATCTGATTCAAGAGGGAAACTTGGGCCTAATCAAAGCGGTGGAGAAATTTGACTACAGCAAGGGCTACAAGTTCAGCACCTATGCCACCTGGTGGATTCGGCAGGCCATCACCAGGGCCATCGCTGATCAGGCCAGAACCATCAGGATTCCGGTCCACATGGTCGAGACTATCAACAAGTTGATTAGGGTCAACCGTAAGCTCCTCCAGGAGTTGGGACGGGACCCGACCCCGGAGGAGATTGCTAAAGAGATGGGTCTGACCGAAGAACGAGTCAGGGAGATTTTGAAGATCAGCCAGGAGCCGGTGTCTTTGGAGACCCCCATTGGGGAAGAGGAAGACAGTCATCTGGGTGATTTCATCGAAGACGAGGATTCTCCGGCTCCAGCGGAGGCTGCCTCCTATTCCATGCTTAAAGAGCAGCTGGAGGAGGTTTTAGATACCCTCACTCCCAGGGAGAAAAAGGTACTCCGTCTGCGCTTTGGCTTAGATGACGGTAGAGCCCGTACCCTGGAGGAAGTCGGTAAAGTCTTTGGTGTTACCAGAGAACGTATCCGCCAGATAGAGGCCAAAGCCCTGCGTAAGCTGCGTCATCCCAGCCGCAGCCGGAAACTCAAGGACTTCCTCGACTAGAGGTTGACCTTTTGGCTGTTATGACGTATAATAATTTGTGCGATAGAGTTTGGGATGGGCCTATAGCTCAGCGGTAGAGCCACCGGCTCATAACCGGTTGGTCCCTGGTTCGAATCCAGGTGGGCCCACCATATTTTTGTCAGTACTCCACCACTTAAGTGGTGGTTTTTCTTTTTCTGAAAGGAAGTCCTTGCTTTCTGTAGAACATACAAATAATGGGAAACTTTTGAAAAAGTTTGTTTTTTTCAGGGTGATTGGTTGGTGCCATTATCGGAACGACTAAGGACAATAGTAGACTTGGTTCCACCTGATTCCGGAGTGGTGGATGTTGGCACTGACCATGCTACCGTTCCCATCCAGTTGGCTCGGATCAATCCTAACCGGAAAATTATCGGAGTGGAGTACAATCTCCGTCCCTACCACCAAGCGGTGCAAAAGATCGTCAATGCCGGCTTGGAATTGGTGGTCGAGATTCGCAAGGGCTACGGCTTGGATTGTGTTGAGCCAGGTGAGGTAGAGGTGGCCATCATCGCCGGTCTGGGGAGCGCCACCACCGCGGAGATCCTCCGTAAAGGGAAGAGGGTTGTTCAAGGGCTCTCAAGGTTGGTTTTGGGTCCTATGGATTATGCCTACAAGCTCAGGCAGTACCTTTTGTTGAATAATTACTCCATTCAGAGAGAGCTTTTGGTTCATGAGTTTCGCTGGTATGAGATTATTCAGGCGCATCCCGGAGACTTGGAGTCGGCCCTCGTTAGACCATACCCTAGCTTAAGCTCTTTGCATGCGGGGATGCAGAGGCTATTTGCCCGTGAGTTTGATTATCACCGTTATTTGCCTCTGCAGACGATGTTGGAGCTGGTGCCGCTACTAGGGGAGGATCCTGAAAAGGCCTCAGGCTTTTTAGAAGACAAGAAAAATAATTTGAACCGCATCTTACAGAACATACCGGAAGTGGAGAGCACAAGAATCCGCCGCCGAGAGCTACGGAGTAAACTAGAGACTTTATGGGAGCTGAAAGAAAAATTATGCGGGTTAAAGATGTCTTAAAGATCCTAAATAACTGGGCCCCGCCTCAGGCGGCCGCGGATTGGGATAACGTGGGGCTTTTGGTAGGAGAGAGAGATGCTACCGTCACCAAGATCCTAGTGGCCTTGGATATGGGGGAGGCCACTTTGGAAGCCGCCATCGAAGAAGGAGCCGATTTGGTTGTCACTCATCACCCCCTGATTTTCAAGCCGCTCAAATCGGTCACCGGGGAAAACCGAGTGGGCCGCTTGATTTTGGACGCCGCCCGGAACAGGATCAACCTGATCGCGGTCCACACCAATTTGGATGTGGCCGAAGGGGGCGTCAGTCATCTCTTGGCGGAACGTTTAGGCTTATCTAATCATAAGGTGTTGGTGGAAACCTACGCCGAGAAACTCTACAAGTTGGCTGTTATGGTGCCCCAAGAGCACCAGGACCAGGTTAGAGATGCCATTTGCGAAGCCGGTGCAGGTTTCATGGGCAACTACAGCCACTGTACTTTCAGTTACTCAGGGACCGGCACCTTTCAGCCCCGGGAAGGCGCAAATCCCTACATCGGCAGCGTGAACCGGCTGGAAAGGGTTTCAGAAGTCAAAGTGGAGAGCATTGTCCCAGAGCCGCTCATCCCTAAAGTTTTGAACAGCATGCTCGAGGCGCATCCCTATGAGGAAGTGGCCTACGATCTTTTTCCACTGGCGAATAAGGGCAGTCGCTTAGGCCTGGGGCGAATCGGGAAGCTGGAGGTGGCCGTTGGAGTAGAAAAGTTTTTGGTCATGGTGAAGAAGGCCTTGGATTGTGGTTTCCTCCGGGTGGCCGGCAGTTTCCCGGAGAAGATTCAGACTGTGGCCGTTTTATGCGGTAGCGGTGCCGAGTTCATTTCTAGTGCCGCTAAGGCCGGGGCTGATGTCTATATCACAGCGGACGTTAAGTATCACCAGGCTCAGGAGGCTGAATTTCTTGGTCTCTTGGTAGTGGATCCTGGCCATGATGTGATGGAATTTCCCATTGTTCCTGCCCTAGCTGAGTTTTTAATTAACCAGGACAGGATTCAGGCTGAGGGTGTCCCGGTGGTTACCTATCTGCCGGCCAAGCCCGTCTTCAGCGTATTTTAGGGATCGAAAGGGGGCGTGCCAAATGAAGAAGGTCTGCGAGATATGTGGCAAAGTTATCAAGCCCGAGAGACTGGAAGCGCTCCCGGATACCAAACGTTGCATTGATTGCGCCCGCAAGAACGGTTCCGATATTCATGGGAAGCGTTCTGATGTTGGGATGGATATTGAGACATACAAGGATCTTCTCAACGCTACCCGAAGCTAATTTAGTGTAAAAGGTCGGTTTTTCCTGACAAGCCAGCTACTCTGGCTTGTTCTGTTTTTGATATAGTGTTATAATAGTAAGCGCTTTGGAAATGAATAAGTAACTAAGTCAGGTAATCGCACGGCTTTGGCCGTGAGGAAAGTCCGAGCTCCACAGGGCAGGGTGCTGGGTAACACCCAGTGAGGGCGACCTCAAGGAAAGTGCCACAGAAAACAAACCGCCGTCGCAGCGTCGACGGTAAGGGTGAAAAGGTGCGGTAAGAGCGCACCAGCGAACCGGGCGACCGGTCGGCTAGGTAAACCCCACCCGGAGCAAGACCAAATAGGGGAGAGATAAAGTGGCCCGCTTTTCTCCCGGGTTGGTCGCTAGAGGTGTCAGGCAACTGGCACCCCAGATAGATGATTACCCTCGACAAAACTCGGCTTATCGACTTAGTTACTTGATTCCGTGAAAGGACTTGGTTAATGGCCAGGTCCTTTGGTCTTATTTGGGAAATAAGAAATAGAAAAGGGCCAAGGCAAAGACGGCAACGAATAAAGCGCGTTCTTGCTCATCAACAGTTTCTCCTTTGAACAACCTCTCTGCACTTACAGACTACGCAACCAAGCCTCAAAGAGTACTCCACCCAAGGCAGGGTTATTCTGACTCTGCTTCCGGTAATTATTACGTGTTAAACATCGCTGCGCTAGCCAGCCTAGATAGTGAAAGGAGGAATTAGGATGGCTCAAGGTTCTGATACTTTCAACAAACCATTGGTGCAGGGAGCATACAAAGCCCTAGAGCAGTTCAAGTACGAAGTGGCCAATGAATTGGGCATCAACAAAGAGTATCAGACTGGTTACTGGGGGAACATCTCCTCCAGAGAATGCGGTGCCGTAGGCGGGCACATGGTTCGCCGGATGATTGCCGCTGCTGAGCAGAGCTTAATTGAGCAGGCTGCCGCCAATGTCAAGGCTGGCTTTCGACAAGCACTGAAAAAATAGCAAACTGACAGGTACATATTAGGAAGTGGCTGTTCACCTTGAGTGGGCAGCCGTCTTTCGATTTTAAACAAGTGGTAAAAATGGGTTATCCTGAAGGCTTTCTCAGGAGTACAGCAAACTTATCGAGGAACAAGGCGCGGTTACCGAGGAAGTGACCGCAACTACCGAAGACTTCACCCGGATGGCCCAGAGACTGGCAGCGATGATTCATAGGTGTAAAGAACAAAGATAAATGAAGAAGGCTTGGGAATCACAACCCAAGCCTTCTTCAACTTGGCAAAAAGCCTTATTTGGCAACACTAATGCTACCGGTAGCCGGATCAACTACGTGACAGTGCTGGCACTTGCCTTCATAATGGCTTACAAAGTGGTTCTCCTCGCCACCGGCATAGTGAACCTTGTGCAGAATAGGACCAAAGGCCAACTTGCCGGCTTTATGGCACTTCATGCAAGTGTCGAAATCAGCATCGGCAGGAACCGGAGGATGTCCGGATATATTTTTGACTTCATTGGCCAGGCTGTACTTACCGGTGTGGCAGGATGCACAACCCTCGGCTGCCAATGCTGCGACACTTACGGTGCCAACTACCAGGGCGAGTACCGCGCAGAAGAACAAAGCCTTTTTCATCATTTTCTACCTCCTTGTATGTAGATTCTTTCATATAGTTCAGTATACCACCCTTGGAAGATGTATGCAAAGCTTCCAGTGGACACATGTTCCGAAACGTGATATATTATAGCTAACCATTTAAGTTAATATTTCGAGGAGGCTGTAATCTATGAAAAGGAAAATCGTAAAAATAGATGAAGAACTATGTACAGGCTGTGGAAAGTGTGTAGCTCCCTGCGCCGAAGGTGCTATTACCATCGTCAACGGGAAAGCTAAAGTTATCAGGGAAGAGCTCTGTGACGGTGCAGGTTACTGTATTGGGGTCTGTCCGACCGGTGCTCTTACCATCGAGGAGCGGGAAGCTGCGCCTTTCGATGAGAAGGCGGTGGCAGAGCACAAGGCTTCGGCCAAACCGGTGGATGCCTCTCAAATTTACTGCTTCAGCTGTGGAAACAGCGATCAGGAGGCACCACTCTTACCGGTTCGCCTCAAAGGGGAGGCTCTCTGGGTTTGCACCCGCTGTCTCCCAAGGTTGATCCACGGATAAGAGGGGGATCGTTTTGGATATCACTAAAAAGGCGGAGTATGCCATTTCTATTCTTTTGGAACTGGCCCAATCAAAAGATAAAGAATTCATCCCCAGTCGGGAGGTTGGGGAAAGGCAGGGCGTGCCTGCCAACCTCATTCCTCAGTTGGTGGCGATCCTGAGCAAACAGGGCTGGATTGAGGCTATCCGGGGACCAAGAGGCGGAATTAGACTGGCAGTTGACCCGGGTACAATCTCTCTGGTCTCGGTCATCGAAGCCGTAGAGGGCCCGATTACTGTCAGCCGTTGCCTGGTTCAACAGGGTAAGAGTTGTCCAAATCAGACAGGATGCCCCTTGCGCAACGTTTGGGCCAGAGCTCAACAGAAAGTGGTCGAGGTTTTAGGGGATACCTCAATTCAAGATCTCGTAGTTGCCCAGCAGGAACTTAACAAGAAATAGAAGAATAATCTGCAGTCATGAGTCAAAACGCACTAACATTTTTGCGCAAGTTATTCCGAGTACTGATTGGAAACACGCTCATGGGTCTGGGCATAACGGCCGTGATCACCGCCGGGTTAGGGGTTGACCCTTGGACTGTGCTCACCTTGGGAACCAGTCATACCTTTAATCTGACTCCTGGGAGAGCGTCGCAGATTCAGGCGGTGATCATAATGGCCGGTGTCTACCTCTTCTTTCGGCGCCGGCCAGGTCTAGGTACACTGCTCAATATGTTTCTGGTTGGTTTCTTCATCGATACTTTCAGCTACTTTTGGCCTACCCCCACCACTCTTATTGGCCAACTCATCTTGCTTGCAGCCGGAATCATCATTCTTGGCGCCGGAGTCGGTACCTATGTCTCTGGCTCTCTGGGAGAGGGTCCCATCGAACAGCTCATGCTGGCTCTAACTGAAAATGGACGCCGGCACGTGGGTAGGGTCCGGATTTTCATGGATTTTTCCGCAACCGTGATAGGCTGCTTGTTGGGCGGTACTGTTGGCCTCGGCACCCTGATTTCCGTGGTAGGCATAGGCTTGGTGGTGGAAAAAACCCTTCAACTTCTTCCCAGCCTGGCGGAGTAAAGCGAACTAAAAATGTTATATTTCACAAAAAATTTTCCCAATTAAGCAGGAATTCATATCCGAGGGAGAAAATATCACCCTAAATATCTTGTTTTTTCTGAATTCTGTAAGCGGCCAGGTCTGAGGGGGGTGAGACTCGGGGAGAGTAGGTAGCAGGGAGTTACCCCGGAGTTCCAGTTTCGATAGACCATTTTTTAAGGAGGTTTGAGTAGTGAGAAGAGTATTATTGTTCGTGTTGACTTTAGTACTATTGTTATCTATGACGGTGGGGGCTGTCGAACCGATCAAAATTGGTGTCAACTTGGAAATGACCGGAATGCTCGCTGGTTACGGGCAGATGGGCTGGGAAGGTCTACAGGCCTTTGCTGAGTTCCAAAAGCTAGAGGTGTTGGGGCGCCCGGTAGAGTTCGTTTTGGTCGATAACAAATCCGACAAAGTCGAGGCCGCTAACGCCACCAGCCGGTTGATTGAGAAAGAAAACGTCTCTGCCATCATCGGTACCATGACCAGCGGTAATATGCTCGCCGCCGGGCCGATTGCCGAGAAGTATGGCGTTCCGATGATTGGTCCCTCCACAACAAACCCTTTGACCACTCAGGGTAAAAAATACGTCTTCAGAGCTTGTTTCGTTGACTCCTTCCAAGCTGAAGTCGCCGCTAAGTTCGCCTATGAAGACCTGGGCAAAAGGCGGGCGGCTATCATCTCCGATATCACCAACGACTACTGTGTCGCTTTAGGCAAATACTTTGAGAAGGCCTTTGTCCAAATGGGCGGCCAGGTGGTCAGCAAGCAGTACATCAAAGCGGGCGACCAGGATTTTTCCGCTCAGCTGACCGCCATCAAGTCTGCTAACCCCGATGTCATTTACACTCCCAACTACTATACTGAAGATGCTCTTCTGGCTATTCAGGCTAAAAGCCTTGGCCTCGATGTGCCAATGATCGGCAGTGACGGTGCTGACGTTCCAGAGTTTCTGCAGATCGGCAAGGAAAGCGTCGAAGGTTTCATGTATACCGGTTTCTGGCATCCGGATGCCGCTACTGAAGGTTTGGCAAAAGAATTCACCGAGTTTTTCCGGGAGAAGTATGGCAAGGATCCCAATGCCTTCGGTGCCTTGAGTATCGATAGCCTTATGCTGCTTTTGGATGCTATCGAGCGGGCCGGTTCCGATGATCCGAAAGCCATTCGGGATGCCTTAGAGGCCTCTGAAAATGTCCAAACCTTGACCGGTGTTATCACCATCGAAAACGGTGATGCAGTGCGTAATGCCGTTATCAAAGAAGTTAGGGACGGCAAACCTGCTTACCGAGCAACAATCAATCCGTAACGTCGGTTTTTATGTATGGTAAATATTGGTTTAGGGATACCCCGCTCGCCGGGGTATCCCATGCTTTAAATTTTTAGGTGGTGGCCAAAAATGACATTTGAGGTCTTTATTCAACAGCTACTGAACGGATTGACCCTGGGAGGACTATACTCTCTGATAGCCATCGGCTACACAATGGTTTATGGAATCCTGCAGCTAATTAACTTTGCCCACGGCGACATCTTCATGGTGGCCACTTACTTTGCCTTCTATTTGGTGGCAGTTTTTGCGCTCCCCTGGTGGGCGGCAGCACTCCTTACGTTGGGTCTTACCGCGATGGTTGGCGTGCTGGTGGAAAGAGTTGCTTACCGGCCTCTACGGAACGAGCCCCGGATCTCGTTGCTCATAACTGCCATCGGTGTTTCTTTCTTCATCGAAAACCTGGCCATTGTGACGGTGGGTGCCAGGCCCAAAGGCTTCCCCACCCCTAAGCTCATGTCTCAGGTCATTGATCTAGGCGGTATCCGCATGAGCGGTGTCAGTATCTGGGTGCCCCTGTTAAGTAGCGTCCTTTTGGTACTGCTTTTGTTTATAGTTTACCGTACCAAAGTGGGCATGGCCATGCGGGCGGTCTCTAAAGATGTGGAGGCAACCAGGTTAATGGGAGTTAACGTGGATAGGATTATCATGTATGCCTTCGCTTTAGGTTCGGCTTTGGCTGCTGCCGGTGGCATGATGTGGGCTTCCAAGTACCCGCAGATCCAGCCGCTCATGGGGGTATATCCCGGTTGGAAGGCATTTACCGCTGCGGTGGTAGGCGGGATCGGTAATATTGTCGGGGCAACCATTGGCGGTTTCATCATCGGTATCGCCGAGATTATGACCATTGCCTTCCTGCCCCAGCTTTCCGGTTACCGAGATGCTTTTGTCTTTGCGATTTTAATCTTGGTCCTGTTGGTTAAGCCCAGTGGCTTGTTGGGACAGTCACTGAAGGAGAAGGTATGATCATGAGCGGACGAATGAAATTAGTATTGAACCTAATCAGCATCGGGCTTGTAGCTTTGTTTGTTTTTCTCGCTGATCGGTATTTCAACGCCTATCTGGTCCGTGTGGCTAACACGGCAGCCATCTATGTGGTGGCGGCAGTGAGCTATAACCTTATCAACGGCACCACGGGCCAGTTATCTTTGGGTCCCAACGGCTTTATGGCTATAGGTGGCTATACCACGGCGCTCTTAGTGCTTCCGGTTGTTCAAAAAGAGATGGTTTGGTTCCTGGAGCCCCTGGTTTGGCCCTTTAATACCTTTTCATTTCCACAGCACCTATTTGTGTTGGCAGTGATCATCGGTGGTATCCTGGCAGCCATAGGTGGTTTCATCATTGGGTACCCGACCTTGCGACTGAAAGGCGATTACCTGGCCATCGCCACTTTTGGTCTCGGCGAGATCATCTTTGTGCTCTCCAATAACTTGATTCCTCTGACCAATGGTGCGTTGGGCATAAAGTCCATACCGGAGTACTCCAATCTCTGGTGGACCTGGGGCTGGGCTGTCTTCACCGTGATTGTCATCAAGAACATCACCAACTCTAGTTTTGGCCGAGCCATGGAGGCGGTGCGGGAGAATGAGGTCGCTGCAGAAGCCATGGGCATCGATGTCTTCAAGACTAAACTTTTGGCTTTCATGATCAGTGCGTTTTTTGCTGGGGTCTCCGGTGGTCTTCTGGCTACTTTGATTACCACGGTTTCGCCGACTCTGTTTTCTTTCTTTATGACTTTTAACCTGTTGATCATTATCGTCTTAGGAGGCCTTGGCAGTATCACTGGAGCGACGGTTACAGCTGTGCTTTTTACCATTCTCCAAGAGCTCTTGCGCGCAGTGGAAAGCCCAATTAACATTGGTCCCATTCATTTGCCGGGCATCTCCGGCATGCGCATGGTGATCTTCGCTTTCATGCTCATCATGTTGATGCTCTTTTTCCGCAGAGGGCTCTTCGGACAGTGGGAGTTCTCCTGGGATTGGCTCTATAGCAAGCTGAAGAGGAAAGAGGTGGCACAATGGCAGGCTCCCCTGAACGAGTAATACTGGATGTACAAAACGTGACAATGGCTTTTGGCGGATTGATAGCGGTCAGGGACTTTTCTCTTCAGATTAGTTGCGGCCAGTTGGTCGGGCTGATCGGTCCCAACGGCGCGGGGAAAACCACCATATTTAACATAATAACCGGCCAGTACAGCCCCACCCAGGGCAGGGTCTTCTTTGACGGTAAAGATATCACCGGTCTGAAACCCTATGCCGTTACTAAAGCCGGGATCGCCCGCACCTTTCAAAACATCCGCTTGTTTGACAGTATGACCGTTTTGGAAAACGTGTTGGTGGCCTATCATGTTCGCTTGAAATCCAGTTTTTGGTCGGCTCTTTTTGCTCTGCCAGGCTACACCAAGGAAGAACGGGCCATGCGAGAGAAGGGCTTAGAGCTTTTGGAGAGGGTGGAGCTGGCTCACTTGGCTCATGAACCGGCTGGCTCTCTCCCCTATGGCCAGCAGCGTCGGCTGGAGATAGCCAGGGCCCTGGCGACCCAACCTAAGCTGCTCCTTTTAGATGAGCCGGCTGCCGGAATGAATCCAGAGGAAACGGCCCAGTTGGCTGATTTCATCCTGCAGATTCGCGATGATTTTGACCTCACCATCTTCCTCATTGAACACGACATGAGCCTGGTTATGAAGATCTGTGAGGAGATCAGGGTCTTGGACTACGGCACCACCATCGCCCATGGGACTCCGGCTGAGATTCAGCAAAACCCGAAAGTGATCGAGGCCTACTTAGGGGAGGCTGAGAACTATGCTTGAAGTAAATAATCTGCATGTTTACTACGGAGGAATCCACGCTTTAAAAGGTGTTTCTTTATCGGTTCCTAAGGGCGAGATTGTTACTTTGGTGGGAGCTAACGGTGCCGGTAAGAGTACGACCTTACGCGCCATTGCCGGGCTGGTCAAGCCTAAAGAAGGCACTATCCGGTTTTTGGGCCAGGACATTACCCATCTTCCGGCCTATCGCGTGGCTCAAAAGGGGATTTCTTTGGCCCCTGAAGGCCGGCGGATCTTTCCCAACCTGTCAGTCCGGGAAAACCTGGCCATGGGAGCCTATGCCCGTAAGGATAAGGCCGAGATCCAGAAAGACCTGGACTGGGTTTATGAGCTCTTCCCGCGCCTAAAGGAAAGGGAAAGGCAATCAGGGGGAACCCTATCCGGCGGTGAGCAGCAGATGCTGGCCATCGGTAGGGCGCTGATGAGCAGGCCTGCTTTATTGGCTCTGGATGAACCTTCACTTGGTTTGGCTCCCCTTTTGGTCAAGGAGGTTTTTTCCGTTCTGGAGGCCATCAACAGTGAAGGTACCACGATTCTGCTAGTTGAACAGAACGCCAATGCCGCTCTTAAGCTGGCCAAGTACGCTTATGTCCTCGAGACCGGGCGGGTGGTCTTAGAGGGCCGTGGGGAAGACCTACTCAAAAATTCCAAGGTGCGCCAGGCTTACCTGGGTGAGTAAACTAATAATTTTCTAGTTCAAGAGCGTTTCCAGAAAGGGATTGGGGGCCGAGTATGCACTCGGTCTCTTTTTTTTTTTGCAAAAAATAGGAGACTTGAAGGATTTTTGGTGGCGGGGGAGAATAAAAGTAGCGAAAAGTGGTTGAAAGTGGTGGAAAGTGGTGGACAGCTGAAGCCGAGGTGACCACGGGCCGTGTTCATGGGAGAGTACAACCACACTGTCGATGCTAAAGGCCGGATGATCATGCCGGCCAAGTTCCGGGACGGCCTGGGTGAGAAGTTTGTGGTCACCAGAGGTCTGGATCGCTGTCTTTTCGTTTATCCTCAAGATGAGTGGCAAAAGCTGGAAGAAAAAATCAAAACTCTGCCCATGACCAAACGGGATGTCCGCGCTTTTGTGCGCACCTTGTTTTCCGGTGCCACTGAGTGCGAGGTTGATAAACAAGGGCGGATCAACCTGCCTAAAAACTTACTGGAATATGCGGGGATTGATAAAGATGCTGTGGTAATAGGTGTTTCTACACGAGTGGAGATTTGGAGCAAGGCTGAATGGGAAAGCTATTCAGAAGATGCCGCTGACTCCTTCGAAGAAATCGCCGAACACATTGTTGATCTAGGTATCTAAGGGGGGGAATCCAAGGATGGATCACCACCGCCCAGTTTTGCTGGAAGAGACTGTGGATGCTCTTGAGCCCCGTCCAGGGGGAGTCTATGTGGACTGCACCTTGGGAGCTGGAGGACATTCCCAGTTGCTTCTGGAAAGATCGGCCCCGACAGGAACGGTCGTAGGGATCGATCAGGACAGCAGAGCCTTAAAACTGGCTGCAGGGAGGCTAGACAACTTTCGCAAAGCCAATCGTCTCTTTTTGGTCCATTCCAATTATGATTTCCTCCTGCCGATTTTGGCTGGTCTCGGCTACTCACAGGTAGACGGCATCGTCTTTGACTTGGGCTTTTCTTCGATGCAAATTGACGACCCTGAGCGGGGCTTTTCTTATCGGTTCACGGCTCCTTTGGATATGCGGATGGATAGAAATCAGGAGCTGACAGCGGCTGACCTGGTGAATACAGCCAGCGAAGAAGAGCTCTCCCGCATCATCAAAGACTATGGTGAAGAACGGTGGGCCAAACGAATCGCCAGGGCCATTGTCACCCGCCGACAGGAACGTCCGCTCCAAACTACCACTGACCTTGTGGAAGCCATCATGGAGGCCTATCCGGCACCAAACAGGGATGGAACCCATCCGGCCAGACGGACCTTTCAAGCTCTAAGGATTGCGGTAAATCGAGAACTGGAAAGACTGGAGGATGCTCTTGGGCAGGCAATCTCTCTGTTGAAACCAGGGGGACGGATTGCGGTGATCAGCTTTCACTCCTTGGAGGACAGGACCGTCAAACATCTTTTCAAGCAGGAGGCGGCTGAGTGCATCTGCCCGCCGGGATTGCCGGTCTGCACCTGTGGACACCGACGTCAACTGGAGATTATCACTAAGAAACCTATTGTGCCTGGTTCTAGTGAGGTGAAGTCCAATCCTCGCTCCCGCAGCGCCAAACTCCGGGTAGCCCAGAAAGTGGTTTCAGCCACCGGTAATGAGGAGTAGGAGGGGCGAATATGATTGTAGCAAAACGCATAAAGAACCATAAGGAAACTCCGATTAGAGCCACTATTAAGCGCAGCCGGCCTGGGTGCCGCCCACGTAATAGAGTTCTTGGCCCCATGGCTCAAATAGCGCTGGCAGGCCTAGTGACCGCCCTGCTCCTTTTGGCTTATGTCACCGAAAAGAATGTGGTCATGAGTTATTCCTATCGCCTGGATGAACTGGAGACACAAAAAGAGGAACTCCAAGTGTACCGTGACCGCTTGGCCCTTGAAATCATGAAACTGAAGTCTTTGGACCGGATTGATCAGGTGGCGCGGACAGAATTAGGAATGGTCGAACCTCTTGATATTAAATATGTGGCCTTGGCAGAGCCGACGAATAAAACTATCGGTTCCGGGCCCCAAAGGGTTGTGGCCCAAGTTGCCGAATATATAAGTGGTTTCTTTACATCAGTGGCAAAGGCGGCGGGGCTGTACGAGGGGAGATAGTTAATGCCCAAAGTTACAGAGCTGGCAATCAAGCGGCGGATCGCGTTGGTATTATTAGTGGCCGTCGCTTTTCTGTTTATACTCGCCTTAAGATTGGTTCAGGTCCAAGTTTTTCAGAACCCCAGGTTAAAGGAGTATGCCTTCAACCAACGGCTCAGGCCAATGCCTGTTGATGCCAAAAGAGGCACCATCTATGACCGAAACATGAACGAACTGGCGGTCAGTGTCAGCGCCGATGCTGCTTACGCCGTACCGGCTGACATTGAAAACCCCGAAGAGACGGCCAGGCAGGTGGCTCAGATCTTAGACTTGGATTACGATTTTGTATACCAGCGGCTTACCAAGCACACCGCCAGTGTCTGGCTGAAAAAGCGGATCTCTGAAGAGGAGTCAAAAGCCCTTTGGGAGCTAGACCTTCCAGGCATAGGCATCGTTGAAAATCCCCAGAGATTCTATCCGAACAAGGAGCTGGCGGCCCAGGTCTTGGGGATCGCCGGCATTGACAATCAAGGTCTGGAAGGGTTGGAGTTCTATTACGATAGCTACCTGCGGGGGTTGCCGGGGAGAGTGGTGGCGGAACGAGATGCTGCCGGCCGGGAGATTCCCGGGGGCATCCGTAAGTATATTCCCCCGGTAGATGGGAAGGATATCGTCTTAACTATTGACCAGGTCATCCAGTATATAGCCGAACGAGAACTGGCCAAAGCCGTCCGAGAAACTAACTCCTCTAAGGGCATAGTGGTCATCATGCGCCCCTCCACCGGTGAGGTGCTGGCCATGGCTAACTGGCCCAGTTTTGATCCTAACGCCTATCAGGATTATCCTGCTGCCAACCGGCGCAATTATGCAGTTACAGACCTGTACGAACCCGGCTCTACCTTCAAGATCATCACTTCGGCAGTGGCTTTGGAGGAAGGAGTCACTGACCTGGAACGCCGCTTTTATGATCCTGGTTACATCGTCATCGGCAAACACCGGATCAGATGTTGGAAGGCCGGGGGTCACGGGAGTCAGAGTTTCGTGGAAGCCGTGGAGAACTCCTGTAACCCCGTCTTTGCCACTTTAGGTATGGAGATCGGGGAAGAGGTCTTCTATAAGTACATCAAGGCTTTTGGTTTCGGGGCTAAAACCGGTATTGATTTCCCTGGGGAGGCTGTCGGGCAAGTTCACAAGCCCGGCACCATTGCCCAGGTGGGCTGGGCCAACATTGGGTTCGGCCAAGGTATCAGCGTCTCTCCCTTGCAGCTGGTCACAGCTGTTTCGGCGGTGGCCAATGGTGGGGTGCTGGTTCAGCCCCGCTTGGTTAGTAAGATAATTGGTCCTGATGGAGAGAAGGTAATCTCGCCGGAGGTGAGGCGGCGGGTTATCTCTGAAGAAACCTCTCACAAGATGCGGCGTATTCTCCGGTCGGTAGTGGTTAATGGTTCCGGACGTCGGGCCGACATACCAGGCTACCGGGTGGCTGGGAAGACCGGAACGGCCCAGATCGCTGTGGGTGGTGGGTACAGTCGCTCAAAAGTGGTTTCCTCCTTTATCGGATTTGCTCCTTTTGATGACCCAGAGCTGGTTTGTCTGGTCGCCCTTTACGAGCCCCAAACGGCCATTACCTACGGTGGTGTTTTGGCGGCACCGGTTTTTCAAGCTATTGTCAAGGATGTTTTAGAGTACCTGAATGTGGAACCCTATTTCGACCAGGAGCAGGCACTGAAATTCACCGGCCTGGCCAGAGTGCCTAACATTCGGAACTACCCGGTTTCAGAAGCTATAGACATTTTGACCAAGGCCGGTTTCAAGGTAACAGTTTCCGGGGAAGGACCGATCGTCGTAGATCAGGTCCCAAAACCGGTGGCTACTGTTCAGAAGGGAACCACGGTCATCCTGGAGACTTCTTTGGAAAATAGCGAGGATAATATGCCTTTGGGCTCTGAGGAGAATGGCGAATCTCTGGTTCCTAATGTATTTGGATTAACCATTCGGGAGGCGGCAGCTGTTTTAGAACGCGAGGGCTTCCTGCTGGTTCCCAAGGGTAGCGGTCTGGCGGTCAGCCAGTCTCCGAAGGCAGGAAGTGTGGCTCCTCGAGGGGCTAAAGTTGAAGTAACCTTCGCCGATAATTGATCTTCTGCATTAGCAGTAATGATTTCCGGCAAAGATAAATTTGGGGTGTGAAACAATTGGCAAATTTGGAAGAGTTAGTTAAGGATTTACCGCAAGTACAGGTGGAAAACTTACGGCCTGACCTGGAGGTCCAGGGAATAGCATACGACTCCCGGAAAGTGAAGCCTGGGGATCTTTTCGTCAGCATTTCCGGTTTTCGCTACGACGGCCACGACTTTGCCCCGGAAGCTGTAAGGTCCGGAGCTGTGGCGGTGCTGGGCGAACGAATCCTTCCCGGCCTCAAGGTTCCACAGGTGATCGTACCAGACAGCCGGAAGGCGCTGGGATTGGTATCTGCCAAATTTTGGCAGCACCCCTCCCGACACCTGCGGGTGATCGGGGTCACCGGCACCAACGGTAAGACCACCACAACCTTTTTGGTCAAATCGGTATTGGAACGTGCCGGTTTAAAGACGGGATTAATTGGCACTATCAAAAATATGATCGGCTCCGAGGAGATCAAATCCTCCCGTACCACTCCCGAGGCCTCTGACCTGCAGGAGCTTTTTGCGAGGATGCTGGAGGCAGGGGTGACCCACGTGGTCATGGAGGTTTCTTCCCACGCCGTAACGTTGAAACGCATCGTCGGGACGGAGTTTGATATCGGGATCTTTACCAACATTACCCAGGACCACTTGGACTTTCACGAGAATTTTGAAAACTACCTGGCTGCCAAGGCCAAGTTTTTCGCGGGGATCGGCCGGGACCCGTGGAAGACCGGGCCCAAGGCGGTCATTGTCAATGCCGACGATCCGGCCAGTTCCAGGATTATTGAGGAAAGTCAAGTGGATGTTTTAACCTATGGGTTATCTGACGGAGTCAATTTACGCGGCTTAGGACTTGAGCTGAACCCCAACGGTACCAAGTTCCATGTGGAGGCCTGTGGCCAACAGGCTGAGTTTTCAGTGAAGTTTCTGGGAGAGTTCAATGTCTATAACTGCCTGGCGGCTATCGGCGTTGGCCTTGTCGAGGGGTTGGATTTGGCGACGATCAAAGAAGCATTGGAGGCCACTGGCGGAGTGAGAGGCCGCGCAGAATTAGTTGATGAGGGCCAAGATTTTGCAGTAGTTATTGATTACGCCCATACCCCAGACGGACTGGAGAACATTCTTGAGACCGCCCGGGCTTTCACCGCCGGCAGGCTGTGGGTGGTTTTTGGCTGTGGTGGTGACCGGGATCGAACCAAACGCCCGAAGATGGGGCGTATCGCCGGTGAACTGGCCGATTTCGTGGTGGTCACCTCCGACAACCCTCGGAGCGAAGAACCGGCCCAGATCTGTGCCGACATAGTTGAAGGCCTTAAGGCGGTGACTGAGCCGAAGGGGTACAAGGTGATCGTAGACCGTCGGGATGCCATCAAGTACGCCCTGGAGGCGGCAGAGGCCGGGGATGTGGTGGTGATAGCCGGTAAAGGCCACGAAGATTACCAGGTCTTCAAAGACAAGATTATTCACTTTGACGATAGGGAAGAGGCCGCTGAGATTCTGCGCGCCTTAAGGGAAGAGAACGATGAAAGTTAACTTGAGTAAAATCGCAGAGGTCTGTTCCGGGAAAATCCATTTTGCCAGCGGTGAGGTGACGGTCACCGGGGTGGCCATTGACAGCCGCCAGGTGCAGCCTGGAGATCTTTTTGTGCCCATCAAGGGCCAGCGTGTCGACGGACACTACTTCCTGGGCGATGCCGCTAAGCAGGGCGCTGTAGCCTCTTTCTGGGAAGAGGAGCTGCCGACAGAGAGTCCGGTCCCACTTTTAAAGGTAGATTCGACCCTCAAGGCCCTTCAGACTTTAGGCAGCTGGCGCCGGATAGAGAGCCGGGCTCAAGTAGTGGCTGTGACCGGCAGTGTCGGGAAGACCTCGACAAAGGATTTAATCGTCGCAGTTTTGAGGGCAAAACATGTTGTTTTGGCCAGCAAAGGTAACCTAAACACCGAGATTGGGTTGCCTTTGAACATGATCCAAATCGAGCCGGAGACAGAGTACGCCGTCCTGGAGATGGGCATGCGGGGACCGGGTCAAATCGCTCACCTGGCCGAAATGGCCCAACCGAATATTGGGGTAATCACCAATATCGGGGAGAGCCACATCGAGCTTTTAGGCAGTAAGGAAGCTATTGCCCAGGCTAAAGGCGAGCTCCTCACGGCCCTGCCCGCTGATGGTTGGGCCGTGTTAAACGGCGATGATCCCTATGTCGTGGGTCAAGCCTGGCGCAGCCAGGCCAGGGTGGTTTACTATGGTCTGGGCAACGGAGATGTAGATTACCTGGTCTCGGCGGAGAATCTCAGCCAGCTTCCAGACGGCCGAATTAAGTTCGACCTGGTGGTGGCGGGGAAGAAAACACGTCTGACCCTGCCCGTGCCCGGAAAACATAATGTCATCAATGGCCTGGCTGCAGCCGCTGTGGCCCACTGTGTGGGAATGAGCATAGATGAGATCACAGCTGGTTTGGCTCAAGCCAAGCTGACGGGGATGCGCTGTGAGGTTTTGCAAACCCCCAAGGGCAGCACCGTCATCAATGATGCCTACAATGCCTGTTATCAATCGATGGCCGCCGGGCTTGACCTCTTAGCCAGCATGAAGCGCCCAGACCGGCGAGGGGTAGCTGTGCTTGGAGATATGTTGGAGTTGGGCCCGGTGAGCACTGAGATGCACAGACGAGTAGGAGAGTATGCCGCCAAAAGCGGGGTCGATCTTCTGATCACCGTGGGCTTAAAGTCCCGAGAAATAGCCAGGGGTGCTCTGGCCGCCGGATTGCCGGAACGATCTGTTCTCAGCTTTGAGACAACATCCCAAGCTCAGCAGGAGGTTCCCGCCTTAGTGAGTAATAATGATGTGGTTCTGGTCAAGGGTTCCAGAGGAATGAAGCTGGAAGAGATCGTTCACGCATTGATGGAGGAATAGTCCATGGATGTTGACCTCATACTCCCAGGGATTTTTGCTTTCTCCCTAGTAATTGTCGCCGGCAAGCCGGTCATAGCTCTGCTCCGGCGGCTGAAGTTCGGGCAGAGCGTGCGCAGTGACGGTCCCCAGGCCCACCTGAAAAAAAGCGGAACACCGACCATGGGCGGTGTTCTCATCCTCTTGGCAGCCGCGATTGTCACCTTGACCACCAACGCCCAAGATGTACCGGCTCTGGTCGTGCTTTTAGCGTTATTGGGCTATGGGGCTGTGGGCCTTTTAGATGATTTTCTGATTGTGGTCAGGCGCCGGTCTCTAGGGTTAAAAGCCAGGTACAAATTGTTATTCCAGGTTTTCTTGGCTCTGATCGTGTCCCTGGCCGCCCTTTCTTTCAAAGGGACGACTATTCAGGTTCCGCTGGTAGGTTCGGTAGACGTTCCCTTATGGATCCACCTGCCTCTTTCGGTCTTCATCATTGTCGGTAGTTCTAACGCAGTCAACCTTACAGACGGTCTTGACGGGTTGGCAGCTGGCTCAGTGACCATTGTAGCGCTGGCCCAGGCCTTGTTGGCTATCGCTACAGGTTTCACTGGCCTGGCGGTGTTGGCGGTTACCGTAGCCGGTGCCTGTTTGGGTTTTGTTTGGTATAACGCTCCCCCGGCCCAGGTCTTCATGGGGGATACCGGGTCACTGGCTTTAGGGGCTTTTGTTGGGTCGATGGCTGTTTTCACCGGAACCGAGCTGTATCTGGCCATTATCGGGGTGGTCTTCGTGGCTGAGACCCTCAGTGTAATGATTCAGGTGCTTTCTTTCCGGCTCAGGGGAAAGCGGGTCTTTAAAATGGCGCCCTTGCACCACCATTATGAACTCACAGGCCTTGCCGAAACCAAGGTTGTGGCCAGATTCTGGTTGGTTTGTTTGTTCTTTTCTCTGGTAGGTCTGTATATTTTTTACCGGCTGTAAGGGGATGGTGAGGAGAGGATGAGAAGAGTAGCTGTACAGAGGAAGCCAGGCAAGTTAACCCCTGATTACCTGCTCTTTGGGGTCACTATCGCTCTGCTTTGCCTGGGCATTGTCATGGTCTACAGTGCCAGCTCCGCCCGAGCTTACGCTCAGCTAGGTGATGCGGCTTTTTACTTGAAACGGCAGGTTCTCTGGATCATTGTTGGTCTTGTGGCCCTCTACATCACTATGCACATTGATTTTCATTATTGGCAGCGGTTGGCCTGGCCGGCCATGGTTTTTTCTTTGGTCTCTTTGGTCACTGTGGTACTGGTGGGTGATGTGATCAGCGGGTCGAAGCGCTGGATAGATCTGGGCTTTTTTAACTTTCAGCCCACTGAATTAACTAAGCTCGCTTTGGTTCTCTTTCTTTCCACTTTCTTCTCTCGCCTCTCCAAGGAGAAACTGTCCAGTTTTACTAAAGGCTTTGTGCCCCCTTTGCTTTGGATCGGGATCACTGACCTTTTAATCATGCTCCAGCCTGACTTTGGCTCTGTCGTTGCCATCAGTGGAGTTGCTTTCATCCTGCTTTTTACGGCGGGAATACCCTGGGGTTACCTGGGCCTTTTGGCCGGTGCCACTATCCCTGCTCTTTGGGGCCTGGCGTGGGCTGAGCCGTACCGGGTCCGGCGGCTGATGGCTTTTTTGAACCCCTGGGCTGACCCTAGTGATACCGGATATCAGACGATCCAGTCCCTCTTGGCTTTGGGTTCCGGGGGGTTCTTTGGCCTAGGGCTTGGCCAGAGCAGACAGAAGTTTTCCTATCTGCCGGCCAACCACACCGACTTTATTTTTGCCATCCTTGGGGAGGAGCTGGGACTTTTAGGTACTATCACTGTTTTGGCCCTCTTCATGGTCTTTGCCTTTCGAGGTTTCCGGATTGCTTTGAAGGCCCCGGATTTCTTTGGATCCCTCCTGGCCACGGGACTTACCTCGATGATCGTCTTTCAGGCTGCCATGAATATCGGGGTTATCTCAGGTGCCTTGCCCATCACCGGCATCACTTTGCCGCTCATCTCCTACGGCGGGTCTTCCCTGGCGATAACCCTGGCTTCCATTGGAATACTATTAAACATATCAGCCCATTCAGCCAGGTAGGAGGTTTTTATGCGCTACCTTTTTGCTGGCGGCGGGACAGGTGGTCATATCTATCCCGCTCTGTCCTTGGCCGAGGCCTTGAGTAAGATAGACGAAAAAGCCGAGTTTGTGTTCATCGGATCCCGACGGGGGTTGGAGCAGAAGATCATTCCCAGGGCAGGATATCCTTTAGAAACCGTTGATATCCAGGCTTTCCAGCGTAAATTGTCATTTGATACTCTGGTAACAGTGGCCAAGGCAGCCTACTCCTTGCCGAAGTCCCTGGCAATCATCAGAAGGTTCAGGCCTGATGTGGTCATTGGCACAGGGGGTTATGTCAGCGGACCACCGGTTCTGGCTGCTCACTGGCTGCGAGTACCCATTGTGCTCCAGGAGCAGAATGCCCTGCCAGGTGTCACCACCAGACTCCTTTTGAACAAGGCTTCGGCGGTGCTGGTGGGGTACGCTGCTGCCAAAGAGCGGCTTTTGCCGAAATTGAAGGGGGATCCGAATATAATAAAGTACACCGGAAACCCCATTAGAGCAGACATCACCAAGGTCAGTAGGGCAGAAGGCTGTGCTCGGCTGGGCCTTGATCCGGCAAAAAAGACTCTCTTGGTTTTTGGGGCTAGTCAGGGATCTAAGGCGATTAACACCGCTTTTTCCTCTGCCTGGCAGCAGCTGGCCAAGGATAGGTCTCTCCAGGTGATCTGGCAAACAGGTGAAGGGCAGTATCAAGCCATCGTGGATAAACTGGGTTTGGGTGGTTTTGAGCGGGAACCAGGGTTTGTCTCCACCGGCAACCTTCAGCTTAGGGCGTACATTCACCAGATGCCTGAGGCTTTGGCTGCTGCTGACTTGGTGGTGGCCAGGGCTGGAGCCATTTCCTTGGCTGAGATTACGGTCAAGGGGTTGCCCAGTATTCTAATTCCACTGCCTACCGCCGCCGAAAACCACCAGGAGTACAACGCCAGAGCCCTTGAGGCTGAAGGAGCTGCTCAGGTGATTTTGGAAGCTGATTTGTCTGGGGAAACCCTCCTAAATGCCGTTCAAGACCTTTTGGAGAATGACACCAAAAGGGAGAAGATGGCTGCGGCCAGTCGTAAGCTGGCCAGACCTCGGGCTGCTGAGGAAGGGGCAGCAATCATAGCCAGGATTGCAAAAAGACAGTGACTTTGGCACACATTGATCCTTTATGAATACTATCATGGTGAAGGAGAAGTTGCCTGTGATTAGCGGCTACCACCAGCAAGATAATTTGATTCTCGCTGATGCAATAGAGAAAGAGCTGGGCATAGAGGTGAAGGTCAATGAACCGATGAACGCTCACACCTCTTTTCGGGTCGGAGGACCTGCTGACCTCTATATTGAGCCAACCAGCAGAGCGGAGTTGATGGCGTGTGTTGCTTTTCTCAAACAGGCTCAAGTTGAGTACAGAGTGATAGGCAATGGGACCAATCTGCTGGTTTCAGATGAAGGCTTTCGGGGAGCGATCATCCGCCTCGGCCCAAGACTGGCCAATTGGTCCCGGGAGGGCAACCGAATTTTGGCCGAGGCCGGTATAGCTTTGCCGGTTATGGCGAAAAGAGCAGCCAATGAAGGGCTTTCCGGCTTGGAGTTCACTTCCGGAATCCCTGGGACTCTCGGTGGGGCAATTCATATGAACGCTGGAGCCTGGGGATCCACCGTGGGTGAGCTGGTCACGAAGGTCTGGATCTTGGCCGGAGAGAAGGAGAAGGAGTTGGAGAAGAAGGATCTCCATTTTTCTTACCGCCAGAGCAACTTAGGTTCCAATATCATTCTAGCTGCAGAGTTGGCTCTTACAGATGCCTCTCAGGACCAAATCCATGAGCTTATGCAAGACTACTTGAAAAGGCGGCAGGAATCACAACCTCTAGGGCTGCCTTCAGCCGGTAGTGTTTTTCGCAATCCCCCCGGTCAAAAAGCGGCGAGAATCATCGATCAATTAGGCTTAAAAGGCCTCAGCATCGGTGGTGCTCAGGTTTCTACTGTGCATGCCAACTTCATTGTCAACACAGGTTATGCCACAGCCAGTGACATTTACAGATTGATCGAGGAAGTGAAGTCCATCGTCTACAGGGAAGCCGGTGTAGAACTGAAGACAGAGATCGAGATGATCGGCTTTCCCACTCTCGAGAAAAGTGGGTGAGGAAAATTAAATCCTACGTGGTTAAAGGCGGTAGGCCTTTAGAGGGCAAGGTTGACATTTCTGGGGCCAAAAATGCAGTTCTTCCTATTATGGCGGCTTCACTTATGGCTAGAAGCCCGGTTTTGCTCCAAAGGGTTCCGAGGATACATGATGTAGATATCATGCTGGAGATGCTCGAAGCTCTGGGAGCCGCCTGTTCATGGGAAGATGCCTACACTTTAAGGATTTCCCCTCCTTCCGAGCTGGGTGTCACCGCACCTGAGAAGCTCCTACGGGAAATGCGGGCCTCTATCTTGGTGGTTGGCCCCTTGCTCGCCAGAGAAGGGAAGGCCATCGTAACGCCACCGGGCGGTTGCAATATCGGACCCAGGCCCATCGATTTTCATCTCAAAGGAATGGAAGCTCTCGGGGCGGAGATAGTGGAGGGGGATGGGCAGATCGTTTTCACCAGTCCACGGCTTACCGGGGCTGAAGTCATGTTGGATTACCCCAGTGTGGGGGCTACCGAGAATATCATGTGTGCTGCTTGTACCGCCTCGGGCAAAACGGTGATCCACAACGCAGCCAAGGAGCCGGAAATCATTGAGCTCCAGAACTTTTTAAACCTTATGGGCGCACGGGTCAAAGGAGCGGGCACCGACCGCATCACTGTATATGGGGTGGAGGAGCTTCACGGCACTGAGTATACGGTCATTCCGGACCGCATCGAGGCCGGAACCTACTTGATCGCTGGGGCCATTACCGGCGGAGATGTGCTGATTCAAAACGTCATTATTGAACACCTAGAATCAACCTTGGCCAAACTGGCTGAGATGGGGTACGATATTCAGAGGGGTTCGGACAGCGTCCGGATCAAAGCAGCACGCCGTGGCAGGGCCATCGGCGTTAGGTCCATGCCGTACCCGGGTTTCCCCACTGACATGCTTCCCCAGATGATTTCCTTGCTGTCCCTGGCCGAGGGGGTAAGCATGGTCTATGAATCGGTCTTCGCCAGCCGGTTTAAACATGTCGATGACTTGATCCGGATGGGAGCTCAGATTAGAACAGAAGGCCGTTTGGCCATTATTACCGGAGTTGACAGACTGCGCGGCACCACCGTCAGGGCTACCGATCTCAGGGCGGGTGCTGCCCTGATTCTGGCCAGCCTGGCTGCCAAAGGCCAGACTACGGTGGAGAACGGGGAGCACATTGATCGGGGCTATGAGGATGTGGTTGGCAAACTCCGGGGTATAGGTGTGGAAATAACTGAATCCTGAGTAGACTATTTTCCCTGATGGAAGCCCATGCTATAATAGTTCTAGCAGGGGGTTTTTTTATGGATAGAGGTAGCACGGGAGGTAGTGAAAGATCCAAAATCAGGCCCTTTGTGGCCATCGTTTTAGCCCTGATTTTAGCTGTTCTAGCAGTTTGGGCTGTTTCGCTCTCACCGTATTTCCGAATCAACGAGGTGGTAGTCAAAGGAGACTACTTTTCCTCCCAGGAGTATCTAAATGAGCTTTTGGACCCCAATCGCCTGGGGAACATCTTTCTCTTATCTACCAGCCAGCTCAGGCGGGACCTGGAAAGACACCCCTGGATTGAACGGGCCGAAGTGGATCGGGTCTTTCCTCGCACCTTGGAGGTTCGCATCTTCGAAACCTATCCGGTGGCCGCCTTAACTACAGGTGAGGGCTATGTTTTACTCAACAGTGAGGGCCTGGCCATAGCACGAACTCCTAGTTTCAGCAAATACGGTGTCCCGGCTTTGACCTGCAGCGCTCCCGTGCCGGTGACCATCGGCGAGCCTGTTGAAGCCGAGGGGGTTCCCGAGACCATAGAATTGCTCTGCCGTTTGCAGCTGGCCGGACTGCCCTTGGAAATCAGTGAGGTCAACTACTCTTCCTCTGAAGGAGTCACTTTTTACTGCACCGGTGGTCTCAAAGTTGTCTGGGGTTCCCTTCAGAACCAGGAGGAGAAACTGCAACTTCTTCAGGTTATCAGCGCCGAGGAAGATGGTCTTACCGGGATTAGTCTCATCAATCTCCGCTCCGGCGATGGACCGATTGTTAAATACAGACTAAACTAGCTAAAAAAAGGAAAAGCTTCTGGGCCGTTGAATTGTTTAGTGAGTGGAGGAGGGACTCCGTTGCCTGAGCGTGAGATCATCACCGGTCTTGATATCGGCACATCCAAAGTCTGTGCAATCATTGGCGAAGTAGGCGAAAGCGGACAAGTCAATATCATTGGAGTAGGTACAAGCCCCTCCCATGGACTGAAAAAAGGCATGGTTGTTAACCTGGATAAGACCGTCCAGGCAATCAATGCGGCCACCCGCGCTGCGGAACGCATGGCCGGGACCAGGGTTTCTTCGGTATTTGTCGGGGTCGCCGGCGGACATATTGTTTCCTTCAACAGCAGCGGTGTGGTCGCTGTGGCTGACTCAGAGGAGATCACTCACCGTGATGTCATGCGGGTTATTGAGGCCGCAAAGGTGGTGGCTATTCCTACCGACCGCCAGATTATTCATGCCCTGCCCATGGAGTTCATCGTCGACTCCTGCCGGGGTATCAAAAACCCAGAGGGCATGGCCGGCAAGCGTTTGGAGGTCGAGGTCCACATAGTTACAGGTAGGGTCACCGCTTTGCAGAACATAGTTAAATGTGTACAGCGGGCCGGGCTTGAGGTCAGAGACCTGATTCTGCAGCCTTTGGCCTCGTGTACCAGTGTCCTGACTCCCGACGAACAGGAGTGTGGGACAGTCCTCATTGATATCGGCGGAGGCACTACCGATTTGGCCGTCTTCTACGAGGGTTCGGTTCTCCATACGGCGGTGTTGCCGGTCGGTGGAGATCACTTTACCCACGACTTGGCTTACGGACTCCGGATTCCCTTTGCTGAGGGGGAACGCCTGAAGCTGCTCTACAGCTCTCAAGGAGATACCGGGAATGAGCTGCCGGTGGACAAGCTCCAATCTATCTTGTATCCCAGAGGGGAAGAGGTCTTCCAGTTGGTGGAAAAGGAGCTGGCCAAGTTGGACCAGTCCGGTATTGCACCAATTCAGTGTGTACTCACCGGAGGTGCCTCGCAGCTCAGAGGCTTGACCGACATCGCCGAAGAGGTTTTAGGTTTGCCGGTGCGCATTGGCACTCCCAGAGCAGTGGGCGGCTTGATTGACATCATCAATAGCCCGGCTTATGCCACCGGTATTGGCCTGGTTCAGTATGCTGCCAAACAGGGTCTGGCTGGGGAAGAGACTTCGGTAGAGGGTCCGGGGCTTTTAGAACAGATTATCGAGCGCATAACCAGATGGTTCAAAGATTTTATTCCTACGGAATAGGAAGAGTTTTAGGGAGGCTTCATAGGTATGATTGAATTAGATCTTGCTCCAGAACAGTTTGCCAAAATCAAAGTAATCGGAGTCGGCGGCGGCGGCTCCAATGCGGTCAACCGGATGATTGACGCCGGAGTTCAGGGTGTTGAGTTTGTGGCCTTGAATACTGATGCTCAGGCCCTGCGGCTTTCCAACGCCCAATATAAGTTGAAGCTGGGTGAACGCTTAACAAAAGGCTTGGGAGCCGGCTCCAATCCGGAGATCGGCAAGGAGGCCGCTGAGGAATCCCGGGACGAGTTGCGGGAACTCTTGGAAGGCTCGGACATGGTCTTCATCACCGCCGGCATGGGCGGCGGAACGGGGACCGGAGGAGCGCCTATAGTTGCTGAGGTTGCCCGGGAAGTTGGGGCTTTGACTGTAGGTGTTGTCACCAAACCTTTTACCTTTGAGGGACGTAGGCGGTTACGTCAAGCTGAGATGGGAATAGCCAACCTGAAGGACAAAGTGGACACCTTGATCACCATCCCCAATGATCGGCTCTTACAGGTTGTGGAGAAAAAGACCTCGGTTCTGGAGGCATTTAAGGTGGCCGATGATGTCCTGCGCCAGGGTGTGCAGGGAATTTCTGACCTAATTACGATACCTGGTTTGATCAACCTGGATTTTGCCGATGTGAAAACGATCATGTCCTCCGCCGGTTCAGCGCTGATGGGTATCGGTGTCCGGTCCGGCGAACACAGGGCTGCCGAAGCTGCCACCGCCGCCATCAGCAGTCCGCTGTTGGAGGCTTCCATCGAAGGAGCCAAAGGAGTGCTCTTGAATATCACCGGCGGAGCCGACCTGGGCCTCTTCGAGGTCAATGAGGCAGCTGAGATCATCGCTAAGGCCGCCGATCCAGATGCCAACATTATTTTCGGGGCGGTGATCGATGAGAGTCTAAAGGATGAGGTTAGGGTCACCGTCATTGCCACCGGATTTGATGTAAGCGAAAAGCCTGAGCAGTCCAAGGACAAAGCCCAGGGCCTTGAAATCAAGCCCTTCGCCAGTGATGACCTGGATATACCGGCTTTTTTACGCCGCAGGTAGCGTGGAAGAGTAGCGAAGGCTCCCTCAAGCGGGGAGTCTCTTTCTTTTTGGTTAGGAAGGAAACCATTTCCCATCTAGGGTATGGTTTCAAGTGGAGAGCTAAGATGACGTTTCGGATTAACCTCTACGCATATTCATACTTGTTTACCCTTTTGACCGTCCAGGGATATGTCCTTCTCTGGGCGACCAAAATGATTACCGGTTACAAGGTCAAGTCCAGCCGTTTGCTGGCCGGCGCCTTGTTATTCGCTGCCTATGACATCCTGGTGGATCTGGCCACTTATGGTCTTTTTCCCTCTCTCAGGCTGCTGGTTAATCCGGCGGTGGTCATCGGTTTCTCCTTAGTTCTCTTGGTGGTGCTTTTCAAACCCAATAGTCTCAAGAACGGATTGAAACTAGCTGGGTACTTCTACGGGTTGGCCTTTTTTTCAGCCGGCTGCGGCCTGGCGGTCCAGAGCCTCACTGGCCTGGACTGGTCCGGACCGGTGGTATCCATCCTGACCGTGCTGCTCACCGGTGAAATCGGCTGGAATATCGTTCAGAACTGGCTTTGGGAGAAGACTTTGCGGGTGCCGCTGGAGATTAGGTTGGGGCCGGAGCGTTTTCAGACCACTGCACTCTTGGATACCGGCAACAGCCTGCGAGATCCTTTGTCAGGGGTCCCGGTGGTGATAGTGGAATCGGCTCTCTTCGCTGAAGCCACAGATCCTAACCTGCAAGCTTTGGTGGCTGCGGCCAGCAGCGGGGAGCTTACCAGGGTGTCTGAGCTGGTGTACGATTCGCCCTGGTCGACCCGGGTTCGGCTGATCCCCTACACCACTTTAGGGCAGAACAACGGTCTCTTGGTTGGGATTAAACCCGACTTTCTTCAGGTGCACTACGGCGGCGAAACCCTTGGGGTCGCCAATGCGGTAATCGGGATTCACGATCGGCCGCTCAGTGATGACGGCACCTACAAGGCACTGCTCCATCCTGAACTGCTACAGAGAATAGCCGTTCACAAGCCTGACAATTCCAAGGTAAAGGAGATCGTAGGGTGAGGAGACTTTGGCTTCGCTTCCGGATTTACCTGTTAAACTTGCTTATTAAACTGAAGTTGGTCCCCAAGGGCAGAATCTTTTATGTGGGCAGCAGCGAGGTCTTGCCGCCGCCCCTTTCCCCCGAGGAAGAGAAGGAGCTTTTGGATCGGTTGGCCCAGGGCGACAGTAGCGTCAAGACCGCCCTTATTGAGCGCAATCTCCGCCTGGTAGTCTACATTGCCCGGAAGTTCGAGAACACGGGAATCCTCATCGAAGACCTGGTTTCCATCGGAACCATTGGTTTGATCAAGGCGGTCAACAATTTTGATCCCCTGAAAAAAATTAAACTGGCGACCTACGCTTCCCGGTGCATCGAAAACGAGATCCTGATGTACCTCAGGAGGAACAGTAAAACCAAGACGGAGATCTCCTTCGATGAACCATTAAACGTGGATTGGGACGGCAATGAACTGCTGCTCTCAGATGTACTAGGTACCGACAATGATATTGTCTACAAGGGCATCGAGGAAAACGTCAACAGAAACCTTTTACAAATGGCTATGCATAAGCTGACTTCCCGGGAGAAGACCATCATGGAGCTCCGGTTTGGCCTTAAGAACGGTAAGGAAAAGACCCAGAAAGAGGTAGCTGATTGTTTAGGAATTTCTCAGTCCTACATCTCCCGCTTGGAAAAGCGGATCATCAAAAAGCTGCAGAAGGAGATCAAGCGCATGGAGTGACGGGGTATATAATACTTTCTGCTGGTTTACACTAAGGTAGGCTTTTTTGGCCTACCTTTTTTATCGGAGAGTTTAAGGAGGGCGCAGAATGAGTCGACACCTGGCTATCTTTGCCTTCTTCGCTATATTTGGAGTCCTCACAGCCTTCTATCTCCTACCTGGTTCTCCTTATGATCAATTACCACAGGTGGTGGAGACTGAACCAAAAGACCTTGGGGCCGCGAGCACCTTCAGTAGCCCTTCACCTGTAGCACCGCCTAAAGCCGAGTATATCACCAGTTACCCTTGTGACTGTGAAGGTGACCGGCTGCTTTATTATACCGATCCATGGCTCCGAGGTTCGGAAGTGGTAGAGCTCCAAAAATTGCTGCAGTCTTTCGGCGAGTATCAAGGGGGAATTGACGGTGTTTTCGGCCCCCAGACCGCCGCGGCTGTACAAAACTACAAAAGTAAACACGGACTGCCTGCCGACAGTAGAGTTGACCTTGCTACCTGGCGCAGCCTGGCAGATGCCAGCCTGCCGGTAGGCAGAGAGAAGACCCTGCCGCCTCCTGGCAAGGTTAGAATCAAGATAGACATTTACGCCCGTAGGCTGACTGTCTACTCTGACGAAACCCCCTATAAGGTCTATCCGGTGGCAGTAGGCAAACCGGAAACTCCTACCCCGCTGGGCTACTTCCGCATCGTCTCCAAAGAGTGGTGGGGAGAGGGTTTTGGCACCAGGTGGATGCAGCTCGATACCAAGTTCGGCAAGTACGGGATTCACGGCACCAACAAACCCTGGTCAATTGGTAGCTTCGCTTCTCACGGCTGCATCAGGATGCATAACCGTCACGTCGAGGAACTCTTCGAGTGGGTGAAGGTGGGGACTCCTGTCTACATTACCAAAGGCCCTTGGGGTGAGTTAGGAGGCAGGCCGCTTCTTAAGCGGGGCGGTCTTAAAGGCAGTCCGGTGATGGTGGTTCAGAGGAGGCTCAAGCAGTTGGGCTATTATGACATCGGGGTTGACGGCATCTACGGTTTCGGTACCCAGCAGGCTGTCAAAAAATTCCAGGAAGATCACGGTCTCAATCCTACAGGAGTGGTAGATACGGCCACCTGGGATGCTTTGGGCCTCTTCTATTTTGAATAAAGCCAGCTTCCCTAGATGTATACCCACCAAAAATCATGGCCATAATGTGAATGAGTCGCATACGGGCTATGATTTCTTTCTTTTGCTAATTTGCGGGGGGATTACGGTGAATAAAGTCGAGATCTGCGGAGTCAATACCTCTAAGCTCCCTGTCTTATCCAACAAGAAGATGCGGGAGCTTTTACGACAAATGCGTCAAGGGGATAAATCAGCTAGGGAACAACTGGTCCAGGGAAACTTGCGGTTGGTGTTAAGCGTTATTCAGCGATTTAACAATCGGGGAGAGTATGTGGACGACCTTTTTCAGGTAGGTTGCATTGGCCTGATGAAGGCCATTGACAACTTCGACCTCTCCCAAAATGTCAAGTTTTCCACCTACGCCGTGCCGATGATTATCGGCGAAATCCGGCGCTACCTCAGGGATAATAATCCCATCAGGGTCAGTCGCTCCCTGCGGGACGTGGCTTACAAGGCCCTGCAAGTCCGGGACACCCTGGTCCAAAAGAACGGCAAGGAACCTTCGGTAGCGGAGATTGCCGCTGAACTGAACATGCTTCAGGAAGAGATCGTCTATGCCTTAGATGCCATCCAGGAGCCCATCTCCCTTTTTGAGCCGATGTACCACGACGGGGGGGACCCCATCTTCGTCCTAGATCAAATCGGTGACGAGAAGAATCAAGACAGCAAGTGGCTGGAGGGTATCTCGATCCGGGAATCTCTGCAGCACCTGTCAGAACGGGAGAAACTCATCTTGACTCTCCGGTTCTATGAGGGGCGGACCCAAATGGAGGTCGCTGAGGAGATCGGTATCTCTCAGGCTCAGGTATCGCGGTTGGAAAAGGCAGCTCTCAAACACATACGCAGGTACATTTCGCAAGACTAGGAGGTACCATTTATGTTAGCAGTACGAAGCAAAAGGTTTACCCTCTGGCTGGTGATTCTCTCCCTGATAACCCTAGTGGTGAGTGTGGGTATCGGCCTTACTAGGACTGATAGCGGACAAGCGGAAATCGCCTTCAATAAAGATAACTTGATCAGATTGCATGTTGTAGCCAACAGCGACTCCAGCACTGATCAACAATTGAAGCTGGGAGTCAGGGATGCCATTTTGGAGGCCTCAGGCGCCCTCCTGGATGACACCCATGATTTCGAAACCGCTTGGCAGATCCTCCAAAGCAATCTAGATGTTCTGAAGAAAGCAGCTGCCCAGCGGATTCTGGCCGCCGGGGAGAACTACCCGGTCCAGGTGGAGTTGGGGAAATATCCTTTTCCACCCAAGGCCTACGGCAATTTCGTCTTGGCCGGTGGGGTCTATCCGACCCTCAAGGTCACTATCGGAGAGGGCAGCGGCCACAATTGGTGGTGCGTCCTCTTCCCGCCGCTCTGTTTCCTGAATATGTCCGGTCCCTTGGCTACTGAGCGGCTTCAGAAGGAAGAGTCCCCTAACGGGAAGACTGAGGTGGCGGTGGATCTGAAGAATCCTTGGGGTTTCCAAACCAGACAGATTCCGGTGGTAACTCCCGGTCTGCGTGGAAAATAGTCTATGCTGGTGTGACACCTCCCGTGCTCCTGACATAAAATATTGAGAGTGGCGGGAGGTGTCCGCTTTGCTGTCCCGAATATCAGATTTAAAACTCCGTGAAGTTATCAATCTTGCAGACGGTAAGCGGCTGGGTTTCATCGAAGATATTGAACTGGACCTGGAATCGGGCCGGATCCGGTCCATCATTGTTCCAGGAAAGAGCAGTTTCTGGCTTTTGAGGTCGGAGAATATTGTGATCCCCTGGGAGCAGGTTCAGCGCTTTGGTACCGATGTCATCCTAGTCGACTTACCATCCCTGGCTAAGAAGGAGAACTCACACTACTTCTTGAAAGAACCCGGCGAATACTGACGACAACAGGTGGTCCCAGATGAAGTGTCCTTATTGCGGCCAAGCAGATACCAGAGTTCTGGACTCCCGCACTACAGATGAAGGCGAATCAGTACGCCGGCGGAGGGAGTGTACCAGCTGCAACAAGCGGTTTACCACATACGAACGGGTGGACAAACTCCCTTTGATTGTGATTAAGAAGGACTCCCGGCGAGAGGCTTTTGACCGGAACAAGGTCTTGTTGGGTCTGATCAAGGCCTGTGAGAAACGCTCGATTCCCCTTTCGGAACTGGAAAAACTGGTTGACGAGATCGAACAAGAGCTCGTCGGGGAATACCGGGAGGTCAGCTCGGCGGTGATCGGCGAGGCGGTCATGGAGCGGCTGCGTAAGTTGGACCAGGTGGCTTACGTTCGCTTTGCTTCAGTTTACCGCCAGTTCAAAGACATCAATCGGTTCATGGAAGAACTTCAGCAGCTGTTGGATGGAGGTTCGGCATGATCATCCAGTATCCTGATTTTACCACCGCCGAAAAGGTGGTACATGCCTTCAGTACTAGAGAAGGAGGTCGGAGCAGGCCTCCTTTTTCCGCTTTGAACATGGCTTTTCACGTCGGGGATGATCCCGAGCTGGTCCGAGCCAATCGTAAGCTTTTCTTTGCCAACCTGGGTTTGGATCTCGCCAAGTCTACTTGGGCCAGCCAGGTGCACGGCGACCGGGTGGCGGTAGTGACAGAAGCGACGGCTGGAGCCGGGGCTCTCGACCCGTCTACGGCCCTGCCGGGCACTGATGCCATGGTCTCCGACACCCCAGGGGTCTCCCTGTGCGTAATGACCGCCGACTGTTTGCCGATCCTCATTTTCGATGAACGGCTGCGGGCAATTGGGGCCGTCCACGCCGGTTGGCGGGGAACCCTGTTTAAACTACCGGTCAAAACACTCAAGGTCATGTCTGAGGTCTTCGGTACCGATCCGGCCGACTGTCGCGTGGCTCTTGGCCCCGGAATAGGCCCCTGTTGCTTTCAAGTGGGCCAGGAGGTTTTAGAGCGTTTTGCCCAGGAGATGCCGGCAGAATACTCCAGATTTGTCGTTAAAAAACAAACTCGAGAGTATATCGACCTCTACCGGGCCAATTCCCTGAATTTGCAGGGAATTGGAGTGCCTGCCAAGAATATCTTGGTTAGCTCTGCCTGCACTTCCTGTAACTCTGACCGGTTCTTTTCCTACCGGGCAGAGCAGGGGAAGACCGGCAGAATGGTTGCAGTTATCGGTTTATTGGAGTGAACTGACTTAGATGGCACGAGCAAAGCGGACCAAAACCACTAAGAAAAGCCCCAGGGCCAAGCGGGGCGAGCGAGGTGGCAAACAGCCGTCAAAGCTGGTCCAGGAGGTTAAGGGGGTCCTTCTGGCCGGTGTTCTGGTCTACGTCTTGATTAGCATCCGCGGCTTGGATACCGGCATCGTTGGCCGGTGGATCGCCGCCATCACCACTTATCTCTTTGGTTTCGGCGGTTCGCTAGTTGTTTCTCTCTTTTTCTTTGAAGCCTTCCGAATCTTTCGCTGCCGCCCCTGGAAGATGACTCCTAAAAGGTTAGGGCTTTTTTTATTAACCCTGGTGTTCTTAACAGCCATTCACCTTAAGATACTGCCTGTTGCGGCTCTGGAGGTGATACCCCTTTCCTGGCAGGAGGTTTCCCTGCCTGTAGGCACCTTCACCGGCGGAGGCCTCATCGGGGCGATTTTGACCTTCTTGGGGCTGAGGCTTTTTGATGTGGTAGGTCTCTACGTGGTGCTGGGCGCGCTGACTCTGGTGGGACTCATTCTCACGTTGGACAAGCCTATGCGCCAGTTCATCGGCCGCTGTTTTGTGGCTGGGTACAAACTCGCCAGGGGCCTGGTTTACGGCATTGGCTACCTATTTTGGTGGCTGGTTCAGAGCATCCAGAACCTTATTGACGCAGCTTTTGCCTCTCATGAGGTTGGGGATGTGGAGGATCCGGCCAAGCCCCAGGTGGCTGAGACCAGGAGACGGCGGTCCAAGGAGCAAGCCAAAGAGAAGGCTAAACTCCGCAGAGAAGCGGCCGCTGCCACCGAACCGGCCATATCCATCAACGCTTACGAGGGGCCGGAGGAGAGTGTTGAGATTAATTCCAGACCTCGGCAGACCGGGGAGGAGGAGTACTCTCTTCCCCCGTTGGACCTGCTGCTGCCGCCGGAGAAACCTGAGGGCCGGACTGCCAAAAACGAGCTGGTCCAGATGGGCAAGCTCTTGGAAAAAACCCTGGCTAACTTCGGCATCGAGGCCAAGGTGGTCCATATTGACTGTGGTCCAGTGATCACCCGCTATGAGCTTCAACCCGCTCCGGGGATCAAGGTCAGCAGGATTGTTAACTTGGCCGACGACATCTGCCTCTCCCTGGCAGCGGCAGATATCCGCATCGAAGCTCCCATTCCCGGGAAGGCGGCGGTGGGCATTGAGGTTCCCAATAAAAAACAGGAGATGGTCCGGATTTCAGAGGTCATTTCCACCGCTGACTTTTACAACCCCAAACTGAAATTACCCCTGGTTCTGGGCAAGGGGGTCGCCGGGGAGACTCAGGTGGTCGACCTGGCTACCATGCCTCACCTCTTGATAGCCGGTGCTACCGGGTCCGGCAAGAGCGTCTGCATCAACAATTTCATTGTCAGCCTCCTGTACCGGTTGCGCCCGGATGAGCTCCGGATTCTGATGGTGGACCCTAAACGTGTGGAGCTTGCGGTTTATGACGGCATCCCCCATCTCCTCTCACCGGTGATCACCGATCCTAAAAAGGCTGCAGCTGCCCTGAAATGGGTGGTGGAGGAGATGGAGAACAGATACGAGCTCTTCGCTAATGCAGGAGTTCGCAACATTGAGAAATACAATGAGTATATAGAAGCCAAAAAGAAGGAGAAGGCAGCAGGGCCCGCTCTCAGTGAAGATGGGAGCGAGGCCGCGGAGAAAAAAAACGAGGAGCTGACCCTGCCCTACGTGGTAGTTATCATTGATGAGCTGGCCGATTTGATGATGGTGGCCTCCTCAGATGTAGAGGATGCCATCTGCCGCTTGGCCCAGATGGCCAGGGCGGCCGGTATCCACTTGGTGGTTGCCACCCAGAGGCCCAGTGTTGATGTGATCACCGGCCTGATCAAAGCGAACATACCGGCCCGGATAGCCTTTGCCGTCTCCAGTCAGGTGGACTCTAGGACCATCTTGGATACCGGCGGCGCTGAACGGCTCATCGGCAAAGGGGACATGCTCTATCTTTCCCCCAGCTCCTCCAAGACCCTGCGGGTTCAAGGGGCCTTCATCTCAGACAAAGAGATTGAGGCGGTAGCCAACTTCTGGAAGAAGCAGGGCAAGCCTGAGTACGAAAAGGTGATTTCCCCCAAGGGCCTTGAAGAGAGCTCCGCTGACGAGCCTGACGACGAGCTCTTCGAAGATGCGGTCAGGCTGGTAATCAACAGTGGACAGGCATCCATCTCCTTACTGCAGCGCAGGTTCAGGATTGGCCACTCCCGGGCCGCCCGTCTTATGGATATGATGGAGCTGAAAGGCATTGTCGGTCCTTACCAGGGGAGCAAACCCAGAGAGGTTCTGGTGAACCAGATTGATGAGGTTGATCTCTAGTGTGCGACGGTGAAACCTGGTATTTCGAATACATCATCAAAGAGAACAGGCGGGGGCTATTAGGAGATGTAGCCACTCTTTTCGGAATGTTGGGTATCAATATTCGGACGGTAAACAGTCTGGGCGATCAGCGCAGAGGTTTTTTGTTGCAAGGTGATGAAGAACAGGCCAACCAGCTTCTGCGGGCGCTGGCCAACTTCAAAGCCATTGAGGTAACGGCCTTGCGCAAGCCGACCTTCATCGACCAGATTGCCTTACGCCACGGAAGGATTATTCCCTGTGAGGAAGGAAACCCGGTTGTTTACCGGTTTTTACGGACAGACTTGGACTTGATGATCGACTTCATGGCCGCTTACCTTGGGGAAAACGGCCCGGTCAGCATCGGGCTCCGGGGTTCTCCCAATGTAGGCAAAACAGAAGCGACCATTGCAGCTTGTGTTTACGCCAACAAACGGTGGGTAGTGGTGAGCGGCACCCTCTTTCGCCAGGTCCTGCGGACCAGTCTGGACCAGGAGGAGAGAGGAGGAGATGTAGTCCTGCTCATAGATGCCGTGACATCTATGGGCCGTCACCTTCCCGAGCACCGGGAACTGGTGGCCGAAGCGCTGAAACTGCCAGTGCCTAAGGTTATCGAGCATCCGGATATCTTCGTCCGGGAGGGGGTCATGGATTATACCGATTTGGACCTGATTATCGAGGTGCGGAATCGCCTGGAGGATGAAATCAGCTACGAGTTGATACCGCTCTCGTGTAATTCCTTTGACTGCAGTTAGGAGGTGCTCAACATCAACAGGCTTGGTGAACGTCTCAGGGAGGAAAGGGAGAGGCAAGGACTCACCTTGGAGGATATCTGTCAGCGGACTCATATCAGACGCCGGTACCTAGAGGCCTTAGAAAATGGGGACTACTCCATCATGCCCGGAGAGGTCTACTTAAAAGGCTTTTTACGCAGTTACGGTGAGGCGCTGGGACTGAACGGCTGGGATCTGGTGGCTGAGTACAACAAGCTCCGGGCTCAAGCCGAGGCAGAGGATAAAGATGTTGCCGGGAGCCAGAATAAACGTGAAGAGGAAGATAGGCAGCAGGGAGAGCCCGCTCAGGTGAGGGGGACGATGATTCAAAACCCGATAATGCTGCCGGCCAAAGAGCGTTATCTCAGGAATAAGACCAAACAGGACCGGCGGTTGATTTTTCTGAGCCTCCTGGTTTTAGGAGCTGCTTTGGTTTACTTCTTTTTGGTGCCCAACGGCGCCCAGGCTCCTGGACCGGAACAGATTATAGAGGTACCTGAAACCGGGGGTGGTACACTTAAAGTTACGGAAACCGCCGCCGGTGGCGGGGTGGAAAGCCGGGCTCCTCAGGTGGAGGAGGCTACCCAGGTACCGGCACCGGTCCCGGCCGCCAGTGAACCCGTTAAAAAGCAGGTAGAGAATGTGGCCGAAGGAGAGGACACTGCCAAAGGAGTTTCCCTCTTGGAACAAACCAATAAGTCGCAAATGCCGGTGGCTGTGGGAATAACCGCCAAGGAGGATTGCTGGTTAGAGATTTACCAGGACGGTGAGCTAACCTTCACCAGGGTGCTGAAAGCCGGGGAGTCCAAACTGGTTACCGCCGAGCAAAGGATTCAGATTCGCTTCGGAAACCCCGACGGTGTGGAGGTATTCCACAACGGAGAGGTTCTCACCGATCTGGGATCAAATGTGCAGACCAGGGTCTTCACTGAATACACCAACTACACCATCCAGGATCTGCGCCGCCAGGAGCAGCCGGAACAGCAACCGGAACAGCCTGAAGCACTCTCTGAAACTGAAGCAGTCAAAGAAGCAGGAAATACTACTGACAGCCAGAACTTAAGTGAGATAGATTTGGAGAACACGGAAGGGGAATTGTCTTGGAACGACTGATTTCGATGTGCAAACAAAGAGGTTTTATTTATCCCAGCAGTGAGATTTACGGCGGGCTGAATAGCTGTTGGGACTATGGCCCGCTAGGGGCTGAGTTAAAAAGAAACATCAAAGAGGCCTGGTGGTATGCGAACGTACAGCTCAGGGATGATGTGGTCGGAGCAGACACCAGCATCTTAATGCACCCCGACGTCTGGCGGGCCAGCGGTCACCTGGCCAACTTTACAGACCCTCTGGTGGACTGTAAGGAGTGTAAGAGACGCTACCGAGCCGACCATTTGGAGACCGACGTCTGCCCAGAGTGCGGCGGGGAATTGACTGAGGCCCGGCAGTTCAACTTGATGTTCAAAACCTTCTTGGGGCCGGTGGAGGATGACGCTGCCGTGGTCTACCTTCGGCCTGAGACGGCCCAGGGAATCTTCGTCGACTTCAAGCTGATCCAGAACGCCACGAGACAGCGGGTCCCCTTTGGGATCGCCCAAATCGGCAAGAGCTTTAGAAATGAGGTTTCTCCCGGCAACTTCATCTTCCGCAGCCGTGAGTTTGAACAGATGGAACTGGAGTTCTTCGTTTCCCACGATGATGATGATGAGTGGTTCCGGTGCTGGGTGGATTACCGTTGGAAGTGGTACTTGAGCCTGGGGATCAATCCTAATAAGCTCCGCCAGCGCCCCCACGGCGAAGACGAGCTGGCCCACTACGCCAAAGCCTGCATTGACGTGGAGTATGAGTTTCCCTTTGGCTGGCAGGAGATTGAGGGCATAGCCCACCGGGGAACCTATGATTTGAGCCAGCATATCGAACACAGCGGCAAAGACCTGAGTTACTTCGATGACCTGACCGGCCAGCGCTATGTGCCCATTGTCATTGAATCTTCAGCCGGTGTGGACCGCACTTTGCTGACCTTCCTGGTGGATGCCTTCCATGAGGAGGAAGAACGGACAGTGCTCAAACTGCACCCGCGCCTGGCACCCTACAAGGTGGCAGTCTTCCCCCTCCAGAAAAAACCGGCCCTGAAGGAGCTGGCCTTAAAAATTAAGGACGAACTTAAGTACGAGTGGAATGTAACCTATGATGAGACCGGTAGCATCGGCAGACGCTACCGGCGTCAGGATGAAATCGGCACACCGTACTGTATCACCGTGGACTTTGACTCCCTCGAGGACGGAGCAGTGACCATTCGGGACAGAGATACTATGGCACAGGATCGGGTCTCTCTAGACAAAGTCTCGGCTTATTTACGGGAAAGACTGACCTGGAAGCCGGAAATCGACTAGATGCAGGTGATGAGATGGATCGTATAGAGCGGGCTGTTGGGGTAGATCTGCCTATCCGGGTACTGGCGGCAGAGACCACTGACCTAGTAGAACACGCCCGAAAGGTGCATGAAACCCTGCCCACAGCCACAGCTGCCCTGGGTAGGGTTTTGACCGGCACCGCGCTCTTCGGGGCCATCCTCAAAGGTAAAGAGGATGAGGTCACCGTCCAAATCTCCGGGAGTGGCCCCGTCGGCACTTTGCTAGCCACTGCAGATGCCAAGGGCAATGTCCGTGGTTATATTCAAAACCCCCAGGTCCATTTGGAGTTAAACAGCAAAGGCAAGTTGGATGTAGGCGGTGCGGTGGGAACCGATGGTTTTCTCAATGTTATCAAAGACCTAGGTGTGGGTCAAGGGTACCAGAGTAAGGTTCCTTTGGTCACTGGGGAGATCGGCGATGATTTCACCTACTACTTCACCCAGAGTGAGCAGGTCCCTTCGGCGGTCGGTTTAGGGGTCCTGGTGGAACGGGACGGCTCGGTGGGTAAGGCCGGAGGTTTTCTTCTGCAGCTCATGCCCGGCGCCGATGAGGCGACGGTGACCAAGGCTGAGGAGATGGTGGCCAGAGTCCCCTCTGTTACCGGTTTTTACACTTCCGGTGGGACGGCCAAAACCATGATTGAGACCTTCTTTGGTTCGGACGTCCAGTTTAAGTGGTTGGAATCTCTCCCTGTAACCTACACCTGCAGCTGCAGCCGGGAGAGGCTGGCCAAGGCCTTAGTCTCTTTGGGAGCAGAGGAGTTGAACTCTTTGGCTGCCGACGAGAACGGTGCCGAGCTGGTCTGCCGTTTTTGCTGGAGCAAGTACCACTTCACCCCTGAGGAACTACGGGAACTCGCTAAGAGCGCCGGAGGAGGTAGGTAAGATGGCTTTGCCCATTCGCAAATTTTCCTGGCTGATTTTCGCCCTGGTCGTCGGTTTTTTGGCCTTGCTCTCCCTAGGAGCCGAGTTTTACACAGATTTGCTCTGGTTCGACAATTTAGGGTATGCCTCGGTCTTTTGGACAATACTGCTCTCCAAGTGGCTGGTCTACCTGGTAGTTGGCGTGCTTTTCTTTGCCTTTTTGTTTTTCAACCTCCAGTTGACGAAGCCCACCATCGGGCAGACCCTCAGTAACTTGCAGTTTTTTCCCCAGATTGCCCAGGTTCTCACCGCAAGACGGGTGTCTACCATCTTTTTCTTGGTCTCGCTGGTTTTGGCGGTGATGGGTAGCGCTGCCTCCGGAATCTATTGGGAGGTGATGCAAAACTTCTTCCATGCCACCACAGTTGGCATCAGTGATCCTCTCTTTAATCTGGATATCGGTTTCTTCTTCTTTAAACTGCCTTTCTACACTTATGTCTACCGGGTTGGAATGAGTCTGGTGCTCTTGACCTTGGTGGCTGTGGGTTTCATCTACTTCGTTTTTGGCTCTTTTGGCATCACAGGCTTCCGGGTGATGATCAAAGGCCGGGCCCGCTACCACCTGGCTGTTCTCGGTGCCCTGGCTTTTCTGCTCAAAGCTTTCGGCTACCGGTTAAGCATGTACAATCTGGTCTATTCTCCCCGGGGAGTGGTCTTCGGGGCCAGTTACACTGATGTCAACGTCATGCTGACCGGGTACAAGGTTCTCTTCTGGATCGCTTTGGCCACAGCCATCCTCATGATCGTGGCGGCGATTATTCGCAAGGCCCGGTTTATGGTAGCCAGTGCTTTCCTGCTCTTGGCTGGGTCTGTGCTTATCGGCAATGTCTATCCCTCCTTGGTCCAGCAGTTCATCGTAGAACCCAATGAGCTGGCCAAAGAGGCGCCGTACATCAAACACAATATCGAATACACCCTCAAAGCCTACGGTTTGGATCAGGTTGAGGAGCGCACCTTTGAGCTCCAGCCGGAACTTTCCTATGCTGAATTGGCTAAGGAGCGTAGCACCGTGGAGAATATCAGGCTCTGGGACTACCGGCCGCTGCTTTCCACCTACGGGCAGCTGCAGGAGATGCGCCTTTACTATGACTTTCTGGGCGTAGACATTGACCGGTACTTAATCGATGGAAACCTCCAACAGGTGGCCATTGCTGCCCGGGAGATGACCAATCGTAATCTTTCTCCACAAGCCAGAACCTGGATTAATCAGAAGCTGAAGTACACCCATGGGTACGGAGTGGTGGTCAGCCCGGTAAACGAGGTCACCGCGGAGGGCCTGCCGGAGCTTTGGGTGAAAAACATTCCGCCTGAGACAGACCTGCCTGAACTGGCCGTGGATCAGCCGGCGATCTATTACGGTGAGACCGAGGATGGTTACGTCATCGTCAATACCAAAACCGGTGAGTTCGATTACCCCTTAGGCGACCAGAATGCCTACACTAACTACCGAGGTACCGGTGGAATCCAGCTCTCCAATATCCTGCGCAAGGCGGCAGCCGCTTTCCGGTTTAGCACCTTGAAGATACTTTTATCCAGTGACATCACTTCCGAAAGCCGGTTGATGCTCTACCGGAACATTCATGAACGGGTTCGCAAGATTGCTCCTTTCCTGAGCTACGACCGGGATCCTTATGTAGTCATCGCCGACGGAAAGTTATACTGGATTCAGGATGCCTATGTGACCAGCGACTTGTATCCCTATTCCGAACCGGTGGCTAATTGGGGTAACTACATTCGCAACTCGGTTAAGGTGGTCATCGACGCTTACAACGGTCAGGTGGATTTCTACCGGGTAGATGAAGATGAGCCCATCGCCAAGGTATACTCCAAGATCTTCCCGGACCTCTTTAAACCCTTGGAGGGAATGCCGGCCTCCATCCGGGCCCACCTGCGCTACCCTCAGGATCTGATGGAGATTCAGGCTGCGGTTTTGGCCCAGTATCACATGACTGATCCCACGGTCTTCTACAACAAGGAAGACATGTGGAATATCCCCACGGAGATTGTGGGGGACTCCGAGGTGAAGATGGAGCCGTATTACCTGGTGGCTGATCTGGACGGCGACCGGAAGGAGGATTTTATTCTCATTCTGCCCTTTACACCGGTCCGCAAGAACAACATGATTGCCTGGCTGGCAGCTGACTCCAATCCTGGGGAAGACTATGGTCGGTTGGTTCTGTATAAATTCCCCAAACAGGCCCTGACCTACGGTCCGATGCAAATTGAGGCCAGGATCGATCAGGATTCGGAGATCAGCCGACAGCTCACCCTCTGGAACCAGAGAGGATCCTCGGTGATCCGCGGCAATCTACTGGTCATTCCGATTCGGGGAACCATCCTCTATGTCGAGCCTCTCTACCTCCGCTCGGAACAGAGTGAACTGCCTGAGCTGAAGCGGGTGATCGTCGCCTACGGAAACCGGGTGGTCATGGCCAATACCTTGGATGCCGCTCTTCGGGAGGTTGCCGGCGGTCCCGCCGAACCCTTCCCAGCTCCTGAGGTGGAGGTGGAGCCTGACCGCTTGGTCATTCCAGATGGCATTCAAGGAGAGCTCGTCTCCGAACTGGTCCGTCTCTTTAACCGGGCTCAGGAAGATTTGAGCCAAGGTGACTGGGAGGCTTACGGGCAGAGAATGGCCAGGATCCAAGAGATCATTGATGAGCTGGAAGAAAAGTCTGGTGGTGAGTAGATGCAGGAGGAAGTCTACGAGCACTCTGCCGGGGGAGTCGTCCTCTCCCAGGGCAAGGTGCTTTTAGTGAGACACGCTCGCGGGGAGTGGATTATGCCCAAGGGGCACCTGGAACCCGGGGAAACTCCCCAAGAGGCGGCCTTAAGGGAGATAAAAGAAGAGACAAATCTCGACTGTGAGCTAGGCCCTTTGGTGGGTGAGACCAGGTACGATTTCGAGCGGGACGGGGTGACGGTACACAAAAAAGTAACCTGGTATATTGCCAGGCCGGTTAAGGAAACAGCCGTTGCCGCCCCCTTAACCTCCGAGGGCATTCTGGAGCTTGTCTGGTTAGACCCTGATGCAGCCTACCAGCGTCTGACTTTTGAGTTGGACCGGGGTATACTCCGGAAGGCCCTGTCAGAGGTTTAAGAGTTCTCGCAGGCGTTTGGACTGGCCCCGGCTGACCGGGATCTCAGTATTGGAATCGTCTTCTACGATCAGCGAGTAGGCCCCATGAAAGTAGGAGACGATTTCTTTCACTTTCTCCAAATTGACCAGATATCCGCGGTGGGCCCGGAAGAAGACCGGGGTTCCGAAGGCGGCCAGTTTATCCTCAAGTTCTTTCAAGGTGTACTTGGTCGCCAGTACTTCTTTGGTTCCTTTGAGGTACACCGTTCCGTCTTCCACAAAGGCGAAAACTACGTCAGCTGGGTTTACCAAGACGGTTTTGCCTGTCTTTTCGGCCACTAACTTGGGGAGGCTTGCCACTTCAGGTTGAGGTTGAACAGTCTTGGCTACCCGGGCCAGTGCTTGGTTCAGCCGTTCTTCATTCACTGGTTTGAGGAGATAGTCTACGGCATTGACATCGAAGGCCTTCAAGGCGTACTGTTCATAGGCGGTGACGAAGATTATCTGCGGCGGTTTCTTCAGCTTGCGGATCTCTTCAGCCAGGGCGATCCCATCTAACCCAGGGAGCTCGATATCCAAAAAGACCAGGGAGTAATCGAGAGCCTTCATCAGTTTTAAGGCTTCTTCGGCGTGACTGGCCTCACCGACCACTTCCACCTCTACCTTCGCCTTGGAGAGGAGGTAACGAAGTTCGGCTCGGGCCGGGTATTCGTCATCAAGAATCAGTGCCCGTAGGGTCATAGTCCACCTCCCTTGCAAACTGCAGCGCCTTCTCCCAGGGAAGCGCCATTTCAATTGTGGTACCGGCTCCCTTGGCGCTGATGATTTCAAAATGCAGCTCACTGCCGTAGATCCTCTTGAGCCGCTCGTAGACATTGCTGAGCCCAACCCCAAAACCGGAACCTTGGCCGGGGAGAAGGGCTTTCATCCTAGTCATCTCATCCATTCCCACGCCGTCATCGACGACTCTGACCCGCAAAATACTGCCTTCAAGAGCAGCTTCGATGGTAAGCTCCCCTGGTCCGATCTTGGGCGAGAGGCCGTGCCTAATGGCGTTTTCCACCAGAGGTTGGAGGGTCAGGACGGGAAAGGGAATGTCGGCGACCTCAGGGCTGATCTCATACTTCACCTGCAGCCTATCTTTGAAGCGGTGTTCTTCCAGGTACAAGTAGTTTTGTACGAATTTAAGTTCATCCTTGAAGGTGTGCAGGTGCCCCGGTTTCTTCAGGGCCAAGCGGAAGAAATCCGAGAGCTTGATTAGCATTTCTCTGGCCTTTGAGGGCTCCACCCGGCTGTACATGATGATGGTGTTCAAGGTGTTAAAGAGAAAATGGGGGTTGATTTGGGCCCGTAAGGCATCCAGTTCCGCCATGGTGGTGAGCTGGGCTTGGCGATCAAGCTCCGCTAGTTCGATCTGCATGTTCAGAAGTTGGCCGATGCCTTCAGCCAGTTTGATGATGTATTCCGGAGGTCCTCCGGCCTCTTTCTCATAGAGTTTCAGGGTTCCCACCACTTCCTTGCGGCACTTCAAGGGTACAATGACAGCACCGTCCAAGGGACAATCACAGTCTTTGCGGGGGCAGTTCAGATCCCGCTGGTTGGTGATAATCTGGGTGGTGCTGGTGGCCAGGCACTTTTTGGTGGCCTCAGTCATGATCTCATCGCCTGGTTTGTGCTGTTCACAGCCGGCTCCGATGAAGGCTAGGACCTTCTCCCGGTCGGTAATGGCCACCGCTGCCACATCGCTGATTTTCTTGATGATTTCCGCCGTTTTCTGGGCGGTGGATTGATTTAACCCCTGGCGCATAAAAGGGAGGGTTTCGTAGGCTATCTGCAGGGTCTTGTTGGCCTGCGACTCCCGCCGCTCCGACTTCTTCTTGCGTGCCGAGAGCCATGATCTGATCTCAGCCGGTCCTACCCGGAGAATCAGCAAAAGACTCAAGTTGATCAAGAAAAGGGCTCCGCCTAACTTGAGAGCGGTGTCAACCTCAAGGTCAAAGGCGATGAAGACACCGAACTGAGCGATAGTCAAAGCGATGACAATCGCTGTGGCGTAAATCCAGAATAACACGAAAAGTTTAACCTCCCCAAGAAAGTACCATCATAATTCAATATTGTGAATTGAAATCCTGCTCTTCATTATTGTACTACGCCATGGGGGCAATTTGTAAAATCAAACTCGATTTAATGCAAGTCAGGGCGGAATTTGCACAATTGACAGAAAAGTCATACCATTGTTTGGCTCTTTCTTTTATAATGACTATCAAATATACGGAAAGGATGAGTGTTGTGGAAGAGCGGAACTTAAGTGCATTTCTACGGGAACGACGGACATTTAAGCCGGATGAGGAGTTTGCTCGGGCAGCTAATGTCAATTCGGAGGATATTTACCGGAAAGCAGCGTTAGACCCTGAAGGATTCTGGGCAGAGCAAGCCTCCCACTTGGAATGGATGAAGCCCATTGAGAAGGTCCTGCAGTGGGATCCTCCACATGCCCAGTGGTTTATTGGGGGCAAACTTAATGCTTCGGTGAACTGCATCGATCGGCACCTCTCCTCGTGGCGGCGAAACAAAGCTGCTTTGATTTGGGAGGGAGAAGACGGTTCTGAACGGGTTCTCACTTATTATGACCTGCACCGGGAAGTGGGAAGAATGGCCAATGTCTTGAAGGGTCTGGGGGTAAAGAAAGGCGATATAGTAACTATTTACATGCCGATGATCCCGGAAGTGATAGTGGCCATGTTGAGTTGTGCCAGGATCGGTGCCGCTCATTCAGTTGTCTTTGCCGGCTTCAGTACCGAGGCTCTCCGGGACCGGATTATCGACGCACGCTCTAATGTGGTTATTACCGCCAACGCTTCCTACCGCCGGGGGAAGCTTGTGCATCTTAAAGAAATTGTGGATGAAAGCCTAGAAGGCCTGGATTTTGTGACTGATGTTGTCGTTTACCGGCGGGTCCCTGAAGCTGAGTATCATACAGAGATGAAACACGGCCGGGACCACTGGTGGTCTGATCTTATGGCTCACGCCAGCATCGAGTGTCCCCCTGCTGAAATGGACTCTGAGGATATGCTTTTTGTACTATACACCAGCGGAACCACCGGCAAACCCAAGGGAATAGTACATACTACCGGGGGCTATTTAACCGGTGTCAATGCTACTACCCGCTGGGTTTTTGATGTAAAAGAAGAGGATGTTTACTGGTGTACGGCAGATGTAGGGTGGATTACCGGCCACAGTTACTTGGTTTACGGTCCTCTTTCCAATGGAGTCTCTGTTGTTGTTTACGAAGGGGCACCGGATTACCCGGAACGAGACCGGTTCTGGGAGATAATCGAGAAATACGGTGTGACCATTTTCTACACTGCTCCTACTGCTATCAGGACCTTTATGCGCTGGGGAACTGAATGGTTGGAGGAGCATGACCTATCCAGTCTGCGCCTGTTAGGTTCGGTGGGTGAACCTATCAACCCTGAGGCCTGGATGTGGTATTACGAACATGTAGGCGATGGTCGCTGTCCCATTGTGGACACCTGGTGGCAGACAGAAACTGGCGCCATAATGATTTCACCCCTGCCCGGGATCAGTAAGCTGAAACCCGGTTCAGCCACCCGTCCCTTGCCCGGCATTGAAGCAGATATCGTTGATTGGCGGGGCCGTCCTGTTCCGCCTGGGCAAGGGGGATATCTGGTTATCAAAAAACCTTGGCCTTCGATGTTGCGCACCGTCTTAAACGATGAAGAGCGGTATGTCTCCACCTACTGGAGCCGGTACCCAGGCATGTATTTTACCGGAGACGGAGCCAAGCGGGATGAAGATGACTTTTTCTGGCTGCTGGGACGGATTGACGATGTCCTGAAAGTGGCCGGTCACCGAATCGGTACCATGGAAGTGGAGAGTGCACTGGTCAGCCATCCCAGTGTGGCCGAGGCTGCCGTCATTGGTATCGAAGACGAGATCAAGGGTCAGGCCATCTGTGCCTTTGTCACTCTGAAGGACGGCCAGGAACCCAGCCCGGATATGATCAAACTCTTGAAAAACCATGTCGCTGAGACTATCGGGCCTATTGCCCGTCCCCAGAAGCTCATCTATACCGCGGAACTCCCGAAAACTAGGAGCGGCAAGATAATGCGTCGGCTGCTCCGGGATATCGCGGAAGGCAGGGCGGTGGGTGATGTCACCACCTTGGCCGATCCTAAAGTCATCGAAGAACTGGTCGAACTTTACGCCGATCTGGAAGATGTCAGCTGAGTGGTGTGCGAAACTGGTTTGGGGAGGGCTGAATCTGACCACGTAATTTACTGGATGGTGATTGGAACAAAACCTCCCTCACCAATGTACAGACTGTCACTGTGACCCAGCTTATGCGGTACATCTAGGAACGGAACAGACAAAGGGTTAAGCCTGCTGAAACCACTTAAGTTAAATATTTAACAATTGAGGGGTTAATTTGTGCAGTTGGGCACATAAGCTTTGCTTTCAACCGGTGGCTTGTTATATCTTGAGAATAGTATTTCCTAGTCAGTAGAGAGGAGTGCCTTGCTTCATGAATTACCCTCAACAGCCTCACGGCGGCAAACTGGTAAACCGGGTAGCCACCGGTGAGGAATTAGCTTATTACCTGGAGAAGGCCGATAAATTACCTACAATTATGGTGGACCAAGAAGCGGTGATCACCATGGAGATGATTGCCACCGGGGTCCTCTCTCCTAATGAAGGTTTCATGAGCCGGGAAGATTATGAATCAGTTTTGCACCACGGGCGGTTAAAAAACGGTTTGATCTGGCCGGTGCCGTTGAGTTTTGCCCCGGCTGGGAATCGCAATGCCCAGGTAATCAAGAAGCTCTCTCCTGGCGAAGAGGTCACTATCATTAACGAGAAAAAAGAGCCTGTAGCTATCCTGGAGGTCAGGGATATCTTCAAGTATAACAAAGAGGAGAGGGCGCTCTGCCTTTTTGGTACTACTGATCGCAAGCACCCAGGAGTGGATGCCATTTTCAGGCGCATGGGTGATGTTTCCCTGGGTGGTCCCATCAAACTCCTAAAGCGGGTGAGGTGGGGCCCCTTTGAGAAGCTCCGCCTGGAACCTAAAGACACTTGGCGCATCTTCTACGAGGAAAAGAAGTTCCGCTCGGTGGCCGGTTTCATCACCGGTGCCAACCCCGTTCACCGGGGGCACGAGTATATCCACAAGAATGCCTTAGAGACCATTGATGGCCTGTTGATTCAGCCGTTGGTGGAGATGACCAAACGGGAGTACACCCGCAATGAGTATCGGATTCTGGCCTACCGGGCGGTCTTGGATACCTACTACCCCAAAGGTCAGGTCACTCTGGCACCCCTCAGGGTCACTTATATCTTTGCGGGGCCCAGGGAAACCGTTTTGCATGCCCTGATCATGAAGAATCACGGCTGCACCCACGCTCTCATCGGCCGGGATCATGCCGGAGTCGGAGACTATTATGATAAATATGCCTGCCACAGCATCTTCGACGAGTTTAAACCGGAGGAGCTGGGTATCGAGGTCCGGCTTTACCATGAGGTCTTCTACTGCACTCGCTGTGACAGTGTGGCCACGATTAAGACCTGCCCTCATGATGAGCGTTTCCGGGTGGCCATATCCGGAACTGGCATCAGGGAGCTTTTAAGGAGGGGGATCATGCCTCCAAAGGAGATCTGCCGTCCCGAATCCAGCCGCATTGCTATGCAGGGAATTCAGCCCAAAGGGGTGGATGAGGAGAACAACTCCATTTATCCGGTAGGCAGGACCATCAAGGGCATTTTCCCCTTTTACCTAGTGGCTACCCGTCTAGGCGGGCGGTACCGGTTCAAACCTCTCAAACCCGAGGAGTTAACCAACCGGGACCTGGAGGCTGCAGTGATGGATGTGCGGTTAAACGCCGACCGGATTTACAATGAGACCTACGAGGAGTTCACCTATGTCGGAGATACCAACCGGGATCTGCAGCCCCAATGGGTCACAGATGCTCGGGAGCTCATGGCCATTCAACAGCGCATGGTCATTCAAGACCTGGAGGAAAAGGTTAAAGATGCTCCAGAACAGGCTTCAGATGAGTTCATGTATCAAGACAAGGAGGAGGCCCAACGGGAGTTAAAGGCAGGGCAGGAAATCTTGAAGGATATTCCCAGACCCTTGCACTCCAAAGAGATCCAGTACCGCACCTGGAACCCGCTGCCATACTACCGGTACCGAGGTATCGACACTCCCCCTAAACCAAAGGAGGAAACCGGAGACTCCGATCAGGAAGTCGCCAGTGCAGGATAGCGAAACCGCCGCTTTCAAGGCGGTTTTTTCTTTCCCTCCAATTGGTCATATTGACTTTGGACACAGCATATATTTGTGGCGAATAGGGGGGAGGTCAATAAGATGGCAAGGTTTAAGGAATGGGAGACGGAAAAAAACGGGCCGGGACTGTTTTTTGTATTAATCGCATTGGTGGTAGTTGCTGTTCTGGGTGCCCGCTACTTGGGGTTTTATCCCAGCGACGGTGATGACATCATTTCGACCCAGACAGAGCCTCCGGTAGTTACCGAGATCAGTGAACCAGTAGGACCGGTCGTTGCAGTATATCACACACATACCTGCCAAAACTATGCCCCAAAGACCAGTTTCAGCAAAGGTCAGCCCGGTGACATCGTGGATGTCGGTACTGCTTTCATGGATGCCTTGGAGGTCAGGGGAATTGCGGCGGTTCACTCCAAATCTGTTCACGATTATCCGGTGTTTAGGGCGGCCTATGAAAACGCAGCGGCAACGGTGGCAGCTACGGTGGGGGCCAATTCATCTCTGCAGATGGTCTTCGATATCCACCGAGATGGGCTGCCTGCTTCTGCTAAGCCCGAGCGGGTCACCACGAGTATCAATGGTCAGGAAGTGGCAAGGATTCTGCTGGTAGTCGGTAAGGATAATCCGGCTTATGCCCAAAACCTCGCTTTTGCCAAGGAACTGCAGGCCAGGATGGAAGAGATGTATCCTGGCCTCTGTCGGGGGGTAATCACTAAAGAGGGCACTTACAACCAGGGTCAACACCCGCAGTCGGTAGCCGTCTACATCGGGAGTTATCCCCAGAACACAGTGGATCAGGCCAAGAGGAGCGCCAAACTCTTTGCCGAAGTGGTAGCTACCATGGTTCAGGAGCCGATATAAAGGGCGGTCGATCTTCTTTTGCGAACCAAAGATACTTGTTCCTTAGGGAGCAAGTATTTTTTCTTAGCAGGGATTGGCCAAGCCCTCTCAGAATGATACTTTCTGCAAAGGAGGATAATAAGAACGGCAATCCAATATTATCCACAAAACCTTTGAGCTCACCTTTCGTACTATATAGTGGTTTTTAAGACGGAGCAGCCAGGAGTGATGTCCATATGCAGGAAAGGACAAAGGTGCATATGATCGGGATCGGTGGTTCGGGGATGAGCCCTATGGCTAAAGTGCTTTTAGAGAAGGGATGGGAAGTATCGGGTTCTGACCTGCGCTCGAGCACCACTACTGAAAATCTCAGTAGGCTCGGGGCACGAATTCATACCGGTCACGACACTTCTAATCTGGGGAATGTCGATCTGGTGGTGATCTCATCGGCCATCAGTCCCGATAACCCGGAGGTAGTGGCTGCTCGTGAAGCCGGTATAAAGGTCATTCATCGCTCGGAGATGCTGGCCTGCCTTCTAAATAACAGCAGAGGGATTGCGGTCAGCGGTGCTCACGGCAAAACAACGATCACCTCGATGATCGCTTTGATTTTAGAAAAAGCCGGCGTCGATCCAACGGTACTCATTGGCGGGGAACTCAGCGATATCGGTGGGGGAGCTCGGTCAGGCCACGGCGATTATTTGGTGGCGGAAGCTGATGAAAGTGATGGTTCGTTCCTACGCTATCGACCGGAGATCGCGGTGGTATCCAATATCGAGGCTGACCACTTGGAAAACTACAATGGACAGTTCTCCCAGGTGGTGGCTTCTTTCGAGAGATTTTTAGCCAACATCAAGCCCGGCGGTTGCGCAGTTTTAGGTCTGGATGATCCCATTGTCGCTGAGCTGGCCACGAAATGCCAGGCCCAGGTGATAGGTTACGGATTCCAAAAAGGCGAGTACCGGGCTTCGGATGTGGAAGTCGGCGAGCGGGGTGTTTCTTTCATTTTGTCAGTGAATGGGGCGGAAAAGGGACGCTTTGAGTTAAAGGTCCCCGGCAGGCACAACGTTTCCAACGCTCTAGCTGCCATCGCTGTGGCCCGTCAGGTAGGTGTGGATTTAGAAGACATCCGCGAAGCCCTGAGGAATTTTCACGGCGCCAAGCGGCGTTTCCAATTTATCGGGGATGTCAACGATATTTTGGTAGTGGATGACTATGCCCACCACCCCACAGAGATCAAAGCCACCATCAGGGCAGCCAAAGAAGGCTGGCAGAGGCGGGTTTTTGCGGTCTTTCAACCCCATAGGTACACCCGGACCTTCTTTCTCTTCGATGAATTCGCCAAGGCTTTTAACCTTGCCGATGAGACGATAATAGCCAATATCTATTCGCCACCGCCGGATAAGCCCATTCCTGGGGTTACTGCGGCCAAATTGGCCGAGCGGGTGAGAGAGGAGAGCGGCCGCCCGGTACACCAGTACGATGACCATGAAGAGATCGTCCAGTATTTGGCTAGCCATGTCCGCCCTGGGGATATGGTCATAACCATGGGAGCTGGTGACATCTGGATGGTGGCCCATAGGCTCACTGAGGTTCTCAAAAATTCACTCAGCGATGCCGTATGGTAGGCAGATTGGGGTTCCGGTTTCGGCATCACTCTTGATGACGGCTTTAACCTTGAAGACGTCAGTCAATAACTGGGCAGTCAGAATTTCACTGGGAGGACCTTGAGCTACAATCCTCCCTTTTTTCAAGACAATTAATCTATGGCTGTACCTGGCTGCCTGGTTGATGTCATGCAGGACCATAACAACGGTGAGTTTTAGTTCCCGGTTGAGGCGCTTTATCAGTTCCATCACTTCTAACTGGTGGCAGATGTCAAGGTAAGTGGTGGGTTCATCTAAGAGCAAGATCTGGGGTGACTGGGCTAAGGCCATAGCGATCCAGGCCCGTTGGCGTTCGCCACCGGAGAGGGTTCCCACCAATCGGTCGGCCAGGTGAGTGGTCTTGGTCTGTTCCAAGGCCCACCTGATTACTTTGTAATCTTCAGGTCCGCTCCGCTGCCACCAGGCCAGGTGGGGAGCCCGCCCCCGGCTGGCCAGCTCGGCCACGGTAAGGTCCGAAGGAGCGGAAGGGGTTTGAGGCAAGATGGCCAGCTGCTGGGCCACCTTTTTAGTCGGCATCCGGTGGATATCCTGTCCGTTCAAGTACACCACACCGCTCTTGGCCTTCAAGTACCGGGCCAGGGCCTTAAGGATTGTGGATTTACCTGAACCGTTGGGGCCGATAAAGGTCACAATCTCCCCGGCGTTGATAAATAAGTTGAGCTCGGGCACGATAATTTCAGATTCGTAACCTAAAGTCAGTTCTTTGGCGGCCAGAATCAATGGTGATGCCCCCTTCTAAGCAGGTACAAGAAGAACGGTGCTCCAAAACTGGCTGTGAGGATGCCCACCGGGAGCTCGATGGGATCCATGACCATGCGGGCAGCTACGTCGGCCAGAGTCAAGAGGGCTGCACCGCCCAGAGCCGAAGCCGGCAGCAAAAATCGGTAGTCCGAGCCCATTAACAGTCTGATGATGTGAGGAACTACCAGACCGACGAAGCCAATGAGGCCGGCGACACTGACGGCCGCGGCTGCCAAGACCGAAGCTAGAGCTATGAGGAGCAGGCGCACCTGTTCGACCTTGACTCCCAGTCCGGTAGCCATTTCATCACCTAAAAGAAGCAAGTTCACCTGGCGTCCGGTGAAGAGGGTGATCACTCCGGCAACGGTGACGTAGGGCCAAACCTGAGCCCAGTGGGGCCATCCCCGACCAGCCAACCCGCCGACCAACCAGCCCATGACGGCCTGGACATTTTCACTGAAGAGAACCAATAGGGCGGAAGTCCCGGCGCTCATCAAAGAGGAGACCGCCACTCCGGAAAGAATCAGGCGCATCGGAGATACCCCGGCCCGCCAGGCGAGGCCGTAAACCAGAGTCGCACTGGTCAGGGCTCCCCCAAAGGCCGCCGCCGGAATCAGGGACGGCGGAAATTGGGGAAAGATGGTCAAAGCTGCCACCGCCGCCAGGCCCGCTCCAGCTGAGACCCCGATAATATGGGGGTCTGCCAGGGGGTTGCGCATAACTCCCTGCAGTAGAGCCCCGGAGAGGGCCAGACCCGCCCCTACCATACAGCCTACCAGTGTCCTGGGGAGGCGAATGTTCCAGACAATTTGGTAGGAGATGTCCACAGGCGCATTGTCACTCATCAGTATCTCCCAAACTCGGAGAAAACCGATGCGCACAGGACCAATGGCGATACTGGCGGTGACAGCTAGGACAGCCAGGATGGCGGTGAGAACCAGTACCAGCCACTGACGCTGGTATTTGAAGTTGCTACCGGTACCGACCATCACATCCGGTTTGCTCACCTAAAAGACCTCCGGGTAGAGATAAGCCGCCATCTGTTCCAGAGCATCGATTACCCGAGGTCCCGGGTTCATGAAAAAGATCACAGGATCCAACTCATAAACCCGGCCGGTCTTTACCGCTTTCAGGCTGGACCAGAGGGGGTTCTTGTCATAGCCTTCCAAAGCTGAGGAAGCCTCTCGGGGGTTGCGGGCCGGCTTCACCGCAAAAATGACATCTGGGTCGGCTTCAGCAATGTACTCCAGGCTCAGCTTGGTGAAGCCTGGGCGGTGTTCCGGTCCGGTGGCGATGTTTCGGCCACCCAGAGTCGCCAGGATGTCACCGATGTAGCTGTTTTCCTTGGCCACGGAGAAGGCCTCGCTGCTCCCCACTAGTATCACCGCTGTCGGGCCGGTCTCCGGGAGCTTCTGCTGCAGCTTGGCAAAGCGTTCTTTGATGTTCTCGATGATGGCTGCAGCCTCTTCGGTGTGCCCGGTGATTTCTCCAAGAATCTGAGTCTTTTCAAGCACGTCTTCGTAGCTATTGATGTTGAAGAGGAGCACCGGAGCCCCGATCGTTTCCAGCTGAGGCAGTTGGGACGTGTGCAAATTGGCGTTACCGATGATTAAATCAGGCTGCATGGCCAAGATCCGCTCGTAGTTCAGGCGGTAGGAGGTTCCGTGGGCCGGAACTTTGAGGGCCTCTTTGGGGTAGACCGCCGAAGAGGGGCGTCCTACCGGAGGGTGGTTCAAATCAAAGAGGAGCTCGACCACCCAGGGGGTGAGGGCTACGATACGCTGGGGATTGTCAGGTATCTCAACCCTTCGCCCGGTTTCATCAGTTATAGTCTTCGCTAGAACGGGCACGGCACCCAAAGTAAGTGCGGCCATAAGTGTTACTATCATCAGCAGGTTTCGATTTTTAAACATTGTGCTGATTACCTCCGCTTTCCTATTATTGGTATTGACTCTAAATTTTTCTATTTGAAGGTATGGCTATCCTCCTCTAAGTGGCTGCTCAGTGTGGCTCCACCAGTGGGGTGCATTTTTCCCCCCTTCCTAGGTTAGGATAACTCTGGTGACACTATGCAGACGATCTTCAGCAGCTCCGATGCAGGTGTTTTAGCCTCTTTGGTCTGGGAGGAATTCTCCTCACCTGCGGCTTTCCGTCTAAACCAGAAAGCCAATCACCTTTCAACTCAGGCCGGTTTCGATCGCCTACTGGCTCTGGAAGCCCTGCCGGAGATTACCCTCTACCCACACCAGCAGGAGACAGTGCTCAAGGTGCTCAAGGAAATGTGCGGCCGGGCGGTCTTAGCTGATGAAGTCGGCCTCGGGAAAACTATTGAGGCTGGCGTCATCATGAAGGAATACCTCCTGCGCTCTTTAGCCAAGCGCATTCTGGTTCTGGTTCCTGCTTCCCTGGTTACCCAGTGGTACGAAGAGCTTCACACCAACCTGAAAATGCCATTTCTGATTCAGGACGGCTCGGTCTCCTGGAAGGAGGACCTCATCATTTCTTCCCTCGATTATGCCAAGCGGGAGCCTCACCGGAGCCGGGTTTTGGCCCAAAAGTACGATTTGGTTGTGGTGGATGAGGCACACAAGCTGAAGAACAACACCACCCAGAACTGGAAATTCGTCAACTCGCTGCAGAAGAAATTCTTGCTCCTTCTGACGGCGACCCCTGTCCAAAACGACCTTAAGGAGCTGTACAACATCATTACCCTTCTGAAACCCGGTCAGCTCAAGACCTACCGCGAATTCAAGCGGGAGTTTGTCCAGGACAAACGAACCCCTCGGAACCTGGATAAACTCCGGGCCCTGCTTCAGGAGGTCATGGTCAGGACCAACCGCAAGGAAACCATGCTCAAACTGCCAAAACGCTCTGTTGAAACCATCGTCGTTGACCAGGGTGACCTGGAAGCTCGCTTTTACCGCAGCACCCTCGACTGTCTCCGCCGTATCTACCGTCGCAAGGACTCCCAGGGGGAAAACGTGCTCCCTCTCGTACTTCTGGCTAGGGAGGTCTGCAGTTCTCCCCAGGCTGCCGTGGCGTCTTTAGAGAAGATGGCCAGGAACAAGTCTCTCACCCCGGAAGAGAAAGGGGCTTTAAAGCAGCTGGCTCAACTTGGGCGAAAGGTGCATGAAACTGGCAAGATCCGGCGGCTTCTCCAGTTCGTGGCCTCCACCGAAGAGAAGCTGATCATCTTCACAGAGTTTCGCCAGACTCAGATCCACTTGGCTAAGGTCCTAAAAGCAGCCGGTTACCAGGCGGTCGCCTTCCACGGTGGGCTGACTCTGGCCCAAAAAGACCGGGTCATTGCTGAGTTTTTCCGGGAGGTTCCCATACTGATCAGCACCGAATCCGGTGGGGAAGGGCGCAACCTGCAGTTTTGCCATCGGCTTTTGAACTACGACCTTCCCTGGAATCCGATGCGGGTGGAGCAGAGAATCGGCCGGGTCCACCGCTTGGGCCAGCGCCAGAATGTACAGATCTATAACCTAATTACCAAAGGCAGCATCGAAGAGTATGTCCTCTACCTTCTCCAGGAAAAACTCAGACTCTTCACCGATGTGGTGGGAGAGGTGGAAACCATCATCTCGTCGGCCGGAATCAGCGTGGAAAAACAAGTGGCAGATATCCTTCTGGGAACCAGTGGGGAAAAAACTTTAGGAGCCTTGAACAAGCTGGCTAATGAGGTTCGGGAAAGTTTTTGCACCTACAGCCGGCTGCAGGAGTTTACCGACGAGTTACTGGGGGTCGGCAGCCTGTGAGCTTTAAAGAAACCATTCGTGATTTTTTGGCCTCGTACAGTGAGGCTTTGGATGCTACCATCGAACCGATCAAGGAAGGGGTCTTCCGGCTTGAGACAGGAGATGAGAGCCTGACCTACACCTTCGACCCGACTATCGCCGGGCTGGAGGGGGTCGAGTATCTTACCTTCGGCCACCCGGCGTTGGACAGAATGATAGCTCGGGGCCGGGCTCAGGGTCAGACTGCCCATTTGTTTCTGCCTTTGAATAATGAGCAGATGGTACAGTTCAAAGACGCTTTGAATAGCATTCCTCTTTTGCGTTACCCTGCTTTGCCTACAGCCGTGCGTCTAGTGTATCAACCCCTTGTCGTTTTCAACTTCCATCTGGCCTTACTTGCCGATTTGCGCCGGGAGGAGGTAGTAGCCCTAGCGGTCGATCCGGAAACCGGGCAGGTTAGACTGTGGCAACTGCCAGCAGATGCCGTTTCCTTTAGCCGGGGGTTTTCCCTGCAGCCTGACCGGAGGAAAAGGCCGCGGTCCAAGGATGAGTACATAACCTCTGACCTTGCCGATCATATCCAGCGGTTTCAATGGCTAAAGGAAACCAAGTACTCTCTTTACCGGCTCTACAAAGCCGGCTGCCAGTTTCTCAAAGAGTGGATCAACCGGCGGTATGCCACCTTCGAGACGGAACAGGTCAAGCGTTTGGAAGAGGAAAAAGCCACCTTGGACCACTACTATCAGGGTCTGTTAGATGAGGAGATGGCCTCCCTCTATCAGCTGCTTCACAAGGCGGCTGTTTTGGAGGTCAGGGTGGCCCTGGCCAAGCGGGAGGAGACTCGCCGCCAGTTCAGCCAGGAACTGGAGGCAGTGGAGCGTGAGATTTCGGCGGAGAAGAAAAGGTGCCAAAGGGTCTCCGAGAAACTGGCGGCTGAGAAAAGCAAACGCCTCCACGAACTGGCCACAAAGTACCTGCCTAAGGCGAGGATACGTTTGGTCTCCGCCGCTTACGTGTACCTACCCAGGGCTCAGGTGAACACCGTCTACTACACCCCTAATTTTCAAGGTTCGACTGTCTTCACCTATGATTTTCACCAAGACCGCTGGCTGCCTCTGGCTTGTGAGGTATGCGGGGAAGAAGTGCCGGCGCTGGTCATAGGTCATAAAGGGGAGCATCTATGCCTGCGGTGTGCCCTGTGCTGTGAGGTCTGCCGGGGGTTCTTCACCCCTCATCCGGCGGACGAGTGTTCGGCCTGCGGTCGCCGGTTGTGTCCCCAGTGCGCCGCTTCTTGCCGCGTTGGAAATCCTGCCCCCTGCGGGCTCTGCCTGGAGTGCGCATCCCAAATCTGCTCTGACTGTTCAGGTTTGACCGGTGGTTCTGCCTTCCCCGGCAGGAATCTGTACTGAAAACGGGTATTTTAGAAGTTGGAGTTGGTTCAAGGGGTGTTGAGTTTGGAGCTACTGGAGTTCTCTTATTCTGTGGCCAAACAAACCGGCCGGTTTGTCGCTTCCCCAGGAGAACCGGGAGAAATGAGCGGTGCTGATTTGCAAGTGCTTACCAGCTTCCTTTTCCCGGAAGAAGCGGAAACTAGACTTGAGCCTGGGGAATTCGTTCAGATCAAGTTAGGCCAGGGCGGAAAAACCCTTTTTAACTACAAGCGCACCAGTGAGGAGGAATCCCTGGAGTATCTAGGGGATGCACCGCTTCCGGAAACGTACGTCGATTTAAGTGAACTCATTGCCCTCAATTGGGGCATCACCTCCCGGGTTCAGTTGGATAATTTTCTGGTTGTACGCCCCCGGTCCTTAACAACCCGGGGAAAAGAGTACTGGGAGAAAGCGTCCTCCCTGCGTCAGGAAGAAGAGGCTCTGGAAGCTGAAACCAGGGAATACCTGGAGCCTGAGGAGCAGAGGGCCTTTGTCAGGCTCAAAGCTGAGCTTGCGGTTGCCCAGCGGAGAGTGGGCGTCTTAAACGGCACTAGAAGACTGCTTTGGTCCAAGGTCTGTCAGCTTCAAGACCAATTGGAGAAGTTCGCCGCAGCCACTAAGGGGATAACCGGTTCGCCGGTCAAGCCGGAACACCTTGCCGAAGTCCAAGAGGCCAAGGTCGAGGTGGAAAAGGTCAAAGAGAGAGTGGATTGGCTGGAGGCCGAGACTGAAAAACTGGAGCCACAGGTGAAAGCCTACAGTCTCAGGTTGTGGTTTCTTGGAATAGGGGCTCTGTTGGCGGCAGGAGCGATCCTGGGCATAGTATTTGGGTTTGTGAATCTTGGAGCAGCTCTGATGGGCGGAACGGTCGGCCTTGTTTTGGCCGTCTGGGCTTTGGTTAAGGTGCGCGGCTTCAAACCCGATGTTGATCGCTATTTTGAGCTTCATGACGAACTACTGGACCGCAAAAATCAATACCGTAAAGCCATAAAAAGTTTGAAACAGGTTTTGGCCGGGGAGGATGAAGAACACCTGTGGCAGCGGGCCCGGGCTCAGGAGGAGGCCCAAGAGATTCGCAATCGGTTAGAACACAGCCTCGACAGTTACACCAAAGCTTGGCAGGCTAGAAGCAGCGCTGAAGCTCAAGCTGAGGTCAAGGCTCTTTTGGACCGGGTGGCTGCGCTTTTAGGCCAAATCAATCCGGAACTTAATCAGAGGTGGCAGGAGCACTGGCGCTTGCGGCAGGGTTTCATCAATGAACTGGAGGCGGTAAGTTTCAGGGAGGACTTCTGGGAGAAGTCCGAGGCCGAACTCGAGCCCGACTTTTGGGAGGTCTATCCCTACTACCTCGATTTGGTTGCCGAGGCGACAGCTCCGGTCTTTACCGCCGTGCCGGAGAAAAAATTTTCTCTAAACAGGCAAATCATCGTTGTCAGCTGAAGCCATCTATGTTATACTACCAGTAATACTTGATAGGTGAGTAGAGCCTAGATTGACTAGATTGAGAGGAGCTGAGATTAGTGAAAGTTCGTGACGGTATTCAGATTGCGTTGTTGTTGGCTATCGGTTACATTCTGCACTTCATCACTCCCCCTCTTTTATTTGGCATGAAGCCGGATACCCTCTTGCTGATGATGTTCATAGCCCTGCTTTTGAAGGGCAAGGATTACAAGACGGTGCTCGCTACTGGCTTGCTTGGAGGTATTCTGGCTGCCATCACCTCCACATTCCCCGGAGGTCAGCTGCCCAATATCATTGACAAGCTTTTGACCGCTAGTTTTGCCTATTTGCTTATTAAGACCCTGCCGAAGACCTTGCCGAGCATCGTGACAGCGGAGATCGTTACCATCACCGGCACCCTGGCAAGCGGCCTGTTTTTCTTGACTGCCGCCGCTTTGATTGTTGGACTTCCCGGCAGCTTCAAGGCTCTATTCATTGCCGTGGTGATTCCGGCCGCGGTCATCAACGCCATCGCCATCGCTGTGCTCCAGCCGGTAGTTGGTCTGGGCCACCAGATGGTTACCAAGTCTGTCTCCACTGTCAAAGAAGAACAAGCTTAAAGATTGACAACAGGATAATTTTACCGGTATAATTACATTCAAATATTCCCAAAGGTGATGAAGGAGACCAGTAGCTTTGGGCAGGTGAACAGAGAGCCGCGTTTCGGTGAAAAGCGGTCACCTAAACAAAGTGAACTCCCTCCGGAGCTACCGTCCCAAAAGCTGCGAGGCCCAGTAGGATTGGTCGGTTTCCCCACCGTTACCTGGGGATGGGCAAGTGGTCGATTTCACCTTACGCCCTAGCGAGTTGAGCACCTTGAGTGCTAAGTAGAGTGGTACCGCGGTCTTTCGTCTCTATGGAGAAAGACCGCTTTTTTATTAGCAGGTAAGTAGCAAAGGAAATGAGGAGGATCAGTAGTGAGCAGTTTCCAAGGAGAAATGCGAACCACTTTAGGCAGCCTGTTGTACCTGCGTAGTAGGGAGTACCCTGATAACGAGGTCGCCGTTTTCCCTGATGAAGGGATCAGGTGGACCTATCGGGAATTTGAAGCCAGGTGCGTTCAGGTGGCCAAGGCCTTGCTGGCCATTGGAGTAGAAAAAGGTGACAAGGTGGCTGTTTGGGCCACCAACAAACCTGAGTGGCTCCAGCTGCAGTTCGCAACGGCTATGGTCGGAGCCGTCTTAGTCACAGTCAACACCAACTATAAACTTTTTGAACTGGAGTATCTATTGAAGCAGGCGGATGTCAGTACCCTGGTCCTGATGGAGGGCTTCAAAGACACCAACTACGTGAAGACCCTTTATGAGTTGGTTCCGGAGTTGGTTAACGCTGAGGCTGGTTCTTTGGCCAGCCCTCTCTTGCCCAAACTGAAAAATGTGGTTTTTCTTGGCAACCACCGGCACCCTGGAATGTACACCTGGGAGCAGCTACTTTCTTTAGCCTCTAGGGTTACCTCCAGCGAGCTCTGCCGGCGGCAAGAGTTACTATCCCCCGATGACGTGGTCAATATCCAGTACACCTCCGGTACTACCGGTTTCCCCAAAGGAGCTATGCTCAGCCACTACAACATCATCAACAACGCCTACCACATCGGCCGGGTGATGCGACTGACCTCCTGGGACCGCTTATGTATTCCGGTGCCTTTCTTCCACTGTTTTGGCTGCGTCTTGGGAACTTTGGCCTGTATCACCCACGGCAGCACCATCGTTGCGTTGGACCACTTCAGCCCCAAGCGGACTCTGGAAATCATTGAGGCCGAACACTGCACGGGGATTCACGGGGTGCCTACTATGTTCATCACTATGCTTGAGCATCCCAATTTCCCCAAAACCCGCCTGTCTACTTTGAGGACCGGCATCATGGCCGGATCCCCCTGTCCAGAAGAAGTGATGCGGGCGGTTATGGAGAGGATGGGGGTGAAGGAGATCACCATTGCCTACGGCCAGACCGAGGCCTCACCGGTGATCACCATGACCGACATCGATGATGAATTGGAGGATCGGGTGGCCACTGTAGGGCGGCCCCTGCCTGGAGTGGAAGTAAAAATTGTAGACCCGGAGACCGGCGCTGAGGTCGGGCCCGGGGCTGTCGGGGAGCTCTGCACCAGAGGTTACCACGTAATGAAAGGCTACTACAAAGATCCTGAGGGCACCTCAGCTGCTATAGACTCTGACGGCTGGCTGCACACCGGCGATCTGGCTGTGAAAGATGAAAGGGGTTATTACCGGATTGTCGGCCGCCTCAAAGACATGATCATCAGGGGTGGGGAAAACATCTACCCGCGGGAACTTGAAGAGTATCTCCACCGGCATCCTAAAGTCTCTGAGGCCCAAGTGGTCGGGGTGCCCAGCCAGGTCTACGGGGAAGAGGTTTTTGCTTTCATCAAATTGAAGCCGGGAACAGAAGCGGTGGAAGAGGAGATCATCGAGTACATGCGTAAGCGGATATCCCGGCACAAAGTACCTCGGTACGTCCGGTTCGTTTCCGATTTCCCCATGACAGCATCGGGGAAAGTGCAGAAATACAAGCTTCGGGAATTGGCTGCGAGCCTCATCTCTGTCGACGGGGAAGGGGAAGAGACGGAAACGGCCTAAACCCCTACTTTCGATCAGTTCTGCACCCTAGGTGGGTGCATTTTTTTTGCCGGGCGGGAATATCAATAACCTGGTAGAACAGGGGGAAGGATGATCCATTTGTCTAATGCGTTTTGGCACGCCTTCTCGACCGCCCGGGTTCTGGCCCAACTGCAGGCAGATCCTGAGCGGGGTCTCACCCCCGCTGAGGCCAAACACCGCCTGGCTCACTTTGGACCCAACGAGCTGCCGTCCCAAGTTGGACCAGGGCTTTGGCAGATGCTCGTGGACCAGTTCAGAGACGTCATGATCATGGTGCTCTTAGGGGCAATTCTGGTCTCGCTCTTTTTAGGGGAGTACCTTGATGCCCTGACTATCATCACCATTGTGCTCCTCAACGCCATCTTAGGCTGTATCCAGGAGTTTAGGGCTGAGCGTTCTCTGGAGCTTCTGAAAGAGCTGGCCGCGCCTCAGGGGACAGTGATCAGAGGCGGGAATACTCTGGTTGTGGATGCTAGGGAGATTGTTCCCGGGGATCTAGTAAAGATCAGCCAAGGGGACCGGGTTCCGGCGGACCTGCGCCTTTTGGAAAGCTACAGTCTAGAGGTGGATGAATCGGCCCTAACCGGCGAATCTGTGCCGGTCTCCAAGGATCACCGCGCACGGGCAGCCCAAGGGGTTCTGGTCGGCGACCGCCGGAACATGCTGCACATGGGCACCGTGGTCACTAGAGGAAGGGGACTGGGGGTAGTTGTAGCTACCGGCGGGAGCACCGAGATCGGCCGGATTGCCCGCTTGATTCACCAGGTCCAGGATGAGCCAACACCTCTCCAGAGGCGCCTAGCCAAACTCGGAGGCTTCTTAGTCAAGGCTTGTCTGGCTGTCTGTCTTCTGGTTTTTGCCCTCGGCATCATCCAGGGCCGCAATTGGACGGAGATGTTTTTAACCGGTGTGAGCCTAGCTGTGGCAGCCATTCCAGAAGGGCTACCGGCTGTGGTTACCATCTCTTTGGCCTTAGGCGTGCAGCGGATGATCAAACGAAAGGCCATCATTCGCAAGCTCTCCGCTGTAGAGACCTTAGGCTGCACCAGTGTCATCTGCTCCGATAAAACCGGCACTTTGACCAAGAACGAAATGACCGTCACCACAATCTGGCTCCCAAAGGGGAAACACTTTAGGGTCAGCGGAGAAGGCTACTCCTCGAAAGGAATCATTACAGACGGCCTTGGCAATAGGGCCAGCCTAGAGGCTGAACCCGGCCTCGCCAGACTGGTGGAAGTTATAGCCTTCTGTAACAACGCTGAGTTGGTGAAACCCCGGTCTAAAGGAAAGTTTTTGCGCCGAAAAAACGGTTCCTGGGAAGTGCAGGGAGATCCCATGGAAGGGGCTCTGTTGGTGCTGGCTAAGAAGGCCGGCCTTGATTTAGAAGGTTACACCGGGGTTCGGTTGAAAGAGGAGATCCCCTTTGACAGCGACCGCAAGCGTATGAGCGTCATTCTGGAAAAAGAGGGAGAGGGGACCCTGGTCTACACCAAAGGAGCCTTGGATGTGCTGATCAAGCGATGCCGGTACTACCTCAGCTCGGCCGGGGTGCGGCCGTTGACCTCTGAGGTTAGGGATGAGGTTATAGCTGCCGCTGAGTCCATGAGCAGTTCCGGTTTGCGGGTTTTAGGGGTGGCCTATAAAGACCACTATCTGGGGTCTTCCGGTGAAGAGGCGGAAAGCGACCAGATTCTGGTGGGCATCGTTGGACTGGTGGATCCGCCCCGGCCGGAAGTGGCTTCAGCCATCGCCCTGGCCAGTAAAGCGGGAATCAGAACGTACATGGTCACCGGGGACCATAAATTGACTGCGGTTTCCATCGCCAGGCAAATCGGCCTTTATTCAGGGGCCCGGCAGGGCGCCATCTCCGGAGAGGAGCTGGAGTCGCTCACCGACAGCGAACTATTGAGGCGACTGGATCAGGTCTCAGTCTTTGCCCGGGTTTCACCGGAGCACAAGATTCGTCTGGTCCGTCTGTTCAAAAAAAAAGGAGAGGTTGTGGCGATGACCGGAGATGGGGTCAATGATGCTCCGGCCATCAGAGAGGCTGATATTGGGGTCTCTATGGGGCAGTGCGGGACCGATGTGGCCAAGGAGGCTTCGGCTATGGTCCTCTCCGATGACAACTACGCCACAATTGTGGCAGCTGTAGAGGAGGGGCGAGGCATCTTTGAGAATATCCGCAAGTTTATCAGGTACCTCTTGGGGTGCAACACCGGGGAGGTCTTGACCATGCTGCTGGCCTCTTTCTTTAATCTGCCCCTGCCTTTGGTGGCGGTGCAGATTCTCATGATGAATCTGGTCACTGATGGACTGCCGGCGATCGCCCTCAGTGTGGACCCTGCTAATCCCAGAATAATGGAGCGGCCTCCTCGGAGGGTTGATGAAGGTATCTTCTCTGGCGGACTTCTGAAGACCATTTTGCTGCAGGGGACTCTGATTGCCCTGGGTACCATCGGAGTTTTCATTTTCAGCCTGCTGCAGGGATCAGCTCTGGCAGGGGCCCGGACCATGGCTTTTGCCACCTTGGTGATGTCTCAGTTGCTCTATGTCTTCCGGTGTCGAGGCGCTGACTCCCAAGGGTTTTTCCGGGATCTGATTTCCAACCCCTACCTTACCCTGGCCGTTTTGGTTTCAGCCGGCTTTCAGCTTTTGATCTTGTACCATCCTCTACTTCGGAAGCTCTTCCAGGTAACCAGGTTATCCGGTGGAGATTGGGGGATCATCCTAGGGACTGCCTTTTTTGTCAGTTGGTTAGAGGACTTAGCAGTGGAAGCGATCCGGAGCCTGAAACGGAATATCATGCGGGTTTTCAGGACGGCATGAAGGATTTTTTTTCCTGAAGTTGAATACTGTACTACGATTTTTGCGATATGGAGCTGTTTCCTTTGCCAAACAGTATGACCGGGTTCGGCCGGGCTGAGCTGGCCGACGATCAGTGGCAGGTAAATGTGGAAATTAAGACTGTTAACCATCGGTATGCCGATATCGCGGTTAAGATGCCTAAAAACCTTTCAGCCTTGGAATCAGCTGTTCGCAAACTCGTCTCTTCACGGCTGGCCCGAGGCCGAGTGGAAGTCTACATTACCGTTTTTCCCCTCAAAGATAGGCCCTTCATACCTAAGATAAATTGGTCTTTGGCCTCATCCTACGTGGAAGCGGCCGAAGAGTTGCGTACCAAACTTGGTCTGACCGGCCCTCTTTCCACCGAGTATGTGCTGAGTTTACCCGATGTGGTGACCGTGGAGGAGGCGGCTGTTGATGAGGAAGAGGTCTGGCTCAGGCTGCAGACCGCCTTGGAAGAGGCTTTGGACCAAGTCCTGCAACTGCGCCGGGATGAGGGGCGGCGGTTGGTCGAGGATATCCTGACCAGAGTGGACAAGATCGCCGGCTTTGTGGACCTCATCGAAGAGCGCAGCCCCCAAGTTGTGGCAGAGTATGCTGAAAGACTGGCCCAACGCATGACCTCCTTCTTAGAAGATGGCTTTTTGGAGCCGGAGCGGATCGGAGCCGAAGCTGCTTTGTTTGCAGAAAGGAGCAACATCACCGAAGAAATTATTCGGTTGAGGAGCCATTTGGCTGAAATCCGCAATTTGGTGCAGGAATCAGGACCTATCGGCAGAAAATTAGATTTTATGGTTCAAGAACTCAATCGAGAAATCAACACCATCGGATCCAAGGCCAATGACGAAAAGATCGCATCGGTCGTTATTAACTGCAAATCGGAGATCGAAAAAATCCGTGAGCAAGCTCAAAATCTAGAATAAACACTGAACAAGGAGGTGAAGAGCATGGGGTTACCCAAACTGACTCCCGAGGAAAAGAGGAAAGCTCTAAAAAAGGCACAGGAGATGCGGAGCAGGAGGGCTGAAATCCGCAAGAAACTCAAATGCGGAGAGCTCTCTTTGGCCGATGTGCTAGCTCAGACTGATGATGAAGCCATAGCCAGAATGAGAGTGGCCTACTTGCTGGAGTCCCTGCCCAAGATCGGCAAGGTATCTACCAAAAAGATTATGAAAGAGATTGGTATCAATGAGAGTAGGCGTGTGCAGGGCCTGGGTGAAAGGCAACGTGCTGAGTTGTTGGAACGATTGGGTTAAGGGCAGACGAGGAGGATCTGAGTAATGGATATCAAGTTAATTAACATTGGATTCGGCAATATAGTTGCTGCCAACAGGATTGTGGCCATCGTTAGTCCGGAGTCTGCTCCGATCAAAAGGATCATTCAGGAGGCACGGGACAGGAGCATGCTGGTTGATGCCACCTACGGTAGGCGTACCAGAGCTGTCATTATCACCGATAGTGACCATGTAATCCTGTCGGCTGTGCAACCTGAGACTGTGGCACATCGTTTGGTTACAAAAGATGCAGGAGTGGAATCATTAGACTAAATGGGAGCAACGAGCTTTTGCAAACGAGACAAAGAACCAGGTCTGCTCATAATCTTGTCCGGCCCCTCAGGGGTCGGCAAAAATACGGTATTAAACAGAGTATTGCAAGAAGTCGACGATATCAGTTATTCAGTCTCAGCAACTACTCGCAAGCCTCGCCCCGGAGAAAAACATGGTGTCAACTACTATTTCTATGATTGGGATGAATTTCAGCGCTTGATCGACCAGGGAGAGTTGTTGGAATGGGCGGAGTTTTGTGGAAACCGGTACGGCACTCCCAAACATTTTGTAGAGAAGGAGATTGCGGCCGGTAATAGCGTCATTCTAGATATTGACATCAAAGGTGCTGCGCAGATACGAAAAACTATGCCTTCGGCAGTAAAAATTTTCTTACTTCCTCCGTCCCTGGAGGTGCTCCGGGAAAGAATAATTGCACGGGGGGCAGAGTCTGCCGAGGAGATTGAAAAACGTCTCTGCGCAGCCCGGGATGAAATTAAGGAGATTTCCGAGTACGATTACGTTGTCTGTAATGATGACCTAGACAGGGCCGTAGAGCAGATTAAAGCCATTATTACCGCTGAAAAAGCGCGAGTTTCGCGTTGGTTGAAGTATCACAATCCCTCAGATTTAACCCAGGAGGATGTTGCTAGTGGAGGACAAGCGAGTAACCATTGATGAGCTGGTGGCAAAGATCGATAACAAATACGCACTGGTAGTGACGGCAGCCAAACGGGCCAGGGCAATCCTGGAAGAACGTGGTGACCAAAACGTCAAACCGGTCACTCAAGCCCTGCAGGAGATTGCCGCCGGCAAGATTACTTACGAGCCAACCCGGGAGGGCATCAAGTAGTGGAGGTTCACATGTGGGAAGGCAAGCGGGTCACCGTTTTGGTGACCGGAGGAATAGCAGCTTATAAAGTGTGCTCCCTAGTTAGCACGCTGGCAAAACAAGGGGCAAAGGTGCAGGTAGCGATGACAGAGGCAGCTACCTCTTTTGTTTCTCCTCAAACCTTTGCGGCTTTAACAGGAAACCCGGTCCACACTCAGCTTTTCCAGGATTCCGGCGAGATTTTGCACATTAAATTGGGTCAGCAGTCGGATCTAGTAGTGGTGGCCCCGGCTACCGCCAATATCTTGGCCAAAGCGGCCCTGGGGATCGCCGATGATCTGGTCTCGGCTGTGCTGGTCGCTGCTTCGACACCGGTTGTTCTGGTTCCGGCCATGAACACGGTGATGTGGAGAAACCCGGCGGTCCAGGCAAATGTTCACCTTCTTACTGAACGGGGTTATCGGGTGGTTACTCCCGATTCAGGAACCTTGGCCTGCAAATCAGAGGGAGAAGGTCGTTTTCCCCCTCTGGAGACCGTACTGGATGAACTGGAGCGCGCTCTGACTCCGCAGGTGCTCGCCGGGAAAAACGTGCTGGTTACTGCTGGGCCCACTAGGGAGTACCTGGACCCGGTGCGCTATCTCTCCAATCCCTCTACCGGCCTGATGGGACTGGAGTTGGCTCGGGCCGCCTGGTTACGGGGAGCCTGCGTTACAGTTATTACCGGCCCTATCAGCCTGGTGATCCCTGATTACCTAAAGCAGGTTTCAGTGGTTTCGGCCAGGGAAATGCATCAGGCTGTCCTTAAGCATTTTCCCGAGGCGGACATCTTGTTTATGACTGCCGCGGTGGCTGATTACCGCCCGGCTCTCGAAGAGTCCACTAAAATCAAGAAAACCGGCGGTAAGCTCACCAGTATCCCTTTGGAACGCAATCCGGATATCTTGCAGAGCATTATGCCCCTGCGTCACCCCGGACAGGTTGTGGTCGGTTTCGCCGCTGAAACCGAGAGCACTGAAATTCATGCCTTAGCCAGAGAAAAACTGGCCGCCAAGAAATTGGATTACATTGTTGCTAACCTGGTCGACAAGACTCAGGCCGGATTCGGCTGTAGGGACCAGGAAAAAGTCTTTATCTTAGGAGCGGACGGGTTTCAGAGAGAGTATTCCGGCATTGAAAAGCGGGATTTAGCTTCTTCTCTCTGTGATTTGGTATCCGGGGCAAGAGCGGGGTAGTTTTGGTGAAAATCGCCAAAGTCGCTGTTCTGATCAATACCCAAAAGCGCCGGCAGCTTTACGATTACCTGGTTCCCGTTGAACTAATCGATTATTTGAAGGTCGGCACCAAGGTGACAGTGCCCTTCGGCGGTCGGCCGGTGCATGGATTCATCTTTGCTTTTGCTTCCAGTTCGGAGTATGAGGATTTGAAGACCATCACCGATGTTGAGACCGAGGAACTGTGGTTGACTCCCCTGCAAATAAAGTTAGCCCAAGCCCTTTCAGACTACTACCTGGCTCCCTTGGCCCAGGTTTTAAATACCATGATCCCCGCTCCCTTTCAGGGAAGGTATCGGCTTTACTACTATCCTGAAACTGATTACCCTGAAAACACTCCCTTGGTAAGACCTCTGGCCCTTGAAGTCCATCGTTACTTGGTTCAAAAAGGAAACCGGGTCTCTCAGAAAGAGCTCTTGAACCGCTTTGGTCCAGCTGTGCTGCCGGCTGTAGCTGAACTGGTTTCCAAAGGCCTGGCCATGAAGGTCCATGAGCTCTCCGCCGGCTCTTTGAAGCCCAAAAAAGTCAAAGCTTATCAGGTGAAAAAAACTCCTGTCGATGACGTCGATCTGACCATCCTACAGGAGAGGGTGCTCCAGGCTTTGGCGTCTCAGAGCAGACCCCAACCTTTCAGCGCCATCCGCCAGAATCTCGGTGTCAGCCGCAGCGTCATCCAGGCTTTGGTGGACAAAGGCTATCTTCAGGAAACCCAGTTGACCCAGGACCGAACGCCGTGGGAACTCTCTGACCCTACGGGGGAGGAGAAGAGGGTTTCCCTCACTTCCGAGCAGACCGAGGTGCTTCAAGGGATTGTCCAGTCTCTCCAGGCCGGCAGATACTGCGGACACCTGATTCATGGGGTCACCGGCAGCGGGAAAACAGAGATCTATAAACGCGCGGCCCTGGCCTGTCTCAAGCAGGGTAAATCTGCCATTATCCTAGTTCCGGAGATCTCCTTGACTCCCCAGATGGCGAGTGAGTTCAGCCGGCTGTTCGGAGACAAGGTGGCCGTCCTGCACAGCAGACTGAGCGCCGGGGAGCGGTTCGATCAGTGGAATAAGATCCGCTCCGGGGAGGCCCGAGTGGTACTCGGTGCCCGTTCGGCTGTCTTTGCTCCTGTAAGCGATCTGGGGCTGGTGGTAGTCGATGAGATGCACGAGTCCAGTTACAAACAGGGGGATGCTCCATACTACCACGCGGTGGATGCTGCCGAGATTTTGGCCAAGATCTGCGGGGCAGTTTTGGTCCTAGGAAGTGCCACTCCTGATGTGGCCAGATATTACCGGGCGGGACAAGGGGAGTATCATCTGCACACCCTTACGAAGCGAGTCGGTGGAGGCCGGCTGCCGGAAGTTCGGATCTGTGATATGCGGCAAGAGCTTAAGGCGGGAAACCGGTCCATCTTCAGCCGAGAGCTTTACCAGAGGATGAAAGTGGCTTTCACCCGGGGAGAGCAGGTTATTCTCTTTCTGAACCGGCGGGGCTACGCTTCTTTTCTGCTCTGTCGGTCTTGCGGCCACGTGATCAAGTGTCCAAACTGTCAGGTTTCCATGACTGTCCACAAAGCCAGACCCAGGCTCAGCTGCCACTACTGCGAGGCGGAAGCTCCGCTGCCTACCCGCTGTCCAACCTGTGGCAGCTCTTACATTCGAGATTTCGGGGTCGGCACTGAGCGGGTGGAACGGGAGGTCAGGCGCCTTTTCCCCGGTGTCAGTGTGGCCAGGTTAGACAGCGATGCCACCACCCAAAAGGGGAAAGTGGGGAAGATCCTCTCGGCCTTTCGCCGGGGAGAAATCAGTGTGCTGGTGGGGACCCAGATGGTGGCCAAGGGATTGGACTTTCCCAATGTAACCCTGGTGGGAGTGATTGCCGCCGATATCACTCTAAACCTTCCGGATTACACCAGCGCTGAGCGCACCTTTCAACTGGTGAGTCAGGTTGCCGGCCGGGCCGGCCGGGGAAACAAGCCCGGGAGCGTGGTGGTGCAAAGCTATAACCCAGAGCACTACAGCATCCAGGCCGCCGCCCGCCATGATTATGAGGCTTTTTACCAAGAAGAGCTAGCCTACCGCCGCCGCTTGAATTACCCACCCTTCTATGATATGTTACTGGTATCAATTAGCAGCCCAGATGATCAGGCTGCCTTGAAGGCCGGTGAGAAGCTGGAAGCCGTTTTGCGGGGAAGGCTCTCTCAGAGCGCAGTGATTTCACCTTTACACCCCAGTCCTATACCTAAGCTACGCAACCGATACCGTTACCAATTGATGCTGCGCTGGCCTGTGGGCAGCCAGGTGGCCGCAGACAAAGAGATTGTTTACCAGGAGTGTGCCAGTTTGCCTGGTACCAGCACCCAGGATGTCAGAGTAGGAGTCAATGTGGACCCCATTTCAGTGCTGTGATACTTTGCGAAAGAAAGGATTAATAGAATATGGCAGTTTACGAAGTCGTCAAATACGGTCAAGAGGTACTACGCCGGAAAGCACGCCCAGTGGATAAGGTCTCCAAGCGAATAACCAAACTGACTAAGGATATGTTGGAGACGATGTACGCCGCCGACGGAGTCGGTTTGGCTGCCCCGCAGATCGGCGAGAGTCTTAGGGTTATAGTACTGGATGTGGGAGAGGGGCCGCTGGCCATCATCAACCCTGAGATTGTGGAGGCTAAGGGCCGGTCCACTGACGTTGAGGGCTGCCTGAGCCTGCCGGGGGTGCTGGGTTATGTGGACCGGGCGGCAGAGGTAACCGTGGAAGGTCTGGATGAGAAGGGCAAGCCGATTAGGATCGCCGCCGACGGTCTGTTGGCCAGGGCTCTACAGCACGAAATCGACCACTTAGACGGCATCCTTTTCATCGATAAAGCCACAGGAATATCCGGTCTGGACCGGTTGACGGAAGAATTGGGCTTCAAGGAGGAATGACATTGCGGATCGTATTTATGGGTACCCCGGAGTTTGCAGTTCCGACCCTTAAAGCTTTGTTAGTCTCCAGGCATCAGGTGGAGCTGGTGGTGACTCAGCCGGACAGGCCCAAGGGCCGGGGGCACAAGGTGTATCCTCCACCGGTGAAAGAGCTGGCATTGGAGGCTGGGTTGCCGGTTTTACAGCCTGTCAAACTCTCGGAAGTCAAAAGCGAATTGGAGGAGCTGGCTCCCGAGGCGGTGGTGGTCGTAGCCTTCGGTCAGAAGATTCCCAATTGGCTCTTAGAGCTGCCTAAGTACGGCTGTATTAACCTGCATCCATCGTTGTTGCCAAAGTACCGGGGAGCAGCTCCGATCCCGGCGGCCATCAGGAACCTCGAAGAAGTTACCGGCGTAACTACCATGCTTATGGATGAAGGTTGGGATACCGGAGATATTCTCCTCCAGGAGGAAGTTCCCATCAAACCGGGAGAAACCGGGGGAGAGCTGCATGACCGCTTGATGGTATTGGGAGCGAGCTTGATGGTGGAGACCCTGGAGGGCTTAGAGGTCGGAACGATAACTCCGGTACCTCAAGATCACTCTCAGGCCACCTACGCCCCTAGATTGAGCAAAGAGGCGGCCAGAATCGATTGGCGGCAGAGCGCTGAGAAGATTGTGGCCGGAATCCGGGCCTACAACCCCTGGCCGGTGGCTTGGACTCTGTGCGGTGACGACCCTTTGAAGATCTGGCAAGGGGAGGCTCGTGCAGGCCAAAGCCTGGAAGCTGAACCTGGGGAAGTGGTCAGCGCCTCCAAAGAGGGGATCCTGGTGCAGGCCACCGGCGGCCAGGTTCTGATCACCCGGCTCCAGCGCCCCGGAGGAAAGCCTATGGATGCAGGAGCTTTTCTCAATGGGTACCCGCTAGGTGCGGGAACTAAACTGGTCTAGGTTGCGTTTCAAATGTATGAGGAGCATCTTCAAGTGAAAGCAAGAAAACGCTTGTTCATTGGTTTGGCAGCCCTGACGCTGGTAGTTGTGCTGGCTGTTTTAGGGCTGATCATATCTTTCTCCTGGTGGGATAAGGTGGGCCAAGTCCTGGCCCTTTTGGTCTTCATAGCCCTGGCCGGAATGCTTGTTCTAGCTGGGGCAGGGCTTTTGGCCATGGTGTACGCGATTAAAACCGGTAAAGGGATTAAAGTCAAATTACCGCTACGCCTGATCGTCGGCCTTCTCTACCCACTAACTCTCCAGATTGGCAAACTCCTCGGCATCGAGCGGGAGAAAATTCAAAACTCTCTTGTGGAAGTTAACAATGCCTTGGTGGAAGCAGGCGCCACGGCGGTCAGTCCTGAGAAGGTGCTGGTCCTGATTCCTCACTGTATGCAGTTGGACAAGTGTAACCATAAGATAACAGTAGATGTCAACAACTGCCGGCGCTGCGGCCGCTGCCAGATTAACGACATGTTGGCCCTGGCTGAAGAATACGGGGTGGGCCTGGCCGTGGCCACCGGTGGGGGCATGGCGCGCCGAATCATCCAGGAGCTGCGGCCCCAGGCGGTAGTGGCTGTGGCCTGTGAGCGTGATCTCACTAGCGGGCTTCAAGAGACCTTCCCCCTGCCGGTCTTCGGAGTGGTCAACATCAGGCCCGAAGGATACTGCTTGAATACCAAGGTGGATCTGGATAAAATAAAGGCAGCACTGGACTTTTTTGTACATGGAAACTCAGATCAGTCTATAAAAATTAATCAACAAGTGGCAGTTTCGCAGAATTAAGGGAGGTAGGGAGAGTTGTTTTTTTGGGATCCGACGTTTATCATTTTGATTCCTGGCTTGATACTGGCCTTTTGGGCCCAATCAAAAGTCTCGTCCACATTCCAACGTTATCTCCGGGTCAGTTCCCGCAAAGGTTACACCGGAGCCGAAGTGGCCAGGGAGCTTTTGCGGGCCAACGGAGTCTATGATGTGTCTGTGGAGATGATCAGAGGACATCTTACCGACCACTACGATCCCAGGCATAAGGTGATCCGCTTGTCACCGGAGGTCTACAACGGAACGTCTCTGGCCTCTGTCGGCGTGGCCGCCCATGAGACCGGGCACGCCCTGCAGCATCATCATGAATACTTTCCTCTGCAGCTACGCAACTCTCTGGTGCCGGTGGCCAATTTCGGTTCAAACTTGGCCTTCCCTCTCTTTTTCATTGGCTTCCTTTTCCAAAGCCAGTTTGGTTTGACTCTGATGAACCTGGGCATCCTGCTTTTTTCAGCGGCCCTTCTTTTCCAGGTCTTAACACTACCGGTGGAATTAAATGCCAGCAACCGGGCGATTGCGATGCTCAGTGCCCAGGGAATAATAGCCAGAGACGAAGAAGGCGGGGCGCGGAAGGTCCTTTCCGCTGCAGCTTGGACTTACGTGGCCGCTGTGGCCATGGCCGCATTGCAGCTGATTCGTCTCTTGGTGTTACGTGGTTATCGGGATGAGTAAATGAAGAACCGGAACCCAAATCCTAGAAAACTGGCTGCTGAGGTAGTGTTCGAGGTTGCTGAGGCCAAAGCCTATGCAGACATTGCCCTGGACCGGGCGGTTAGAAGGCGTACCTTGACCGCCCAGGACAGGGCTTTTCTCACGGAACTGGTTTATGGGCCCATCAAATACTTACGTTACTTGGACTACATCTTGAGTCAGTTTTCCCAACGGCCCATCGATAAACTTGACCCCAAATTACGCAGTTACGCTCGGATCGGCCTGTACCAGATCTTTTTGCTTGACCACATTCCCGACCCGGTGGCCGTCTACGAAACGGTGGAGGCGGCCAAAGGTGACCTCCACAAAGGGGCCATCGGGTATCTCAACGGCCTCTTGCGCTCAGCTTCCCGTCAAAAAGAGAATATCACCTGGCCGGCAGGGAATGAGTATTTAGGTACCATCCACTCCCACCCTCAGTGGCTGGTGGAGCGCTGGATTGCTCTTTGGGGCAGGGAGGCGGCAGAGGCGCTCTGCAAGGCCAATAACGCTATTCCCCCCTTGACCCTTAGGGTCAATACCCTGAAAACAACCAGAGAGAGCCTCTTGACCCGGTTGGAATCCTTAGGGATTAAGGCCGCCCCCGCCACTCTCTCACCGGTAGGCATCAAGCTATTACAAGGCACCTCCATTCCGGAGTTGACTCCTTTGGCTGAGGGGCATTGCCAGGTTCAAGACATCGGCTCCATGCTCGTCTCTGAGCTTTTGGCCCCTGAGAGAGGGGATTTTGTTTTAGACGCCTGCAGTGCGCCTGGAGGAAAGACCACCCACCTGGCCCAGCTAATGGAGGATGAAGGGACCATTGTGGCGGCTGATGTCAATCCTAGTCGCCTCCGCATGGTGGAGGAAAATGCCGAGCGTTTAGGCATCACCTGTATCCAAACCCAGGTTCAAGACGCCGCCTTTCTCCATGAGCGGGACCAGTGGCTTGAGGCCTTTGATAAGGTCTTGGTTGATGCCCCGTGCACCGGTACAGGCGTCCTCCGGAGGCGGGCGGATTCTCGCTGGCGGAAAAGCGAAAGTGATTTGGTGGAACTGCCAAGGCTCCAAAAGGCCATCTTAGCCAGCAGTGCCCTGACTGTTAAGCCCGGCGGGGTTTTGGTTTACAGCACCTGTTCTATAGATCCGGCTGAGAATCAAGAGGTAGTGGAGTGGTTTTTGAGTCAAAACCCTGGTTGGGAAGTGGAGGACTTTCGGTCCTTTTTGAAGCTCCCTGCTGACTACGGAACCTATCTTGCCGGTTCCGTCAATACTAGACCTGAGTTCCTCTTTCTTTATTCTCACCGGGAAAAAACCGACGGTTTTTTCGCCGCCCGACTGCGGAAACGCGGTTAGAGGCGGGTTAATATTTGGAAAATCTCCAAAGGATTGCCTCGTTTTTTGTCGAACAGAAAAGTTATAGGCCAATAAATGAGGTGAAGACCATGATTCGGGTTCTTATTGCCGATAATAATGTTGAGCTTTGTGACATTTTAACCCGCTACTTTGAGAAGCAGGAAGATATCGAAGTCGCGGGAGTGGCTTACGACGGGGAACAGGCCCTGAACCTCATTGAAGAGGTGGAGCCTGATGTGGTAATCTTGGACATTACCATGCCTATCCTGGATGGCCTGGCAGTTTTGGAACGGCTCCCGGGGCTGAACCTGCCAAAGAGACCAAAGATCATCATTTTAACCGCCTTCGGCCGGGAAGACCTCATCCTAAAGCTCACTCAGCTAGGGGCCGATTACTACGTTGTTAAGCCTTTTGATATGGAGGTTTTGGTAACCCGGATTCGTCAGTTCGCCCAAGGCGAAGAGAGCCTCATCAAAACCAGCGGCACTTCCGCGGAACTCAAATCCGGTGCCGGCAAAGACCTGATGACTATGGTCACCGAGATCATCCACGGGATGGGTGTGCCGGCTCACTTCAAGGGCTACAATTATCTGAGAGACGCTGTAATGATGGTCTTGGAGGAGAAGTTCGTTCCCGGTGGGAACTTGACTAAACAGCTCTATCCCAGAATCGCTGAAAAGTATAACACCTCCACTGGAGGGGTGGAAGCGGCCATCCGCAACGCCATCCTGACCGCTTGGGATCACGGCAACCGGGAGTACATCTCTCGGATGGTCGGTAAAAGTGCCATTTCCACCAAAGCCAAGTTCCCCTCTAACTCACTGATGATCGCCAAAATTGCCGACCACCTCCGTCTGAAAATGCAGGCGGGCTGAGTCGGGAAAAGGAAAGAGAAAAAAACAAGCCGCGGTTGTCTCACGCCGCGGCTAATGTTATTCTAGATAAAGAATGGTCGGGGCGACACGATTTGAACGTGCGACCTCTCGGTCCCGAACCGAACGCTCTACCAAACTGAGCTACGCCCCGACGACAATCTTTATTATACATTTTTAGCCCACCGGTTGTCAAAGAGAAATTTCAGGGCTGTTAGGGCAAAAATACGGATATAGGAGGAGTTTATATGGTAGATGAGGCCCTTTATGACATTCTGGTAATTGGAGCTGGACCCGCTGGGTACACCGCAGGGCTCTACGGCGCCCGGGCCGGGCGACGGACGCTTATGCTGGATTCCGGGATCGGCGGCGGCCAGCTGGCTACCACTTTTCGAATCGAGAATTATCCGGGGGTAGCTGGAGAGGTCAGCGGTTTCGAGCTGGCCGAAACCATGAAAAAACAGGCTTTGCACTTTGGAGCCGAGCTCGTTCAGGACGAAGCGCTGGAACTTACAGTGGAGGAGGACTATTTCCAGGTCCGGGCCAGAAACAAGACCTACTTAGGCAAAACGGTGATTCTGGCCACCGGGGCTTCCCCCCGGAAACTGGATGTCGAGGGAGAAGAGAGGCTGGCCGGCAAAGGGGTTTCTTACTGCGCCACCTGTGACGGTGCCTTCTTTCGGGACAAGAAAGTCGCGGTAGTTGGCGGTGGGAACTCCGCTGTGGAAGAGGCTCTCTTTCTTGCCAAGTTCGCCCGGGAGGTTTACATAATCCACCGCCGGGACCAGCTACGAGCCGATAAGGTCGTCCAGGAAGAGGCGGTGAACAACCCAAAGATCTCTTTTCTCTTTAATTATGTCGTTGATGAGATCGTCGGTGAGGGAAAAGTGACCGGGGTCAAACTAAAGTCCACCGTGGGTAAGGGGGAACGCTTTGTAGATTTGGATGGGGTTTTCATCTACATCGGCAACATCCCCAACACCTCTCTGGTCAGAGGCCTGGTGGAGCTGGACGAACGTGGGTTTGTAATTACCGATGAGGAGCTTTGTACATCCCAAAAAGGCCTCTATGCCGCCGGTGATGTTAGGCAAAAATTTCTCAGGCAGGTGGTCACCGCCTGTGCTGATGGGGCCACAGCTGCAACCAGCGCCGCCCTTTATCTTTCAAAGAGGGGTGCTTAATGCTGGTGAATATCAAAGACCTGGATCTTACGGAGCTGGAAGAGTGGCTAATCTCTCAGGGTATGCCGAGGTACCGGGGAGTTCAAATCTTCCAGTGGATCCACAAACACCGGGTGAGAAGCTACGACCGGATGACCAACCTGCCTAAAGGCCTCCGGGAGGACCTCAAAGCCGAGGCTCCTCTTTTTTGGCCTCGGGTTATTCAAGAGCAGGTTTCGGCTGTAGACGGCACTCAAAAGCTGCTCTTAGAGCTTGAGGACGGAGAGCGAATCGAGACGGTGCTGATTCCCCATAAGTACGGGAACAGCATCTGCGTTTCCAGCCAGGTGGGCTGTGCTTTGGCCTGTTCTTTCTGCGCCACCGGTATCTCCGGATTCAAGAGAAACTTGACTGTGGCCGAAATGGTCGATCAGGTCCTATCCTTTGCTGAGCCTGTTTCCAGTATTGTCATGATGGGCATGGGCGAACCCCTCTTGAATTTGGAGAATGTCCTGAAATTCCTGGCTATTATCCATAATGAGCACGGTTTCGGCATAGGGTATAGGCATATGACCATCTCCACTGCCGGAATACCTCCAGGTATCCGTCGGTTGGCCGATACTGGTTTACCGATAACCCTGGCTATTTCCCTTCATGCACCTAATGACCGGCTTAGGTCTGAGCTTATGCCGATCAACAAGAAGTATCCCATTTCCAGTGTGCTGGATGCGGCAGATTACTATGCCGCCCAAACCGGGCGTAGGTATACCCTGGAATACGTCTTGATTGACGACGTCAACGATCGAGCGGAGTTGGCCCGGGAACTGGTGAGGCTGGCCAAAGGCAGGCTGTGCCATGTTAACCTGATTCCTCTCAATACCATGGCAGAGAAAAACTTTGAGAGGAGTAGGGATAAAAAAGTAGAAACTTTCTCTAAGGTATTGGAGTCCGGCGGCATTCCGGTCACTGTCCGCAGAGAGATGGGATCAGATATCGATGCTGCCTGCGGACAGCTCAGGTCAAGGATGGAAGTGGAAGCTCTAGGTGAGGAGTGATTGTTCTTTGCGAGTAGGGGCTTTTAGCTACATCGGGGAATCTCGACGGGAAAACCAGGACCGCTATGCAGTCCTCCCCAATCTGTGGATGGTCGCCGATGGCATGGGCGGTTGTAACGGAGGGGCTCAGGCTGCCAGCACGGCTGTACAGGTCGTCGGTGACTCTCCCTTTGACCCCGAGAGGCCTACCCAGTCCCTGCTGGAAGCGATGCAACGGGCCAACACAGTCATCTACAACCAGGCCGGCGCCGATGCCAGTCTCAAGGGCATGGGCACCACCTTGACAGTAGGGTACCTGGTGGAAAACACCCTTTATATAGGGCATGTCGGTGACAGTCGGATCTACCTCATCCGAGGTGATGAGATTCGCCAGTTGACCCAAGACCACTCTTTTGTGGGTGAACTGGTCCGCGACGGTACGATTTCCCCTGCTGAAGCTGTAAGTCACCCTAACCGTAACATTTTGACCCGAGCTATCGGTGTGAGCCCTGAGATTCAGATTGACATCACTCAGGAAGAGCTCCAGCTCGACGATATCCTGGTCTTCTGTACCGACGGGGTTTCCGGGGTTCTGAGTCCGGAGGAGATCCGTCAAGTGGTTCAGCAGGCCCCAGAACCTCAGATAGCAGCTCAGACTCTCTGCCACAGGGCAGAAGAGCAGGGCAGCACTGACAACTCCACCGCTATCGTGGTTCACCTTCTTCCACCTGATGAAGGAGGGTTTCAGGAAGAAGAATTTGAGCTTGAGAACCTATTACAAGAGGAGTTAACCTTATCTTAACCGTTCTGGTGTGACCAAAGGGTTGAAGCTATGGATTTGTTTTTAGGACAAACTCTCGGTGAACGGTATCAGCTGGTCGAACTCATCGGCGAGGGCGGTATGGCCTTGGTATACAAGGCCCGGGACCTGCTTTTAAATCGAATTGTAGCTGTTAAAGTTCTGCGTCCCCAATTTGCTGGGGACAGTCAGTTTGTGGAAAGGTTTCGCCGAGAGGCTCAAGCGGCTGCCAGCCTCTCTCACCCTAATGTGGTTAACATCTACGATGTGGGTCAGGATTTCAAAACCCACTTCATCGTGATGGAGTACGTCCAGGGCAAGAACCTCAAAACCATCATCAACGAGGCAAAGCGTCCGTTTCCGGTTGATTACGTCGTGGACATTGCCATTCAGATTGCCCGAGCCCTGGAACATGCCCACGCCAAGAATGTCATTCACCGAGACATTAAGCCCCATAACATCTTGATCACCGATGACGGTGTAGTCAAGGTAACTGATTTCGGCATCGCTAGGGCGGTGAGCTCAGCGACCCTGACCCAGACTGGTACGATCATTGGCTCAGTTCACTATTTTTCCCCTGAACAGGCCAAAGGCGCCAACATCGGTCCCCAGTCCGATATTTATTCTTTAGGGGTGGTCATTTACGAGCTCCTGACCGGGCACGTTCCTTACTCCGGGGACAGCGCCATTGCGGTGGCCTTGAAGCACGCTCAGGAAAAGGTGCCCAGTGTACGGCGGGATAATCCCAGCGTACCAGTTTTCCTGGAGCGGATCATCACCAAAGCCATGGCCAAAGACCTAGGGGCGCGGTATCAGACCGCCCACGAGATGCGCCTGGACTTGGAACGGGTACGTTGGCACGATACTGAGCAAAGTGGGAAGCCCCCTGTAGAGGACGAATTTGCGGAAACCAAAGTACTGAAACGCTCTGCGCTACGCCAGGAGGATGCAAAAGTGGCCAAATCAGGCTCGATCTGGAAAAAGATATTGCTCACCATCGTGTTTTTGGGGCTCTTCAGTCTCACCTTCATTTTTGTTATCTTTCCTTCACTGATCAGCGTGGAGGAGGTCATGGTACCGGATATTGTCGGTCTGAGTTTGAGCCAGGCGGAAAAAGAACTGGCTAGGGTCGGGTTGACCTTGGAGGTTGGACGGAAAGTTCACGACCGGAAGGTTGCCAAGGACCACATTATTGAGCAAGACCCGCGTCCGAACCGGTGGATCAAGGTCAACCGGGAGGTCAAGGTCACTGTCAGTCTCGGCCCTGAAATGACTACCGTGCCGGACCTGATTGGAATGACCCTTCGGGAGGCCAGGGTGGCTGTGGCCAGTGCCGGACTTACCCTAGGAGAGCAGCTCTCTGAGTTCAGCTCCGAAATCCAAGAAGGCCGGATTATGCTTCAGGATCCCCCACCGTTTGCCAGGGTGGAGAAGGATTCACCGGTTACTGTTACCTTGAGCAAAGGACCTGCCCCTGACCTGGTGGTGGTTCCTGATTTCAGCGGGCTGCCCTATGATGAGGCCCTTAAGGAACTGCGCTCGGTGGGGCTTGTGCCGGGCCGGGTTATTCAGGAGGCCAGAGCCTTGGACCTGCCCCCGGGGATAGTGGTGGATCAGAACCCGCCGGCAGGTGTTTCGGTTTCCCCCGGGGCCAGTGTCGACTTTGTGGTCACCCCAGAGAGAGAAGAGCCTACACCCCAACCCTCTGGGCCAGATGTGGCTGCTCCACAACCCGTTGCCCCTGAGCCTACCGATTCACAGCCCACTGTGCCGGAGGCCGGGGTAGAGGAACCACAACCTCAACCGGCTGAGACACAGGGAGGTGCCGGTGGGGAGAAGCCTGAGCCCTCCAATGCTGGGGTAGAGAACCCACTGAACCAGGTCAAGCGGGCTGAAATTCAGATTTTGGTCCCACCGGGTCCAGTAAAGCAGCTGGTTCAGATCATCGTTATCGACTCCTATCCGGCCCGGGAAGTCTACAGTAGACTGCATAGCCCTGGGGATCGGGTTGTTCAGATTGTTGAGGGCTACGGTCCGAAAGTTAAGATCCAGGTGTACATTGATGGTGTAATGTATAAAGAGCAGACATTTCAGGACTAGGGAGGTCTGATCTTTGCCGGAATTCGGTCTAGTGGTCAAAGCTTACGGCGGCTTTTTCTACATTGCTACCGGCACTGCCTCTGGCCGGCCGCAGGAGATTGTGGAGGCGGTTTTACGGGGCAAGTTGAAGAAGGAGAACAAAAAAGGCGCTCTACCCCCGGTGCTCGTCGGTGACAAGGTCGATTTCTTACGCCAAGAAGGTTCAGCCGTCATCTACAGGGTTCACCATCGAAAGACCGAGTTGGTCCGGCCTCCCATTGCCAACGTAGACCAAGTTGTGGTTGTTGCTTCAGCCAGCACCCCTTTGCCGGACCTGTTATTAATGGATAAAATCATCGCTTTGGCCGAGTCCCAAGTGATTGACGTCATCATTGCCCTGAATAAGGTCGATGTCCAAGATCCGGATGTAGTTAAACGGGTGCAGAGTCACTATCGGCAGAGTTTGTACCCGATCATTGAAACCAGCGCCAAAACAGGCACTGGCTTGGCCGAACTCAGTCGGAACCTGGTGGGCAGAATCTCGGTCTTGGCGGGCCCTTCCGGTGTCGGAAAGTCCTCGCTCCTCAAACGGTTGGTCCCTGGCTACGACCCAAAAACCCAACCGGTCAGTGCCAAAAGCGCCCGGGGCCGGCACACCACCCGGCATGTCGAACTCCTGCCCTTGCCAAACGGGGGCTACATCGCAGACACTCCGGGGTTCAGCAGCCTGAACTTGAGCGATATCGAACTAGAAGAGCTTTCTTTTCTCTTCCCGGAGTTTCAGGAGCTCATCCCGGAGTGCAAGTTCAGTGGCTGCCTGCACATTCCTGAACCGGGGTGTGCGGTAAAAGCCGGGTTGCAAGAAGGGCTGGTCAGTCCGGGACGGTATGAAAACTATTGCCGGATGGTGGAAGAAATTAAGGCTCAGGAAAAGTGGTAGGAGGAAATCCAATGGCTCAAGTTGCACCCTCAATTCTTTCCGCTAATTTCGCCAACTTGGAACAGGATATCAAAGAGTGCGTCGGTGCCGACATGCTGCACGTCGATGTTATGGACGGCCGGTTTGTCCCCAATATCACCATTGGGCCGGTGGTAGTCAAAGACGTGGCCAAGATTACGGAGCTCCCTTTGGATGTGCACCTGATGATCGTGGAACCCGAGAAGTATGTGGAGGATTTTGTTTCCGCCGGGGCCGATTTGATAACAGTGCACGTCGAGGCCTGCACTCACCTGCACCGGACCCTAGGACAAATAAAGGAAGCCGGGGTCAAGGCCGGGGTGGCCGTCAACCCAGCCACCTCTTTGGATTTTCTGCCTTTCGTTTTAGACTTGGTGGACTTGGTTTTGATTATGTCGGTTAACCCCGGTTTCGGTGGGCAAACCTTTATTCCGGCGGTGCTTCCGAAGATCTCAGCGGCCCGCGACCTGATCGCCAAAAGTGGACGGGAGATCATTTTAGAGGTGGACGGTGGGGTCAATTTGGAGACCGCGGGCCAAATCGTGGCAGCTGGAGCTGATATGCTGGTAGCCGGCTCAGCTGTCTTCAATTCTCCCGATATCATTCAGGCCATCCGGGCTCTCCAGAGTGTCTAAAAACGCCGGCTGAAAGGCGTGTCGATAACCTTGATCTGTTCTTCCCGGCCGGCCTGGGCCTTGAGGTAGGTGGTCTCAAGCCTGGGGATGGCAATGAGCGCGGCTTGCACCGGCCTCAAGTAAACCCGGGGAGCAAACCGCTCTTCTTGCTCCTGGAGGCGGAGGGCTTTCATCCTTTCCAGCTCCCCTTTGGCCTTTGAGTCGGCATACATCGCTTCCTCTGCCAGCTTGGCAAAGTATTGGGACAAGTCACTTTGCTCTTTTTTGAGGCGAGTTTTGGCTTTTTCGCTCCATTGGCGGTCCCTCTGGGTGAGCCTCTTCACCAGCGCCTTCTCCAAGATGCGGTAAGAGCGGCAGAAACTCAGCTCCGCTTTTTGCAAGGGGCTGTGCTGTTCTGGGCGGTAGGCGGAGATGTAGGGTAAGAGCCTTGCCCAGTTTAGCTCATAAACCTCTCCGGAGATCCGGTCCACTGCCAGAGTAGCGATCTCCTCCCAGCGGGAAGCCCCAACGAAGGCGCAGTTGAAGGAGATGGCCAGATATGGCAGGTAATTCCGAGCCGTCTTGAGCTGATAATACCGGCAGTTTCCTGGACCGTCAGGTAGGGCAGGAGTGATACAGGCAGGTGAGAGGGCGATTTTGGTGAACCGGCCTCTCTTTATCGCCTGCTGAACCAGGTAGTGTACCCGGTAGCTGCCCATAGTTACCAGTTCAGCATCGCTGTGCTCGCCCACATCCTCATCGTGAAAGACGAAGGTGAGTTCGTACCCTCTGGCCCAGGGCCCATCCAGTCTTTTGGCTGTGGCATCATCTAAGGAGACTTTAAGGACCTTGTCTTCGAAGAGAACCTTAGCCCCCACCAGTTTGTAAAAGGAGCTCACAAAGGAAGCAGTCTCCAAGGAAGTTTCTAGTTCTAAATGGTGAGCCACGGGTTTTCCTCCAACTCCTGCTTTTTCTCTTGTACCTTTTGAGCCAGTTGATCGAAGTTCTTCTTTATCTCTTGGGCGTTTTTGGCGTTGATTACCGCGTGACATAGGTCTTTTTCAAAGGATTTAAAGGCGCCGGCGGCTCCGAAAAGGGCCTCCAGCTTCCCGACGACGAGGTTAAACATGTTAATCTTCTCATCTAACAGCCTCAGCAGGTGGGCCTCAACGGTTCCGATGGTGGAGAGGTTGTAAACGTGTACATCCCGGGTCTGACCCAGCCTGTGAATTCTGCCGATGCGCTGCTCTAACCGGAGCGGGTTCCAGGGGAGGTCGTAGTTGATCATGACGTTGCAGAACTGGAAGTTGAGCCCTTCGCTGCCGGATTCGGTGCTGACCATGATATCGGCGTTCAGCCGGAAGAGGTGAGCTACCCACTGTTTGCGGCTGGCTGATAGTGAGCCGTCAAAACCCACCACCCGCAGGCCGTTTTCGGAAAAGAATTTCAACAAGTACTGCAAGGTGGCCCGGTACTCGGTGAAGATGATGACCTTGTCCTGGTGCGACCTGACAAGGTCCAGGCAAATCCAGGCTTTGCTAGGGTTCTCGATGGCCACTGCTTTCTGCAAGAGGTCAAAGATCTTCGATTGATCCCGATGGTCGGCCTTCTGGTGCATCCGAGCCAAACTTACGGCTGCCGCCATTGGGCTGGAGCAGACCTCCCGCTGCAGGGTCAAGAGAGAAAGCCCGGCTTGGATACCGAAGGCTGCGGTCTTGGCCCTGATGAACTCAGTGATCTCTTGGTAGAGCTCCCATTCCTCATGGGAAAGCTCCACCGGAATTGAGGTAATCTGCCGTTTGGGTAGGTTTACCCCGCTGTCGGTGCGCCGGTTTCTGATCATTACCTGACCTAAGAGTTTCTTCAAGGCCTCAGAGTTTTTGGGCTGTCGGTCTGTAAGCACATAGGTTTTCTTGAACTCTCTGTAGGTACCCAGCTGACCGGGTTTTAATAGGGTAATAAGATTGTAGAGCTCTTTCAGGTTGTTCTGAACCGGGGTTGCCGTTAAAAGCAACAGGTATTTGGCGCTGATGGCGTTAACTAGCTGCCAGTTTTGGGTCCTACTGTTCTTCAGCTTGTGGGCTTCATCGACAATCAGCAAGTCGTAATTGTTCTGGAGGATAATCTTTTTATTCTTCTCCTGTTTGGCCAGGTCAATGGAGGCGATTAGGATGTCATTGGTCAGCCAGTCGTACTGGTGCCGGGCTACCCAGGCGGTGATGTCAAACTTCTCTCGCAGTTCTTGCTGCCACTGGCGGCACAAGGAGGCTGGAGTCAGGATGAGGGCCTTGCGGACCAATTTGCGCAGAATGTACTCCTTGAGAATCAGCCCTGCCTCAATCGTCTTACCCAGCCCGACTTCATCGGCGAGAATAGCCCGGCCGTGTAGCTCGTGAACCACCTTGCAGGCCGCATCCAGTTGGTGCTGATAGTAGACCACTTCCGAGCGGCGCCAGATGTCTTTGAGGTGTTCTAAGGCAATGAGCTTGTGGTGGGTGTTTTTCAGGCTCAACTGGTGGGCCCACTGGGCCAATGAGAACCACTTCCAGCCATCATCGGTGTCTTCCCTCAGCATCCGTCGGAATTCGGCGTACCCCGGATGGTAGCGCAGAATCGTAAAGGGGAGGTCTCCTGCCTCCACCGGTTGATATTGGGACAAATCATCTTCAAGACTAAAAGCTACCTTTTTTGGACCCGTGCTTTGACCGAGTATGGGCCGGGTTATCACAATTTCCACTGAGCTTGGCACCTCACGAAAAATATCTTTCCCCAGAGAGAAATGGGTTTATTATTCTAGTGCCGGCTGGGTGAAACCTTAGAGTGAGAGGATTTTTACGCTGGGGTATGGAATTTGAAGAGAATTTGAGGTGAGAATGTTGGAAGAGAAAGGTCTGGTCATCGTCTATACCGGCGACGGTAAGGGAAAGACCACCGCCGCCCTGGGATTGGCCTTACGCCAGGTGGGCCATGGCGGCAGAGTGTTGTTCTTGCAGTTTTTGAAAGGAAGCAGTGAAGTTGGGGAACACAAGGCTGCCCAGAACATCCCCGGTCTGGAAATCATACCCTGCGGCCGGGAGGGTTTCATCATCGGGGAGCCATCCTCCATTGATTACCGGCTGGCCAAAGAAGGATTGGACCGGGCCAGAAAGGCTTTGGCTGATTCGGATTACACCATGGTTGTCCTGGATGAGCTCCATGTTGCTATCAGCTTGGGCTTGATTCCAGTGGCTGAGGCTCTGGACCTTTTGAATCGGAGAGGGTCGACTCACCTGGTCACCACCGGGCGAGGGGCTCCTAGCGAAATCGTGATGGAGGCTGATATCGTCTCAGAGGTCAAAGAAGTCAAACACGACTACCATACCGGGCGCAAGGCTGCTCCCGGAATCGAGTACTAGACCTTGGAAGGGATGAGGAGCCATAAAAGTTTACATTGAAACCCTAGGCTGCGCCAAAAACTCAGTGGACTCAGAACACATGGCAGGATTCTTAAGCTCCGCCGGGCATGTGATGGTCGAGAGCCTGGAGGAGGCCGAGGCGGTTATCGTCAACACCTGCGGTTTCATTCGACCGGCAGTGGAGGAAAACATCGAAACCATTTTGGAACTGGCCCAGCTAAAAGAGGAGGGGGTCTTCAGGCTACTTTTGGTCACTGGCTGTTTGACCCAGAGGTACCAGGCTGAGCTGGCTGCGGAACTTCCGGAAGTGGACGGTTTCGCCGGAACCGGAGAATACCACCGGATTGCCGACCTGTTGGCAGCGGCCGACCGTCGGGAGCGCCCTCAGTATTACCGGTCGCCTGAGGCCTTTATCTCCGATCTGCCTCGGAGCCGGGCTGGTAGCGCCCCCAGCGCCTACCTGAAAATCGCCGAAGGGTGTCCGCGTTCCTGCAGTTACTGTGTTATCCCTCAGATCAGAGGAAAACTGCACAGCAGAGACCCTGAGGAGATCCTCGCGGAAGCGAAAATATTGGCTTCAGAAGGCGTGCGAGAGATAGTCTTGGTGGCTCAGGACACCACCGCGTACGGCCTGGATTTAGCCGGCAGGTCACTCCTTTCAGAGCTCTTGCAGAAGCTCGCCACCATCGAGGGGCTCCACTGGATCCGGTTTCTCTACGCCTACCCAGAACTGGTTACCGATGAACTTTTAGAGACCATGGCTCAAGAGGAGAAGGTCTGCGCCTATTTGGATTTGCCCCTGCAGCATGTGAGCGGTGAAATCCTGCGGAGCATGGGCCGGAAGGGGTCACGGGAAGAGTACCTGGAGCTTTTGGAGAAAGTTCGGACCTACCTGCCTGAGGCCGCTATCAGAAGCACCTTCATTGTAGGGTATCCCGGAGAGCGGGAAGAGGATTTCCAGGCGCTTTTGGAGTTTGTGGACACCGTGCGTTTCAACCAGTTGGCTACCTTCACCTACTACCCGGAGGAAGGTACGCGGGCAGCCCAGCTACCAAACCAGGTTCCCCCTGAGGTGGCCCGGAAGAGACTTGCGCGCCTCACCAACCTGCAGGAGATCATCTCCACGGAAGTGAATCATTCCCGGGTCGGAAAGGTGGAGGAAGTATTGGTGGAAACGGCCAATAGTACAGAGAGAATAATCTACGGCCGAAGCTTTCGGGAAGCACCGGAGATTGATTCAGTGGTGGTAGCTTCCGTGGCCGTAGGCGGGAAAATGCCGGCCCCCGGCGATCTGGTTCAGGTGAAGATCACCGATGCTGACAGTCAAGAGCTTACAGCAGTACTAGTCTAGAAGGTGATTTCGGGATGACTCTGGCGACCATTGTGACCACAGTTCGAATACTGCTCATACCAGTCTTTATGACCTTACTCTTGGTTAAAATTCCCTACGGTGTTTTTTTAGCTGCCGGTGTCTTCACCCTGGCGGCAGTGACTGACGGTTTAGACGGGTATTTGGCCCGCAGCCGCAATGAAGTCACCCAACTGGGCATTTTGCTGGATCCTCTCGCAGACAAGCTTTTGATCTCAGCTGCTTTGGTTTCCTTGGTTCAGCTGGATCGGATTTCCGCCTGGATTGCCATGCTGATTCTGGGCCGGGAGTTTGCAGTCACCGGCCTGCGCCTGGTGGCAGCCGGGGAAGGGGTTATTATACCCGCCAGCAAACTGGGGAAACTGAAAACCACAACTCAGATTGTAGCGATAGTGGCTGTGTTGATTAATTTGCCCGGCAGCCAAACCATGATCTGGCTGGCAGTGGCTGTTACTATCTGGTCGGGCATTGACTACTTTGCCAAGGCTGCCGATGTTTTACAGTTAAAAGGGTCTCCAAAAGCCTAAATTCTGCCAAAACATGGAGTATGGGCCGGTCTTTCCGATAATTACTGGAAGGATTCGGTCTTTTTTGTCCTTTTCCTGTGCTATAATGGGCACTGGACTCTTATTGCTGGAGCACGGGAGGAGGACAAGCATGCCTAAACGTACCAAACAGGTTATTTATGGTGCTCTAGCCTTCCTCGTCGTAGGCGGGCTGCTCTTTGCCGGTGACCACCTGTATCAGACTACTCAGGTGACTCAGCCGGTCTTGAGCGAGGTTTCAGCTATTCCAGGAATTAGAGACGTTCTTTTGGATAAAGCTGACGGAGGACTTCGGTTGAAATTGGCCTTTGAACCTGAGGCTAATCTTTCCACAACTTGGCCAAAGTTAATTCAGGTTCTTAAGAGGATTCCTGGTGGTCCAGGAACTGTTACGGTGGAGATTATGAACTCTGCTGGTTCCGAGCGTCTCACCGAGGCCTACTCCAGCCTGCAGTTTGCCCTACAGGAGTCACTGGCCACCGGTAGTTACACCATTATCCCTGAAACTCTCCGCCAGTTGGAAAAGGACTACGGTATCGATGGACAAGCCTATTTGTATGATAATTACTTACTGATTGTCCTAGATGATTCAGAGGGTGAATTCTACAAGGTGGTTACCCTCCCTGGTAGTTCAGGTTCTCAGTCCAACCCGGGTTAGGAGGTGACTGGAAGTGTTCTTGCCAATTGGAATCGGGTCAGGTCTCGCCCTTTTGGTCTTCTTGGCCTTCAAGGGTTTCGATATTACCCCACTGGTTCTATTGGCTACCGCAGCAGGTATCATCTTCATGTTGGTTAAACGGGACCTGCCGGGCTTAGGAGCCAGAAAGCGATTTGATTTGGTGGGCGGTGGCTCGAAGAAAGTGGCCAAACCAATAACCTTTGATGACATCGGAGGCCAGGAAGCGGCCAAACTGGAGTTTTTAGAAGCCCTGGATTTCATCAAGAACGAGGATAAGGTCAAGGCCTTGGGGATTAGGCCCTTGAAAGGCATTTTGCTGGCCGGGCCTCCCGGTACCGGTAAGACCCTGCTGGCTAAGGCCGGAGCCAACTACACCTCTTCGGTCTTTGTTTCGGCCTCAGGCAGTGAATTTATTGAAATGTACGCCGGAGTAGGGGCTCAGCGGGTCCGGAAGCTTTTCAAGGATGCCAAAGAGGCAGCCCGGAAAGCAAATAAGACCAGTGCGGTGATCTTCATCGATGAGATTGAGGTCTTAGGTGGAAAACGGGGACTGAATATCAATCACCACGAGTACGACCAGACTTTAAACCAGCTCCTAGTAGAAATGGACGGCATCAGCACCGATGATGACATCCGGATATTGGTGCTCGGGGCAACCAACCGCCCGGACCTTTTGGATGATGCCCTGATGCGCCCGGGCCGGTTCGACCGGGTGGTAAAAGTTGACCTGCCGGATAAAGAGGGGCGCCTGCATATTCTCCAGATTCACACAGCCGGGAAACCCATTGATCCGGAAGTGAGTTTGGAGGCCATTAGCAGAGAAACCTTCGGTTTCAGCGGCGCTCACTTGGAGAGCCTGGTTAATGAAGCAGCGATCCTGGCCATGCGGGACGGCAGCCGGACCATCAAAATGAGCCACTTCCGGGAGGCAGTGGACAAGGTCATGCTCGGGGAGAAGTTAGACCGCAGACCCAGCAAGGCCGAGAGACGCCGCATTGCAATTCACGAAGCCGGCCACGCCATCGCCAGTGAGTTGGCTAACTCCGGTTCGGTCTCTTCGGTGACTATCACTTCCCGGGGCAAAGCCTTGGGGTACATGCGCCAGGCGCCCCAGGATGATCAGTACCTGTACACAGCCGAAGACCTACAGAAGCAGATTAGGGTGGCCCTGGCCGGAGCGGTGGCTGAAGAGTTGATATTAGGTAACCGGAGCACCGGGTGTCAGAACGACTTGGAGCAGGCAGTTAGACTGGCAAAACAGATGATCGCCAGCGGGATGTCGGAACTGGGGACAGTGATCCTCTCTGACTTGCCGGAATCCGTGGTTTACCGGACTGTTCAGAAGATTGTCCGTGAGCAGGAAACAGCCTTGAGAGAGGATCTTGTCGCCCTCAAGGATGTCCTTTTGGCCGCTGCAGATGATCTGGTAGAGCAGGAGAAGATCAGCGGTGAGGTCATTCGGGAGAAATTGGCCACTGTAAGGGCTGCCTAAAGGGCAGCCTATCTATTCACAAGGAGGTTTATATATACATGGATTTGCTCTCTCTAGCCAAGCAGGTGGGTGAAATGCTCTCTGTCCGAGGGCAGACTCTCTCCACAGCCGAGTCTTGCACCGGCGGTCTTTTAGGTAGCACTATCACTGACTTGCCAGGCAGTTCCGTATACTACCTTGGCGGAGTGATCACCTATAGCAACGAGCTGAAGCAAGCTCTCTTAGGGGTTAAAGCAACGACCCTTGAAAAGCACGGGGCGGTCAGCTCCCAGACCGTAGAGGAGATGGCCAAAGGGATTCAGGAGCTAACCGGCTCTACCTACGCTTTGGCGGTCTCGGGGATAGCGGGGCCGGGCGGGGGGACCCCTGAAAAGCCGGTAGGCCTGGTCTACATTGGCTTGGCCGGCCCGCAAGGTGTGATCAGTGTTCGGAAACAGTTCACCGGAAACAGGGGGGAGGTTAAAGTCCAAACGGTTCACGCTGCCTTGAGCCTCCTCCTGAGTTAAGAACCAAGTTTAAG
>JACDOJ010000002.1 GCA_017656135.1 Bacillota bacterium | reverse complement strand
TCTCTCGCGGCAGCAAAGCTTATTTTAACATGTGGGCTCGTCTTCGTCAACTGGTTCTTTCTGTAAGGAAAACCATAGCGATTTGTTTACCAGCAGAAAAGCCGTCAACTCGCGACGGCTTACTTATAATACAATGCCAGATTGCTGTTGTCAAGACCACATATCTTGATATTCTCTATGAGTATCAAGCTCCAGCAACGTTTTTCCTGATTCGCAATGAAGGCGGAGATCGTTCTGCAACGGTTAAGGCTCTCCCCATTATCATCCAAGAACTCCGCAGGCGCGGCCTGGAGATCGTTCCCCTAAAGGTACTATTATCAAGGGAAAGAATATCCACAAGCTATTGAACAGATATATTTGAAGCCTTCCAGCTCGCCCCAAACCCCAGGGAGGACCGCATGCATCCTATTTACTGTGGTCCTCCCCGAGGTAAAAAGGACAGGAGATCGTAGGTTCCTTGCTCCCAAGGCCCTCTCTTTAATCACCGAAGCAGATCAAAAAACTGGAAAGCAAATCAGCGGATGATGCCGATATCCCTCCTAAAAAACGCATCCTTGACTCTGATCTTCTCCAAGGCGGCATAAACTTTAGCTGAAGCCTGATGCAAGCTGTTACCCCGTGCCATTACGTTCAGGATTCTACCCCCACCGGTCACCAACTGGCCGTCTTTGAGGCTGGTGCCGGCATGGAAGATTTCCACTCCTAACTCTTTGGCCTCTGCCAGCCCGAAAATAGGAATCCCCTTTTGATAAGTCCCAGGATATCCGCCAGAAGCCAGCACCACGCTGACCGCAGCGCCGTCTTCCCATTCCAACGGACTCTTGAGTTTCCCGACAGCTGCCTCCCACAAAAGTCCGGCCAAATCGCTCTTGACCAGCGGTAGAACCACCTGAGTCTCTGGATCCCCAAAGCGGCAGTTGAACTCGATCACCTTCGGCCCTTGCTGGGTCAACATCAGTCCGGCGTAGAGAAGGCCTGTATAAGGTGTTCCCAGGGCGGCCAAACCCTCTAAAGTTGGTCTAATGATCGTCTCCTCAATCTCAGCCAACAACCCTCTGTCCACCAGCGGTGTAGGGGCAAAGGCGCCCATTCCGCCGGTATTGGGACCCTGATCTCCGTCATAGGCCCGTTTGTGGTCCTGGGCCGGCGGAAAGAGCCTCACTTCCTTGCCGTCAGTCAAGGCAAAGACTGAGGCTTCCGGTCCCCTGAGCCGCTCTTCAACCAGCACACTCTTCCCGGCTGAGCCATAGATTCGGCTGACCATCAACTGGTCAATGGCGGCAAAAGCTTCCTCTCGGGTTTCGGGAACAAAGACCCCTTTGCCGGCAGCCAAACCGTCGGCCTTGATCACTGGCACCTCAGCCAAGCTCTCCACGTACTCCTTGGCCTCAATGGGATCGGTGAACCGCCTGCTGGCCGCCGTAGGCACCCCGGCCCTGGCCATAACCTCCTTGGCAAAAAACTTGCTGCTCTCGATTCTGGCAGCGGCCTGGGTAGGACCAAAGATGGTCAGCCCCCGCTCCCGGAAACAGTCCACAATACCCTCAGCTAAGTAGGCTTCAGGGCCAACCACAGTGAGGTCAATACCCTTCTGGTGGGCAAAGTCCGCAAGCTCGGCGATGGAGCGAGCAGGCCCCGTTTCAGCAATCTCCATAGTTCCGGCGTTTCCCGGCAGACAAAACACCTTTTCTACCGAGGGCGAAGCCGCCAGCTTCCAGCACAAGGCATGCTCCCTGCCTCCGGACCCAATTACCATAACTCGCACTGGCACAACCCCCTTGCTCTAATGCTTGAAATGCCTCATCCCAGTGAAGACCATGGCAATCCCGGCCCGGTCAGCCTCACGAATGGAGTCTTCATCTCGTATGGATCCTCCAGGCTGAATTATGGCCGCAATCCCTTTCTCGGCACAGGCCTGAACCACATCGGGCATGGGGAAAAAGGCATCTGAGGCCAGCACCGCGCCTTTAACCTCGCTGCCTGCCATCTGCAAGGCGTACCTGGTAGGATCGATGCGGTTCATCTGCCCTGCACCGATTCCAAGAGTCCGTCCGTTTTTGGCCACTACGATGGCGTTACTCTTAACGTGTTTCACTACTTTCCAAGCAAAAAGAAGATCCTCAAGCTGTTTTTGAGTGGGCGCCACTTTAGTGACAGTACGGAGTTCCTCTGGCAGCAGGGCATTGTCCGCCTCTTGGACCAAGAGGCCACCGACGACCTTTTTAAAGTCCAGATCAGCCTGATAACCCTGTGCGTCGATCTCCAAAAGCCGCAGGTTTTTCTTGGTAGTCAGGATCTCTAAAGCCTCAGGGCTGAACCTGGGGGCCAGGATTATCTCCAGGAAAATCTCGTGGAGTTTCTCTGCGGTGGCCTTGTCCACCTCCCGGTTCAAAGCAACAATACCGCCAAAGATGGATACTGGATCCCCTTCATACGCTCTGATGTAGGCCTCGTAAATATTTTCTCCTACCGCTACGCCACAGGGATTGGTGTGTTTCAAACAAACCGCCGCCGGCTCAGTAAACTCCGCAAGAACCTCCATAGCCGCATTGGCATCATTGATGTTATTGAAGGAGAGCTGTTTGCCGTGGAGCTGCCGGGCTTTCAGAATTCCCGAGGGCACACTTCCTGTCTCTTTGTAGAAAGCCCCTTTCTGATGGGGGTTCTCCCCGTAGCGCAGGTCCTGAACCTTCTGTAAGCTTAAGGTCAAAACCTGTGGCAAACCTTCGTGGCCTATCTGCTTCCAAAGGTAGTTCTGAATCGCGGCATCATACTGGGCCGTGTGAGCAAAAGCCTCCTGAGCCAGCTCCAAGCGGGCAGAATAATCCAGGTCTCCGGAGGTCTCCAGCTGATGACAAACCTCATCGTATCTAGCAGGATTGGTCACCACAATCACACTGGGGAAGTTTTTGGCCGCCGCCCGAATCATGGTCGGACCGCCGATATCGATGTTTTCCAGGGCATCTTCCATGGTGACCCCTTCTTTGGCTATGGTGGCTTGGAAGGGGTAAAGATTAACGGCCACCAAATCCACTGGGGTTATGCCGTTCTCAGCCAGCTCAGCCAGGTGGTCAGGCAGGGCCCGGTTGGCCAAAATGCCGCCGTGCACCTTGGGATGGAGAGTTTTAACCCGGCCGCCGAGAATCTCCGGAAAACCGGTGACCTCAGAGATGTAGGTGACGTCAAGGCCGGCGGCTTTCAAGACCTTATAGGTTCCGCCAGTGGAAACCAACTCATAACCTAGGGCCACCAGGCGCCTGGCGAACTCTTCCACTCCGGTTTTATCATAAACGCTGATAATTGCACGCTTAGTTGCCACTTTCCAATTCCTCCCTCTCAAAGCTTGAATACTTTCCTGCCCTCCAGGCGCAGTCGATCTTCACAGAAAAGCCTCACTGCTTCCGGATAGAGCTTGTGTTCTTCCTTTAAGATTCGGGCTGCCAAAGTGTCAGCATCATCTCCATCCTTGACAGGAACCGCCGCCTGGAGAATAATCGGTCCGGTATCCATACCCTCATCAACGAAGTGCACTGTGCATCCGGAAACCTTCACCCCGTACTCCACCGCCTGTCTCTGGGCGGCCAGGCCAGGAAAACTAGGCAGAAGCGAAGGGTGAATGTTCATGATCCGCCCTCGGAATCGATTGACAAAGCTGGAACTCAAAATGTGCATGAATCCTGCCAGGCAGATCAGATCCGGCTCAAAAGAGGAGCAGACAGCCAAAAGTTCCTCCTCCCAGGTAGACTTGGTGGAGAAACTCTTCCGGTCAACTACCACTGACCGGATGCCGCGTTTCCGACACTTCTCCAAAGCCTGGGCCCGCGGGTTGCTGCTGATGACTCCCACCACCTCACCGTTGATCCGACCTGCCTGGACTGCATCCAGTATGGCCTCCATATTGCTTCCCCGACCTGAGGCCATGATGAGTATCCGTTTTTTAGACAAGACGCACACCCCCTTCACCAGAAACCACAGATCCGATGACATAAGCCGTCTCCCCGGCGGCGCTCAGGGCTTTTTGGGCCAGGCAGGCGGCTTCCGGGGAAATCACCAAGACCAGGCCGATTCCCATATTGAAAGCCGAATACATCTCCTCTTTACTCACCCGGCCGGCCTCTTTCAACAGGTCAAAAACAGGGGGTACAGGCCACTTACCGGTTTCAATTACAGCGGTCAAACCCTGGGGAATGATCCTGGCTACATTCTCTGGCAGTCCCCCGCCGGTGATGTGGGCTATCCCCTTGACCTCTACCTCCTGGAGCACTCCCTGAATGGCTTTGACGTAGATCTTGGTCGGTTCAAGCAGCAGCTCTCCTAAAGGCTCAGTAAATCCTGGGGGAATCCAATCCAAGGTCCAGTCGTTCAGCTCGAAACAAATCTTCCGAGCCAGTGAGTAGCCGTTGCTGTGCAAACCTGAACTGGGCAGACCAAGCAAAACATCACCAGGCGCTATACCGGCACCCGCAATAATCTTGGATTTTTCCACGATCCCCACGGCGAAGCCGGCCAAATCAAACTCGCCAGGATCATAGACCCCGGGCATCTCCGCAGTCTCCCCGCCTAACAGGGCACAATCCGCCTGTTTACACCCTTCCACCACGCCTACCAGCAGGCGTTCAGCCTCATCGGGCTCTAGCTTGCCCACCGCCAGATAATCCAAGAAGAAAAGGGGCTTGGCTCCCATGGCAGCGATGTCGTTCACCGACATGGCCACCAGGTCAACTCCGATAGTCTCCAGCTTATCCCACCGACGGGCGATGAGAATCTTAGTCCCCACTCCGTCACAGCCGGAAACCAGCACCGGTTCCTGATAGCCGTGGGGAAGTTCATAAAGGCCTCCAAAAGCACCGATGCCCTCCAGAACCGCCGACGGCTGAACCGGAGCAACCAGCTTTTTGATGCGCCGGACAACTTCGTAACCGGCTTGAATGTTCACACCTGCTGACTGATAAGTCGTCTCTTTTGCCATCATGAACACCTGACCTTAACCTCGCTTTCCAAAACCACCGGAACCGGATACCTCCCGGTGAAACAGGCCCGGCACATTTGATCGGCCCCGGTGCCGACCGCCTTTTCCAGGCCTTCTAAAGAGAGATAGGTGACACTGTCGGCCCCGATGCGCTCACTGATTTTATCCAAGGAGTACTTGGCCGCCAAAAGCTCTTCTTCTGAAGAGGTATCGATACCGTAGTAGCAGGGTTTAATGTAAGGGGGCGAGGCCACATATAAGTGGACCTCCCTGGCACCGGCTTCTTTAAGGAGGCGCACAGTGTTGGCACTGGTTGTACCCCGGACAACAGAGTCATCGATTAAAACGACCCTCTTGCCTTTCAGCACCGAAGGGACCGGGTTAAGCTTAATCTTGACCCCCAAATCCCTCAGCCCCTGGCTGGGTTGGATGAAGGTCCTGCCTACGTATCTGTTTTTAATTAAACCGTAATCATAGGGGATCCCGCTCTCCTTGGAAAAACCCAAGGCCGCAGCTACCCCTGAATCAGGCGCCGGCACCACCACATCAGCCTCAATTGGGTGCTCCCGGGCCAGCTCAGCTCCGATCCTGGTCCGAACCTTATAGACGTTCTTACCGCTCAACACCGAGTCGGGGCGGGCGAAATAGATGTATTCAAAGATGCACAGGGTCTCCGAGCCGTGTCCGCCGTAGTAGTACGAGTTAAACCCTCCTGGCCCGATGACGATCATTTCGCCGGGTAGCACTTCCCGGACGTACTCCGCTCCTACGCTGGTCAAAGCGCAGGATTCAGAAGCCAGAACGTAACCCCGGTCCAAACGTCCCAAGCAGAGGGGCCTGATTCCTAAGGGATCCCGGATACCGATGAGGGTGTCATCGGTCATGATGGTCAGGGCAAAGGAGCCTTTGAGGTGTCGACAGGCTTTGATGACCGCCTCCTCCAAGTTCTTGGCCTTGGTTTTGGCAATTAAGTTGAGGATAATCTCAGTGTCTGTGGTGCTTTGAAAGACCGCCCCATCCTGCTGCAGCTCTTTTTCTAACAGAGAGGAATTGACCAGGTTGCCGTTGTGGGCCAAGGCCACAGTGCCGTAGCGAGTCCGAACTACCAGAGGCTGAGCGTTGAGGATACTGGATTCCCCAGTAGTGGAGTAGCGGACATGTCCGATGCCGATGCGCCCCGGGAGCCCCGCGAGGACTTCCTCATTGAAAACCTCAGAGACCAAGCCCATATCCTTGTGGGTTCTTAAGAAGGAACCATCGGAGGTCACCACTCCGCAAGACTCCTGGCCTCGGTGCTGCAGGGCGTATAAACCTAAGTAAGTATATCTGGCCGCCTCCTGGCTCTCCTCTAAGAAAACCCCGAAAACTCCACACATACTCTTCTAACCCCTTTCAGCCAAAAGCGCCTTCTCCAGCGCCATCTTCCAAACATCCTTGGCTTGTCGCACTGATACCGTGATCAGCGGGTGCTCGACTCCGGTATGGCGAAACTGGATCTCCGATCCCTGAACCTGGCCCAAACGGGTCAGGGGGACGCCGCTCTCACTCGCAATCTGCTGCAGGCGAGCCCAGTTTTCCCCTTTGAGAGAAACCACGATGCGGGCACCGGATTCGGCAAAGAGCAGGGCATCAGGGCGTCCTTCCCAGGGCAGCTCAATTTCGGCGCCTAAACCACCTTGCAGACAGGATTCGGCCACACAGACGGCGAGTCCGCCTTCAGAGATGTCGTGAGCGCTCTTTAAAAGCCTTTCTCCGGCAGCTTCCAGCATCACCTTCTGGAGCGCCTTTTCCCGGGCGAGGTCCACCCGAGGTGGTTTGCCCACCGGTATCGGGTTCACGAGTTTCAGATACTCGCTGCCCCCTAGCTCGCTGCCGGGCCAGCCCAGCAAGGCGATAACATCCCCGACCTCTTTGAAGGAGCTGGTGAGTCTGGTACTGATGTCTTCCAAAAGACCGACCATACCGACGATGGGCGTAGGATAGATGGCCTCCCCAGAGGACTCATTGTATAAGCTTGCGTTTCCACCGGTGACTGGGATGCCTAAGAACCTGGCGGCATCGGCCAGCCCCTTGATGGCCTGCTCCAACTGCCAGTACACCTCAGGCCTTTCCGGGTTTCCAAAATTCAGGCCGTCGGTGAGTCCGATAGGCTCCGCACCACAGCAAATCAGATTCCGGGCGGCTTCGGCCACCACAGCCATTGCACCCTGGTAAGGATCCAAGTACACCTGGCGGCCATTGCCGTCGATGGTCACTGCAATGCCCTTGGTGGTCCCTTTCACCCTCAGGACGGCGGCATCGGCCGGACCCGGGGGAACTACTGTGTTGAGCTGAACCATGTGGTCATACTGCCGGTAAATCCATTCTTTGCTGGCAATGGTCGGCGACTCCAACAGTTTCAAAAGATCGGCGGTGTAATCGGATTTTAGCGGCAGGATCTCCGGATCGAAGCTGTGTGCCTCGTCTAAATAAGCAGGGCGCTTCCCTTCCCGGAGGTATACCGGTGCTCCGTCGGTGGAGAGGGATTTGGCCGGAACTTCCGCGACCAACTTCTCCCCGTCATAGATGCGGATCATACCGTCGTCGGTGACCCTGCCGACCACTACTGCCGGCAAGCCGTATTTGGCAAAAATCGCCTTCACCTGTTCCTCCGAACCGTCCTTGGGGACCACCAGCATTCGCTCCTGAGACTCGGAGAGCATGACTTCATAGGGGGTCATTCCCGCTTCCCGCCTGGGGACCAAGGAGATATCCATCTCGATACCGCTGCCGGAACGGCTGGCCATCTCACAAGCTGAGCTGGTCAAACCCGCTGCCCCCATGTCTTGGATGCCTACGACTACCCCTGAGCTGATCAGTTCCAGGCAGGCTTCGATCAAGAGCTTCTCAGTGAAGGGGTCGCCCACCTGAACCGCTGGCCGCCGCTCCTCGGATTCCTCAGTCAACTCCTCAGAGGCAAAAGTGGCGCCGTGGATGCCATCCCGGCCGGTGTAGGAGCCAACCACCATCACCGGATTACCGACACCTGAAGCTACCGCTTTAGTGATCTGCTCGTGCCGGACCAGACCGACGGCCATCACATTGACCAATGGGTTTCCGGCGTAGCCCTGATCGAAGTAGACCTCGCCTCCTACTGTGGGGACCCCCACAGCGTTTCCGTAGCCGGCGATTCCGGAAACCACTCCTTTGACCAAGTGTTTAACCCGATCATTGGCTAGCTCACCGAAACGCAGGGAGTTGAGGCAGGCTATAGGCCTCGCCCCCATGGTGAAGATGTCCCGGAGGATACCGCCGACACCGGTGGCCGCCCCCTCGTAGGGTTCGATGGCCGAAGGGTGGTTGTGGCTCTCCACCTTGAAGACCACAGCCCAACCGTCACCAATATCCACTATCCCAGCGTTCTCTCCGGGGCCTTGGAGGATACGTTCCCCGCTGGTCGGAAAGAGCTTGAAGAAGGGGCGGGTGTGTTTGTAGGCGCAGTGCTCCGACCAGAGGACCGCATACATACCCAGCTCGGTGTAGTTAGGCTCCCTCTGCAAGGTTTCACAGATCTTTTGGTACTCCTCATCGCTTAAGCCCATGGAGCGCCAGAGCCGGTTTTCTTTAATTTCCGTAAGAGTAGGTTCCTTCATTGGCCAGCCTCCCAGAACTTAATTAATGCTTGAAAGACCTTTAGACCGTCAGCTGATCCCAAAATGGCCTCTGAGGCCCGCTCAGGGTGGGGCATTAGGCCCACTACATTTCCCTGTTCGTTGCAGATGCCGGCGATGTTGTTCACGGAGCCGTTGGGATTAGCCTCCGGTGTGGCCCTTCCCTCAGCATCCACGTACCTGAAAATCACTTGCCCCTTCTCTTCCAACTCGGCCAGGTCCACCGGGTCCAGATAGTAGTTGCCCTCGCCGTGAGCCACCGGCATCTCCAGAACGGTTCCCGGCTCAATCCCGTAAGTGAAGGGAGTATGGTCCCTCTCTACCCTGACGTACTGGGAGTGACAGCGAAAGTGTAGAGAGTCGTTAACCAGCATCGCCCCTGGGAGCAGGCCGGCCTCCAGGAGCACCTGAAACCCATTACAGATCCCTAGGACCGGCACGCCTTTTTGTGCGGCGCTTATAACACTTTCGGTAACCGGAGAGAACCGGGCGATGGCACCTGAGCGAAGATAATCCCCGTAGCTGAAGCCCCCCGGCAATATTAGGGCGTCATATTTGGCAAGGTCGGTACGATCGTGCCAGATCAGCTCGGCATCCAACCCCAACACATCGGCTAAAACATGCTGGCAGTCCCGGTCACAGTTGGAGCCTGGATAGACCACGATTCCGATTTTCATGAGACCTCCTCGCTTTCCACCGGCACCAGAGTGTACTGGTAGGTTTCGATGACCGGATTAGCCAGAAGGCGGTGGGTCATTTCAGCCACCTGCCTCTCAGCATCCGCCTGGGAATCTGCCCTCAAAAAAACTTCGATGTACTTGCCGACCCGGACGGACTCCACCTGGTTGTAACCCATAGAGCTGAGTCCGCCGGCCACAGCCTTGCCTTGGGGATCCAGCACTCCGGGTTTCAACATGACTTTGATCTCAGCTTTATACACGTCCCTTTCCCCCTTAGCCGATAATCCGGCGGTAGACCTCGCTGTAGGCTTCAGTCAAACCGCCAAGGTCCTCGCGAAAACGGTCTTTATCCAGTTTTTCATGGGTCTCGGTATCCCAGAACCGGCAGGTATCAGGTGAGATTTCGTCCCCGAGAAGAATCTGGCCGTTGAAGATTCCGAACTCCAGCTTGAAATCGACCAGGTCCAATTGGTGCTGTCTCAAGAATTCCCGGAGGACCCGGTTGATCTCCAGGGCTTGTCTACTGAGTTCAGAGAGCTGTTCAAAGGTGGCAACGCCCATCGCCTGAAGATGGTACTCGTTGACCAGAGGGTCGCCCAAAGCATCATCTTTGTAGTAGAACTCTCGGATTACAAAGGGAAGTTTTGTGCCCTCCTTTAAACCTAGCCGCCGTACCAGGCTGCCGGCTGCAATGTTGCGGATCACCACTTCTACCGGGATGATCTCCAGTTTGCGGACCAAAAGTTCGTGGTCGTTCAGCTGGCGCACGAAGTGGGTAGGTATACCTTTAGAGTGCAAGAGTTCAAAGAAGACCGAGGATATCTTGGCGTTCAGTTCGCCCTTACCAGGGATGCTCTCTTTTTTCGCCCCGTTAAAGGCGGTGGCATCATCCTTGTAGTGGATAATGACGTAGTCGGGGTTCTCGGTCTGGTAAATGATCTTGGCCTTACCTTCGTAAAGCTGTTCCCTTTTTTCTACTGTTTCCATGGTTTTCTCCCCCTCCAGGCTCTTATGATATGTTCAGCTGACTAATCCAGTGGTTGCAGATAAGCTCAGTTTTGCGGGCGGCCTGACCCGTGTAGGCTGCCGGATCCTCCAGAACTTTCCACTGTTCAGTAGTTAACTGGGCCAGATACGGTTCGAGCTCGGCCTTGGACTTGGCCAGCTCCACCACTGGTCGGCCGGTCTTCTCCGCTTCCAGGGTTAAAACCCGCACAGCCTCATGGGCATCAGGATGGCCTTTGGAAGCCAGTAGGATATACAAGGGTTCAGCCACAATCATGCGAGCGGATGCAGCGAAATTCCTCCGCATGGCCTCCGCATCGACTCTAAGCTTTTTGGTGACTTGGTTCAGACGGTTCATGGCCAGCACACATCCGGCGGCGAGTTCAGCCAGGAAACGGGAACTGGCGCTATTAGAGAGGTCACGCTGATGTTCGGATATTTGATCCATGTAGACGGTCATAATTCGAGGCAGGAAGGTTTTCCAAAGGGATTTGACGTGCTCGTAGTTCCAGGGGTTGCGTTTATGGGGCATGGTCGATGAACCCACCTGCTCAGGGGCGAAATACTCACCCACCTCGCCAATTTCGGTACGCTGCAAGTGGCGCATGTCATCAGCGAAGTTGGCCAAAATTCCCAGGCAAGTGACGTACTCGTGCATCAGGGCCAACATGTACTCGGCCTCCACCACTTGGGTGGCAAAGGGTGAAGCCTTTATACCCAACTCCGCCATGACCTGCTCCTCCAAAGCCAGGGGATCCTCCACTACTAAGGAGGAGGCATTGTAGGCTCCCACCGCTCCGGCCATCTTGCCCCGCAGGTTTTCGGCCGCCTCTTGGATGCGCTGGTAACTCGTGCCTAGGCGCTGGACGTACCCGGCCAAGTAGTACCCAAAGGTAATCGGAACTGCATGCTGGCCGTGGGTCCGGCCCACCTGGAGAGTGTCTTTTTCCCGCTGGGCCATTTCAACTAAAGTGCCGATTAACTCTTTCAACTGGGGCAAGAGAACATCTCTGGTAAATTCCTTGTACCTCAAGGCATTGGCGCTGTCGATGATGTCAGCTGAGGTAGCCGTGAAGTGAACCCAGGGCCGGACCTGTGGACTGACCTTAGCCTGAATGACGTTGACCAGGGCTCTGATGTTGTGCCTGGTTTTGGCTTCCTCAGCGATGACCTCTTCCGGCCTGACTTCCCCGGCTGCCCGGCTGATCTCTTCTGCCGCCTCCTCGGGGGCAACTCCTTGGGCCGCCAAGGCCTTGGCCAAAGCCGCCTCTACCTTAGCCAGATACCTGATGGCCGCTTCCTCCGAGAGATAGTCGGACATCCGCTGCCAGAGTTCTTCATTGCCCACCGAATACCGGTGGTCCAACGGACTAATGTTGGCAAAGATCTCCCGCTCCAAACACATCTCCTCCTGCAGTTTGATAGTTCACCCCAGAAAAAACAGAAGGCGAGTAGGTCACATACTCGAACCTACCCGCCCGGGCTTTTATCCCTCTAGGGTGTAGCGCCAGAGGCGCCTGCACCACTTGGACCAGACCTGGAATACCAGCGGAACCCTAGGTGCACTTCATCATATTCACTTGGACGTTTTCATACTACCAGAGCATCCCAAAATAGTCAATACTCTAGCGGACAAAACCTTTTAACCCTTGAACCCGCAGCCCTTGGTTCTTGGCTCGGATTTTCTCTTCCAGACCCTGCCGGTACCGGCGCAGCTTCTCCCTGAGTCGACCGTCTGAAACCGCCAGGATCTGGACCGCAAGGTACGCTGCGTTCACCGGATTATCAATACCAACTGTTGCCACCGGAATGCCCGGAGGCATTTGCACTATAGAGTAAAGGGCATCAGTGCCCGCCAGAGGTCCTGCTCCCACCGGTAGCCCAATAACGGGCAGAACCGTTTTAGCCGCCAAGACACCTGGCAAGTGGGCAGCTAAGCCGGCGGCGGCAACAATCACACCTATGCCCCGCTCCTCGGCAGTCTCAGCATACCGGAGTGCCAGGTCCGGGGTCCGGTGGGCCGAGATTACATCTACCTCATACTCAACCTCAAGCTCATCCCAGACCGCAAAGGCCTTCTTTACCTTCTCCAAATCTGAATCGCTGCCCATTACCACACCAATCTTCAAGGACTGGTCCTCCTTTACAGATATGCTTGCAAAGCTCGGCTCCGAGGCTCGGGAACCGAACGGATCAAAGCCTCTACAGCGGCTTTAGCTGTATCCAGGGAAGTGAAACAAGGCACACCCAGCTCGGCACAGCGCCTTCGCAGGCGGAAACCAAACCGCTCACCGGCTTTGCCTCGGGTAGTGGTATTCACTACCATGCCAATTTTCCCCTGCTTGAGCAGAGAGAATACGGGACTGTCCGGTGAGCTTTCTTTTGGAACCTCCTGAACCGAGAATCCCTGCTTGGCCAGCCAAGCAGCAGTTCCCGGGGTGGCTAAGAGAGAGAACCCCAAAGAGGTGAGGTCAGCGGCCACCTCTGCCAACTCCGGCCTAGAACGCTCGTTCACCGACAACAGCACCGTTTTGGGAACCTCCCGGAGGTTGATTCCGGCTGCGGCTAGCCCCTTGTATAAGGCGGTATAGTAGTCAGGGTCTACCCCTAAGACCTCGCCGGTGGACTTCATCTCTGGACCTAAAGAAGTTTCAACCTCAGCCAGCTTATTAAAGGAGAAGACCGGTACTTTGACGGCATAGAAACTTTTCTCCGGCCAGAGGCCCGGCTTGTAGCCCAGCTCCCGTAGGCTTTTGCCCAGGATGGTTTCGGTGGCTACCTTGACCATGGGAATTCCGGTGACCTTGCTCAAATACGGTATCGTCCGACTGGCCCTGGGGTTGACTTCTAAAACATAGAGTTTCCCCTGGTGCAACACGTATTGGATGTTTACTAGGCCCCGAACTTCCAGGGCAGCGGCGATTTTCCGGCTATACTCAACAATCTGGTCTTTAACCTTGGAATCAAGGCCTAAAGCCGGGTAGACCGCCATGCTGTCACCGGAATGAACCCCGGCCCGCTCGATGTGTTCCATGATTCCGGGTATGAGAATCTCGCTGCCGTCACAGATGGCATCGACCTCAATCTCTCTGCCTAAAAGGTACTTGTCGATCAAAACCGGGTGATGGGGAGAGACCTTGACGGCGTTAGTCATATACTCCAACAGCTCGGATTCGGTGGAGACAATCTCCATGGCCCGGCCGCCCAGGACATAAGAGGGCCTGACTAAGACGGGATATCCGATCTTACCGGCAATCTGAACGGCCTCTGTCACTGAACGAGCCGTTCCTCCGGCCGGCCTAGGTATCTTCAGATCCCCAAGCAACTGATCAAAACGCTCCCGGTCTTCAGCCCGGTCAATGGAATCCACACTGGTTCCTAAGATTTTTACCCCAGCTTCTTTCAGAGGCACAGATAGGTTAATGGCGGTTTGGCCACCGAACTGGACGATCACACCCTCCGGCTTCTCTTTATCCACTACATTGAGCACATCCTCAAGGGTCAGTGGTTCAAAGTAGAGGCGGTCAGAGGTATCAAAATCGGTGCTCACTGTCTCTGGATTGTTGTTGATGATGTAGGCGTCAAAACCCGCTTCCTTCAGAGCCCAGACCGAGTGAACACTGCAGTAGTCGAACTCTATACCCTGGCCGATGCGGATCGGACCCGAGCCCAAAACAATGACCTTTGGTCTGGGAGTGTACTGGGCCTCGTCTTCCGACTCGTAGGTAGAATAGAAGTAGGGGGTATGAGCCTCGAATTCTCCGGCACAGGTATCCACCATCTTATAGACCGGCCGGAAACCGACATCCAAGCGCATAGACCTGATTTCTTGGTGCCTTTTTCCCACTAAGCGGCCGATCTCCCCGTCGGCGAAACCCAATCGTTTAGCTGACCAGAGCAACTCGGCGGAAAGCTCCCCGTCGGCAGCTTTGAGGCTGTTCTCCATTTCCACTATTTTTTGAATCCGCCGTAAGAAAAACTCGTTGATGCCAGTCTCCTGGGCAAGCCACTGGAGGCTCTTACCCCTCCTGAGGAGCTCAGCCACAGCGAAAAGCCTGAGGTGATTCGGGCACCGGCAAGTCTCCTCCAGCTCCTTTTGGGAAGCCTCGGCGATCTCCGGCAGCCAAAGACCTTCTGTCCCGATTTCCAGGGAACGAACGGCCTTGAGGAGAGCGGCTTCCAGAGAACGGTCGATAGCCATAACCTCTCCAGTGGCTTTCATCTGGGTACCAAGAGAGGTGTCAGCGGCCGTAAACTTGTCAAAAGGCCACCTCGGCCACTTGACCACCACATAATCAATGCTTGGTTCAAAACAGGCGTAGGTCTTTTGGGTGACTGGGTTCAAGATCTCATCCAGGCCGCGGCCTACGGCAATCTTAGCGGCCACCTTGGCGATGGGATATCCGGTGGCCTTGGAGGCTAAGGCTGAAGACCGGCTAACCCTTGGATTAACCTCAATCAGGTAGTACTCCAGGCGTTCTGGGTGCAAGGCAAACTGGATATTGCAGCCCCCCTCAATCCCCAGAGCCCGGATGATTTTCAGGGAGGCGCTGCGGAGCACTTGATACTCCATATTGTTCAAGGTTAAAGCCGGCGCCACCACGATAGAATCTCCGGTGTGGATGCCCACTGGATCGATATTTTCCATGCTGCAGACGGCGATACAGTTGTCCTTGGCATCCCGGAGAACCTCAAACTCGATTTCCTTCCAGCCGGCGACGCTTTTTTCCACTAAGACCTGGTGGATGGGGCTATAGTGAAGCCCCCTGGCCGCCACCTCCTCTAGTTCGGCTGCGGAAGAGGCGATGCCTCCGCCGGTCCCTCCCAAGGTGTAAGCAGGGCGTACAATGACCGGATAACCGACTTTAGCGGCAAAAGCCTTGGCTTCTTCCACGGAAGAGACGATGCTGGAGGGAGGCACCGGTTCACCGATCTCCTCCATGGTTCTCTTAAATTTCTCTCTGTCCTCTGCCCTCTGGATTGCCTCCAAGGGGGTTCCTAAAAGCTTAACCCCGTAGCGTTCTAAAATGCCGGCCTCAGAGAGCTCTACCACCAGGTTCAGCCCAACCTGACCGCCTAGAGTGGGAAGGAGTCCATCGGGTCTTTCCTCCTCAATGACCTGTTTGGCATACTCCAGGGTCAAAGGTTCCAGATAGACCCGGTCGGCGATGTTCAGATCGGTCATGATTGTAGCAGGATTGCTGTTAATTAAAACGACTTCCAAACCCTCTTCTTTCAGGGCTCGGCAGGCTTGAGTGCCTGCGTAATCGAACTCTGCTGCCTGGCCGATGATGATCGGGCCAGACCCAATAACCAGGACCTTGTGCACTGTTTTAGCTGTGGACATTAAACTGGCTGCTCCTCCCTACTTCCATTAACTGGCTTTTGCTTCCGGTAAGTAATGGATGAACCGATCGAAGAGGTGGGTTGCATCTAAAGTCCCGGGGCTCCCCTCGGGATGGAATTGGACACTGACCACCGGCAGATACTGATGAACTAAGCCTTCGACGGTATCGTCGTTGAGATTGCGGTGGGTGACCACAAGCCCGGTTCCGGCCAGACTCTCCTCATCCACCGCATACCCGTGGTTCTGGGCGGTGATATAGACCTTTCCGGTCTCCAGATCTCTTACCGGGTGGTTTCCCCCTCGGTGACCGAACTTGAGTTTGTAGGTCTTAGCTCCTAAGGCCAGAGCAATAATCTGGTGTCCGAGACAGATGCCGAAGACCGGCAACTTCCCGATAAGCGACTTGGCCAGTTGAACCTGTTCTCTCAAGAGAGCCGGGTTCCCAGGTCCGTTGGAGAAGAGAACCCCATCTACATCGAGACTCAGCACCTCTTGGGGGGTGGTTGAAAAGGGCAAAACGACCACTGAATACCCTCGTTCTAAGAAAGAGTGTAAGATTCCCTTCTTCAGCCCCAAGTCGATGATGGCTATCTTACCACATTCTTTTTGGACAGAGTAGTAGGTAGGTTCGCTACAGGACACCTCCGGAAGAAAGTTCAGGCTCCCGAAGTCAGGGGCCGCTTCCAACATCTCCCTCAGTTCGTCCAGGGAATATTCAGCGGAGGCGCAGACGCCTTTCATTGTTCCGGCCTTCCGCAGGTGCCTAGTGAGAGCTCTGGTATCAACCCCAGTGACCACCGGAGTCCCATGGATGGCCAGAAACTCCTCCAACTGTATCCTGGCTGGACGGTATTCAGCCTCTCCCCACAGTTCGCGGACAATAAGCCCTTTTGTCTGAACCTTGGGGGATTGAGAATAGAGGGGGGAGACACCGTAGTTTCCGATCAGGGGGTAAGTCATCACCACCAGCTGACCGGCGTAGGAAGGGTCAGTTAAAACCTCTTGGTAGCCGACCATGTTGGTATTGAAGACCAGTTCCCCGATGATCGGTTCACCGCTGGAAGTGGCTATCTCCCCGGAAAATGTGGTGCCATCCTCCAGAAGGATGATGCCTTTGGTCTTTTTCACAGTGGTCACCTCTCCCATCAGCCCATTTGCTAAACCAATTCTACCACTTGTTGTATAATTATGCAACATTTATGTATATTTATAATCAAACCTCTTCAGGGAGAAGCTTGTTTAGGATGACTCCAAGAACCGCTGCCAGGCTCATACCAGATAAGCCTAAGATCTCTACGCCGCTCAGACCGAAGACCAGAATCACCGCTGAGATGATGAGGTTTCGGGAGTGGGAGAAATCCACCCTCTCGGCTACAGTGCGCATACCGATAGATGCAATCATACCGAAGAGCAAGATACAGATGCCGCCCATGACCGGCGTAGGAATGGTTTGGATAATGGCACCTAGTTTCCCGACGAAACTCAAAGCAATGGCGAAAATAGCAGCATAGCGCAGGATCTTCGGATCGTAGACTTTTGTCAGGGCCAAAACACCGGTATTCTCACTGTAAGTAGTGTTAGCCGGTCCGCCGAGAAGTGCAGCCGCCATGGTAGCCAAACCGTCGCCGAGCATGGTCCTATGCAGCCCTGGTTTCACCAGAAAGTCTTTTTTGACTACCGCTCCGTTGGTCATGATATCTCCGATGTGCTCCATCATAGTGACCAGAGCGACAGGTGCCACTATGGCGATCGCACCCCAGCTGAATTTGGGCGCCATGAAGTCGGGAACGGCAAAGACAGCGGCGTTCTTAATGGCCTCAAAATCAACGATACCCAAGAGCATGCTGGCAAGATACCCGACGACCACCCCAATGAGAATCGGAACCATCTTAAAGAAACCTTTCATGAAGACCGAGGAGAGGATCACAGAGATCAATACGATGATGGCAACCACCCAGTTTTCCTTCGCCATATCGATGGCTACCGGAGCCAGAGTCAACCCGATCACCATGATCACTGGACCGGTTACCGTCGGCGGGAAGAAGCTCCTAACCCGTTCAACCCCGAGTAATTTGATCACCAGGGACATGGCTACGTAAACCAGACCGGCAACCATAATCCCCCCGGTGGCATAGGGAAGTCCAAAGTTTTCTTTGACGGCTAAAATTGGAGCGATAAAGGCGAAGGAACTTCCTAGAAAGACCGGAACCATGCCTTTGGTGATCAAGTGAAAAATTAGGGTTCCTAAGCCGGCGGTGAAAAGAGCCACAGTCGGACTCAAACCTGTCAAGAACGGCACCAAGACAGTCGCTCCGAACATGGCTATGGTGTGTTGGACGGCCAAGATAAGTTCTTTCTTCAGACCAATATCGCTCTCAGTGGTAACTATCCCTGTAGCCGACAGGGTAGCGGCAGCAGCAGCGACTTCCTGGACAGCAGTTTTTGTCTCCGAATCTCTCATTTCACTTTCCCCCTCAGATTTGTTTTACTCTTTACCCAGTATTAAGACCTGGTCTACACCATCCACCTCTGCCAGTTGGACACTAATAATTTCCTGGTGAGAAGTGGGTACGTTTTTACCTACGTAATCGGGCCTGATCGGCAGTTCCCGGTGCCCCCGATCGATCAGAACCGCCAGTTGAATGGTCTGGGGACGGCCCAAGTCGATCAGAGCGTCCATGGCCGCCCTGGTAGTCCGACCGGTGAAGATCACGTCGTCGACCAGAACCACGTTCTTGCCATCAATGTCAAAGGGAAGTTCCGGTTTGTTCACCATCGGTTGAGGGGACTTGGTGGTCAAGTCATCTCGGTAGAAGGTGATATCCAGTTCACCGGTGAGAGGCCGCTGCCCCTCAAAAGTCTCGATCAGTGTGGCAATCCGCTCAGCCATCGGGATGCCTCTGGTCTTCACTCCTACCAGTACCAGATCTTCCACACCTTTGTTTCGCTCCACTATCTCGTGGGCGATCCTGGTCAGAGAACGGCGGACCCGGTCTGCATCCATGATTTTCGCCTTCACACGTCCAGTTGTCTCACCCATGCTTTCACCTCCAATAAAAAAGCCTTCTAGCCGAGGCTAGAAGGTAGTTAAACGTATCCTACACAAAGTTGGGCACACGTCGCCCAATTCTCTCCCTTACTAGCCTCTCTGGACTAATTTAAAGGGTGCTTCGGTTATTCATTTTCTATGTTAGTGTATCAGTCCAAACCCCAGTTGTCAACTGCCAGTTGTGCATAATCGGGTGACAAACCGCCGATGTCCCCCAGGGCCCTTTGAAAGTCGGCGGGAGGAGGTGTGTAATAATCCAGGAGCTCCCCACTTCTCGGGTGAATCAACCGTAGTCTGAAGGCGTGTAGAGCCTGTCCGGCAAGGCCCAATTCCCCGCCTTTCCCGTAGACCGGATCGGCGACCACCGGCAGACCAATATAGGCCAGGTGCACTCTGATCTGGTGGGTCCGGCCGGTCTTCAGCTTTAACTGAAGAAGAGAGTATTCGCCATAAGTCTCAAGAACCCGATATCTGGTGAAGGCGGGCCTGCCACCGGCAGTAACCGCCATCTTTTTCCGATTCACCGGATGCCGACCCACCGGAGCTTCAATGCTCCCTTCCTCCGCCTTAGGCCGGCCGTGGACCAGAGCCAAATACCAGCGATGAATCTCCCTGGCTTTAAGAGCCTTAGAGAGGGCCAGGTGGGTGAAATCATTTTTGGCGGCGACCAAAAGTCCAGTTGTATCTTTGTCCAAGCGGTGGACGATGCCGGGGCGCAACTCTCCTCCAATGCCGGAGAGATCGTCGGCGTGGTACAAAAGGGCATTGACCAAAGTCCGGCTTTCATGTCCCGCCGCCGGGTGCACCACCATGCCTCTGGGTTTGTCAACAATGATCAGGTCAGCATCTTCATAGAGGACCTTCAGGGGAATGGGTTCAGGTTCCAAAGAGATTTCCTTGGGAGGAGGAAGCACCACAGAAATCCGATCCCCGGCGCATACCTTATAGCTCCGTTTGACCTGCTCTCCGTTGACGGTGATCAAACCCTCTGAGATGGCTTTCTCAGCGTAAGAGCGAGAGGGGACCTCAGGAAGTTGGGCCAGGTACTTGTCTAAACGCTGGTTGGCCGCTTCCGGAACAACGGTCACCTCCAGTTTTTTCTCAGCGCGAGACATCTTGTTCACCCTGAATACTGTTCTTTTGGGCCTCAAAGCGTTTTTGCCCGACGACAATCACCGCTGTCCCGAGAACAATGAAGAACAGGCTCGCCACCTGGGCCATGGTCAGGGGAGGCCAAAACTCCGGGACATCCCGAAAAAACTCGATGATAAATCGGCTGGCCGAGTAGAGCACCGTGAATAAGACCAAAAGATAGCCGGGAAAGAAAGTGTGTTTCTCCCTTTTTAGCAGGTAAAGAAAGACTAGAAACATGGCCAGGCTCTCATAAAGCTGGGTCGGATGCCTGGGTACATCATGAAGGTAAGAGCTGTCAAAAGCCCAGGGCACAGTGGATGGCAAGCCATAGCAGCAGCCATTGAGCAAACAACCGATTCGGACCAGGGCCACCCCGAGAGCGAAGGCGGGAGCTATAGCATCGGCGATTTTCCCCAGGGGGAGCCGTTGCCGGCGAACGTAGTAGACCCCGGTGATGACAGCTAAGACCGCTCCGCCGTGAAAGGAGAGACCCCCGGCAGGCAGATTGAAGATCTGGGCCGGGTGGGCCGAGTAGTACTCCCAACCGATCAGAACATATAACAGGCGAGCCCCAATGATACCGGAAACCGCCAGGATCACGGCGAAATCAGCCAGCTTCTCCAGGCTGAGGCCCAGCTCCCTGAAGCGGCGCAGAACCAAGAAATAGCCAGCCAGAAAAGCCACCGCCATCATGAAACCGTAACTGAACACCGGAATTCCGAAAACTTCAATTAAGACCGGTCTCATTCCCCAGCCTCCTCTCCGACAGCTTCCGCATCCTGCCATAACTCAATCACGATCAAGGCGATCCCTACAATAATGGCGACATCTGCCACGTTAAAGACTCCTGGCCAGAAGCTGAGGTTGAACATGTCAATGACGTAACCGTAGAAAAGCCGGTCCAAGAGGTTTCCCAGCGCCCCGGTGAGACCAAAAGCTAAGCCGTAGCGGAGAATATATTTCTCCGGTGGCAGCCGTCGGTAGTAGATGAAAATCAAGGTCACCGCCAGAACGCCCATCAGAATCAAAAGTTCGGTCCGGTGGTGAAAGAGGCCAAAAGCGGCACCGGGGTTACGCAGGTAAGTTAAGTCAATAACCCCGGGGATCAGCTCAACCGACCAACCGGGGCGAAAGTGGGTCTTGACATAGAATTTAAGCCCCTGGTCCACCAGGAGAATCAGGGGCACTAGGGCCATTGGATTCAAATTTACTCAATCCTTGTACTCTTTTTCATTATTTTACCACAGCTGACTGGTAAGGCACAATCTGCCATTGAGTCACTTCTCCCGAAGCCTCTTCTTGTGAGGCCGGCGCTCCCGATTCCTGTCCGGCTCCGGAAAGATAAGGTGGTCCTGATCCTGCTCGCCCTCGGTGACATCGATGATGGCGTCGGTAAGCTGCACAATCCCCCGGTCCTCATCGGCATCAACGTATACCTCGTCGTAGTCAATGGCGTCGGGTATATCTTGGGGCGAGTTGGCTGTCCCGTATCTGGCCACAGCCTGCCAGGTATCTTCACCGTCAAAACCGATGTTTTCATTCTCAGCACCGTCGGTAAAAGTACGGTCAAAGGGAGCGTAGAGGTTTTCTTCCTCTGCAGGGCGCTGTTCAGTAGTACGGTTGAATTCATCATCAGCATGCTCCAGACATGTAGTGGCATAAGGCACAGCCTCCAACCGCTCTTCGGAAATTTCCCGGCCACAGATGGCACACCGACCGTAGGTTCCGTCTTCGATCCTTTCCAGGGCTTCATCGATCTGAGATTGGATGATCTTCAGATTGTCGGCCAGGCCAATATCCTTCTCCCGCTCAAAAGTCTCTGTGGCCAAATCTGAAGAATGGTTGTCATATGCTGAAAGCTCTCCCACGGAATCTTTCAAGGAGTCAACACTTTGGGGTGCCCTCAACTCTGCCAACTCATCTGAAATCCGTTTTTGCTCCTGGAACAATTTACGTTTGTAGTGAGCAAGTTGGCCCTCGGTAAGCATACTATCTACCTCCTGAAAAGGTGAGGTTACCTGGAATAGCTCTCCAGCTGCCCTTGGACCAGTTGGACCAGTTCAGCAATGAACGATCCGATAATCGGTAGGTTCAACCGGGCCAGATAACCTAGAATATACAGGAAAAAGGCTGCGATTATAGAAAAACCGACCGCAAAGCCAAAGCCCCTGGCCACCCCGTTGAAAAAATTGATAGTCAGCATCTTGGCAGGGTTCTCCAGCATCTGAACGTACTCGGCGATGCTGGCCTTCTCCAACCCCTCGATCAATTTTTCCAACCGGTCTGAAAACTCGGCTAAGACTCTGCGATCGGTGGGATCCATCAGGGAACTACCTCCAGGCACATCTATAGCCTACCCAGTTCCCTGCCTATTCATTTAGCCGCTAATAGCCTCAACGCAGCGAGGACAAAGTGTGGGATGTTGGCTGCTCTGCCCCACTTCCTCAGAGTACATCCAGCAGCGTTCGCACTTATCCCCAGGTGCTTCACTTACCAAGACAGCCAAATCCAGTTCGGAATCCCGCACGGCTTCTGCCCCAGGAGCAGCCCCCTCCGGCGCCAGCTCCGCCTTGGAGACGATGAAGACCGTGGCCAACTCCGACTTGTACTGCTCCAAGAATTTTCTCAGTTCACCATCGGAGGTGTACAGGGTCACCGCCGCTTCCAAGCTGTTTCCGATGGTCTTTTCTGAGCGGGCAGCCTCCAGGGCCCTGTTCACCACATCTCTGATCTTCAACAACCGGTTCCACCTCTCCGCCAACTCTTCATCCCGGTACTTCTCATTCACCTTGGGCCAGGAAGTCAGCTGTACGCTCACAGGTTTATCGGTAGTCTGTGGCAGGTGCTGCCACATCTCCTCGGCGGTGTGGACCAAAACCGGGCTGATTACCCTGACCAGAACGTTGATGATCTCATAGAGCACGGTCTGAGCGGAGCGCCTGAGATGACTCTTAGCCGGTGAGGTGTACAGCCGGTCCTTCAACACATCCAAGTAGAAGCCGCCTAAGTCCACCGCCGAGTAGTTGTGCACGGTGTGGTAGAAGACGTGGAACTGGTAGTTATCAAAAGCCGTGGTCAGCTTATCCAGGATCTCCTGGAGCCTGTGTAGGGCGAAGCGGTCAATCTCAGGCAGCTCCTCATAGGGTACACTGTCTTTCTCCGGATCAAAATCGGAGAGGTTTCCAAGGATGAACCGTCCGGTGTTGCGGATCCGGCGGTAAACCTCAGCCATTTGTTTCAGAATGTTATTGGATACCCGGATGTCATCGGTGTAATCGGCCGAAGAAACCCAGAGGCGCAGAATATCCGCTCCGTACTCTTTGATGACCTTGTCAGGGGCGATGACATTCCCCAGGGATTTAGACATCTTCCGGCCCTCTTCATCGACGATGAACCCGTGGGTCAACACCTCTTTGTACGGTGCTTTCCCGGTGGTGGCCACTGAGGTCAGTAGGGAGGACTGGAACCAGCCCCTATGCTGATCGCTCCCTTCCAAGTAGAGGTCAGCAGGCCATTTCAGATCCGGCCACTGGGTCAGCACGGCCCTGTGACTGGAGCCTGAGTCAAACCAGACATCCATGATGTCGCTCTCCTTCCGAAACTCAGCAGCACCGCAGTGGGGACAGGTGAACCCGTCGGGCAAGAGTTCCTTGGCCTCGTATTTAAACCAGGCATCAGAGCCTTCTTCAGCAAAGCGCTCCTTGACTGCATCAATGGTCTCGCGGGTGATGATATGCTCCCCGCAAGCCTGGCAGTAGAAGACCGGAATCGGCACGCCCCAAACCCGCTGACGGGAGATGCACCAGTCCCGGCGCTCCCTAACCATGTTGGCTATGCGGTTTTCACCCCAGGCCGGATGCCATTTGACTTCGCCGATGGCTTTTAGGGCAGCCTCCCGGAAACCGTCTACAGAGGCGAACCACTGCTCAGTAGCACGGAAAACGATCGGGTTTTTACAGCGCCAGCAGTGGGGGAATTGGTGCCGAATGAAGCCGAACTTCACCAGCGCTCCGGCTTCATCCAGGTCCTTGGCAATGACCTTGTTACCTTCCTCCAAGTCTAAACCGGCGTAGGGACCGGCTTCCTCAGTGAAGTGGCCGGTGGGATCCACTGGGTTGAAGACCGGCAGACCGTATTCGGAACCGACCAAAAAGTCCTCTTCACCGTGGCCGGGGGCGGTGTGAACACAACCGGTACCTTGTTCTAAAGTGACGTGCTCACCAAGGATGAGCAAGGATTCCCGGTCAAACAAGGGGTGCTTACACAAAGCCCGTTCCAGCTCCCTGCCCTTGAACCTCAGCAGGACTTCATACTCTTCCCAGTTCAGCTCCTGGGAGAGTTTTTCCACTAGCTCAGCGGCGACCACATACCGTTCCCCTCCCACCTGGACCAAAGCGTAATCAAAATCCGGATGCAGACAGATGGCCAGGTTGGCCGGAATCGTCCAGGGGGTTGTAGTCCAGATGATGACGTAGGTATTGGTCAGATCGCCGCCAAAGAGCTTGTTATCATCGATCATCGGGAACTTCACGTAGATGGAAGGAGACTTCTTATCATCGTACTCAACCTCAGCTTCAGCTAAGGCGGTCTCACAGGAGACACACCAGTAGACCGGTTTCAGGCCCTTGTAAATATGCCCCCGGAGGGCCATCTCCCCAAAAACCTCAATCTGTTTGGCCTCATACTTAGGGAGGAGAGTATAGTAGGAGTCATCCCAGTTCCCCCAGACCCCCAGCCGCTGGAACTCCTGCTTCTGGATGTTCATGAACTTCAGGGCGTAGTCTTTGCATTTTTTGCGGAACTCCAAGGGGCTGACACCCTTGCGATTGACCCCTAGGTCCTTGATAACCCTGGTCTCAATGGGAAGGCCATGGGTGTCCCAACCGTGTACATAGGGGGTGTGGTAGCCCTGCATGGCCTTGTACTTCACGCAAATATCTTTCAGGGTCTTATTCAAAGCATGCCCGATGTGGATGTGTCCGTTGGCATATGGGGGGCCATCGTGCAGGATCCAGGTGGGATAACCCCGTTCTTTGGCTTGCTCTTGGACTTTGCGGTAGATCTGGTGCTCCTCCCAAAAGGCCTGGATCTCCGGCTCCCTCTTGGGAAGGTTGCCCCGCATGGGGAAATCAGTCTTCGGCAAGTTCAAGGTATCTGAGTAATTGACCTTGACTGCGTCGCTCACAGAAAAGCACCTCCAAATTTAGTCTTGGACATTGCTGAAAAATAAAAAACTCGCCCCTAAGGGGCGAGAGTACTCCCGCGGTACCACCCTAATTGACAGAAGAAAACTGTCCGCTCTTTTGCTGGATAACGGCAGCACCCGTGAGGCCTACTGGAAAACTTCGGCTCTCAACTCAGGGATGATCTTCACAGCGGTTCCTGTGCCGAACTCGCACCTTACATCGGCTCTCTGGAACAGGCTGAGCGCTGCTACTCTTCCCTTCATCGCTGTAGCAGATGACATTTTAGTGAGAATTATACTACACCGGCGGCATGGCGGTCAAGGTTACTCTTTCTCAACCCCAGCGGATACCTCAGCCTGCCAGTCCTGGTTCAACCTATTCAGCACTAAGGTTTGGTCAGGCACTTCTCCATCCTCATAGTTCTTAAGGATGTGGAAAAAGGTCTGCAACATAGCCTGGAACTGTTCTTTGAACATCCGACGCTGCTGTTTGAGCTCTTCCAGCCTGGCTTTCTCCCTGGCCACCTGCTCCTGGGCCCGGGCCAGAATCTCATTGGCCTGGCGCTGGGCATCGGCAATGATTTGACTGCTCTTGGCTAGGGCATCCTCGTTGGTGGGACCGGCAGTCAAAGAACTGATGACCTTAGGGTTTTTTGAGGAGGCTTCCAGCTTCTTCTTAAGCTCCTGGTTCTCTCGGTATAAAGCCTCGTACTCCAAAAAAACCTTGTCTAAAAAGTCATCTACCTCTTCCTCATTATACCCTCTGAAAGACCTATGAAAAGCGGCATTTTGAATATCCAGCGGTGTTAGCATCAACTGCCCCCCCTTTAATAATAACGCTCAATTTCCAGGACTGTGCGGCCCTTTTTAGTCTGACCGCCGACCTTTGCAATTACAATCCGTCCCTTGCCGTGTACAGAGATCATATCTCCCTGACCCACACTTTGAGATGGGGATTTAGCCGGGCTTCCATTGACCCTGATCCGCATGGCCTTTATCTCTCTAGCCATAACGGAGCGGCTCTTGCCGAAACCGGCCGCCGCCACTGCATCCAAGCGCAAAGAAGGTACAGTGGCCTTCACCAGTTTTTTGCGTTCCAGGCCGACGGAGAGTTCCTCTAAAGGGATCCTCTCAGCCCGGGCCGGGTACCGGCTCACACTGACCAGTCCTCTAACTATCTCCGGCACTAGGTAGTTCGCTGCCACCAGCTCCCCACCGGTTTCGGTGACCACCACATCTCCGAGATATCGCCTGTTCAGCCCGAGGCCCAGTACCGCTCCTAAGAGATCCCGGTGAGAGATTTCTCCCTCAGGACCGGTCTTCACCTCAATCCGCACCGCCCCGATCTCCCCGTGGCTCTGGAGATCTGAATATTGTGGACCAAGGACCAGGCGTTTGCGCTCAGCTTTTGGAAAGCCACCGAGAAAGATATGCTCCAGATCCGGAAACCGGCGCATGATTTGAGAGACCAGATCCTGTTCGGCCAGGGCTAAAAACCAGGAAGTCTCAACGCTCCCTCGCTCTTTGACTCTTTCCACCAGATCTAATACATGACCGGCAACTTCCCGCTCTTCAGGAGTCGTCAGAAGCTGCAGAATCTCCTGGCGCATATCTACCCACCTTAGTACATGATACTGATCAAAAGGTTGAGAACAATTCTCTGAACAAGCTGGACGATGATCAAAGCTACCAGAGGACTGAAGTCAATTCCCCCGGTGGCCGGAATATACCTCCGGATCAGGCCCAGCAAAGGTTCGGTCATATCGTAGACGAACCGCACTGCCGGGTGGCGGGAAGCCGGAGCCACCCAAGAAATAATTACCCTGGCAATGATAATCCAGGTGTAAACTTCGAAAATGCTGTTAACCAGCCCCCACAAACTCAATTCACTCATCCTTCCCTAACAAACGGGATATTTTGGTTGCCTCACTAACTGCATCTAATACCAGTCCTCTGAAACCGCCGGTCTCTAAAGCGGCCAGGCCGGCAATAGTGGTACCACCTGGGGTGGTGACCGCATCTTTCAGCTTTGCCGGGTGTTCACCGGTCTCCTTCACCAGTTTCGCCGCTCCCAAGACTGTCTCTACAGCCAGTTTACGGGCGGTTTCCCTAGGTAAGCCTTCTCTGACCCCGGCGTCGATCAAAGCCTCAATGAACATGTAGACATAAGCCGGCCCGCTGCCGCTCAACCCGGTCACCGCATCCAAGGAACTCTCAGGAACGATGACTACCTCGCCGACCTTCCCAAGAACTTCTGCGGCCTGACGCAGGTGTTCCTCGTTAGCGGCACTTCCGGCTGCCAAAGCGGTGATTCCGGCACCAATTAAGGCCGGTGTATTGGGCATGGCCCGAACCACCGGAACCTGGACAGGTAGGTACTTTTCCAGGGTCTGAGTCTTGACTCCCGCCGCCACCGAGACCAGCAGACACCCCTCTGGCCACTCCCGTCCGTGTTCTTTCAAAATCTGGGGAACCACCCAGGGTTTAACCGCTAAAACCGCCATCGTGCTATCTGCGATCGCTTCCGGCACCGAAGTGGTGGTGGCTACCCCCAACTCCTGGCTGAGTTCGGCAAGTCTCTCCTCATTGATATCAACGGCTACCACTCGGGTTGGGTCAGCCAAATCTTTGACCAGCCTCTTAAGGATTGCTCCTCCCATGACACCTGTCCCTATAATGGCTACCCGGCCGTTCACGCCATCCCCTCCTTTACCTGTTTAACCAATCCAATTGCGGGTCCAAACTGAACAGATCCAAATCTGCGCTGATGTCCACTCCCTTAGGAGTAAGCAAGTAAATCGCCTCTTCTACTTTGGCGATCTTACCGTCCAGGGCGAAAATCACCCCACACAACAGATCTAAGAAGCGCTGGGCCGTTTGGGGGTTGCTCCTCCGCAAGTTGACTACCACCGGAAAAGCGGAGCGCAAATGGGCCACAACCTCCGGGATCTGATCGTAATCGGTCAACTCACAGAGCACCACCTTGCTGACCCCGTCTTCCTCATTCTTACCGGTAGGAAAGGAAATCAACCTCCCTTTGGTGGGCCGGGGCACCTTCCGCACCTTGATGGCCCGGTTAGCCGATTCCTCAGCCCTGGCAAAGGCCGGCTCCTCCTCATACTCCTCATCCTCTATCCCCATCAGATCCAAGATTTTGTCTAAAAAACCTGGCATCTAAGTCTCCTCCCTAACTCCGGCGGGGGCCAAAAATCCCCCGGCCGATTCTGACCAAAGTGGATCCTTCCAAAATGGCTGCTTCATAATCATTAGTCATCCCCATGGAGAGCACCTCCATGGAAACCCGGGGCAACTTATATCCTTCCGCCTGCTGGGCAAGTCTCTTCAGCTCAGCGAAGAAGGGTCGGGCCGCCTCAGGGTCGTCAACGTAGGGAGCGATGGTCATCAGCCCCTTGACAGCTATCCACTCCAAATCCTGCAGCCGATAGAGAAAGGGTTCAAGCTCGGCAGGAGAAATCCCGGCCTTGGACTCCTCGCCGCCGGTGTTCACCTCTACCAGAACCGAAACCACCTGATTCCGCTCTTTGCCCAGCCTGTTTAAGGTTTCGGCCAAGCTCATACGGTCTAGGGAGTGAATTAGCTCCGCAAACTCCAGAGCCTTACGGGCCTTGTTGCGCTGCAGCTGGCCTAGGAAATGCCACCTGATGTCCTTGGGCAATTCAGGCACCTTGGAGACGGCCTCTTGAACCCTATTTTCACCGAAGTTCCGCAGTCCGCACCGGTAGGCAGCTTGAATATCGCTGGCCGGCATGTTCTTGCTTACCGCCACCAGGAGAACTTCTTCCGGCCGCCGACCGGCCCGGGCACAGGCAGCCACAATCCTCTCTTGGACTCTGGCTACCCTGTCAGCTATATTTTGGGCACGCTCCGACATTATCTCTACCTCACTACAGAAGTTCTGCTGCCATCTCAGCCAGGGCTGAACGCTCACCTTTGGTCAGCGTGATGTGGGCTGCGCCCTGGTAATCCTTGAACCGCTCCACCACGTAGGTAAGTCCGTTACTGTTGGCGTCCAGGTAGGGGTTATCGATTTGGTAGGGATCCCCGGTCAATACAATTTTAGTCCCCTCTCCCACCCTGGTAATCACCGTTTTGACCTCGTGGGGGGTGAGGTTTTGCGCCTCATCCAAGATGAAGTACTGACCTGGGATAGATCGGCCGCGAATGTAGGTGAGGGCCTCAATATCTAGTATATCCAAATCCTGGAGGTGATTAATATAGGCATCCAGCTTTTCCTGGCGGTCCCGATTGCCAAAGATCAGCTCCAGGTTGTCATATAAAGGCTGCATCCAAGGCCGGAGCTTTTCCTCCACATCTCCCGGCAGGAAACCGATGTCATTACCCAGGGGCACTACCGGCCGGGTGACCAGTAATTTGCGGTATTTCTTCTCTTCCAATACCTTTTCAATTCCTGCTGCCAAGGCCAGCAGAGTCTTCCCGGTCCCGGCCTGCCCCACCAGAGTTACCAGTTGAATGTCGTCATCCAGTAAAGCCTCGATGGCAAACTTCTGCTCTCGGTTCCTGGCCCTGATGCCGGATAAGTCCGCGTTGGGATGTCTCAAAGGCAAAAGGCGTTTTTGCCCGACATCGACCCTGCCGAGAGCGGTTTGGGACTGGCCGGCGTTGTCCTGCAGCATGATAAACTGATTGGCGTAGTACCTACCTCCAAGGTCCGCCAAAGACAGCCAGCCTTGTTGATAAAACTCATTGACCTTCTCAGGGGCCACCAAGACCGTTTCAAAGCCGGGGTAGAGTTCATCGATGTTAACTTTGTTGGTCTCGTAGTCTTCGGCTAAAAGCCCGAGGGCATCCGCCTTAACCCGCATGTTGATGTCCTTGGAGACCAAGATAACCGGTTTCTGACAGCGCTCGTCCTTTTGTAGACTGAGGGCCACCGCCAAAATCCGGTTGTCGTTCTTGACTCGGTCCAAACCAAAGGGAAGCCCCTCCAGCTCCTGGTGGTTGAGCTCGATTTTCAGCATCCCCCCCTGGCCGTTGTCCACACCCTCGTTGAGATGCCCTTTGCTGCGCAGCTCATCTAAATAGCGGGAAACCATGCGGGCGCTCCGGCCAATCTGGTCGGATTTGCGTTTGTGCCCGTCGATCTCCTCGATGACCGCAATGGGGATTACCACATCATTATCTTCAAAGTAAAATAGGGCTTGCGGATCATGCAGCAAAACACTGGTATCCAGAACAAAAGTCTTTTTCACTTATTTCCCCTCCGCCTACGGTTACAAGATTACCCGAGACCCTTCGGCCAAACCGTCTACGACAGCGCTTTCTTGGTCTTGCCCGATGACTTCCACCGGTTTGAAGACCACCCCGCCTATCCCCTTGACATAGACACCGCAGACACCATCCTCCTGGTGCAAGGCCTCTACCGGAACGATAACACCTTCATGGTAGGAGGTAATCACAGTAACTTCCGTCCAGCGCATCTCGGTGAAAAAATCTTGATAATCTTGGAAAAACAAAACCACCCTGGTGTACTCAGGGTTGGAAACTACCTGCCTCACCTCGGCCGCAATTCTCCGGTTCGGCCGTTCAAAGAAGCGAACCTGGACCCTTTGACCGCGAGTCAACTCCACACCTGGCGGTAGATCAGCTACAACCCAAAACTGCAGGCTATCAACGACTTTGAACAAGGGTTTGTCCAACTGTACCTGGCGGTGTCTTACAGTCGGCGTTGTTCTGGCCGGAATCTGGGGAAAAGTTGAAAGCTCCTTCTCCAGATTAAGCAGGTTACTGATGGCAACTTCCGGCCCCGGGCTCTCCAGGCCGTCGATTCGGTAGGCGATAATCCCGGCTATCGGGGAAACGACCTCCGCCTGGCAGCTCTCCAACTCCCTGGTGACCTTTTCCAACTCTTCCCGAACTGCTTTCTCCTCCGGAGAAAGCTCTTGGGAAACAAGATCCGTCTTATTGAAGGGGTTGCGGCTGGAAAGGTCGATCAAGCGACGCTCTAAGGATTCCCGTTCACTAATCAGTGTACTCCTTGCAGCCTCATCTGTTACCTTGACCACCACTTTTCCGGCGGGAACCCGAGTACCCTCAGAAACATACTGATCGACCTCACCGGTAAGAGGAGAGTAAACTACTTGTTCCTTTCTAAGGGCCAAAGCAGTACCGGAATAGGCGGTCTCTACCCGCCCGTACCTGGCCGGCACCGAAGGTTTGAGGGCCCGCCAGTCCAGAGTGACCCCCCATCCCACCAAAGCAATGATGAAAACTAAAGCTACTGCAAGACCAATTAAGGCACGTACACGACGTCGTTTTAGGCTTGGTTTCTTTGGAGCCATGGACTTCTCTACCTTTATTGGTGGTCTTAAAGAAATTCTACACTGAGTTTACCATTTCCTGTCCTCCGTAAGAAGCAGGCCCCGGAGAAGCTCCGAGGCCCGAGCCTTTCAGTGCAGGTTGGCCACGTGGGCTACCTTGTAGCCGTGACTTTCCAGCTCCTTGATGAGCTGATCAGCTGAATCCACCGCGAGTCTCACCACAATCCGGGCCTTGCCCTCTTCTCCGGAGAAGGTGGCTAAGGTGATGATGTCAATGCCCGATTTGTAGATGACCTGAGTGATATCGGCCAGGACTCCAGGGTGGTCTTCCACATCGATGGCGATCCTGGTGCCGGCCCGCCGTAGGCCCATGGATTCAATGAAGGCATCAAAAATATTTGTCTCAGTAATAATCCCCACCAGTTTGCCGTTGTGGACTACTGGCAGACCTCCGATCTGGTTCGTCCGCATGATCAGGGCGGCTTCCTCCACGGTAGCCTCGGAGTCGACTGTGATGGGGTTGGCTGTCATCGCATCTTTGACCTTGGTCTTGGCCAATAAGTAATTGAGCTCAAATACACTTAACGAGGTGGCTGGGGATGGAGAGAGCCTCACCAGGTCCATCTCCGTCACCATTCCTACTAACTTATCTCCTTCTACTACCGGTAAACGACGAATGTTGTTCTTCCTCATCAGTTCCAGAGCATCTAAGATGTTGGTCTCCGGGGAGACTGTCACCAGGTCCGTGGACATTTTATCTTTGACAAACATCACATCCACCTCCAAATAGGTTTCAGTGATATATATTCCGGTTTCCCCCTGGCACTCCTGCCATTATTTGCCTCTAGAGTAGATTTAAGAGGATCACGATGGCCCCTAAAAACCAGGTGTAGTAGGAAAAGTAAGTGAGGCTGTAGCGACGGATGACTGCAAGCAAAAAGTAGATGGCAAAAAGTCCCGAGAGAAAGGAAAAAACGGTCCCTACCACAACCGGGCCCAAAGACAGACCGGCGCTTGCCGCCTCCAAATTAGGGAGTTCCAAAAGAGCGGCACCCAGAATGACCGGCACACTCATTAAAAAAGAAAACTCCGCCGCCGTCTCCCGCCGGACATCGCGAAAGAGCCCAGCAGAGATAGTCGAGCCAGAGCGGCTTATCCCCGGAACAATGGCCAGTGCCTGACCGAAACCGATAAAGAAGGCGTCGGCGTAAGAGAGTTCGGGAAAATTTTTGGAGGAAGCATCCTGCCTGGTCTTTTTCTCGGCATACCAGAGTATGCCTCCAGTGAATAAAAGGGCCACCCCGACCACTAGGGTCTGGGAAAAAAGCCCGGTCAAAAAGTCTTCAGCAAAAATTCCCAGGACGGCTGCAGGGATTGAGGCTACCACCAGCAGGGATAAAAGGCGCAGGTTCTTGAGTATCTGCCAGAGGTGATTGCGGAAGTAAAAAGCCACCGCCAAAGCAGTGCCAACGTGAACCGCCACTTCAAAGGTGACCCCGCTTTGAGCCACTCCTAACAAGTCCTGAAAGATGACCAGATGGCCTGAGCTGCTCACCGGCAAAAACTCCGTCAATCCCTGGATGATTCCTAGTAAGATGGCTTCCCAGATCTGCATTTCCTAATCCTCCCGTGTGTGTAGATTAGTAATTTTCCCTAAAAACCCTGCCAGCGCCGGGGCGAGTGGCAGTACTGCCACTGCGGTGATAACATTGAAGGCCGTGTGGGCGTTGGCCAGCTGTCTTCCAGGCACGGAACTGCTCCCTTGGGCCCAGGTGGCAAGTAAGTACCAGAACGGCAGGATCAACAAGACACTCAAAATGTTGAAACTCAAATTGGCCAGAGAAGCGGCCTTCCCTGCCCTGGAGGCTCCCAGCCCAGCTAAAAGGGTAGTAAAAGAAGTGCCGATGTTGCTGCCTAACATGGCAAAGAAGGCAGCAGTAAATGAAATGGCACCCTGGTTAGCCAAAGAGATGATCGAAGCCATAAACAGAGAACTGCTCTGCAGCACTCCTGTCCCCACCAGCCCAGCGGTGAAACCTTCCCCAGGCCCGGTCGATGCCCACCGCAAACAAGCCCGAAAGTACTCTGTGCTCCTGGCAGCCTGGCCTAGAGCATACTGAAGCAGCTCGAACCCGGTGAAGAGAAGACCCAATCCTAACAGGGTCAAGCCAACCAGGTAGACCCGGCGGCCTTTTCTTTTGGTAGCAAAGCCCCAGAAAGCTACCGGTAAACCCACCAGAAACAGCCAGGGGATACACCGGCGCAAGGGGAAGCTGATGAGCTGGGAGGTAACCGTCGTCCCGATATTAGCTCCCAGGGTCAGAGCCACGGCATCAGTTAGACTTAAGACACCGGCGTTAACCAGGCAGACCCCAATGACTGTGACGGCGCTGCTCGATTGTACCAGTCCGGCAAAGACAATGGAGACCAGAAAAACCTGCCAGAGATGCTCCCTGGCCGCTCCTCCCAGCTTGCGCCGGAAATTCTGGCTGAAGAGCCCTTCCAGAGCTCCGGAAAGGGTCTTGAGTCCTAAAAAAAAGCCTCCTGCCCCCAGCAGGACGTAACCCAGTATGGCCACTCCTTTTCCTCGCTTCCCCACTTCCTTCTCTAGGGATATGAAAAAGGAGCGGCCTTAATGACCGCCCTAAGTGGTCAATACTTCGCGCTGATTACCGTGCCCGGCATCAGGTCCGGCCTGAGATAATCCTGGGGATTGGAGCTGATGACCCTTTGGATCACCAGGTCTTCCCCGGACTGGGTCACCTGAACCAGCACGCCCTGGTGCACAATTTCCTTAATAGCGGGGTACTCTTCGTCGATACCCTCTAACACGATTTCTTCCGGAACGATTGTGTAGAGCATATTTATCTTCACCTCGTTTATCTCTTTCCCGACCGGCCCCCTCTTCTGCCTGGGCAATGAGGGACCAGAGACAGTCCATAGCTTCGCCTACACCGCCGGCTTGGTCAATAAGCCCCTCTCTGACAGCCTCTCTGCCCACCAGAACCGTGCCGATATCCCGCATCAGCTCCCCCGACCTGAACATCAGTTCCCTGAGCCTCTCTTCGGTGATGCGGGAGTTCTTCACAATAAAATGGACGATCCGATCCTGCATCTTCTCCAGGTACTCGTAGGTCTGGGGGACTGAGATCACCATCCCCGTGAGACGGACAGGATGGATGGTCATGGTAGCCGATTCGGCAATGTAGGACCGGTCAGCCGCCACCGCAATAGGTATGCCGATGGAGTGCCCCCCACCTAAGACCAGCGAGACTGTAGGCTTGGAGAGAGTCCGAATCATCTCTGCTATGGCCAAACCGGCTTCAATGTCTCCGCCAACCGTGTTGAGCATGAAGAGCACCCCTTTGATCTTCGGGTTCTGCTCAATGGCAACCAACTGGGGCAGAATATGCTCATACTTGGTGGTCTTGTTCTTCGGAGGCATGACCAAATGACCTTCGATCTGTCCGATGATGGGAACAGCGTGAATCATCGGCTCCTGAGGAGGGCTTACCGGCATCTGCCCCATCTGTTTCAGGCCCTGCAGGGTCGCCTGCTGCTTCTGGGCCTCATCCTTAGCCTCCTTCTGTTCGCCAGGAGCCGCTTCGCTCTCCACTCGTAATTTATCCATTTTCTTACCTCCATACCAAGTCATAACTTTAGTATGGAGTATTTGAAGCCGAACAATTCCCTTCTAGCCTGCTAAACCTCCGTAATAATCGGCATAATCATCGGGCGTCTCTTGGTCCGCTCCCAAAGGAAGGAATCCAAGACTTCTTTGGTCCGGCGTTTCAGCACTGACCACTCTTTGAGTTCCTCTTCGTTGAAGCTTTCCAGAGCCTTTTTCACCTTTTCCCGGGCCTCCTCCAGGAGAGCTTCGGACTCCCGAACGTAAACAAAGCCCCGAGAGATGATATCCGGACCGGCGACGATCTTGCCGCTTTCCTTGTCGGTAGTCACCACCACAATCAGGATGCCGTCCTGGGAAAGGACCCTGCGGTCCCGGAGCACCACATTACCCACGTCACCGACGCCCAAACCGTCCACCAGTACTTGGCCGGTGGCAACCTTAGTTGTAATCTTGGCGCTCTCCTTATCGATCTCCAGGACCTGTCCATTTTTTAGGACAAAAATATTCTTCCGGGGTATCCCAACGAGTTCGGCCAGCTCAGCGTGTTTGTATAGGTGCCTGCTCTCGCCGTGGACAGGTACGAAGTACTTGGGCCGGACCAGGTTGAGCATCATCTTCAGCTCCTCTTGGCTGGCGTGTCCGGAGACGTGGATTCCGGAGCTGGACTCGTAGATAACGTTGGCCCCCAACTCGTACAGGTGGTTCACCGTTCTGGCCACCAATTTTTCGTTACCAGGGATGGGAATAGCGGAAATAACCACCGTATCTCCAGAAACGATGGAAACCTTGCGGTGATCATTGTTGGCCATCCGGCTTAAGGCAGACATCGGCTCACCCTGGCTGCCGGTGGAGATAATCACCTGGCGTTCCGGGGGAATGTTGTCAATCTTGTTGAGATCCATTTCCAGACCTTTGGGAACTCTAAGGTAACCCAAATCCCGGGCGATGTTAAAGACGTTGACCATGCTCCGGCCGACAACCGCCACTTTACGGCCGTATTTTTCGGCCATGTCCAAGATCTGCTGGACCCGGTGAATATTAGAGGCGAAAGTGGCCACGATGATCCGCTGCCGAGCGGTCCGGAAGGTTTCGTCCAGGGACTTACCTACTTCCCGTTCAGACAAAGTATAACCTGGCCTTTCAGCATTGGTGCTATCCGATAAAAGCAAAAGCACACCCTTGTCCCCATAGTAGGCAAACCGGTGGAACTGGGTGACTTCCCCGTCAATTGGAGTCTGGTCAAATTTGAAGTCTCCGGAGTGTACGATGTATCCGATGGGTGTTTCAATGGCCAAGGCCACGGCATCAGCGATAGAGTGATTTACCCTGATAAACTCCAGTTTAAAGCAGCCGGCTGTAACCCTCTGCTGCGGGGTAACCTCCCGCAACTCGGGTTTCAAGGAAGAAGCCAGTTCGGCCAGTTTGCCTTCGACCAGCCCCAGCGCCAACCTGGGACCGTAGACCGGCACATCCAGGTGCTGCAGGAGATAGGGCAGGGCACCGATGTGGTCCTCATGACCGTGGGTCAAAAAGATGGCCCGAACCTTATCCTTGTTCTCCAAAACATAAGTAAAATCAGGAATAACCAGGTCGATTCCTAAGAGTTCATCATCGGGGAAAGCCAAACCAGCGTCGATGATAATGATGTCATTGCCGTATTCAATCACCGTCATGTTTTTGCCGATTTCCCCTAGACCTCCTAGGGGAATGACCCGTAGCCTATTCTTTTTCTTGCCCAATCACTATTACCTCCTAAAAGAACAGTGTTTATAGCAAACCCAATGACTTCAGCTCCGCTTTGACTGGCGCAATTTCGGCCTCACTGACTTCACAAAGGGGCAAGCGGAAACCACCCACCTCAAATCCGAGCATCTTCAAAGCCATCTTCACCGGAATTGGGTTGGTCCGAACGAAGAGAGCTTTGAACAAAGGCCAAAGACGCAGATGGATATCTTGAGCCCGCTTCACGTCTCCCCGGGCATAAGCAGTGCACATTTCCTTGATTTCCGAACCCACCAAGTGAGAAGCAACGCTGATGACACCGTGACCGCCGACGGCCAGAATCGGCAGGGTCAAGTGGTCTTCCCCGCTGTAGATGAGGAAGGAAGACGGTGCCTCCCGGCGAATCTTGGCCACCTGATCCAGGTTTCCGCTGGCTTCTTTAACCGCAACCACGTTGCTTACATCCCTGGCCAGGCGTATCACCGTGTCAGGTTCCACGTTAACCCCGGTACGACCGGGAACATTGTAAATGATCACCGGGAGGGTGGTGCTCTCGGCTATCGCCTTGAAGTGTCGGTAGAGCCCCTCCTGAGTGGGCTTGTTATAGTAGGGGCTGACGCACATCACCCCGTCTACCCCGGTCTTCTCGCTCAAGGTGGTGAGTTTGACGCTCTCTTTGGTGGAGTAGGAACCGGTACCGGCGATGACCGTGGCCTTGCCGCCTACAGCTTCCACAACCGCCGAGAACAGCTTGAGCTTCTCTTCCTCAGTGAGGGTCGGGGACTCCCCAGTGGTGCCGGAAACCACCAAGCCATCACTGCCATTGGCTACCAGCTCTTGGGCTAAGTTAGCCGCGACCTCGTAATTGACTCTCCCATCCTCCTTGAACGGCGTCACCATGGCTGTCAATACAACGCCCAAATCATTCATCTTAACGACCTCCCCAAAAATCAGGCAAATCAATCGCCCGCTAAAGCAAACTCTTTATGCAGCGCCCGAATAGCTGCTTCTAACTGATCTTCCCGCACCAAACAGGAGATATTGGCGTGAGAGTCCACGGACTGGAAGATCTCCACCCCGGCCTCAGTCAAGGCCTTAGCGATGCGCGCCATTACCCCAGGTACTCCCCGCATCCCGGCTCCAACAGCTGAAACCTTGGCAAAACCGCCCCGGGATTCAGGGGAGTAACCTGCCTCCCGTAAGGCTGTATCGGCAGTCTCCAAATCCTTTTCCTGAACCGTGAAGACCACTAAATCCGGAAAGACATTGATGATATCTACACTTATATCATGCCTAGCCATAATTGAGAATATCTCCACATGCTGGCGGGGAGCGGGCGTCTCTGGGTTTAAGTTCACCCGCACCTGAGCCACACCGGATATATGGGCAATGCCGGTTATCACCTTGTCTCCGTGGATCTCCACGCCCCGTTCAGGGCTGCCTGCGACCAAAGTGCCTTCAGAGTCGTCATTGAAACCCTTGATCCAGAGCTCAAGCCCAGCGGCCATGGCCAGCTCCACCGCCCGGGGGTGAATGACCTTGGCCCCTAGGTGAGCCAACTCCACGACCTCCTGATAGGTAACTCGTTTGAGCAGTTTGGCCTCCCGGGATATTCTAGGATCTGCGGTCATGATCCCGGAGACATCGGTGAAGATCTCCACTCGCTTGGCTTTCAGAGCTGCCCCCAAGGCAACAGCGGTGGTGTCGCTACCGCCCCGGCCTAAAGTGGTGATCTCTCCGGAATCAGTGCGCCCCTGAAAACCGGCCACCACAACCACTTGACCTTGTTCTAAGGCCTGTAAGACCCGATCTGGTACTATTCTGATGATGTGGGCATTACCGAAATTGTCATCGGTGATGATTCCGGCTTGAGCACCGGTTAAGGCCTGAGCCGAAAGTCCGCTGGCCTGTAACAGACCGGCAAAGAGCGTCGCCGAGATAATCTCACCGCAGGAGAGCAAAAGGTCTGTCTCCCGAGGGGAGGCTCCCCGGCCGCCTGTTTTACTCCCTTCTGCGAACATTTCCAACAAGGTATCGGTGGCGTAGGGGTCCCCGCTGCGGCCAATGGCCGACACCACCACGACCACACTGTATCCGGTATTTCGAGTTGCGGTTACAATCTGAACAGCCTTTTTCCTCTCCTCAGGAGTCCTGAGAGACGTACCACCAAATTTCTGAATAATTATTTCCAATTTCTGAAACCTCACTCAGTTTCAGCCGACGCGAACCAGACCCCTGCGGTCCAGCTCCTCTCCGATCTCCACAGCATTGAGCGCCGCGCCCTTGCGAATCTGGTCCCCCACAACCCAGAGGTTAAACCCGTTTTCCGTGGAATTGTCCTTGCGGATCCGGCCCACGTAGACATCGTCTCGGCCGCTGAGTTCCGTCGGCATGGGGTAAACCTGCCGGGCAGGATCATCCATGACTGTCACACCGGGAGCTGAAGCCAGAAGTTCCTTCAACTCGGCCACTTCCAGGCTTTCCACGGTCTCCACATTGGCAGCGATAGAGTGGCACCTAAAAACAGGGACCCGCACGGCAGTAGCGGTTATCCTAAGGTCAGGTTGGTGCAGCACCTTCCGGGTTTCTTTGACCATCTTCCACTCTTCTTTGGTGTAGTCGTCTTCCCGGAAGACGTCGATTTGAGGAATCAGATTGAAAGCAATGGGATAGTGCTTTTCTGCCGAGGCAAAGGGCAGCACCTGAGGCTCACTAGTTCTGCCGGCCACATAATCTTTGACCTGGCGGTCCAATTCCGCCATGGCTTTTGCCCCTGCTCCTGACACCGCCTGGTAGGTAGCGAGCACTACCCGCTTGATTCCGGCTTTCTTAAGGATCGGGGCCAGTACCAAATCAATAATGATCGTTGAACAATTAGGGTTGGCGATGATACCCCGGTGGCCCTCTAAATCATCGGAGTTGATCTGGGGAACCACCAGAGGAACATCGGGGTCCAACCGAAAGTGGCTCGTGTTGTCGATGACAACGGTTCCTCTTTTGACAGCCTCCGGAGCCAGCTTGGCGCTGACGGAGCCGCCGGCGCTGAAGAAGGCGATATCGATACCGGCGAAACTCTCAGGCCTGGCTTCCTCGACTTCAAGCTCCTCACCCGCGAACTCCAGCCTCTTTCCGACCGACCGGGCTGAGGCCAAGAGCCTAAGTTCAGAGATGGGAAAAGACCGCTGTTCCAAAATTTTCAATAATTCCTCTCCAACGGCGCCGGTTGCCCCGACAATCGCTACCTTATAACCCATGAACATCCCCTTTTCCTGGAAATCAATATGCGATGATGACTGGTTGGATCTGCCTGCCATCTAAGGCCTCGGCCACGGTCTCCGGAATCAGCTCCATCTTCGCCACCAGGGAATTGTGCTTGCTTTCCGGAGCGTCCTGGCCAAAAGGCACCATGTATACGTTCTTTATGTTAAGCAGAGACCCAATATTCTTTGCGTTTCCGGCCAAACCGTCATTGGTGGAGACGGCCAACACCACCGGGCGCTCGTTACGCAGGTGGGCTTTGACGGCAAAAGGCACGGTCTCATCCACAATTCCATTGGCCAGCTTGGCTAGGGTATTGCCCGTGCAGGGGGCAACAACCAAGACATCCAGCTGTTTCTGGGGGCCAAAAGGCTCAACTTCCGTGATTTCACTCAGGACGGCTCTTCCGGTCAAACTCTGCAGCCGATCCAGCCAGCAGGAAGCCGGCCCAAAGCGTGTGTCCGTCTCCCTAACAACCTTGGATACAATAGGGATTATTTCGGCATCCAACTCCAATAACCTTTCAATTTGAGGGAAAACCCGACCAAAGGTACAAAACGAACCGGTCAGGGCAAAGCCGATCTTAACTCCTGCAAGATCCATCCTGGAAACCTCCCGCAATCACCTGAAAAATTCGGCAATTTTTCGCGGAACGATTCTGGCTAAAATCTGTCCTGCAGTCTTAGGTGCGTATTTTCCAGGCAGGCCCAGAGCCAATACCGCTTGAATTCCCAGGGATTTGGCGGCGGCAAAATCCACTCCCCCAGGAGCGGAGGCAATATCAACAATCAAAACCTCTTTCTTCAGGATCTCTAAAACATCTGTAGTTAGGACTAAACAGGGAACGGTGTTGAAGATGAAGTCGGCCTCGGGCAGTTCCTTCTTGATATCTGTAAAGGGGTGGACCTTAACACCCATCTCGGTAGCTAACGCTCTGCCCACACCTGAACGCTCCAGGACATGGACCTCAGCACCAAGACCTAAAAGCCGGCGTGAGATGGCTCTCCCACACCGGCCGAAACCTAAGACAAAACACTTGCTGCCGGCGAGGGTGATACCCGAAGACTCAATAGCGACTACCAAAGCCCCTTCAGCAGTGGGAATGGCGTTCAGTACCGCAAACTCATCATCTTCCACCAGTTCAATGAGGTTACAGCCTGCCTTTTCCAAGGCCTCGCTAAGATAGGGATTGGTCTTGCCCACCACAACCGGGGCCCCTGGCTTAAGGAGGGCCAAGAGCTCCGGGATGATATAAACCCCTTCCTCACCGCCGGCCTCTTTGATCATTCCTTCTGCAGTCACTCCGCTGACCGGTAGAATGAGGGCATCGGCCCCAGAGAGAGCCACCTTGGGCTCCTGCATAGGCAGGCGAATCTGGCCTGCCGCCTGGAAGCTGGATACCCGGACCTCGGCCCCGTCGTCCTGGAGGGCTTTGGCCAGCTCTACCTCGCGCAGTCCGCCCCCTAAAAAGGCTACTTTTCTCCCTGCTAGTGGTTTAGACATTATCCTCACACCAATCGTTCCACGACTTTATCTAATTATATGCCTTCTGCCGTGTCCTGGTGCTCAAGGAGTGGTTCCAACCCGTAGACCAGCCCCTTTATCCCCCTAATCTTTCTGATGGCCAACATCACCCCCGGCATAAATGACTCTCGGTTCATAGAATCGTGCCGAATAGTCAAGACCTGACCCGAACCGCCGAAGATAACTTCCTGGTGAGCCACAAGGCCAGGCAGACGCACACTGTGAATTCTAATGCCTCCCAGTTCTCCGCCGCGGACCCCCTGAACTGACTCGTGGGAGGAGGGGAAAGTATCCTCGCGCCGCTTAGTATTGACGATCATTTCCGCGGTTTTGATGGCCGTCCCGGAAGGAGCGTCCACTTTATTGGGATGGTGCAACTCGATGATCTCCACCGCCGGGAAAAACCGGGCTGCTTCTTTGGCGAAGCGCATCATAAGCAGAGCCCCGATGGCAAAATTAGGGGCCACCAAAGCACCGATATTCAGGCGTTGGCAAAGGTCCTTCAGGTCAGAAATCTCCGCCTGGCTGAGGCCAGTAGTTCCCACCACCGGCGAAACACCAGCCTGGCAGAGAGTCTGGATCCTGGCGAAAAGCCCCTCCGGCCTGGTGAAATCCACAGCCACATCGGGCTCTGACTGGGCTATAGCCCGCTCTAGGTCAGTGTCTATCTCAATCCCGTTTTCCTCCCCCAAAACCAGCTTACCCACGTCCTCTCCGTGATGGGACCGGCCGACGGCCCCCACCAGCTGCATATCTGGTTGGCGAGCGATGGTACGCACCACTTCACTGCCCATTTTGCCGAGGGCACCTATGACGAGAACTTTGATCCGGTTTTCCATGCACGTACATCCTTTCCTCTGGCAGACTGGAAAAGATTCCTGTGTAAACCATTCTCTTTACTGAAGGTCAATCCTCTCTTAAGAAGCAGCAAAAAGGGGCCCACAAAGAGCCCCGCGGAAAATCAGACCGCTAAATCAGGTTAATGACTCTCGACGTCTTTAGCACCGTAGTCCCTGAGGATATTAGCTGCTTGGTCCACTTGGTCATCCTCAGCCTTCAGGGCCACCAGGATATTGCCCTTTTGCACTTGTTCCTCGTAGTACTCGCCTCGTTCCTGGGGAATGCCCAAGTCAACCAAGCCGCCGGCGATACCGCCTACTACTGCTCCACTGAGCCCGGCAGCAATGGGACCGGCGGCGACGATGGGACCGATTCCCGGAATAGCCAAAGCTCCGGCTCCGGCCAAGAGTCCGGCCAGACCGCCAAGGGCTCCTCCGGTGGCAGTGCCGCCGGTGAGATCTTGGCCCATAGTCAGGCCTTCATTCTCTTCTTCGCGGCCCTCGTCCTTGGCCACTAAGGAGATCTCCTTTTCGTCAAATCCTTGCTCTTTCAGAGCTCCTACCGCCTGTTCAGCATCATTAGTACTGGAAAACGTTCCGACTACTGTAGGCATAAAACAACCTCCTTTTAGGAAAAAGTGAATCACACTTCCTACTCTTCCCGCAGGAGGCTTATTTATGCAGCCTGTATCTTTTTTTATAGACGACCCTGCTCCTTCAGGGAATCGATCTTTTCTTTAAGCCGTAAATACTCAGAAATCAATTGGTCCAGTTTGTAGCTGACCGTGACTGCCCCAGAGTCAGCTGCGGCCGCCGGAACTTCCGGGTCCCCTTGAACATCCAAATTCCGTTTGATAGCCAAGATCTCTCCCTTTAACCGGGACAAGCGTTTCTCCAAATCCATGTTGACTCCGCCGCTCCTTTGCAGGGTAAATATAATAACACAGCAGGCGAGAGGGGTTCAAGAGGAAACTCCAGTATGTCCGAAGCCACCTGCGCCCCTTTTGGTCTCCTCTAACCGGAGCACCGGAACCAGCTTGGCCTTGACGACCTGGGTCAAAACCAGCTGGGCAATGCGATCCCCCCGGGAGATCACGAAGTCTTCTTCCCCCAGGTTGATAAGAATCACGCCCAGCGGGCCCCGGTAATCAGCATCGATGGTGCCAGGGCTGTTTAGACAGGTGATCCCATGGCGGAGGGCCAAACCGCTCCTGGGTCTCACCTGACCTTCGTAGCCCGGGGGAATGGCCAAACGCAAGCCGGTTGGGATCAACCTCCACTGGCCAGGTTTCAAAACCACGTCTTCCTCTACGGCAGCCTTTAAATCCAATCCGCTGGCTGACTCGCTCATGTATTGAGGGAGCCCCAGGTCCTCGCAGCCCTCTTCCACCTGAACCTGTACTTCCAATTCCACCATTAAGCTGACCCTTTCCCCGGTAGGACTAAGGCGCTGGAGAGCTCCTGGGCCAGAACTTCCCTGGCCACTTTCGCCACTTCCTCACCGGTGATTTTGTTGACAATCTCTACCAGTTCACTGGGGGTTTTAATAGTCTCGCCGAAAAGCTCGCCTTTTCCCAGCCGCCCCATCCGGCTGGAAGTGTTCTCCAGACCCAGCATAAGAGAACCTTTCAACTGCTCCTTGGACCGGCTGAGTTCTTCTTCGGTAACTCCATTATTCGCGATGTCGGCAAACTGCTCCTCTACGATGGCCCTAACTTCATCGACCCTATCCGGGCTGGTCCCAGCGTAGACGCCAAAAACTCCGGAGTCGTAATAAGCCGCGTGGTAAGAGTAGGTGGTGTAGACCATCCCCCGTTCCTCCCGCAGTTCTTGGAAGAGTCGAGAACTCATCCCGCCGCCTAAGATGTTGTCCAAAAGAAACAGAGCGTACTTTCGGGAGTCAACCCGGGACAAACCCGGAACTCCCAGGATGATGTGGGCCTGTTCGATGTCTTTGGTCCGCTTGAGATTGGAAGGACGGTAGGGAGGAATATCCTTCGGTTCACCTTTTTTCTCCCCCTGCCAACCACCGAAGTATCTCTCGACCTCTTTCACCACCGTAGCGTGGTCCACATGGCCGGCAACGGCTACCACTAAGTTATCAGGGGTGTAACGTGCTTTTCGGTATTCCCAAATATCATCTTGGCTGAAACTGCGTAAGGTCTCTTCCGTCCCAAGAATGGGCCTCCCTAAAGGGTGGTGGGCGAAGACCGCCTCGTTGAAGAGATCGTGCACCAACTCATCTGGGGAATCCTCGTACATCTTGATCTCCTCCAGAACCACCCCTTTCTCCCGCTCCAGGAGGTCCTCCTGGTAGGTGGAGTTCAGGATCATGTCTGCCAGGACTTCCACTGCCGTGGCGAAGTGTTCATCTAAAATCTTAGCGTAGTAGCAAGTATACTCCTTGCTGGTAACAGCATTGACCTGGCCGCCTAAGGTATCAAAGGCCACAGCAATGTCTTTGGCTGAACGTTTTGCGGTCCCCTTGAAGGTTAGGTGTTCGATGAGATGAGAGAGCCCGGCCTGTTCCGGCCGCTCGTTTCGGGAGCCAGTTCTGAACCAAAAACCGATTGATGCTGATCGGACATGATTCAATTCTTCGGAGATAATCCTGATGCCGTTGTCTAGGACAGTGCGCTGGTATTGCATCCACTTCAACCCTTCCTATTCCAACATCGGTGAACCTGCCTGTACGATTATACCAAATGATGGTCCTTTTAGGCTAGGGAGCCAACACAGTCAATCCCACGGATTGGAGGCGGATATTACTTAAAGGTAGCAGCTCTTGCAGCTAGAATACCTTGTAATAACGAAAGTAGGCCGCAAAGACCCGTCTACACTAGCTTTACCGGTTTCATCGGATATTAAAATTCATCACAAAAGGAGTCCGTAGATGTTCCAGAGCTCGCTGATTTCTCTGTTGACCATAATCCTGTATATCGCCAGCCTCTTTGGGTTCGGCGGAGGATCCCAAGCTCAGGCGCCCGATGTTCCCAGACTGGAAGAACCGGCTCCGGCCAACTCTGCCTCGGGACGCTTTGAATTATCCACCGGTGTTACCGTCAAAGTAGGGGATTACGTGCGGGTATCCGGCGATGTTGTCAACATTCGCACAGGCCCCGGAACCAGCTATCCTGCCCTGACTAAGGCCAAAAGGGGACAGGCTGCCACTGTGGAAGACGGCTCCAATGGCTGGCTGAAACTGCGTTTTCAAGATAATCTGACCGGATGGGTGGCAGACTGGTTGGTCACCCCTGCTGAACCCGGCAGGATCATCAGTCCGCACGTGCCCGCGGGCCTGCAAACTATAGGCTATTATGCCACCAGCTACCCTGGGGATGACTCTTCTCTTCGGTCCATGGCTGAAGCCGGCAGCACTCTTACCGGCGTTGCCCCTTTCCTTTTCACCGTAGACAGTTATGGAAACATCTTTGGTGACAACGACTGGCAGGCCATGGAACAGGCTAAAAAAGCCGGGAGGACCACCTTGGCTTTGGTTCATAATGTCCGTGGTGACTGGTTTAATACCCAAGTGGCCCACAACCTGCTCTCCAAAGAGGTAAACCGGACCAGGGCCATTAACCAGATTTTGGACATCCTGAAAAAGTACGGCTATGACGGGGTCAACCTGGATCTCGAAGCGGTGAAGCCTTCAGACCGTAACTATCTCACCAGCTTCGTCCGGGAACTCTCCTGGGCTCTCAGGCCCAAAGGGTACCTTTTGACCATCTCGGTTCCGGCCAAGACCTGGGATGACCGCAATAACAGCTGGTCGGGTGCTTATGACTATAAAGCCATTGGAGAGTATGCAGACTGGGTGATGATCATGGCTTATGACCAGCACTACAAGACCGGCCGACCGGGACCGGTGGCCGCGATCGATTGGGTGGAACAGGTGGTCAAATACGCCATCAGCACCATCCCCAGAGAAAAGATAATTCTCGGGGTGCCTACCTACGGGTACGACTGGCCCACCAACGGCAACCCCGGTCGTTCGGTGAGCTACGCTCAAGCGATGAAAATTGCCAGGGACAACGGGATTCAGCCCAAGTGGCATCCCACCTACAAGGTGCCCTACTTCAGCTATGTCTCCGGCAGCATGATCCGGGAGGTCTGGTTTGAATCCAGTTGGAGCCTAGAGTACAAACTGGACCTGGTCAAGAAGTACGGATTAAAAGGAATCGCCCTCTGGCGCCTAGGTCTGGAAGACCCCAGGACCTGGGAGGTCATTGGAGCTCACCTGTACTAAGGCCCACCAATCAGATCTGAAACCGTGGTGAGAGTGAAGCCCTTTTCGGTTAATCCCTGGATTATCCGGGGCAAGGCAGCCACTGTGGGCTCGGTGGGATGCATCAAGACCAGAGCCCCGTTTTGGGCCTTGAGGACAACCCGACCGACAATCACCTCCGGCGCCGGGCGTTTCCAGTCCACGGTGTCCAAGGTCCAGAGAATGGTTCTGTACCCTAAGCTGGCTGCTATCCTCAGCAGCCGGTTGTCGTATTCCCCTGCCGGCGGAGCAAAAAGCATGGCCGGCTGAGCTCCGGCCTTTTCCAGGGCCTCCTTGCCCTGCAGGATTAACTGAGTAAGCTCGGCTTCGCTCATCTTGTTGGTTTCACCGTGGTAGTAGCCGTGGTTGGCAATCTCGTGGCCGGCCTCGACGATCTGGTTAAAGAGGCTGGGAAACCGCTCTACCCACCTGCCGATGAAGAAAAAGGTGGCCTTAACCTGGTACTCTTCTAGAATACGCAGCATCTGGGGAATGTACTCATTGCCCCAGGCCACATTGATCATCAAGGCCATGGCTTTTCGGCTTAAGTCCCCGCGAAAGACCGGCTGAAAGAAGGAGTGGGTCACCTGAGGGTGTACCGGTTCCAGAACAGCTGAAACCTGCTCATTTTGGCCTGCGGCCATCACCAACTCCAGGGTTTTTTGGCGATTCAATTTCTTGCCTACCACCTCTGGGACCACCCGGCCCTGGTCCGGATCGTAATAGGCGTTCTCTGGAGGCCGTTCCACCTTCTTGGCCACTTCTTCCAAAACGGTCATGACCTCCTCTGGGAGGAGACCGCCGACGGCGTAACCTTCCACCCGCACCCCCGGGGCCGCACCGTAAAAGTGCCGGCGCAGGCCGTCAATGGCACCGGGTAGGGCAATGCCAATCAAGATGCCAACTACGAGCAGAAAAATAAAGAGATACTTGTTCTTCACCGCTCCTCACCCCTTTGGGCCATGGGTAGCCGGCGCTGGACTCCGTTGGCATCGATGCAGTAGTTTTCAGTATAGATTAATTGGGAGATGGGAACGATCTGGAAACCATCGGCCTTCAGCCGCGGCAAGAGAACCTTTAAAGCTGCCAGGGTATTAACCCCGTTGTTATGGAACAAGATTATGGACCCGGGTCTAACTTGGGACATGACCCGGTTGACAATGTAATCCACCGAAGGGTTTCGCCAATCCAGAGAGTCGATGCTCCACTGAATGGTTTTGTAGCCGACCGCCTCGGCTACTTCAATCACCTTGTTGCTGTATTCCCCGAAAGGAGGCCGAAAAAGGGTGGGAGTGAACCCGGTGATCTCCACAATCAGAGCGTGGTTCCGCTCCAGTTCGTGCCGGATCTCCTCCCGGGAGAGGGAGTTCAGATGGGGATGGGAATAGGTGTGATTGCCGATCTCATGGCCAGAAGCCACGATCTTCCGGGCCAGTTCCGGGTATTTTTCCAGCCAGTACCCGCCTAAAAAGAAGGTAGTCTTGATGCCTTCTTTTTCAAATAGCTCCAGGAAAGAGTTGGTGTACTCCGCCCCCCAGACCGCATCCAAGGAGATGGAGATAGCTTTATCGGGTCTATCTACTTCATAGATAGGCAAAATCCGATTCTCTGTCAGCCTGCTGAAAACGGCGACCGCACCTTGCCAGGCCAAACCCTGCAGGAAAAAGAGAACCATTAAAGCCAGAACGCCGCAGGCCAAAAGCCGCCAGCGCCGGCCAGGCACATAGATGACCATAACAAAAACCTCCTGTGCTTCATCGCAGTATGTTTATGCGACAGGAGGCTCAAAAAGTATTTGCCGTAAGCTCGTCAAATGGCAAAATTGTGGTCCCCGATGACTGCAGTGGTCTTGCGGGTCTGCCACCAGGCCAAAGCCTTAGATTTCTTAGGATTGTAGAAAAAGAGAGCACCGCCGGAAGGATCTTGTCCCTGGAGGGCATACTCCACTGCCTTGCGGCAGCTTTCAGAAGGCTCTTGATTGATCATCCCATTTTCCACGCTGAGAAACTGTCCAGGCTCGAAAATCACTTCCTTGACAGTATTAGGGAAGCTGGGGTGCTTTACTCGGTTAAGGACCACAGCAGCCACAGCAATCTGCCCCTCCAAGGGTTCGCCTCTGGCTTCTGCATGAACCAGTTTCGACAAAAGCTCCACTTCCTCAGGAGTCAGCTTAACTACCGGTTGGCTGTCTTTCCGGCTATCTTTCCGGGCAACAGCTTCCTGGACCTCAGGAGTAGGTTTCTCCGCCTCGAAAACCGGTCTCTCCACTTTGGGGGCAGGCAAGGACAGGCCCACGGAGACGGTGGCCACAGACAATCCAGGTTCCCTCTCCTCTTTGGGGGCAGGCAGTTTCAAGATGTCCCCGACCTTAATGGTGTAGTCAGGCAGATCATTGAGGGCAATAATCTCCTCCACTGTAGAACCATAGGCCTTAGCCAGGCTATAAAGGGTATCCCCTTTCACCACCGTATGGTACTGGTAGTCCGCGGCATAGCTTGTCCAGCTAAAGCCCACCAAAAGCAGAAGTAAAAAAAATCCTGCCCTCACAGACCTCATCTGCAATCTTCTCACCTCTAAATAGACATTCCTTAATTATTTACGCATATTCTACAAAATTCTTCTGTTACCTGCCGAAAGCTGGTAGTTATTGGTTCTCCCTCTCCTGATAGATTCTGCGCAGCGCCGCCAAATTGGTGGCGAAGTTGCCCCATTCATCCTCGGGGGTTTCCAGGACCACCGGCAGCTCTGAAAGCTCTGGCCGGGCCATCATGGCTTTAAACCCCTCTTCCCCGAGGCTGCCTTGGCCGATGTGGGCGTGCCGGTCCCAGTGGTCCCCGAGGCTTCCGGCAGCATCATTGGCGTGGATGAGCTTCAGCCTCTCCAGACCACAGAGGCGATCAATGAGCCCCAGCACCTCCTCCCAGCCTTCCTCCCGGCGCAGGTCATAGCCGGCCGCAAAGGAGTGGCAGGTATCTAAGCAGAGCCCCACCCAGTCAGAGGGTTCAGGAAGTTTCTCCATTATCTGGACCAGGTTCTCCCAGGTTCCACCAATTTCGGTGCCACCCCCCGCTTCGATCTCCAACAAGACTGTAGTCTTCAGCTCGCACTCCCCCTGGAGGCGTCTCAAAGCCTCGGCGACCAAATCGATTCCGGCATTCAAACCGGCCCCTCCGTGACTTCCCGGATGTAAGACCATAAACTCGGCCCCAATCTCACCGGCCCTCTCCACATCTTCTTTAAACCGCTGGTACGATTTCTCCCGGATCTCGGGGTTAGCCGAGGCCAAATTGACCAGGTAGGTTGAATGCACCGCCACGACGGCGATCTCCGACTCGGCCCTGGCCTCTTTGAACTTGACCGCTTCAACTGGGTTCAGTTTCTTGACCCGCCACCCCCTGGGATTGCTGGCGAAGATCTGGATGGCCTCACAGCCCAACTTCTTCCCCCGGGCTATGGCTTTATCCAGGCCACCGGCGATGGAGACGTGACAGCCAAATTTCATTCTTTTCCCCCTTGCTTGCCCTGTCCCAACCGGTCCAGCCAGGACAGGAGCGCTGATGACTCTATTAAACGGCTAAAAGAAACCTTCTCCGCCAAGAGATTCAACCCTGCTAGAACCGTGAAAGCCACAAAAAAGAGCAGGCGGTCACCGCCGGTCAAAAACTGAAAACCCGCCAAGGCACCAAGGAGATTGGCCCCGGCATCCCCCAGCATGATTTGACCCCGTAGATCCCCGGGCAAAAAGGCCAGACTGGCCCCGATCCCTGCCGCTGCAACCACGAGGGTTTCGGGAGCAAAGCCTGAACCCACCAGCCCCAGGAAAGTCAGAACCAGATAACCTTTGATACCCCGACCCGGTCTAAGGTCCAGTAGGTTCAAAAAATTGGCACCAAGAGCGAGAGTCAAGGCTCCGACCACGACTCCCAGCCAATCCGGGACCACCTCCAAAGCAACATAGGCGGCAACCAATCCCCCTCCCAGAGCCTTCAGCCCCCCTGTGGTCAACCTGCCCTGAGCCAGTGAACGGAAGTGGCTGCTAAAGCCACCGTGTTCCCCTGAGCCGCCCACATCATCTAAGAAACCTAACAGCGCGAAGCTCCAAATCAAGGTGGCTCCGGCCCCCACCGGGGCATTTGTGGGAGGAACTACACCTAGGCGGGCTAACAAGCCCAGCCAAGCCCAGGCTGCAGTGATTCCGGCCAAGAGCAAGAGACCGGTTCCGGTGGGTATCTCCTCCCCCCGATAGTTGCTGTTCACCCAACCGGCCCTTTCATGCAGCCCTACCAGCCAGGGAAGCACCAGACCGGTAGCTGCCGCAGCAATTGTAGCGAGGCCCAAAGCGATCTCCCAGTGGTTCAAGGCTTTCCATCCCGTCTCAGCCAAAGAATGGTCTGGAAAATATCCCGGAACTGACGGGAACGGTGGGCAAAACCGGCCCAATCCCGGCCGGTGTAGTCATGTTCTATCGGCAGTGGGACCTGGGCCAGGGTCAAACCGCCTCTGATGGCCCGGACGGTCAAAGCCAGCTCTAAACCGAACCCGGAGCCGAGGGGTAAAAGCTTGGGTAAATCGGCTTGAAAGAAGGCCCGCTGTCCAGAGAGAACCGCCGGAAAACGCTGACCGGTCAAAAAGTACAGGCCCCAATTGGCTAACTTCCGGACGAAGCCCATCCCACCTGTCCCTGCCGGGGAGGTCAAAAGGGCCACAGCCATCTGAGCCTCCCCGGTTAGCAAGGGTTCTACCAGGCGTGGCCAGTAACGGGCGGTTGGTCCAAGATCAGCATCAAGGAGGACGATGATCTCTCCAGTGGCCAGAGAGAGTCCGGCCTCCACAGCTTTGGCCTTTCCGACATTTTTCGGCAGCCGAACCAGGTGTACTCCGAGACTGGCTGCTATCTCTGGGGTTTGATCTTGGGAGCCGTCATCAACTACGATCACCTGATGGTGCCGGCGGCGCTCCAGGATCCCCTGGAGGGTGGTACCGATCTGCTCAGCCTCGTTATGTGCCGGAACGATCACTGTTATGGCGCTCATTCTGAACCTCATCTATCAGGGTAAAAAGAAATTTGGCCTGCTCTTCAATAGTCCTTTCCCCAACAGGAAGGGAGTGAACCCTAAGACCCATCTCCACCAGGCTCTCCTTGACCAGCTGGCTGCCGGGATCATCCTCATCCTCCAAGAGAAGCACTTCTCTGGCGGGAAACGGTTCCTTACCGGAGAACTGGATGTAGCCTGCCTGCTCCAGGCTGGTCAGGGTCGGTCCTCTGATGCCGACGGCCAGAATCCCGGCCAACTGCTGATATTCAGCTCTTCCCGCCTCCCTCCACTTTTGGGGGTCAATGCTCAATTCGGCCACGAGTCTTCCCCCGGCCTGCTGGATCAGGTTGGTAAATTGAGAAAAGTACTGACGGTCCGGAGGGATTGCACTGACCAGAGCGAAACTCTGTCCTTCAAGCCTCCCCGCCACGGCCTTGGGAAGCAGCCACTGACTGAACTGCCGCTGTCTGTTCAAGTCCAATCGCAAGAGGTTCAGACTCTGGGAGAGCCGCTGGTTCTCGGCTCTAAGAGAGCGAAAGTCCTGTTCCAAACGTTTAACTAACTCAGCCTGGCTCTCCAGGAGGCTCTCATCACTGAAGAGGGCTCCTCCGATGAGGACCCCTAACCCTAAAGCGAGAAAAACTGCTACCAGGGTCATGATGTGGTATCGGTAATCGATGAGCATCAGGGGCGACCACCTTAAAAACCCAGGGATGTTTGCAGGTACATCACCAAGAGCCTCACCCAGCTCCTGAAGGGTTCGGTCAGAGAAATAATGACCAAGAGGGGAAGACCGGCAGCTACCAGCATTGGCAGGGCGTAAGATACCCTGGGCCTGCCCTTGTACAAGGCATAGATGCCCTTGGCATCCACCAGAATCTCCCCTACTTTAAGTCTTACCAAAAAGGTGCTGGCCATTCCGGGACGCCCTTTATCCAGAAAATCCATCATGTTGGAGTGGGTACCAACGGCCACAATCAGCTCAGCCCCGGCCTCATAGGCTAAGAGAAGAGCCAGGTCCTCGCTGGTACCGGGGATGTGCCAGACTTTGTAGTTCAAACCCATCTCCCGGAGACGTTCGGCTCCGGGAGCCCTGCCGTCCAGGTACCCGTGAACGATAAGTTCTGCCCCAGAGACCAGAGCTTCATCTGTTACACTGTCCATATCCCCGATAATCAGATCCGGCCGCCACCCCAGTTCCAAAAGAGCGTTGGCTCCGCCATCCACCCCAATGAGCACCGGGTTAAGCTCCTCCACGTAGCTCCGAATGGCAGCGAGGTCCTCATGGTAATTTTTGCCACGAACCACCACCAGGGCGTGCCTGCCTTTGATGGGCGTCTCCACCTCAGGAACCTCGTACTCACCGGTGACCAAACCCAGCTCGTTTTTGGCATACTCCAAGGTGTTGGTAACGAACTTTTCCAGCTCGCTGTTGACATTTACCCGAGACTTGGCCAGATCTGAAGCTAAACGGTCTTGGGTGTAAGCTCTCACCCGGACCTGCTCTCCCGAGGGCAAAAGCAGCAGCTCTTTTTCGGGATCGATCTCCACCTGCCGGCCCTCCCAGTCCTTAACTTCAATACCAGGGTTCAGTTCAAAAAGCAAAACCCCTCGTTCCATAAGGAAGAGGGGTCCGCGATTGGGATACCGTCCGCTAATGAAAGGATGCCGATTAATCACAGCACTGACTCTGGCTTGGCAGAGAGATTCCGCCGCCACTTGGTCCATGTCTCGGTGACAAATTACGGCTATCTCTCCAGGCGCAAGTTTCTTAACAAGTGCTTTGGTCTTGTCTCCCACCCTAGCCACACCTTTGATGGGGCGGAACATGCAAATACCCCCTATGCGGTAGAGGAGTCATATTTGAGCAAATCAGCCACCCTGGCGATAAAAGCGGTATTGGTGGGTTTGCCTTTGCTGCTCTTAATGGTGGAGCCAAATAAGGAATAGAGGTAATCGGGGTCCCCGTGCATCCAAGCGTACTCGATAGCGCTGCGCAGGGCACGCTCCACCACCCCGGCGGTCGTGCCGTACTTCTCAGCAATGTACGGGTATAGCTTCTTGGTGACCCCGGTAAGGTAAGCCGGGTTTTCCAGGACGATCAAAATAGCATCTTTGACGTAGTTGTACCCTTTGAGAGAGGGTGGGATGCCGATTTGGATGACTAGTTCTACCACTTTCCTTTCCACTTCCACATTAGGGTGGTGCAGGGCCAGAGGCCGCAAGTCGGGTTTCTCCTGAGCCACCTGGCGGATCCTCCTGAGCAAAAGGTCAGTCTTAAAGGGCTTGATAATGTAGTAACTGGCCCCCAAAGCCAGGATTTTTTGGGTCATCTCCGCTTCCCCCAGGGCTGTTAGGGCTATAACCTTAGGTTTAGGTCCAGAGCGGAGCTTGAGCTCCTCCAAGACCGCTATCCCATCCAGTTTGGGCATGATCATATCCAGAAGAACCACATCGGGTTTGACCTGATCAATGAGGGCAAGAGCCTGTTCTCCGTCATGGGCAACTCCCGCCAGAGACAGGTCGGAAACCCGCCTGATGGCATCTGCAAGTAATTCTGCTAAGTCCATTTCGTCGTCGGCTATCAAAACCCGGGTAGTTCTCATTGTCAAAAACCTCCATTCTGTAACTTCTACCTGCTCCAGCTTCTTCCTGCTCAAGCTGCCGGTTCTAGGTTTTTGACCAGGTCAGAGAAGATGCCGGCCTCCGAGGCCATCCACTCGGCGTAAACTCCATACCCCTTAGTGGGATCGTTGACGAAAACATGGGTTACCACACCTACCAGTTTTCCCTTTTGAATAATGGGGCTGCCGCTCATGCCCTGCACAATTCCCCCGGTGACCTCTAACAGCCTGGGGTCTTTAACCTCAATTACCATCCCCTTACCGCTGGGCTCTGATTGCCTGTTGACTTTAATGATCTCAATTTCGAAACTCTCCACAGTGTCATTCTCGATGACCGTCAGAATCTGAGCCGGACCGGGCTCCACCTCGTGGGCCATGGCCAGAGGTATCGCCTTCTCTTTCTTGGGAATCTCCTCTAAGACGCCGAAAATGCCGATGGGCGAGTTTTCGGAGATGACGCCCAGGCTCGCCGCCCGGTCCTGAAAAACACCTATTTTCTCCCCAGGCTGTCCCCGGATCCCCTTCCTGATGCCGGCAACCAAAGCCGGGACGATCCTGCCGTCGGTGATTTCCGCCTTTTCCCCAGTACGGGCGTCGGTGATCATGTGGCCCAAGGCAGCATACTTGCCGGTCTCAGGATGGTAAAAACTGAGCGTCCCGACCCCAGCCGCCGTATCCTCCAGATATATCCCTAACCGCAGCTTATAGCCTCCTTGTTCCCCAGGGACCACCGCCGGCTTCACCGGAATCGTCAGGTATTTGGCGGACCGCTTGATCTTCAAGGTCACTTGGGAAGGGTTGGCCTTTCTGAGGGCGGCTTCCACATCTAGGGGATCGTTGATTTTTACCTCGTTGATCTGGATCAGAAGGTCTCCTGGACGGACCCCGGCCTCAGCCGCCGGAGAAACCAGCCGGCCGTCCAGATCCCTGACCCTGGCCAGCTCAGCTACAATCAACCCCTGAGCAGCTAACATCACCCCAATGGATTCACCGCCGGGAACCACCTTCAGTTCCGGCACTACCGAAATCACCCGGTCTTTTAGGGGAATAACCCCAAAAAGGCTCAGGTCCAAGCTACTTTCTCCTGGCCTTAAAGGGGTGATCTTGAACTCTGAACCTTTTTTAACCTGGATGATACCGGAAGTATCTGAGGAGAGACCGACCTTAAGGGGCCACTTGGTGGAGAAAGACTGCTCCCTCCCCTGGATCAGCCGAAAGTGCTCCGGAATCCCCAGGGAGGAGTTGATGTTGAACCAACCGAACCATAGAGCGAACCCGAGAAATAAAAAAGACCAAAAAATGAACTTGGTAATCCGCCACGCTTTAGACCACAAAAAAAACCCCTGCCTTGTTGCCGTTTCGGGGTTTAGGTTCTCCTCCTAGCAGGAGCTTTATGCTGGCAACTCTAGTAGGGTTTTTTATATCCTTCCGCCTGCTTCAAAAGGTCACGGGCTGCTTGATAAGTAGCTTCACTCACTGCCACTCCGCCAAGGAGTCGGGCCAACTCAGCGATGCGTTCATCCTCATTCAAGATGCGGACACACACTTTTGTGCTTTGGCCTTGAGGGTCGATTTCCTTCTCCAGCAGGATGTGCCGGTCGCCCATGGCTGCAATCTGGGGCAGGTGAGTCACACAGATGACCTGATAGTCCCGGGAAAGCTGGTAAAGTTTCTCGGCGATAGCCTGGGCCGTCCGACCGCTGGTACCGGTGTCAATCTCATCGAAAATAAGAACCGGAACCCCCTCAGAGGCGGCCAGGGCCCCTTTGAGCGTCAAAAGCAGCCGCGAAAGCTCGCCACCGGAGGCCACCTTGTTGAGGGGTTTAAGATCTTCTCCGGGATTGGCGCTGAAGAAAAACTCCACTTCCTCCATACCATCCGGGTGAAAACCCTCTAGAGGTTCCACCTTGACAGTGAACCTGGCTCCGGTAAATCTCAGTTCAGCTAAGCCAGCCTGGACCGCTGCTTCCAGCCGTTTGGCCCCTTCTTCCCTCCTCCGGCGCAGGGCCAAACCCAACTCTCTCAGGTCTGTGGCCACCTGGTCAATCTTGGCTTCCAGCTCCTTTCGGCGGAGGTCTGAGGTCTCCAAAGTGGCCAGCTCTTCCCGGGCCTGGGCTAAGTACTCCAAGACATCGGCCAGCTCCGGACCGTACTTGCGCTTGAGGGATTCAGCCAGAGCCAACCGGGACTCCAGCTGGTCCAGCTCGGCATTATCGTAATTCAGCTCCTCTAAGTAAGACCTGAGCCGGTCGGCCACCTCTTCCAAAGAACTGAGCAAAGCATTGTACCCGGTAAGGGTTTCCTCCCAGCTGGAGTCAATCCGGCATATCTTCTCTAAACTGGCGGCAGCCTCGTGCAAGCTGTCCAAAGCCCCTGGCAGCTCACCAAAACCCTCTCTGATCAAACCATAGGCCTTTGAGGTCTCTTCCGCCAACCTCTCAGCGTTCCGCAGGATGTTGCGGCGTTCGATGAGCTCTTGGTCCTCACCTTCCTGAAAACCGGCGGCAGCGATCTCCTCCACCTGAAATTTCAGCATGTCTATACGGCGGGCCCGCTCAGCTTCAGATTGGCTGAGTTTGGTCAGTTCCTCCTGGAGCCGGCTGTATTTGGCGTAAAGTTCTTGGTACTCGCCTTTAATAGCGGCTAGTTCCGCCCCTGCGTAGGCATCCAAGATTCTCAGGTGCTCTTTGGGACTAAGCAAAGAGTAGTGTTCCCCCTGGCTCTGGATGTCCATCAGACTGCTGCCGACCTCAGTCAGGTCCCCTAACGTGGTCAACTGGCCATTGATCCGGCAGCGGTTAGGGCCCTTGACCTGGATACGCCTGGAGAGGACAAGGGTTCCTTCCCCGACAGTCAAACCCTTTGCCGCAAGGAGCTCCTTGACTCCGACCAGCCCGGTTACATCGAAAGCCCCTTCGATGATGGCTTCCTCGCTGCCTGCTCTGACCTGTTCACCAAAACCCCGGCCTCCTCCGAGGAGAGTGATGGCCTCCATGAGGATGGATTTGCCGGTTCCGGTCTCACCGGTGATTACGTTGAGACCCGGGCCAAACTCCACATCCAGGCTTTCAATGAGTATGAAGTTCTCTACATGCAAATCGGTGAGCATGCTCTTACCCTCGCAGCTGGTTCAATTTTTCCTCAAGCCTTCTGGTAATTTCCTCCATCCTGCTGATCTCAGTCCGCTCGCTCCCCTCACGACCGTCCCGGCTGATGACCAGCACACTGTCATCACCAGCTACCGTGCCGGCTATCTCCGGCCAGGCCAGTGCATCCAGGGCAGCTGCCACCGTGTTGGCTGTACCCGGAGCCGATCTGACAATAACCAGGTTGAAGCTACGCTCCACAGAGGTGACAAACTCCTGAAAAATCCGGGTGGCCCGCTGCAGCGCATCACCGGTAACCTGCTCCGCTGAGGGAAGCCCGTACTTGTACCTTCCGTCAGGAGTGAACAACTTAACCAAACCCAGGTCTTTGATATCCCGAGAGACGGTAGCTTGGGTCACCTCGACTCCTTCCTCAGCCAGCCGTTTGGTGAGTTGTTCCTGAGTCTCGATGACCTCATTTTCCACCAGTTCCAGAATTAGCCTGTGACGCTTCGCCTTCACCTTCATCCTCCTCACACTTGCCGCCAATCCGTGAGCGGAAGAGATCATAAAAATAGCGCTGGGCGAGGCGGATCAATTTGGTGGTGTGCTTTGAGCGGACCACTTCCACCACATCCCCGGGCTTTAGGGGACAACCGACCTGCCCATCCACGGTGAGCATGATCTCACCGCCGCCGTGAATCACCTTTATCTCTACCTGTTCCTGATCCGGGACGACCATGACCCGACCTCGCAGGCTGTGAGGACAGATGGGGGTAATCACCAGGACCTCAGCTTTGGGGTCTACAACCGGGCCGCCGGCAGCCAAGGAATAGGCGGTGGAACCTGTAGGAGAGGCCACGATGATACCGTCGGCACGGTAGCGATCGGCTTTATGCCCGGAAATTAAAACATCAATAGTGATGATCCGGGCAAAGGTCCCTCTGGTCACAACCATATCGTTGAGAGCCAGGTAGGTCCCGATGGTTTGCCCATCCCGGCAGAGGTTAACCGAGAGCATCCTCCGTTCGTCGAGAGTGTACTCCCCTTTGACCACCCGGTGGAGGGCCTCGGCAAAGCTAGAGACCTCCACTTCGGTCAAAAAACCTAAGTGTCCCAGGTTAACACCTAAGATCGGAACCCCCAGGGGAGCATAGTGCCGAGCTGCACCTAACAGCGTCCCGTCGCCTCCGATGACCACAGCGCACTGGGGAGGTCTACCAGGCTCCTCCAGAGAGAAGTTCAGCTTCTTGGCCAGCTCTTTTTGTGGAGTCACCGTTTGGTAGCCCAGCTTTTTGCAAAACTCTTGCAGCTGACGGGCGGTATCCAAAGCCCGCTCTTTCGATTGGTTAATATATACTGCCCATGTCACGCTTATGGTAAGTAACCTCCTACAGCTCTTGCTGGGCCTCTTTGACTACCCTTTCAATTAGTTCTGTCTTGGGGGCGTCAAGGGCCTCCGGTTTATCTGATTTGGTGAAGTAGGCCAAAAACTCGACGTTCCCCTTAGTGCCCTTCACCGGTGAGAAGGTCAGCCCCTTGAGGCTGAAACCAAGCACTTCGGCATGATCCAAAACAGAGGCCAAAACCTCTTTTTGGACCCCAGGATCCCGGACAATGCCTCCCTTGCCGACCTGGTGGGGGCCCGCCTCAAACTGGGGCTTGATCAAAGAAACCAATTCCCCTTCGGGCTGCAAAAACTCGTACAAGAGGTGCAAAAACTTAGTTACGGAGATGAAGGAGGTGTCCACCGTAATCACATCGGGGACGAAGGGCAGGTCCTCCAGGCGGAGGTGCCTGATATTGGTCTTCTCCATAACAATGACCCGTGGGTCCTGCCGCAGGGACCAGGCCAGCTGCCCATAACCAACATCCACAGCTACGACCTTCTCCGCCCCGTGCTGCAGGAGGCAGTCGGTAAACCCCCCGGTGGAAGCCCCTACATCCAGGCAGTGCTTGCCGGTGGGGTCTATCCCGAAGACTTTGATGGCCTTTTCCAGTTTTAACCCGCCCCGGCTCACATAAGGCAGAGGATCTGAGACGACCTCAACTTCGGTTTCAGAGGGGAGAAATTTGGTGCCAGGTTTTGTGTGCACCTTTCCATTGACCAGCACTCCCCCGGCCATGATTGCTGCCTGGGCCTTCTCCCGGCTCTCAAAAAAGCCCCGTTCCACCAAGAGCACATCTAACCGTTGTTTAGCCATGGCTCACCCAGCGGTGACCTAGCCAGCTGGTCACCGTCTCCAGCACTCTCTCTGGAGTCAGCCCCACTAGCTCCAAGAGCTCTTGGCGGCTGCCGTGAGGGATGAAGTTGTCAGGTATCCCCAGGGTGAGGGTAGGGCAGGTGAGCCCGGCGTTGGCTAACAGCTCTAAGACCGCCGAGCCGAAACCTCCTTGCACGGCGCTTTCTTCCAGGGTAACCACCTTGCCGGACTTGGCGGCGTAGCGTAGTATAAGGTCCTGATCCAGAGGTTTGACAAAGCGGGCATTGAGTACAGCCGCTTCAATGCCTTGGGGCTTCAGGCGGGCGGCAACTTCCTCGGCCACCTGTACCATGGAACCTACTGCAATCAGGGTCAAGTCGGAACCATCCGCTAGAACTTCTCCCTTGCCAATCTCAATTCTGGGCCAGCTCTCATCCTCCAAGGTGTCCGGGCAGTTAGCCCGGGGATAGCGCAGGGCAACCGGGCCCTGGTGCCGGAAGGCAGCCCGCAGCATACCCCGAAGCTCCCGGCCGTCTTTGGGAGCCATCAGAACCAAGTTAGGTATGGAACGCAAGAAACTCAGATCAAAAGCCCCGTGGTGAGTCGGACCATCCTCGCCTACCAGCCCGCCCCGGTCCACAGCCAAAACCACCGGCAGGTTCTGGAGGCAGATGTCGTGGACGACCTGATCGTAACCGCGCTGTAAAAAAGTGGAGTAAACGGCGAAGACGGGCTTGAAGCCCCCAGCGGCCAAACCGGCAGCAAAGGTGGTGGCGTGCTGTTCCGCTATGCCCACATCGTAGAAACGGCCCGGAAAGAGGCGGGCAAACTCCTCAAGCCCAGTTCCCGACGGCATAGCTGCCGTTATGGCCACAATACGCTCGTCCTCTTTGGCCAGTTCCACCAAAGCCCGACTGAAAGCCTGGGTGAACCGAGGTTTCTCGTTGTTCTTGTGTTTCTTTCCGGTTCTGATGTCAAAGGGTCCCAATCCATGAAAGGCGGAGGCATCGGTCTCAGCCGGTCTGTAGCCCCGACCCTTCTCGGTGAGGACGTGCACCAAAACCGGATCCTGTCTAGTTTTCACCTCATTAAGGGTGTTGATGAGTAGATCGATGTTGTGACCGTCAATGGGACCGTAGTACTTGAAACCCAACTCCTCAAAGAGCATCCCGGGAACCAGCAAGTACTTCAGACTATCTTTGAGACGCTGAGCCGCCTTGACTACAGTCTCACCGATGGCCGGTATTCGGCGGAGCACGTACTCCAGGTCGTTCTTGGCCCGGCGGAAGGTGGGATCAGTGCGCAGCCGGGTCAAATAATTGGACAAGGCTCCCACATTGGGAGCGATGGACATCTCGTTGTCATTGAGAATAACGGTCAGCTTTGTGCCTAAGTGGCCGGCGTGGTTCAAGGCCTCAAAGGCCATTCCGCCTGTCATGGCGCCATCGCCAATGACCGCCACCACCTCATAATCTTCTCCGGCCATGTCCCGGGCCTCAGCGAAGCCTAGGGCTGCAGAAATGCTGGTGGAGCTGTGCCCAGTGCCGAAGGGATCATGGGGGCTTTCTTCCCGCTTGGGGAAACCACTAATCCCCCCCAACTGGCGTAAGGTGGAAAAACGATCGTATCTTCCGGTCAGAAGTTTATGCGCATAGGCCTGGTGACCCACGTCCCAGATTATTTTGTCTTTAGGGCTGTTGTAACAGCAGTGTAAGGCGATGGTCAGCTCCACCACGCCTAAACTCGGGGCCAGGTGGCCGCCGGTCTGGGAGGTAGTCTTAATGATCTCCCGGCGGATTTCAGCTGCCAAGGCGTAAAGCTCGTCCCTGCTGAGCCCACGCAGGTCCGCAGGAGACTTGATCTTCTCTAACCACTGGGCCACTGTAACTGCCTCCGTTTCATCGTTTTTTTCTGGCTAATTCTCTTCGATATAGGAATCTGATAACCCTCGCAACCCGGTAAATAATCTGTTCGGAATAGGTGAGGGCAACTTTCTTCCAGGCGGCTTTGCCTCCTACCGTCAGAGCCGCAACCACAGTCACCATCAGCGTGGAGAGGACTGTCTCGGACAATCCAGGTCTGATGAGGAGGATGCGGTAAACGATGGCTGCCGCCATGGCACCACTTAGAGTTCCACTAATATCGCCGATTAAGTCATTGCAGACCGTGGTGACCCTATCGGCATTTCGCACCAGCCAAACAGCGGTCCTGGCGCCTTTGACCCGGGCTGCGGCCATGGAATGAAAGGGTTTTTCGTCGGCAGCTGCAGCAGCGGTTCCGATGAGGTCAAAAAAGATACCGAAAGCAACGACAGCAAGCAATAAGATAAAAGCCGGCACCAAGCCGACCTGTGTGAGCAGTGTTTGAGAAATGATGTTAAAGAAAAGAGCAAATAATCCGGACCAAAAACCTAAAGTTAAGAAACTTCTTAACATTACTTGTCTCCTGCGTCAGGTGGCAGCTATGTGAGTAAAGATTGTGGCTTAGGTCCAGCAGGTATTTCCCTACAGTTTGCCAGTCGTCGCCGATCTGGTGGTTTCCCATTAAAAACTGCATGGCAGTGTCACCATCTGCCAGGCTGAATTACCACTTAGTCCACACTACAATCCCCACATAGCCTCCGGTAGGAACAGTCTAGGAGATTTCCTCGACAAAGCACCAATTGCTCTAGCCTCTTTTGCGATGAAGGTTTCAAGCAGCGGAAGGTCCTTGCCTTAGGCCTTCAGCAAAGACTTGAACCTGCTCCCCACCAGCATCGCTCAAGGCAGGCTACACTGCACCCAACACTATCCTATGTACGGTTCGCATCGCGTGCAGGTTCTTCCTAAGCCGTAGTTGGCCCTCTCAGGTTTCCCACGCACTTAGGTCTCCGCGGTACCAGGGTCAACGCCCGTATGCCTTTACGGATCGCCCCGATACCTTAACCCCCAGCATCAACCCCGGACTGGGCGTCCAAAGCCAACACCAGGGACTTCATCGATGTGCCCTTTGACGGATCTTTAGGCCCGTCTTCAAGCAATTGTGCTTTGACTAGAATACTGCGCCACCTTGACTAGTATTTCGCTAGGTATTATAACATACGCCGCTTAAACCAGCAAGAGAGAGACCACGGCCCCTAAAAGGGCTCCGGCAAAGACCTCCACCGGAGTGTGCCCCAGGAGTTCCTTAAGGCGATCTTCCCGGACTTTTCCACCGTGGTAAATATCATCGACGATTTTATTGAGGATCTCCGCCTGCTTGCCGGCGTTATACCGCACCCCCGCGGCATCGTACATCACAATCAGGCCGAAGACTATGGCCAGAGCGGTGATGGGTTGGTCCCAACCCTCAGAGAGCCCAATCCCCACGATGATCGAGGAAACAAAGGCCGAATGAGAGCTGGGCATACCCCCTGGGCCGACGAAGCGCTCGAAGTTGAAACGTTTGTTCTTGATGAAAACGAAGATCCCCTTTAAACCCTGGGCCAAGAGCCATGCGATTAAAGCCGCTTTAAAAACCCGGTTTTCCACGAACAACAAGTGAAAAAAACCCACATTCTCCTCCAACCTTCTTTACCGGTCCCTGGCTAAAATGTAATCGGCAAGATCAACCAAAAAGCCTGTCTCTCCCGGAAGTTCAGCCAAGGCCGCCTTGGCCTCCTCAATTAACTGGGCGGCTTTTGCCCGGGCGCCTTCGATGCCTAAAAGCCCCGGATAGGTCCGCTTACCAGAGGCCCGGTCACTGCCGCTGGGTTTGCCGGTAACCTCCGGATCCCCAACTTCATCTAAGATATCATCGATGATCTGAAAGGCCCGGCCGGCTTTGGTTCCGTAGGTGGAGAGGGCTGCAAGTTCAGCCCCGCCCCCTCCAGCCAGTTGAGCCCCAATAACCAGAGAGGTCACGATCAGAACCCCGGTCTTGCGGTCATTGATCCAGTCCAACTCAGCTAGGGTCAAATCGCCGGTGTTGGCCAAGTCTTCCGCTTGGCCGCCGACCATCCCCTGGGAACTGCAGGCCCTGGCCAGACTCTTAATGGCCGCCAATACCCTTTCACTTGGATAGACCCTATCCAGGTCGGCCAAGATCTTGAAGGCCTCGGCGAGGAGGGCGTCACCGGCCAGGAGAGCTACGGCTTCACCGAAGACCACGTGATTGGCGGGTTTCCCCCGACGCAAGTCATCATCGTCCATGCACGGCAGGTCATCATGGATCAGAGAGTAGGCATGTACCAACTCCACCGCTGCCGCCGCCGGCAAGACCTGCTCCCGGTCCCCACCAATAGCTTCTGCCCCAGCCAAAACCAGCATACCCCGGAGCCGTTTCCCGCCACCCAGCGAAGTGTAGCGCATGGCCCTGTGAAGCTGGGCAGGGGGAAGACTTTCTGCCGGCAAGAGTCTTTCCAGGGCCTTCTCTACCAGCTCGCTGTATTCTCTAAAAGGGGAGGTCATCTTGAAAGTTTTCCTCCCCCGCCTGCTCCTCAGGTTGGACCGTAAACTCTTCCCGCCTTAAATGGCCGCTGGCATCTTGCACCAGCTTCTCCAGGCGGGCTTCGGCCTCATTGAGACGCTTATTACAGATCGAGCTCAACTGAATGCCCTCTTCAAAGAGTTTCAAGGATTCATCCAGACCCTGATCTCCTCTTTCCAGGGCTTCAACTATTCTTTCCAATCTAGAGAAGGCTTCTTCATAGGATAGTTGGCTAAAATCTTTTTCCTTCACGTTGTTTCCTCCCCGTAGGTTTCTCGCACAGTCACATCCAGACTGCCGGAAGCCAGCTTCACTATCAGCTCCTGGTCGCGGCTAACTTGACCTGCAGCTGTAATCACCTTACCCGTGACCGGATCCTGACAGACGCTGTATCCCCTGGCCAGAGTCTTTAATGGGCTGTAAGCCTGCAGTTTGCCCGCGGCACCCTGGAACTGGGTGCGTAGTCCCTTAAGCAGCTGGCAGGCAATTTTCTGCAGGTCTTTGCTGGTGTGTTCAACTAGACTCCGGGATTCCCTAATCAACGCCCTTATGATCACCTGCAGTCTGTGCATAACCTGAGTTAACTCCGGCCGGCACTTGATCACCGCAGCCGGTCCATAGCGCAAAAGGCGGATCTCCAATTCATCGTGTTTTTGGACGGCATCTTCGATGAGCAGGCGGGGATGGGCCAGGTACCGGTTGGAGGTGAGCCTGGCCAGCTCCCGCCGGGAGAGCTCCAAGCGCCGCCCCATAGCCCTACAGGCCTTCTGAACCAGCTCATTCAGGCGGGAACAGAGTTGATCCTTCTCGGGTACCACCAGTTCCGCCGCGGCCGAGGGGGTCGGTGCCCGCTGGTCAGCCACCAGGTCGGCAATGGTGTAATCGGTCTCGTGCCCAACAGCGGAAACCACCGGAACCGGAGAGGCTGCGATGGTCCTGACCACATCCTCGTGGTTGAAGGCGTTCAGCTCTTCAAAGGATCCCCCACCCCGGCCAATAATAATCACATCAATATCAGACTGGGTGTACAGATTCTTAAGGGCCGCAACCAAACTGGCCGGGGCTTTGGCTCCCTGAACCAGGCTGGGCGAAAGCAAAATCTCAATATTGGGGTAGCGTCGGCGGGCTACCGTGACGATATCCCTGATGGCCGCCCCCACAGGACTGGTCACCACCCCAATACGCTTGGGATGTTTGGGGAGAGGGCGTTTTCGCTCCGGGTCCAGCAGGCCTTCCTCCTTCAGCCGCTTCTTCAGTTCCTCCGCAGCTAAGTACAGCCGACCTAACCCCTCGGGAAAGACCTCCTCCACCCTGAGCTGGTACTTCCCCCCTTGGGGATAAACCGTGATTGAGCCCGAGCAGATCACTTTCATCCCGTGTTCCAAGGTACCGAACTCATAATTCTGCAGGTAGGAACTGAACATCACACACGGAATCTGGCTGGCCTCATCTTTGAGGTCAAAATAGAGGTGGCCCCTCTGGGACAGGGTCACTTTACCGGCGATCTCGCCCCGGACAAGGAGGCTGCGGAATAAGGGGGAGGCCTCTAACTCCCGCTTAATCAACCGGTTGACTTCCAGCACAGTGTATATCTTCTGGTCGAAGTTTTCCATGACAACTCCTAGTCTGCGCTGATTGTGGGTAAATTGGGAAACCAGTAGGAGACAGCGAGGCCCACGGCATTGTCCCCGCTGTAGGCCGCCTGGCCAAAGTAGGCTCGAAGGCCTGTTCCCCGTTTGGCCAGTCGGTCCACTAATCTCCGGCGAATGTATCTATTCGCAGTCACCCCGCCGCTCAAAAGGACCTGGTTGACCCCGGTCACTTTTTGGGCTTTGAGCAACCACTTCTCCAAGACCTTGCTGATGGCGTTCTGAACGGCCAGAGCAACCTCTTTGGGGTCACAGCCCTCTTCGATAAGGCGCAGGGCCTGAGTAGTGGGACCGGAAAAGCTAGGATTAAGCCCGATCAGTCTCGTGCTGAGGCGAAGGACGCCACGGGCTCCCTGGGCCAATTCCTCTAAAGCCGGGCCGGCTGGAAAGGGCAGACCCAGAGCCACCCCCACCCGGTCCACAAACTGGCCGGCGTTCAAATCTGTGGCCTGGCCTAACATCTCAATTTTCAGTCCTGATGCAGCTGTTTCCTCCCTTTTAACCAGCAAAAGTTCACTGGTTCCCCCCGAGAGGTGGACAGTCAGGAAACATTCGGGCACAGGCAGAAGGGAGCTGGAAGCCAGGGCAGCGTAGACATGACCCTCTTGGTGGCTTCTTTCCAGGCACGGAACCCTTAAAGCAGCAGCCAAGCTCCGGGCCTGTCCAACCCCGGCCAGAAAAACAGGCATGTAGGATTCTGGCAAAGGTCTAGGCCGACTGCTGACCACCACCGCCTCCAAATCAGATAAAGGCTCCGCCAGAGTCTCCTCCAAAAGGGGCGGCAGATTTCGGATATGGTGAAAAAGAGCCTCCGACTGGCGGAGGCCTTTTTCACCTTGGGCCACTGGAACCGGAGAACGTAAGTCCTTGAGGACCTTTCCTTCTCCGCTAACCAAGGCCACTGAAGTCATATAATTACTGGTGTCAATGGCCAGCGCCTTCATGAATTTCTCCCTTGAGGCCCTGGCGTAGGATATTGCCGAGGACCCCGTTAACAAACTTGGGCGAGGCGTCATCACCGTACTTCTTGGCCAATTCCACCGCCTCATTGATGGCAACACTGTCAGGGATATCCTCCCGGTAAGACAGCTCGAAGACGGCTATCCGCAGGATATTGCGCTCAATGGAGCCCAGACGGTTGATGGGCCAGTCGATAGAGAATTGATTAATCAGGGAATCAATCTCCTCCAAGTGTTCCATGACCCCGGAGGTAACCTCCCTAACATACTTGGCCACATCTTCAGCCAAAGCAAACTCATGAATCAGGATCTGGGCTGATTCGGTGATCTGAAATTTGCCGATCTCTGCTTGGTAGAGTGCTTTCAGTGCTGTTTCCCTGGCTAAGCGCCGTGACAACTACTTCACCTTCACTTTCTCTTGCCGGATGAAATGAACTGATCTAAGAGGTCCTGAAAACCTTCCTGGCGGTCAGACCGCTTACCCAGATAGTATCCGATGTAAATCAGAACAACTACGAAAAAGGTTTGAAAAACCCCGTACTCGATAGTCATCCAACCGAGCAGGAGCCCTAATAACACACCGATGATTTTACCTTTATTTTTGAAGGCCCAGTGTAAAAACTCCTGTAACTCTGGTTGCACCAAGGCCCACCTCCTACTTTACTCTGGCCTTAGGCTGGGCGGCGATCTCTCTGACCGTGAGCCCAATCGTAGCGCCTGTGATTCCAACCGTATGAGCCAGGTACTCCTTGACTCTCGTTTGTACCTTGTCGGCCAGTTCCGGAATGTTGGTATCGGGAGCAACCTCCAACGCCAGGTCAATGCCTAGCTCCCCATCAACCATCCGCAGCTTAGAGTGAATCCCCCGGACCCCGTCGATCTCGCCGGCGGCTCTCTTTATCAGGGTTTCCACCGCCTGAAGAGAAATACGGATGGTCCCTAAATTGGTTTCCTTGATGATCGTCGGAACATCTTCGGATTTGCGAAAGACCAAGACCACCGCCAAGATCGCCAAGCCCAGGGCGATTAGGCCGATGAGGCCGGCTTCCACCCGACTGGCAACCAGCCACTGATTGACAGCGAGGAAGGTAAGTTCCGGATCCCAACCAACAGCGACACCTAGGGCCCCGATGGCCAAGACCAAGACCAAAAGACTAAAGATGAAAAGCACGATCCGTGTAACCAAATTCATCCAGGATCCTCCTACTTGACCCGGGGCTCTCGCTCTGATTCAGTCTTTTCCTCAGAGGGGAAATGAACTCCCTGAACGTGAACATTGACCTCTACGACATCCAAGCCGGTCATACTGGTGATGGCTTTTTTGACGTTCTTTTGGACCTCTAGACAGACCTCGGGGATGACCACCCCGTAAGAGACGATGATGTATAAATCCACGGCAGCTTCGGTCTCGCCGACTTCCACCTTCACGCCCTTGGAGAGGTTCTTCCGCCCGAGCATCTCGGCAATCCCACCGGCGATACCACCACTCATTCCCGCAACTCCCTCAACCTCCGTTGCAGCCAGACCGGCGATGACGCCGACTACCTCATTGGCAATGCGAATGGAACCAATATCGGTTTTATTCTCCTTATCAGCCACACTAGGACCTCCTTGCTATGGCATTCTGCACTTATTATACCTGAGTGGACAGAAGTTGGCAAACTTGCCCTAATCTTCGAGGATGACCTGTTGGAGGAAGCCGGTGTTGATCTCCCCAGCCACAAACAAGGGGTTTTCCAGGATCTTGCGGTAGAAGGGAATAGTGGTTTTGACCCCCTCGATGACCGTCTCATCCAGAGCCCTCAGCATCCGCTTGATGGCGGTCTCCCGATCCTCTCCCCAAGCCAAAACCTTGGCGACCATAGAGTCGTAGTAGGGCGGAATGACATAACCGGGGTAAAGGGCGCTATCCACCCTAACCCCTGTTCCTCCCGGCGGCAGGTAGGTCAAAACCCGGCCTGGGGAAGGGCGGAAGTTGTTCTCGTAATCTTCGGCATTGATCCTGCACTCGATGGCGTGACCCCTGGGTACCAGCTCATCCTGGGTCCAGCTGAGTTTTTCGCCGGCGGCCACCCGGATCTGCTCTTTAACCAGGTCCACCCCGTAGACCAGCTCAGTCACTGGGTGTTCCACCTGAATCCTGGTGTTCATTTCGATGAAATAGAAATTGCCGTAGGCATCCAGCAGAAACTCGACGGTTCCGGCGTTGGTATAGCCCAGCTCCAAAGCGGCGGAAACCACCTTTTGGCCCATTTCGGAGCGGACCTCGGGGGTGATTCCCACAGCCGGTGCCTCTTCCAGAACCTTCTGGTGCCGCCGCTGTAGGCTGCAGTCCCTTTCTCCCAGGTGCACCCCGTTGCCGTGTTCATCACAAATAATCTGAAACTCAATGTGCCTGGGATTCTCAATAAACTTTTCCAAGTACACCTCAGGGTTGCCGAATGCGGCCTCGGCCTCGTTCCGGGCCATCCTCAGGGCCCGGGCCAGGTCCTCGTCATCGTAGGCGATGCGCATTCCTTTGCCGCCGCCGCCAGCTGAGGCCTTGACGATCACCGGATAACCGATTTCCTGGGCGCACTTGATGGCTACAGCATCATCGGCCACCGGGCCGTCGCTGCCTGGAACCACCGGAACTCCGGCGGCCGCCATTGCCTCTTTGGCCTGGGCCTTATCCCCCATTTTGGCGATGGCCGCAGCGGTGGGACCAATAAACTTCAAACCGTGGGTTTCACAGATTTCGGCAAAATAGGCATTCTCCGCTAAAAAACCATAACCCGGGTGGATGGCATCCACACCGGTAATAACAGCAGCACTGATAATATTAGGGATGTTCAGATAACTCTTGACCGCCGAAGCCGACCCGATACAGACCGCCTCATCAGCGTAACGGACGTGTAGGGCATCCCGGTCAGCTTCTGAATAGACTGCCACCGTAGCTATTCCCAGCTCGTGGCAGGTCCGCATGACCCGGAGGGCGATCTCCCCTCGGTTGGCAACAAGTATCTTCCTAAACAAAGCACGTCCTCCTATCGCTAGGCCTTCTCGATGATGAATAGTGGCTGACCGTACTCCACCGGCTGGCCGTTCTCCACCAGAATCTTCTTGATCTTGCCCTCCACCTCTGACTCGATCTCATTCATCAGCTTCATGGCCTCGATGATGCAGAGGGGCTGTCCGATCTTGACCATATCACCGACCTGAACATAGGGATCGGCATCAGGAGCAGGAGCCCGATAGAAAGTCCCGACCATAGGAGCGACAATTTGTACCTCATTGGCGCCTAGCTTCTCTTCCACCGGCTCAGGCTGAGGAGCAGGGGCGCTGGGAACAGCCGGCTCTGCCACAGGAGGGCTGGGAGCGGCCTCAATAGGCTTCGTTACCACTTGGCCTCCTTTTTTGATGCTGACCTTGATTCCGTCGCTTTCCAGGCTTAATTCAGATATATCAGTCTCATTGACCAGAGCAAGCAGTTCTTTTAGCTCATTAAGGTTCAAATCTCCAACCTCCTCAGTAGCTTCCTCTGCCGCCGGAATTAGCCCGGCATTGCGCTCGGCCAGAAACTTCTTGGCGATAGTCGGAAAGAGGGCGTAAGACAGGACATCCTCATCACTCTTGGCCAGCGCGGCAGACTCTTTCTTCATTTTTTCCCATATTGGTTCGAGATGGTCGGCTGGTCTACCTTCAATAATCTCTCCAGTCCCGCCAAGTTTTTCTATAAGTTCCTGGGAAATCTCTCCCGGCGGACGGCCGTAATAGCCCCGGACGTAGGCTTTGACCTCATCAGGGACCACCTTGTAGCGTTCCCCGCAGAGAACGTTTAAAACCGCCTGAATTCCCACAATCTGGCTGGTGGGAGTGACCAGAGGCGGGTAACCCAAGTCGGCCCTGACCTTGGGAATCTCTTTCAGCACATCTTCCAGCTTATCCAGGGCTTTCTGGACCTCCAACTGGGCAACCAGGTTGGAGATCATTCCCCCGGGCACCTGGTGAGAGAAGACCTGCATATCGCTGATTCGGGTAACTCCCCGTTCAAAACCTCTCTCCCGCCGAAGTTTCTCAAAATAAAGGGCGACCTCAAAGAGGGAATCCAGATCCAAACCGGTACTGTACTCGCTGCCTTCCAAGGCGCTGACCAGGGTCTCCACCGGAGGTTGGCTAGCACCGAAGGCTAGAGGTGCTGAGGCTGTGTCAATCCCGTCCACTCCCGCCTCAATAGCTTTTAGGTAGGTCATCGGTGCCAGGCCGCCAATGTAGTGGGTGTGCAGGTGAACAGGAAGGTTAAATTCGGATTTGAACCTGACCACCAGCTCCTGAGCGGTGTAGGGTGTGAGTAGCCCGGCCATATCCTTGAGGCAGAGGGAATCGGCCCCCAACTCCACCAAGGCTTCGGCAGTGTGCAGGTAGTGGTCGATAGAGTGAATCGGGCTCCTGGTGTAAACGACCACAGCCTGGACATGGGCCCCGGCCTCCTTGGAAGCGATGATGGAGCGCTCCAGGTTGCGAACATCATTCAAGGCATCGAAGATGCGCATGATGTCAATGCCGTTCTCCACCGCCTTGTGAATGAACCGCTCCACGATGTCGTCAGGATAGTGCCGGTAACCGACCAGATTTTGGCCCCTGAGAAGCATCTGCAAGGGGGTTTTGGTGACCACCTTTTTCAGGGCCCGCAGTCTCTCCCAAGGGTCTTCCCCGAGAAAGCGCATGCAGACGTCGAAGGTGGCACCGCCCCAAACCTCTAGGCTGTAGTAGCCAATCTCATCGATCTTTTTGGCCACCGGGAGCATATCCACCGTTCGCATCCTGGTAGCCCAGAGGCTCTGGTGGGCATCTCGCAGGGTCGTATCGGTTATTTTGATCATTTTTCCCATGTTCTCACCCTCAAGCACTCAGAAAAAAGCTCAGGCTGCTCACCTGAGCGACTAGATTTTAAAAAATTATACTTTTCGGGCAACAGGGGTGTCAACCAATCCACCCGATGTATACAGGATTCTTACAGAGTCCCCCGTTCCAGAATGACGATTTTCTCCGGATCGATTCCGCTCAGTTTGGCTACGAGATTCCCCACTGCGGCCGCCTCTGAACTGGTCAAACTGTTGCCGAGGCTGATGGTCACCCCGTGGGAACTGGCAACCACCACCGGATCTGTGAAACCCTGAGACTGCAGCAGCCCCACCAAGTTTACCTCCAGCTCCTGAAGACGGGCCAGGTCCAGTATGCGCTTCTGGGCTTCCTGTTTGACGATGGGAGAGCTCTCAGGGTCAGAGGCCACCTCTTTGAGCAACTCCAGTTGGGCGCTGCGGCTCTGCTCCCGGGTAAGGGTGTACTCTACGAGAAGGTCCTGGGGATCAGGCTCAGCCGGTTCTATAGCCGGTAAGGGGTAAGACCGGGCGGCGGTAGGTTCTGCTGCGCTCTCAGTCTCCGCCGGTTCCGGCTGGGAAACCTCTGCCGGGGGCTGGGAAGTGGTTCCGGCCTCGGGCAGCTCATGGAACTGGGCCACCGGTGGCCGGTAATTGACGGTCTTAATCACCACCCCGATAGCCACTCCCAAGATAACCACTAGAGCCATCATCAGATAACGACCGTTCACAAAACGGCAGGCCATTTACCGTCCCTCCTTTGACATTACCCGAACCCGGTGGGCGGGAATTCCTAGAGCTGTCTGAACCGCCCGACTAAGTTCCAGCCGGACCCGGGGATCCTCGGCCCCCTCAGCAACGACCAGCACCCCTTGAATGGCGGGCGCGAAGGTCTGCACCACCAGAGGCTCCTCCCAGGTTCCCGCGCGGCGCAGGGTAATTTGGCTGTTGCTACGGACTTCCGAAGTCACCTTGGAAACAGCACCGCTGGTGGACTGGTCCTGAACAGTCTTTTCAGTGGCATCTGTGCTCCGGGCATATTCCTTGCGGGGACTAGAGGCCAAAAAGACATCCACTGTCACCTCTCCAACCCCGGCAATGGCGGAAACCGTCTTCCGCAATGACTCCTCGTACTGAGCCACGTAATCCGGTTCAGACTCGGTGCTCATTTCCGGGGCCCGAGGGGCGGTTTGCCCCTGAGGAAGAGAAGGTTCTGCCGGAGCCAGGAAGTCCGCCCCGAAGATTAGGAGAAAACCCAGTGCAGCCAGGGCCACAATTAAAAAGGTCGGCATCTTGCCTGGGCCCTGGCCTTTCGTGCCAATGGCTTGAACCAGCTTTGACCAGCTTGACATGTTGTTCACCTCATCCATTGGTTAATATTTGACTCTAATACGCTGGGGAGAAACCCCTAAAAACTCGGCCAAGACAGAGCGCACCTTTTCCGGATCGGCTTTGCCAGTAAGCTCAGCGTAGACGGCGCTGATCCCCTCTTCGGATGACCACTCCACCCGGACCTGAGCCGGGATCCCTTCTGCCTGCAGCCGCCTGGTGGCCTCTAAACCAATGGCGGCCCGGTAGAGAGCCTCGGCCTGCCTTTGCCCAGGTTCGGAGACCTCCCAGCGCCCAAAAGATGGCGCCGCTTCTTGGAACTCCTGGTAGAAGGGAAAAACCTCCAAGTCCCGCTGAGACCGCATCCAGTTGATCGCCGGCATGACCACAGCGGCGGTGATGAAGAAACCGATCACTATCTTGACCAAACCCTTCATCTGGTTCTGGGGGGCCAAGAGCTCCAGAAAAGTTACAGCCAGAACCAGATAGGCCAGAGTACGTATCCATTCGCTCACTGCGTGCATCCCGCAATCACCCCCGCATCACTACGGCCAGGTTCCCGGCGCCGATGATAATGGTCAGACTGACGAAGAAGAACAGGGAGACCGCAGCGACAACCACAAAGAGCAGAGTCAGTCCTGACTCCAGCTGGCTGAGGCCCTTGGTGAACTGGCTGTCGCTGATGGGTTCGACCACCGCATTGACAAACTTGTAAACAAGAAGCACCGCCGTTATTTTGGCCATAGGCAGAGCGCAAAGAAGCAGGATCAAAAAGATGCCTAAGATTCCCACTGCGTTTTTCAGTAGCAAAGAGCCGCCTACCACCACCTCGATGGCCTCAGAGTACATCTTGCCGATCACCGGAACAAAGGAGCCGGCCAAAAACTTGGTGGTCCTTAGGGCCACTCCATCAGTAACCGGGGCCGTTACCCCTCTGACCACAGAGGCCCCTAAAAAAGACGCGAAGAGCAGGCCCAAAGTCACCGTGGCCCCCTGCTTAAAGAGCCCGGCCAGTTTGGAAAGGGTGAACCGGCCGGAGATGTTCCCGATTAAACCGATCACCACACTGAAAAACAACAGCGGTAAGACAATCCGGCTAATCAAACTGGTAATCAAGGTCAAAAACCCATACATGATCGGGCTCAAAAGTGCTGCGGTGGTCATAGCCCCGACCCCGGCCAGCAGCAGGGTATAAGTAGGCAAAAGGGCCTGCATCAAGCTGACCATATTGTTGATGGCCTGCAAACCGTAACCGATCGCCAGGTTGAAGCTACGCAGCCCTAAAAGGATTAAAACCAGATAACAAACGGCCAAGGCCAGATCCCGGAAAGTTTTATCCCCAAAGGCCCCCTGTAGATGGCTTAAAAAGGAAAGGGCCACCGCCAGCACTAAGAGCTGCCCCATGAGCCTGGTATTAGCCAAAACCTCCCGGAAGAAATAGGTCAAGAGACCCTGTCCCAGGTCGACAAAGACCTTCCCCCACCCCTTTCCGGTAGGATCCGAAAGGAGCGATTTCAAATCCAAGGAGGGTAAGAGCTCCTGGACCTCTCTGTCCAAACCGCTCAAAAACTGCTCCAGTTCAGCCAGGTCCAACTCTTCTACTTGAGACCGGTAGATCTCCCCTGGCTCGATGCTGTCTTCCTCGGCCAGAACGCCCAAAGGAGAGCAGCAGACTATGATGCTGATTACAAGTATTGCCAGAAATCTAGGCTGCAAGAGTCGCCCTCCCCGTTTATGGCAGCAAATCCAAAATCGACTCCAGCACCGCCAGCATGACCGGAACTGCTACAAAGAGAATCAAGACTTTGCCGGCAAACTCCACCTGCTCTCCCACGACCTTTTCCCCGGCATCCCGGCAAGCCCCGGCAGCGAAACCCACCAGATAACTAATGCCGATGACTTTAAGGACTGTTTCCAGATACAGATTGTTAAGACCGGCCCTGGACGCCAACTCGGCCAGCTGGTAAACGACGGCAGCCAGTTCCTCTCTGATTAAAAGAAAGACGATGACGCCCATCATCAGGCTGATGGGAACTGCCAGCTCACCCTGGTGCTGCCGCAGGTACACCAGGAGACAGGCGACAATCAAGCCGGTCGCAGCCACCTTCAGGATATCCATGCCACCACCTCAAAACTGGAAAGTCATTCGGATACTCTGGAACAGCTCCTGAACCAGCTGGAGAACCATCATCAAAATGACGGCCAGCCCGGCCAAGGTGAACATCTGGGCCAGGTCATCCCGGCCGAGGCCCTTGAGGTAGCTACTGAAAACAGCAATTAAAATGCCGAATCCTAGGATTCGGAAGACCAGGTTCATATCCACTGAATCTTATCCTCCTTCTACCAGGACAGTAACACAATAATCAAACCGGCTGTGATTCCCAGCTTTTTGTAGAGGCTGCCGTAGGTTTCCCATTGCTCCCTAGCTCTTTGCACCGCGCCCTCTAAATCGGCCCTGGCCCTGGCGATGTGTTTCAGCTGATCCTGCCGATCAGAACGGCCCAGGTGCCGACCTAACCTCTCCATGGCTGCCAAATCCTCTGGCGCAAGCCCGGCAGAACCCAAAACCTGCCTGGCGGTACGAACCCAAATCTCGTGGGTACTTTCCTGACCAGTCCGTAGCTTGTTCCCGAAAATCCGGAAAAAGTGGGCCACTTGTTGAGTTCTGGCGCCTTGGCTGATCCTCGCGGCAGCCTCAGGCAAGGGTGAAAGTAAAGTGGTTACCTCGGTCTCCAGGGCCTGAAGGGCGTAAACCAGGTCCTGTAAGATGTGGGCCCTAAGCCTCAAAGCTCCGGCCAGACGGTACCCTGCCGCGGTTGATGCGGCAACGATCAACAGGGCCCCTAGAAGCTTGTAACTAAGCACCTTCAGCCACCTCACCTGCTTCTGGCTCTGGCCGGTCCAGGCGCAGGATCCCCTCCACCGTTCCCGGCCCCCGGCGGTGACTGAGCAGAACCGCTCGCTGGAAGGTTGATTCGGCAAAGAGGGGTTTGAGACTGGGCCGCTCCTCCAGCTCACGCCAGGAACCGGCGTGCACAGAGGCCATCACCCTAACCCCGCTATTTACCGCTTCCTGCAGGGCCTCCACATCCCGGGAGGTCCCGATCTCATCGGTGATGATCACATCCGGAGAGAGAGCGCGCACCGCAATCAAAATCCCCTCGGCTTTAGGGCAGGCATCCAACACATCAGTGGAGGAGCCCACATTCATCTGGGGGATTCCCTCGTACACCCCGGCAATCTCTGAGCGCTCATCGACGATCACCACTTTGGAGCCGGCCAGGCCCAGGCTAGGCGCGCCGGTGCTGAACTGATAGGCCAAGTCTCGGAGGAAGGTGGTCTTGCCGCACTGAGGCGGAGAAACCACCAGGGTGCTATAGGGTTTCCCACCAGGATCCACCAGCTGGGGAAGGAGAGAAACCGTGCAGCCGGTGACCTCCCGGGCCAGGCGGAAGTTCAGCGAACCGATCTCTTTGACGCCGGCAATTTTTCCGTCTACCAGGGTAAACCGGCCACCGACCCCGACCCGGTGCCCGCCGGGGAGAGTTAAAAAACCGTTCTTCAACTCCTCAGCGAAGGCGTACAGCGAGGATTTGGAGATAATTTGAACCGTCAGCTCCAGTTCTTCCGGAGAAACCACATAAGCCTCCTGGGAATTTGAAGTGATTTCTCCCCGGGCAGTGACGAAGGCTATTTTGCCTCTGTAGGAGAGAGCCAAGGGCCGCAGCTTTCGCAGCCTGATTTCTTCCAGCGTTTCCAAGATGTTCTCAGGCAAAGAAAAAATTAGGCCCCGCAAACTGGGCGCAAGGTTGGCTAGAATCAAGTCGATGTTCACTGAGATGCACCGCCCCCACAGCAAGTCCAGGACTTCTAAGGAAATGTTTATGGGGACAAAGTGGAAAATATGAGTGAGTCATGCAAAGAAAAAACCAGCCGAAAGTGGCTGGTCACGGTAAAGAGTATATTTTTCAGGTCAGATTATTCCTCGGTGTCAGATTCCTCGTCCTCGACGTACTCTTCGTCATCGGTGGTGTAGACAACGGCGCCACAGTTGTAGCAGGTCACTTCGACGTCGTCCTCATAAAGCAGATCCTCGTCGAAGCAGACTATCTCCCCACATTCCGGGCACTCAATCTCCACTGTGGCCTCGTCTTCCTCCTCGTCATCATAGAAGACGTCTTCCAAATAGGAGAGATCATCATCGATGGCATCCACATAGTTCTCCAGTTCGGCCTGGTCCATATCCAGGGCCTCGACGTCCTCTGTGAGCTCTTCCAAGACGTCCAAGACGGCAGTCCAGACGCTTCTGGCCTTTTCATCCCCTCCGGTAAAATCAGAGCCCTCAATCAGGCCTCTCAGGTAGGCAACCTTTTCCCGTGCACTCATCATGATCGCTCCTTTTCGCGTTTTACGCCCTGGACAGATACTGCCCAGTGCGAGTATCTATCTTCACCACATCGCCCTCTGAAATGAACAAGGGAACCTGAACCACCAGACCGGTCTCTAAGGTCGCCGGTTTTGAGCCGCCGGTAGCCGTATCCCCTTTGAAACCCGGTTCAGTCTGGACCACAGTCAGCTCCACAGAGTTCGGCGGCTCGATGCCGATGGGTACCCCTTTGTGGTAAGAGACTGTGATCAGCATGTTCTCCTTTAGGTAGTAAATAGTATCTCCAAGCTGTTCTTTATTAAGCGAGAACTGTTCATAAGTGTTGGTATCCATGAAGTAGTAGTCGGTGCCGTCGTTGTAGAGGTACTGAACCTCCTTGTAATCCACATGGGCCTTGGGCACTTTCTCCCCTGCCCGGAAGGTGCGCTCCTGCACTGCTCCGGTTTTCACGTTTTTGAGCTTGGTGCGGACGAAGGCAGCCCCCTTCCCTGGTTTTACATGTAGAAACTCAACGACGGACCAGGGTTCTCCATCGATCTCGATGGTCAGACCGGTCCTGAAATCATTGGTCGAAATCACGTTAGCCCCTCCTGGTTCATTCTTGTAATGTGTGAATTCCTCTAGGTTTATTCTTTATTAGGATAAGTTTCCCTGCTTACCTCTATAAACTCAAGAGTTCCTTAGGGAAGCGGTTCAGAGACTGGGCGCCCTCTTCGGTAATGACAATCTCATTCTCGATCCGGACCCCACCTCGGCCGGGTATGTAAATGCCGGGCTCGATAGTGATGACCATCCCGGGCTCCAAGGCGATTTCTCCTTTGGGCGAAGCAGTGGGAAGTTCATGCACCTCCAGCCCGACACCGTGGCCTAGACCATGACCGAAGTACTGGCCGTAACCGGCCTCCTCGATAACCTGTCGGGCAACCTTATCCAGCTCGACCCCGGTCATTCCCGGCTTGGCCGCTTCTTCAGCTGCCTGTTGCGCCTGCCGCACCACCTCGTAAATCTCCTTGAGCTCCGAATCCACCTCGCCTATCGCCAGTGTCCGGGTCATATCAGAACAATAGTGCTTGTAGATGCCTCCAAAATCGAAGGTGACCAGCTCGCCCCGGCGAATCTCCTTCTGGGAAGCCACTCCGTGGGGCAGAGCACCTCGCTCGCCGCTGGCGATGATGAAATCAAAGCTGGGGCCCGTGAAACCCTGCTCGTACATGAGCTTGAGCAGCTCCACCCGGAGGTACTCCTCGGTTACTCCCGGAACAATCAGAGGCTGCAAGCGGCTGAAGGCCTCCTCTGTGAGCTCTACAGCCTTTTTCAGTATATCTAGTTCACCAGGCTCCTTAACCATCCTGAGGCCCTCGATCAACTGGTCTTCGGGCACCAGAGTACAAACCTCGCCCAACTTCTCTTGGAGGCTCTGGAACCCCCCGACTGTCAGGTGGTTGGCCTCCACTCCGATGCGCTTCAAAGAACGGCCGGAGATGAATTCGGCGATGCTCCCGAAGTAGCTGCGCTCCACCGGTACAACCTCATAACCCTCGGCCTCTTGGCTCGCCTGCAGCTGAAACCGGGAATCCGCAAAGAAATAGGCCGCATCAGCGGTGATCAGAACGGCTCCGGTGTCACCGGTAAAACCTGATAAATAAAAAACGTTTTCGATTTTGAAGGCCAAAAAACCGTCAAGACCCTTCTCCGCCAGTTTCTCCCGCAGTCTCGCAAGCCGGCTCATACCACTTCCCCTTTCTGCGCAAAACTCTCTAAAGCCAGCAAATACCCTAAAGCCCCAAAGCCGGTGATCACCCCGTGGCAGGCCGGAGCCGTCACCGAGGTGCGGCGGAAGTCCTCCCGGGCGTGGATGTTGGAGAGATGGACCTCCACGGCCGGGAGGCCAGTGGCGGCCAGGGCATCTCTGATGGCATAGCTGTAGTGGGTGTAGGCGCCTGGGTTAATCACCACCCCGTCGGCCCACTGGGCCGCCTGGTGCAGGGCGGTGATGATCTCCCCCTCGCTGTTGTACTGGGCGATCTTTACCTCTAGACCCAGTTCAGTGGCTTTGTCACCAATAGCCTCATTTATCTCAGCCAAAGTCATCGTACCGTAAACCTCAGGCTCCCTGGTCCCCAGGAGGTTGAGGTTGGGACCGTGAATAACTGCTATCTTTAACACAACTTCTCACCTCTGAATTCCGCGAGTAGATTTCGGTAATCCCGCTGGGAGAGAGCGACTTCCTGGATTTGGCCGGGGCGGACCACCAAAAGTAGGGTGATCCGGCCGCCGGTGTTTTTCTTATCTAAAAGGATCGGAGCCATCACCGCATCCAGTTCTAACCCTTCCGGCCAACTCACCGGCAGCCCATAGTGGGCCAAGAGCGCGGCCAGCTCATTAGCTAACTCCGGCTTGGCCAGGCCCAACTTCCCGGCAATCCAAGCCTCCGAAACCAGCCCCACGCTGACCGCCTCCCCGTGCAGCCAAGTGCCGTAACCCAGGGCCTGCTCCAAGCCGTGACCCAGAGTGTGGCCGAGGTTCAACTGCTTGCGCAGCCCTGCCTCGTGCTCATCCCGGGCTACAATGGAAGCCTTGACTTTGGCCGAGCGGAAGATGGCCTCCGCCTGGTGCTCCACATCTCTCAAGGAAGGCTTAGAACTCGCCAAGTGGTGATAGTAGGCTGGATCGCCGATGAGGGCCGATTTGACCACCTCTGCCCAGCCGGCGGCGAGGTTGCGGTCATCTAAAGTACCCAGGGTTTTGAGAGCAGCGTAAACCCCCCAAGGCTGGTGAAAGGCTCCGACCAAGTTCTTACCCCGCCGGTGGTTGACCCCAGTCTTGCCGCCGACGGAACTGTCTACCATGGCCAAAAGGGTGGTGGGAAGAATCACAAAGGGAATGCCCCGCATGAAGGTGGCAGCAGCGAACCCGGCCAAATCGCCGATGACCCCTCCACCCAAAGCAAAAATGACGCTCTTTCGGTCCAAACCAAAGTCGAAACCGGCCTCCCAGATGGCCTCAACGCTCTGTAGATTCTTGGCCCCTTCTCCACTGGGGAAACTCACCACCTTGACCTGCCAGCCCAGCCCCGAGAGGATCTGGCTGACCTCTGCTCCGTAGAGCTCACCTACGGTGGTGTCAGTGACCAGAAGAGCCTTGGCTGAGGTGGCCCTTCGGAGATTCGCCAGCTCAGTCTGGAAGGTAAAGTCCGAGCCTAACAAATAGGAGTAGCTCCGGGTTTTGGCCTTTACAGTGAAAGTCAAGCTATCCCTGGCTAAGAGGCTGGCGATTCTCTTCGCCACCTCAGCAGGTGAATCCTCTGCCCCGTAGGAAAACTCGTAATCTGCCAGGTTGTACCACTGGGCCCGCTCTTGGTACAGGCGCCGGAGCCCCTCCTCACCTAAAGCGGCCATGGGTCGTTCGGGATCAGACATAATTCGAGGCAAAATCAGTTCAAAAGGGGGGGCAAGGTGGACGAGAACCCCTTTCTGCCGCAAGTTCATGAGGCTCTCCACCCGGGTGACACTGCCCCCACCGACGGCGATGACCGCGCCTTCTCTTTGGGCTGCCTCTTGGATGACAGCGGCTTCTAGCTCTCGGAAAGCCGCCTCACCCCTCTGAGCGAAGACCTCCGGGATGCTTAGCCCGGCTTTCTCCACGATTAACTCATCAGTATCCACAAAAGGGCGGTGCAGCAGTTCGGCCAAGGCCTTACCGATGGTGCTCTTTCCGGCCCCCATGAAGCCCACCAGCACGATGTTGGGCTTATTCCTGAACATCTGAGGCCAACCTCCTCCGGTAACTGGCATAGGCAGCCAAGGTATCCTCCAAGTGATCCCCACCGAACTTCTCCACGAGAGCCTGGGCCAGAACCCAAGCGACGACGGCTTCAGCCACCACTGCCGCCGCCGGCACCGCACAGACATCACTTCGCTCCCGAGAGGCTGAGACGGCCTCTTTAGTGCGGATGTTCACTGAAGGAAGGGGGCTCATCAAAGTGGGAATAGGTTTCATGGCGGCCACCAGTCTGATGGGAGAACCGTTGGAAATTCCTCCTTCGATCCCGCCGGCGTGGTTGGTTTCGCGGTAAAACCCGCCCTCCTCATCGTAATAGATGGGATCGTGGGCTTTAGAGCCCAGCCGCCCGGCCAGATCAAACCCGTCGCCAATCTCCACCCCTTTGATGGCGGGGATGCTCATCACCGCAGCTGCCAGCCGGGCGTCCAGACGCCGGTCCCAGTGGACGTGGGAGCCCAGCCCCACCGGAACATTCCAGGCCAGCACCTCAAGAACGCCCCCCAGGCTTTCGCCTTGACTGCGAGCCTGGTCGATAAGAGACCGCATCTCTTTGGCGGCATCCCGGTCCAAGCAGTGCAGATCAGAGGCTCTGACCTCGGCCATCTCATCAGGAGAGATGAGCCTCTTGTCAGTGGATTTTGATCCGATCCTGAGCACTTGACTGCCCAGCTGCACGCCAAAGTTGGCCAAGAACTGTTTGGCTACGGCCCCCACCGCCACTCTGGCCGCAGTCTCCCTGGCGCTGGCCCGTTCCAAGACATTGCGGCAATCTGCGTGCTTATACTTCAAAACCCCGGCTAAATCTGCGTGCCCAGGCCGGGGTTCCTCGAGCGGGGCTGGCTCGTCCGGAAGAGGCGTCTGACTCATAACCTCCTGCCAGTTGACCCAATCCCTGTTTTCAATCATTAGACTCACCGGAGAGCCCAAAGTTCGACCAAAACGCAGGCCGGAGAGGATTTTGACCCGGTCTTTCTCGATCTTCATCCGACCTCCCCGTCCGGCTCCCCGCTGCCTGAGGGCCAGCTCCTGATCAATGGCGTCAACATCAATGGACACTCCGGCAGGCAGCCCTTCGATGATCGCTAAAAGCGCCGGTCCGTGGGACTCTCCTGCTGTCAAAAAACGCAACATCTAATTTCTTCACTCCTAGTCCCGTTGGTGATGAGGTACTTTAGCCACTTGCTGAAAAGCGGCTCTCAGGGCCAGCCAAATATCGATCTGCCCCTGTCGGCTCTCTAACTCCACCCGGGCTCTGGTTTCTCCCTGAGAACTGGTGACATACTTGGAACCCAGTTCGTTCAGGGCCAAAGCCACCACGTCCCGTCGGCACTTTGGGCAGGAACAGACCTCAGGGTACTCCTTGGCCACCTCGGGCAGGAGTTTTAATACCATATCCTCCATCAGGTTCCGTAATCTAGGTTCTCTTGCCACGGCGGTTTCCCCCCTGCGAAGAATGTAAAACTCTTCGACAAGCCGGCAACAAATCCCTCTAGCGTTCCAGGGCCCAAACCAAAGCCTTGACCATCTCCTGGATCGGAGCCGGTTGCCCCGTCCAGGCCTCCCAGGACATGACCCCCTGGTAGAGCAGCATCTTCTCCCCGGTCAACACCGGGAGCCCGTGCTTTTTGGCCTCTCTGACGAGCGGGGTTTCCAGGGGAGTGTAAACGATATCCGCCACAAAAGGCCGGTGGTCTGAAGAGAGCTCAGAGAAGTGAAGCAAAGGGGGGTCGGACTTCTTGGCGTGCATTCCAACTACCGTAGTGTTCACAATCAGGTCCGTTTCCATAAGCAGTCCGGGATCATTGCGCTCTTTCCAAGGGACGATATCCAACTCCGCATCGGAGTAGTACGGATCCAGCTCAGCCTCAAGGTCCTTGGCGTTTTCCCAGGTCCGGTTAGAGATCACCAAACCTGCTGCACCTTCAGCCAGTAGGGCATGGGCCACCGCCCTGGCGGCACCTCCAGCCCCAAGCAGCAAGACCCGCTTCCCTTCGGCCTCAAAGCCGGCCTCGGTCAGCGCCCTGATGAACCCCTGGCCATCGGTGTTGTCCCCAATCCAACCTTGAGGTGAGGGAATGAGGAGGTTAACGGCCCCGATCCGCAGGGCTTCTTCGGTGAGCCCGGCCAAGTGATCCACGACGGCAACTTTGTGGGGCACCGTGACATTGAGGCCGGCTACCCCAACGTGGTAAAGGCCTGCCAAAACTTCCTCCAGGTGTTCAGGAGCAGTTGGAAAAGGGATATAAACCCAGTCTAAACCGGCCGCCTGAAACCCTGCGTTGTGCATAATAGGCGAGAGTGAATGTCGAACAGGGTGGCCGAGCAGTCCAACCACCCTTGTGCTGCCAGTGATCACTAATTACCACCTCAAAGGGTAAACTTAACCGCTGATAGAGATCCCCGAAACCCTCACGGTCGGGGCGCCGTAGGAACCGGTGAACCGCAGGTCGCTGCCGACCTCCACCACCGACTTCAGGAAAGAAACAATGTTGCCGGCAATGGCCACACCTCTGACCGGATAAGCAATCTCGCCGTTTTCAATCCAGAGGCCTGAAGCCCCCAGGGAGAAATCTCCGGAGATGGGGTTGGCTGTGTGCATCCCCATGACACTGGTCACATAGAGGCCTTTTTGGACCTCTGAGATAATCTGTTCGCCCCCTTTGTCCCCAGGCACCAGGTAGATGTTGGAGGGGCTGGATTCGGGCCTTCCCCGGTAGGAACTGCGCAAGCCGTTTCCCGTCGGCTCTACCCCAGCTTTACCCGCGGTGTAGATACTGTGCAGAAAGCCCTGGAGCTTCCCCTCAGCCACCAATTGGGTCCGGCCGGTGGGAACCCCCTCATCATCCACAGGTGCCGCTGCCGCTCCCTGGACCTGGCGCCCGTCATCCACGATGTTCACTACTTTAGAGGCCACCTCCTGACCCACTTTATCGTAGAAGAGGGACTTCCCTTTCTGGACCGCCTCACCGGTGAGGGCCGGGGCGATAACACCTAAAAACTCCGCTCCGACCACCGGGTCCAAGACGATATCCGCCTTTTGGCTGGCAACTCTCTTGGCGCCCAGCATCTCGACGCTGCGCCTGGCGGCCTCTTCCCCAATTCTTTTGGGATCTAGCTCCTTTAGCCGGTGAGCAAAATCAAAACCCCAGCCGGTCTCGGAGACCCCATCAGCCTCGGCCACCGCCATGGTACTCCCGGAAAAACCGGTCACCTGGTAGAAGATGGCCAAGCCGTGGGAGTTGGCTATAGCGACCTCGTAAAACCGCTCTGAGTACTGGGCCATTCTGACCTTCCGCACCCGGGAGTCATAGGCCCTGGCCGCGGCTTCGATCTCCTTAGCCAGCTCGATCTTCTCTTCCACCGGAACCCGACTATATTCCCGGTCCAAAAGATCAAGGGGTTCGTAGTCTATGGGGTCAGGAAAGGAGTAGAACCTATCCTCGGGGACTACCTGAGTGATCTCTATCGCTTCCTGGACGGCTCTTTCCAGACCCTGGCGGCTCAAATCGTTAGTATATGCGAAACCTAAGCGGCCGTTCTTTAAAATCCGGAGGCTGAGACCGGTCTCCTCCGCCTTCTGCAGGTTTTCCACCTGCCCGTCGCTGACCTCCACCTCTAACTCAGCCACCTGGCTGGAGTAAGCTTCGACCTCGCTGACTCCTTGAGACTTGGCGATCTCCACTGCCTGCTGGGCCAAATCTAAAATTGTACTCACTGGGCATCCTCCTCATCGGCAATACCGCCTACAACCAGCTCCTTGATCCTGATGGTGGGCTGGGCATCACAGACCGGAGCTCCCTGGCCGTTCTTGCCGCAAGTTCCAATGGTGAAACCCTGATCGTTCCCGATCCGGTCGATGAGCTTTAAAGCTTCAGGCCCGTTGCCGGTGAGGGTGGCTCCTCTGACCGGCTCGGCCACAGCCCCATCTCTGATCAGAAAACCCTGCGACACCTCGAAGACGAAATCACCGGTGGCGGTATTCACCTGCCCCCCGCCCATCTTGGTCACATAAAGGCCATAAGGGGTATCGGCGATGATATCCTCGGCCTTGTCGGTACCTGGAGCGATAAAGGTATTGGACATCCGCGGGATGGGCCGGTGATGATAGGATTCCCGTCGGCCGTTGCCGGTAGACTCCACCCCATCCTTCTCGGCGGTCAAGAGATCGTACATGTACCCTTTAAGGATCCCATCTTCAATCAACACCGTGCGCTGGGCCGGGATCCCCTCGTCATCATAGCGGTAGGAACCGTAGTGATTAGGCAAAGTGGCATCATCAATGACGGTGACGCCTTTGGCAGCCACCTGCTCACCCAGTTTTCCAGCGTAGACGGAAACCCCTTTCTGAACCAGGTCAGCCTCAAGGCCGTGGCCGCAGGCCTCATGGACCATGGTACCACCAGCCTCGGCGGCCAAGACCACCGGCATCTTCCCTGAGGGAGCCGGTTTGGCCGAGAGCATCCGCACGGCCACCTCTGCGGCTTTTCTGGCTGCCTCCAGGACCGATTCCTCAGCTAAGAGCTCGAAGCCGGCAGCGCCGCCGATGGATTCGTAGGCGGTCTGCATGATCTCGCCATCCTTGGCGATGACCATAATCGCCAGCGCCACCCGGCACCGATTGTCTTGAGCCCAGTAGCCTCGGGAATTGGCGATGAGCACATCTTGAAGGGTTTCCCGGTAAACCACGGAAACCTGGGTGACCCGCTTATCCACAGCCCGGGCCGCCTCATCCGCCTTCTCCAGAAGCTGTGCCTTCCCAGCCAGCTTGACCTGGCGGGGGTCGATGGCCGGTGCCACCTGCACATTGCTCTCCGCCTGCCGAAAAGGTTTCAGCTTCTTTTGTTCACCCTTTTCCACCGCTTTGGCCACCACCCCAGCGATCTCCAAAAGCCCCTCTTCGGTCAGATCGTTGGTATAGGCGTAGGCGGTAGAACCACTCATAACCACCCGCACACCTGCGCCTCGGTCGGTACCGATACTGACCTTGTCAAGCTGCTGGTTCTCTCGGACCATTCGCAGGGAGTGCCTATTTTCAAGATAAACGTCGGCGAAGTCTCCTCCGTTTTCCAGGGCTTTAGCCAAAACTCGCCTTAAAGACTCCTGTGTCCACTCCATGGCCAAACCTCCATAAAGAACCGAATCCGATTAGGATTCGGTATTTACCCTTAGCATGTCCAATTTACCGAGTCAAAAATATATTTCCACTTTGAACCATCATTCCCTCCCGGAAATCAGGCACCGGCCTGCTTCTGCTCGCTGTCCCGGCGGAAGTAGAGGGTCACTTCCAGTTTGCCGGCCTCAGGCAGCCGCCTGATTCCGATGTCATACAAGGAGGTCCCTTCCAACTCCGGATGACCCCTGCGCACCCTGCCCACTGCCAATTTCACCATCCGCAGAAACTGGGCGGAACGGCTGCGAAAACGGCTAGATTCCGGAAGCGGCATCAGTTCAACGATTTTAATGGGTTCAGACATAGAAAAAATCCCCCTTTTGGACAGGTCTGATATCTCAGTATATGTCCGAAGGGGGAAATAATATACCTAAGAGGAATCGATTTCCGGTTCAGGAAGTTACCGGGGACCAATCAGAGCCGGCCGGGTCCGGAAACGGGTTCCCGGCAAGAGCTCCAGTTTGAGCCGGGCGCCGGTCTTACGCAGGCTGATCCAGCCCAGTCCGCTGATAGCCAGGTCCTGGCCTTCCGGTACCTCAACGGAAACCCGGTCCCAGTTGGCGTATTCCGGGACGGAACACTCCCGACACGGCGGTACCAGCCAGTCTCCGGCATGCTCGAAGATCTCCGGGATCCGCCTGCTGTTCGTCCGGTGGATCTTGACCCCGCCGGGGGCATAACAGAGGAGCACCGCCCTCTCTCCCTGGGCCATCTCTTCCAAAGTCAGGGCTGCCACGGCGCCAAAAAGGAGGCTCTGGCCGGGTTTAAGCTCATAAAGCAGGCTGGTGATGGGTTTATCCGGAATGAACCGGGAGGCACACTGGGAGCAGTAGTAGTCACTGAGGCGCCCAGGCGGGATCAAGCCTGGGGTATCTAAAAGCGTCCGGTTCTCCCCACGTACCTGCACCGGAATCACCCCTAAAGTGGTCCCGGGAAAAGCTGAAACCACCGGGGCTCTCCTGGAACCGGTGCCGGCCATGAGTCTGTGGACTAAAGAGGATTTGCCGGTGTTGGTGGCACCGATCACCGCTGTGCTACCGGAGGCAGCGACGATCTTTTCCAGTTCCTCAAAGCCTTCTCCGGTCTTGGCGCTGGTCAGAATGATCTTCTGAATCTTCCTGCCGGTTCTTTTCACTTGGCCTGCCAGCCAGTCCCTGATCTCCTCGGGCTGGGCCACCTTCGGCAGCAGGTCCACTTTGTTACCGATGAAAACCACCGGCATTTCGGCAGGAATCTCATCCCAAATCGCCGGCCACCAGCTACCCTCGAAATCTAAGAGATCGATAATGACCAGGGCCAGATCCGCCAGGCTCAAAGCTTCCTTCAGGACCTGATGGTACTCCTCGTCACTCCAATTCTCTCTGGGCAGAAACTCACCGTAGTGGGCCAGGCGATAGCAAGACCGGCAGATCAGTTCCTCGCCCGGACGGCTTTCCCGCACTCCCGGTGGGAGGTAACCGGGCTGGTCAGGCCGGGTTTCTTGAAAGGGGACGCCACAGCCAGGGCAGATCTCTCCTACTTTGTGGGTCATCCGGCTTTCTCCTCATCTCGGCTGGTCTCCCGGCAGAGCATACCTCTCTCCTCCAGTTTGCGGGTTATCTGCTGCTCCAGTCGGCGCATACACTTAGTGCTGAAGAGCTCCTTGTCACTGAGGGGGGTCATCCAAATCGTGTACAAGCCAGTACGGTTGCCTCCGAGGACATCAGTGAAAAGCTGATCACCGACAATGGCGGTTTCCTCCGGTTTGGTTCCCAAGACTTCCAAAGCCTTGAGAAAGCCCTTCTTCCGGGGCTTGATGGCCTTGGCAAAACCGGGAACCTCCAGCTCCCCGGCGAACCTTGCGACCCGCTCCTCTTTGCCGTTGGAGACGATACAGACTCCCAGCCCCAGCTCTTTGGCCCGCTTGACCCAGCTCACGCTGGCCTCGCTTAAAACCTCTTTATCCCACTCCACCAAAGTGTTATCTACATCAACTATAATGCCCTTGATCCCCGCCTGTGCCAGTGCTTCCAGGTCAATGCCGGCGAGGGAGTCAACATGCTGGTTCGGGCAGAATTTGCGCAAAACCAAAAAAGCCTTCCTCCTTCCAAAACAAAGACCCTGGGTATGAGCCCCAGAGCTATTATACCGTAATTAACCTTAGATTACCAACAACCTACAAATCGGCGCACAGATTTTTGTGCAGCTTAGTTATGGCCTTTTTCTCGATGCGGGAGACGTAAGAACGGGAAATCCCGAGCTTTTTGGCTATCTCTCTTTGGGTGTATCTAACCCCGTCAATCAACCCGAAACGCATCTCTAAGACTTTGAGCTCCCGTTTGGTCAAATTCTTTAGCTTCTCCCGGAGTTTCGCCTTTTCAATCTCGTTTTCCACCGTTTCAACCACCACATCGTGCTCAGTACCAAGGACATCAATAAGGGTGATCTCGTTACCTTCCTTATCGGAGCCGATGGGCTCATGCAGCATGACCTCACTTTTGGTCTTCTTATTGGAGCGTAGGTACATCAGGATTTCGTTTTCGATGCAGCGGGCAGCATACGTGGCCAAGCGGGTCTTCTTGCTCTGGTCGTAAGTACCGATGGCCTTAATCAGACCGATAGTACCAATGGAGATCAGATCATCAGCATCCTGACCGGTGTTGTCAAACTTCTTGACAATGTGGGCTACCAGGCGTAGGTTCCGTTCCACCAGTATGTTTCTGGCTTCCAGGTCCCCGGCTTTCATCCGGTTCAGGCACTTTTCTTCTTCCTCTGGAGATAGGGGCTGGGGGAAGACGTTGCTGTTGGCGACGTGGGAAACCAGAAAGACAGCGCCTTCTAACAGGGATAAAACTGCAAGAATAATGAATACGGGCAACATGATGGTTCACCCCTAATTTAAAGGTCCAAACCATCTTATGTGCCCTAAATACGGAAAGTGCCAGTCCGCTGAACCGAAATAAAAATAGGCGACTAACTTTTTTTGGCCCGCCTGAGCAAACTCCAGACTTGCGGAGGATTGGCGAATAATCCTTGATAGGAGAGGGTAAAGGTCTGGTTAGGGTTGACCCGCTCCAAGGGGAAGATGAATTCTTGGACAGGACCGCGGGGAGAGACTACTTCCAGCCGGTCTCCCCGGTCGATGGGGTTTCTGGCCTCTACTTCAAACGCGCCGGTTCCAGGGTCCACGCCGGTCACGAGGCCAACAAAGTCATAACTCCGCAAGTATTTACTGGTTTCTAAATGGGTCAGAGCAGGCCTGGGCTCCCCTCCCCCGCTGGCCCAGAAACCGCTGGTGTAGGGGCGGTGACTCACCTTGCCCAACTCCTCAAGCCACTCTTTTTTAACCTGAAAAGAATCGGGGTCGGTCAGATAGGAGTCGATGGCCTCCCGCCAGATCTTGGTCACCGTGGCCACATAGTAGACGCTCTTCATCCGGCCTTCGATCTTAAAAGAGCGAACTCCGGCCTCCACCAGCTCAGGCAGGTACTCCAGCAGGCAGAGGTCCCGTGAGTTCAAGATGTAAGTACCCCGTTCATCCTGGGCGATGGGGTAATACTCCCCGGGTCGCTTCTCCTCCACCAGGGCGAAGTTCCAGCGGCAGACCTGGGCGCACTCTCCCTTGTTGGCATCCCGGCCGGTCATGAACTTACTCAAAAGACAGCGCCCGGAGTAGGAGATGCACATGGCTCCATGGACGAAAACCTCCAGCTCCAAGTCGGGAACGGCTTTGGCGATCTCAGTGACTTCCCCTCTGGTGAGCTCTCGGGCCAGGACCACCCGGCTCACACCCTGCTCCTGCCAAAACCGGGCAGAGAGCTTATTAGTGGTGTTGGCCTGGGTACTGAGGTGCACAGGCAGCTGGGGAGCCTCAGCCTTGACAACTGAAAGCACCCCAGGGTCGGCCACAATCGCCGCATCGGCCCCGCTTTCAGCCAGGTGCCGAATGTAGGAAGGGAGTCCCTCGAGATCTTGATTGTGGGCGTAGACATTCACTGTAATGTAGGCCTTAACCCCATGGCGGTGGCAAAAAGAAATAGCTTCTGCTAATTGAAGCCAGCTGAAGTTAGGAGCAAAGGCTCTAAGGCCAAAGGAGGGGCCGGCAAAATAGACGGCATCGGCACCGTAGTATACCGCTGCCTGCAGTTTTTCCATGTTCCCGGCCGGGGCCAGAAGTTCTATGGGTTTCTTTGCCATCCTACTCTGTTCCTTTCTCGGCTTGGGTTTTGGCCCTGAGGTGTTCCCGGTAGTTCTTGGAGAAGATGTGGGAACCGTCTCCCTTAGCTACGAAGTACAGGTAATCGGTTTCTGCTGGGTAGGCAGCGGCCTTAAGGGCAGAAAGCCCTGGGCTCGCAATGGGTCCCGGGGGCAACCCGCCGTTTTTGTAGGTGTTATAGGGTGAATCCACCTGCAGGTCTTCTTCGGTGAGCTGCGGTTTCCTCCTTCCCAGCGCGTACTGGATCGTAGCACAGGACTGAAGGTACATACCACGCTCCAATCGGTTGGCAAAGACCGAAGCGATGATGGGAAGTTCCTCAGGGAGCCTGCCCTCTTTCTCCACAATGGAGGCCAAAGTCACCCACCGTACTACTCCCAGCTGGGCCACATACGGGCTCTTCTCCCTGAGCTCCTCGGTCTTGGCCAGAAACTGTTTGAACATCACCCGCAGGACTTCCCGGGCGCCTTGCCCTGGAGCAAAGAGGTAGGTATCCGGAAAGAGAAAACCCTCCAGCGACTTGGCCCCCAAAAGCCAGTGGGGCATTTCATCCCCTAGAACGTACTTGGGGTCATAGGCCAAGCGTTGAAACTCGACTGCGTTGACGATTCCGGCTTCTTCCAAAGTTCGTGCTATTTCCTTGAGGGTCTGGCCTTCAGTGATGGTCACCGCAATGGTTTCCGGGGTTCCTTTCACCAAAACCCTCAGCAGCTGGATCACCGGCATCGCGGTTTCCAACTGATAATGCCCGGCTTTCAGGGTTCCCTCAACACCGGCCAGTTTGGCATAGGCCCTGAAAATCCAGGCATCACTGACTACTCCGGCCTCTTCCAAGATCTGACTAATTTCGGCACTGGAAGCGCCGGCAGGTATTTCCACTCTCACAGACTGACCCGCCGGTTTGGTCTGGAAAGTGCTGACACCGATGCCAACCAAAATCACGAGCAAGGCCAAAACAATTGCTGGATAGGCGAGTCTCCTGTGCAAATGCTTCACCCCACAACCCTATAGTCCTATTATAGGACTCCTATAGGATCAAGGCAAACTCAGGAAAAAGGCAACCTATATACACGCTCCACATCAGACCCACCGCACAACCCGCTTTGGGATCCCAGACGTTGTGAGCCAACTGCAGGTAAGAGACCTTGAAAGCAATCGGGCTCTCTGCGTTTGCCTCATAACTGTATTAATCTATTTTAGGCCTGGTTCGCATATCAGTTCTTAGATATGCCACGTTTTCCGCCATTCTTCTAAGTAACATCAATGCTAATTCTTTCTCTTCTTCACTAAAGTCAGAGGTCAACATGTTTGTCCACCGTTCTGCCACTTCTTTGAAAATTGTTCTTAATTCCAAAGCCTTTTTAGTAAGACAGATCACATTTACCCGCTTATCGTCTGGATCAACCTCCCTTATTACATACCCGGCTTCCTCCAGTTTTTGGATCGCCCGTGCCGTTACTCCCTTATCTATAAGAAGTCGATTTGACAGGTATTCCTGGCTTACGCCGTCACGTTCAAAAAGGGCTGCCAAGAAAATGAACTGTCCCTTACCTATTCCGTAAGGTCCCAGCTCTCTTCTGAAATATATTTGAGTATGCCGGTGTAAAATGGAAATCAATCGCCCAATCGATTTACTTTTGTCCTCCACAGCCATTCCTCTCCCTGCTTATAATGATTCCCCCCAAAACGGACCCAGTCAACATACTGGTCACCAATGCCTTTTTACGCTAGCTATTTCAGATACAGGATGTACTTGTACATTACCCAGAAGTGGCAGAAGCTGCCAGCTAAAACAAAAAGGTGAAAGATCTCATGGAACCCGAATAAGGTGACACCCCTTGGCCACTTTAAGCCATAAATGGCCGCACCGATGGTATACAGGATGCCGCCGGCCACCAGCCAACCGATCCCAGCCACAGGGACCGACTTTACAAGGGGAAGAAATGCAATCACCACCAGCCAGCCCATAACAGTGTAGAAAAGGGTTGAGAGCCACCGGGGAGCGTTAAACCATACTCCTTTAAGGATAATCCCAGTTACCGCGATAACCCAGATGGTCACGAGAAAGCTCCAACCCCACCCTCCCCGTAGCGGCACCAGGCAGATAGGAGTATATGTCCCGGCAATCAGGACGTAGATCATCATGTGATCAATCCGCCTGAGAACCCGGGTGCCTTTCTCCGATACCGGCAGCAGGTGATATAGGGTGCTGGCTGTATACAGCAGGATCAAGCTGGTTCCAAAAATTGCGAATGAGACCACATGCCAGGCCGAAGCGCTGATAGCCGCATGATAAACTAGTAGAACTAACCCCAAGACAGACAGGAAGACCCCGGCCAAGTGGGTGTACCCACTAACGGGGTCTCTTACTTTCAGCTTCATTTACCATATGCCCCCCTACTTGTTGTTCCTTAACTTTACCCTACCTAAAAATAAAAATCAAGGCAAACGTGGGAAGAGGAAAAAAACATTGACATCCGTCGCGTTTGGTAGTAGAATCAGTGCTAATAATTTGATAACGTTCTCATGGAGAGAGGCGGAGGGACTGGCCCAATGAAACCTCGGCAACCGACACCTATGTGCACCGGTGCCAAGTCCTGCAGGAAGATTCCTGAGAAATGAGAAGCAAGCTAACCAGCACCTTTTGTATCTGCAGGAAGGTGCTTTCTTTTTGGTATCAAGTTGAGGAGGTGCCGTATGGCCAGGAGTATTGAGGAGATAAACAGCCGGATTAAGCGTGGTAAAGCAGTGGTCTTGACCAAAGAGGAGTTTCTCGAGGTGGTGGATGAGGAGGGTGTAGATAGCGCCGCCCGTAAAGTAGACGTGGTAACCACAGCAACCTTTGGCGCCATGTGCTCATCAGGTGCCTTTTTCAACTTCAAACACACCGACCCACCGATGAAGCTGAGCCGGGTCACGTTAAACGATGTTCCCGCATACGGTGGCCTGGCTGCCATGGATGTGTTCCTCGGCGCCACCGAACCCTCGCAAACTGATCCCACCTACGGCGGCGCATTCGTAATCGAAGCTCTGGTCAAGGGGGAGAAAGTGCGCCTCAAGGCCACATCCCAAGGTACTGATTGTTACCCCAGAAAAGAAATAGAGTCCTGGTTTCACCTGTCCGACCTAAACCAAGCCTACTTATTCAACCCCCGCAACGCTTATCAGAACTACGGGGCAGCATCCAACGGATCCGATCGGGTAATCCATACCTACATGGGTTCCCTGCTGCCCAGGTACGGGAATGTCACCTACTCCACATCAGGTAAACTGAGCCCTTTGTTAAATGACCCCTATTATCGGACCATCGGCATTGGGACCAAGGTATTCTTGGCAGGAGCGGAAGGCTTCGTTGCCTGGGAGGGGACCCAGCATAATCCCGGTGCTCCCCGGACTGAAAGGGGCATTCCCGTGGGTGCTGCCGGAACCTTGGCCCTCATTGGTAACCTCAAAGAAATGGACCACCGCTTTCTGAAGGCAGCGTTCTTCCATAATTACGGGGTCTCCCTCTATGTCGGCATCGGCGTGCCTATCCCCGTCCTTGACAAGGATATGGCTCTGAACCTCGCTGTGCGGGACGAAGACATCGTAACCAAAATATTCGATTACGGGGTACCGGAGCTGTCCCGTCCAGTACTGGGACAGGTGACATATGCACAGCTCAGAACAGGCTCCGTCACCATAAATGGGAAAACTGTTCCTACTGCTCCCTTGAGCAGTATCGTTAAAGCTCGGGAAATAGCATCGGTTCTTAAAGACCGGATCCTGTCGGGAGAGTTTACCCTGACCGAACCAGTCCGCTCACTGCCAACCATCCCGGAAGAAAAGGAGGATTAATATGGCCACGAGACGCGTCCTGATCACTTTCCCCGCTGGCCTTGCGGGAAAACCCCTCACCTATTCTCTGGTGAAGGAATTCGACCTCGTCATCAACATCCTCTTTGCCCGCATCACCCCGAATGAAGAAGGAAAGTTGATCCTGGAAATTGGCAATTCCTCCTTGGAACAAGTAGAACAGGGGATTAATTTCCTGCGTTCCCAGGGAGTCCAGGTGGAGACCTTGGCCAGGGCCATCTCCTGGAATGAGAAAGAGTGCATCCATTGCGGCGCGTGTACCGCAGTCTGCCGCCCAAAGGCGCTGGCCCTCGATCTTGACTCCTGGGAGCTTTCTTTCGACCAGAGTAAGTGCATCATATGCGGGCTTTGCACTACCGCCTGCCCCTTGGGTATATTGAAGGAGACATTCTGATGGCTATTACACGTCCTCAATCCTACATTGACCGGTATTACCGGGCCTGGACCAAAGACGACGGGTGTCTGGCCAGCTTCACGGTGACAGTCAAGGAAACCGATCTGCTGGTAAGGATAAAAGCCGACCCTCATGAGGTAGAGGGCCTACGCCACCTGACTGAGGCAAGCGTTAAAAAGCTCCGCCTTTCCCTGGAAACTTTCTTATTAAAGCAGCCTTCTTTCCAGCGGGCCCTGGAACCCCTGGTTATCCCCGATTGGTCGCCATGGATCGCAAAACTCATGGCCCAAGCCGCCCAACTGGCCGGCGTTGGACCCATGGCTGCGGTGGCCGGTGCCATCGCCTGGCAGACCGGGGAGGAATTAAAGGCGTATTCCAGCGAAGTCATCGTCGAAAACGGCGGAGACATTTACATCGCCTCTACCGAACCCCGCGTCATCGCTATTTTTGCAGGAGAATCTCCGTTTTCCGGGCGGCTGGGGATCAAACTGCGTCCCTGCCAGACGCCTGCCGGGGTCTGCACCTCGGCAGGCACTGTCGGGCCTTCCCTCAGTTTCGGGACTGCCGACACAGCTATGGTTGTGGCGCGCAACCCAGCCCTGGCCGATGCCGTCGCCACCGCGATGGGAAACCGGGTCCTGGCGACGTGTGACCTGCAGCCAGCCGTAGAATGGGCCGTAACAATCCCGGGCGTCACCGGCGCCCTAGCCATCAAGGAGGACCGCCTGGCCGTCAAAGGAGATCTGGAGTTAGTCCGCCTCAATCTATAGCTTTGCAGTCCGAGTTATAAATTATGGTTGGCAGCGGGCTCGCACTCCTTTACCCCCTGGAGTCTGGACAATATGGGTTGAGGGTCGAAGATCTCACTAAGTCTCGGGATGCATAGTTCTCCCCTGGCCCGCTTCGGTCTATATCTCGCCTGGCCGTCAAGGCAGTACTTACACTGCACGGGCAACCCCTACTTCTCTGCCGCCTAGGTTTTCCTTCAATACCAGACACAGGCGGCGGACTCCTTCCCTTATCTGTTCCTCAGTGTTCTGGCTAAAGGCTAGGCGGATAGTGTTGTGGCCTCCACCGTCCAAATGGAAACCACTGCCGCAGACGTAGGCTACCTTTTTATGGATTGCCTCTGAAAGAATGACCTTGGCATCCATCCTTTCAGGCAGAGTCAACCAAACGAAGAAACCTCCCTGCGGCCGGGTCCACACCACTCCTTCCGGAGCAAACCTTTCCAGAGATGTCAGCATGACGTCCCTCTTTTTTCGGTAGGAAAACCGGAGTGCCGGAATGTGGCGAGAGAAAAAACCCCGCTTGATTGCAGTAGAAACAATTTTCTGTCCCAAAGTGCTCCCACATAGGTCCATGGATTGCTTGGCTATAGCTAATTTCTCGACCATAGATCGTTCCGCTGTCACCCAGCCTACTCGCAAACCAGGCAGAAAGATTTTGGAAAAAGAACCCAAGTATATTACTAAACCACTGGTATCCAGCGACTTAATCGACGAGACCGGTTCCCCCTCAAAGAAGATTTCTTCATAGGGGTTATCCTCGACTATCAGAAAACGGTATTTCTCCGCCAGCCGGACTAGGTGCCGTCTCCGTTCCATGCTCATCGTCACCCCTGTGGGATTGTGAAAAGTGGCAACGGTGTACAACAACTTCGGCGACTTCCCTTCACTTGCCAACTCCTCCAGGCGCTGGGCCAATACATCCACCCTAAGGCCATCTTCGTCCAAGGGGACACCTTCGAAGATTGGTTGGTATGCCTTCAAAGCCCCCAAAGCTCCTATATATCCCGGAGTTTCCATGAGCACCAGATCGCCTGGATTCAGGAAGACCCTACCGATCAGGTCCAGGGCCTGCTGGGACCCTGAGGTGATGAGTACCTGGTCACCGCTGCACCTCACACCTTTGCTACTCATGAGTTCCGCTACCTGACAGCGCAGTTCTGCGATCCCCTCTGTCGGCCCGTACTGCAAGGCGATCCCCGGCGAAGAGGCCAATAGCTCGGAAACAATTTCTTCCACTTCCTGGACGGGGAAGTATTCAGCGCTGGGGAACCCTCCGGCAAAAGAGATTATGTCCGCATTCTCTGTTAGTTTAAAAGCTTCCCTGATATCAGAAGCCTGCATGAGCTGGGCCCGTTCAGCAAAAAAGTCCTGATAGTTGATCATAACATATACCTCCATTAAAAAAAATAAGCACCTCGGTCTCCTGTTACAGAGACGAGGTGCTTCCCGCGGTACCACTCTGCTTACCGTTTTGGTTCCGGTCGCTCGCGACGGCTTAGCCGTGCAGGCGGTAACGGTGCCCACCGTGGACTCATCGCCCAAGGCTCCGGGATGGCGCATCACCCGGGGGGATGGCAGCTCACACCTGCCGCTGCCTCTCTGGGATCCCTGCCGTTGATTTAGTCCCTTCATAGCCCGTCTAAGTATATTCTGGAAATAAAAAACTCCTCACCCTACAAGGGGCGAGGAGACTCGCGTTACCACCCTCTTCACCGGCACCTCGCGGCTTTCGGCCTCAAGAACTGGCATCTTCCAGTTCGGCGCGTTAACGGACGCTCCCGGATTTTCACCGGCCGGGAGACTTGGGGATAGATCCTTTCGCCTCCAGCTCCAGGGTGGCTTGGGAAAATACCTGTACCGGTTCCCACCATACCCGGCTCTCTTTAAGCAAAGCATTTTTCCCTTCGCCCTGTCATCGCCATTTATATTAAGATTTACTTTTATTTTAGGTGATACTATATCATATAGCGCTATTCCTGTCAATCACTGACCCCGAGTTGTCTGTGGCAACGATTCGTGGGTCAGGTCCAGCAACCTCCAAATGTAAACTAAGAGGAAAAAGGTGGCTACTCAGCTGCATCCAGGGCCTCTAAAGCCTCTACAACCATGTTGAACTCCTCATCGTCAGCGATGTCTGTTAAGTATTCCTCGCCGTTCTCATCTTCTTCCACCCTCAAGACCACAGCGGTTCCTTCCTCTTTGTCATTGTCCTCTTCATCTAAGGGGATCAAGACGGCGTAGCGTTTATCTTTAATCTCCAGCATGTTCAAAAGCTGAAACTCGTGCTCCTGACCTTCTTCATCCACCAAAGTCAAAGTATCCATGTTTTCCTCAGTCACAACAATCACTCCTCGTTTTTGATACGGGTATTCTTTCCGAGACCCGTTCCTCTATATTCCAGGTACCCCTGTAAGATCACAGAGGCAGCCACCTGGTCCACAACTTTCTTGCGCTTGGCCCGGGAGAGGTCGGCCTCCAGCAAAACATTCTGAGCGAGAGCGGTAGTCAGCCGCTCATCATACCAGGCGAGGGGGGCATTGCACCTCTCCTGCAGTTTAGCCGCAAACTGCCGCACAGCAGCAGCTTCCGGGCCCTCACTGCCGTCGGTCCTCCTAGGTAAGCCTACCACCACTTCCCCGACCCCCTTTTCGGCAATCAGTTTCAAAATCTCTTCAATCGCGGCTTCGTCACTCTTCCTCTGAACCACCGTCAGGGGCTGGGCCAGCATCCCCAGAGGGTCGGTGATGGCCACACCAATGCGTTTAGTGCCCACATCCAGGGCCATGATGCGCATAGAACCCGCTCCCACCTCAGATTATTTTCAAAGCGAATTCCGGACAGACCGGGCCGCAGTACCCGCAGAGAACGCACTTGGTCGGATCCACTGTCGCCCTGCCACCGGAGATCACCAGCGCCTTACTTGGGCATCTGGCCACACAGGCCCCACAACCCTGACACCACTCTTCCACCAAGAGGCGTTTTTGTCGGCCTGCGGCCTCAGCCAACAAGCGAGCTGCCCTAACTTCCTTGTTCACAAGGGCAATATTAGCCTCAACCTCGGCGGTGCTCTTCATTCCCACAGCCACCGAGTCCAGAAGATCGAGGTCAAAGGCCCACCTCAGAGCCTTTTCGGCCTGGCGGTGGAGGTGCCCACCGGCGAGGGCCTTCATGCCGTAGATGCCCTTGCCCATCTGGCGGGCGAAGGCGATGGCCTCCAGCATCTCTTCCCGGGTGCCGTCAACGATGCCGATCCCCGCTATATTGATCAGGGGGTGAATGACATCGATCTCCGGGGTCAGAGCAGCGGCCCTCACTCCTGCCACATAGTGGGTGGAAACCCCAACAGCCTGAATAATTCCTTTGGTCTTCGCTTTAACCAACTGCTCTAAGGCGCCGCGGTGCCCTTTCAGAGTGTGTGCTGACTCTTGCTCATGGAGGAGAAAAAGAGAAAGCCTGTCGACTCCTAGTTCACGAAGGGCGTACTTGAGGCTGGCTTCCATTTCCGCGCCGGTTGAAGCATAGGATTTGCTGGCCAGGTGAACCTCACCGGTGAAACCGGCCAGGGCCTCCCTGATGTACCGGTAATTGCGGTAGTACTCGGCGGTATCAATGAAATTGACGCCTTTTTGAAGAGCGAGCCTAATTAGCCGGGCTCCTTCCGCCACCGGCAAGTTTCCTTGGAGCGGCCCCAGACCTAAACTGCCAAAACAAAGGCGGGAGACTTTAAGACCGGTCTTTCCCAGCTCTCTATACTCCACCGGACACAGCTTCCTCTGTGGGAGAAGTGATCTCTACCTGAATGAACTGATAAAAGAGGGGCATCCTCTTTCTCTCTCCGGCTTCAATTTCCACCGAACTGATGTTCTCCAGGGCAGCAAGGGCAGCGGAGGCCTCATCCAGAGGCAGACCGGTGACCATCTTGGCTAATTTGACAGGAAACAAAACCGGCCGGGCGATGGCCTCCACCTGACAGAAGAGCCTGCCTTCCGGCTCCAAGCGAAGGGAAACCAGCTCCACCGGCGTGGCCAGGGTCTCACCGATTTTATCCAATTCGTCTAAGACCAATTGGGTGAGGTAGGAAGAAAGCTCTTTTCGGTCCACCCCTTGACAGCTGGCTCGGACCATAGCTTTTCCCTGAGCGGTTCCGGCCTGCTCTCCCGGTTTCGGGGTCAGTTGGATCTGGCTGAATTCCCTGTCTAAAGTAGCCAAAAGCAGTTCCCGCCCTTCTCCTGCGGCCAGTTTCAGCTCGGCTTCAGCCTGTTCAGCAGCTAAGCGGGCCAACTGGTCTTTGAGGGCCGCCAGGTCTTCCTCGGTAACCACCGTCAAAGTCCGTTCGGCTCCGCCGGTAACCGGCTCCGGGTTAACCACCTTCAGTTCAGGAAAGGCGGGTACTTTGGTGATCCGGCCGGTAGCGACATTGCCTTCTGTGCCGGGCTCCACCGCCCTTACCCCGACCTCGGCTTGCCCGGCCCGGACTCCCACCGGGATATCGTGGAAAAACTCGGGCTGGCGGCCGGGGACCCGGACGGAAGCGGTAGTTTGATAGCGCACGTCACCGGCGGTAGCGACAACTGTTCCGGCAGGTACCTGGACCGGGTCGGCGGAATCATTGAAGAAAATCACCCTGCCTTTGGCATGGGCCACCCCTTGGGTAGCGCGCCCGCTGGCTGCCAGCTGATGGCCTAGGGTGAACTGAGCCTCAATGGTCTCTAGCTTCAGCTCGCTCAAGGGAACCTGAAAACTGCCCTGGTAGGGCCGGACTGTAGGAATCAAAACCACCTTAACAGGTTCAGGGGCGTAGAGGGTGTAAACAGCGATGGCTACAATCAGCAGGGGAAGACCCAGAAGGTGATACCAGCGGGGCCTAAACTGCCTTTGGGCCCGGCGAGTTTCACTGCGGCGGACCGTCTCCAAAGCCTTCTCAGGGGTGTAGATCTGCACGCCGTGTTCGGCTGCTCTCGCCAAAACCTCAGGAAGGTCGGTAGCGAGGTAGAGCTCTTTCCCAGCCCGTTCGGCGTAAAATTTGAGCAGGCGTAAATTGGCACCGGAGTCAGTGACCCTGGTGGAAACAGGCACTTCCAACACGACGATCTCGCCCTTGGCGGCGTTGATCTTTCTGACCAGGTGGTTAACCTGGTCATCAGGGCCCACCACAATCCGGGTGATTTCCCCTACCCGCATACCGGCTGCCTCCTTAGGACAACTGTTCCGCTAGGACCTGTGCAGCACTGGCCAAAGCTTCATCAAGTTTGGCCGGATCCTTACCTCCGGCTTGGGCCATATCCGGACGGCCACCACCGCCGCCCCCGACCAGCTTGGCCAGGGCTCCCACCAGTTTTCCGGCGTGGATGCCATTTTCCACTACGTCCTTGGTGGCGCCGGCGACCAGCACAACTTTGCCCCCGGCAGCGCTGCCCAGAACCACCACGCCGCTACCGAGCTTGGCCCGGAGTTCGTCCACGAGGTTGCGCATGCCAGGCACATCCAAATCATCGATCCGCCTGGCTAAGAGCTTTACCCCTTGCACATCCTGGGCGAGCTCAGCGGGGTTATCCAGCTCCTCCTGAGCTAGTTGGTGTTTGAGGTTCTTCAGCTCCTTCTCGGCGGATTTCAAATTCTCCACTAAGCGAGCGACTTTACTTTGGACCTGTTCCGGGTTGACCTTAAGCTGAGAGGCCACCCCTTCCAACAGCCGGTTGCGTTCATTTAACCACCGGAGGGCATGGCGGCCGGTGAGAGCCTCAATCCGGCGGGTGCCAGCTGCCACCCCGCTCTCGGAAATGATCTTGAAGAGGCCAATCTGTCCGGTACTGCAGACGTGGGTGCCCCCACAGAGCTCGGTAGAGTAGGAGCCGACCTGCACCACCCGGACCCGATCCCCGTACTTTTCGCCAAAGAGAGCCATGGCCCCTTTATCCACTGCTTCTTGATAAGAGGTGACTTCTGTGGTCACCGGGTGGTTCGCCAGGATCTCAGCGTTCACCCTCTCCTCCACTTCGGCCAGCTGTTCAGGGGTGAGAGCGGCATAGTGTTGGAAGTCAAAACGCAGGTACTCGGGGGCCACTAGCGAACCGGCCTGAGTGGCATGTTCACCTAAGAGGGAGCGCAGGGCTTTGTGCAAGAGGTGGGTGGCGGTGTGATTGCGGGCGGTATCCAGCCGGATGGCCGCTGCAACCTCAGCCTCCACCTTATCCCCTGTGGCCAGCTGCCCCCTCTTCACCTTTCCGGTGTGAGCAATGAGGCTGCCACCAACCCGTTTGACATCGGTCACCGCCAGTTCGCCGTTTTCTCCGGTAATCTTCCCGGTGTCAGCCACCTGTCCACCGCTCTCGGCGTAGAAGGGGGTGACATCCAAGACAACCTGTCCTTCTTCACCTTCACTGAGGCTGTCTACGAGCTTGCCGTCCTTAACCAAGGCAGTGATGGCGGCAGTGGCCGTAGTTTGGTCGTAACCGACAAACTTCGAGCGCAGGTTCCGTTCTTTGGCCAAGTCAGTGTAGAACTGTTCCTCCAGGTCCACGTAGCCGCTGTCGCCTCTGGCCTCCCGGGCACGCTGGCGCTGCTGGTCCATGGCCTGGTGGAAACCGTCTTCATCCACGTTGAAGCCGGCCTCACCGGCGATCTCCTTGGTGAGCTCAAAGGGGAACCCGTAGGTATCGTAGAGCCGGAAGGCATAAAACCCCGGCAGCACCTCTTTTCCCTTAGACTTCAACTCCGCCAAGGTTTTCTCTAAAAGCTCCACACCCTGGTCCAGGGTCTGGCGGAACCTCTCTTCTTCCTGAGAGATCACATTTAAGATGTAGTCCTTACGTTCCACCAGGTCCGGGTAAGCCTGGCCCATCTGAGCGACCACCGTCTCCACCACCTCGGCCAAGAAGGGGAGCTGGATCTGAAGGAGACGCCCGTGGCGCACCGCCCGGCGCAACAAACGGCGCAGGACATAGCCCCTTCCCTCATTGCTGGGAACGATGCCGTCCTTGACCATAAAGGTGATCCCCCGGACGTGGTCTGTGATGACCCGCAGGGAAACATCTTTCTTCGGATCCGCCCCGTAGCTGGTGTCGGCTAGCTCCGCCACCTTATCCAGGATCGGTTTCACCAAGTCGGTTTCGAAAATGTTGTTTACGCCCTGGAGGATGACGGCTGCCCGCTCCAAACCCATGCCGGTATCGATGTTTTTGCTCTCCAGTTCGTGGTAGTTGCCTTCTTCATCTCGGCGGAACTGGATGAAGACCAGGTTCCAGATTTCCATGAACCGGTCACAGTCGCAGCCAGGGGAACAGTCCGGACGGCCGCAGCCGTGCTCAGGCCCGCGATCCAGGTGAATCTCAGAACAAGGGCCACAAGGTCCGACCCCGATTTCCCAGAAGTTATCATCTTTCCCCAAGCGGACGATGCGCTCTTTGGGAACTCCTACTTCTTCGTGCCAGATCCCTGCGGCCTCATCGTCTTTCTCATAGACGCTCACCCACAGCCGATCTTCCGGTAGCCCAAAAACCTGGGTCACAAACTCCCAGGCCCAAGCGATGGCCTCAGATTTGAAGTAGTCTCCGAAGGAGAAGTTACCCAGCATCTCAAAGAAGGTCCCGTGCCGGTCGGTGTACCCTACCCGGTCAATATCAGGAGTCCTAATGCAAGGTTGGCAAGTGGTGATGCGGGTTCTCGGGGGTTTCTCCTGACCTAGAAAATAGGGTTTGAAGGGAACCATCCCGGCTCCGGTGAGGAGCAGAGTAGGATCGTTTTTGGGAATCAGAGAAGCACCTGGCAACCTAAGGTGACCTTTGCTTTCAAAAAACTCGAGGAATTTCTCCCGGATCTCGTTGCCTGACAGCCTATGCATATTAACCCTCCGTGCTACTTTTGCGCCTAATTTTAATTGTTAAAACCTTGAATCTAATGATACCTTTGCCAATACCAGGTTGTCAACTCCGGCCCTCCACCGGAGCCAGCTTGCCCTGAAAGTAAAAGAAAAGGACTTTAAAGATGGCTGCCAGGGGAACAGCCACCAAGGTACCGACGATCCCGTAGAGGTGGCCTCCGGCCAGTACCGCAAAGATGACCAAAAGAGGATGCAGCCCCACCTGCTCCTGGAGGATAACCGGAGCTAAAACCGCCGCCTCAAACTGGTTCACCACTAAAAAGAGTCCCAAAACATATAAAATCTTCGCTGGGGAATCGGCAGAAGCGGCCAAAAGTGCCGGTATAGCCCCCACCACCGGGCCAAAATAGGGGATGATGTTGAAGATGCCAGCGACGATCCCGATCACTACGGCGTAGCGCACCCCTAAGAGCAAGAGCCCCAGGGTTACACTGGCCCCCACAAACAAACTCACCAGAAGCTGGCCCCGGATGAAACCACGCAAAACCCGGTTGATCTCCCGGCCCACCGCTATGACCTCCGGCCGCCAGCTCCGGGGAAAAACCCCAATGATAGTTCTCTTCACCACCTCAATGTCGCGGGTCATGTAATAGGCTAGAATAGGAGCCAAAACTAGGTAGAAACTCTTAGAAATCAGCTGAATGATGAGGTCGATGACTCTGGTGATCAGGTTCTCTAGAAACTGCCGGAGGGAGTCTATTCCCTGGTCAATGCCTCCCCGCACAGTCTCGGGGAGCTCCAAACGTTGCAGCTGCAGGTAGAGATAGCGGGTCATCCCGTCCAGCTTCTCCGTCTGCTGCTGGAGGTTGGTCAGAAGTGAGTTCAGATCCTCCAAGACCACAGGCAAAAGGTAATATGTACCGGCCCAGACCAGAATGCCCAGGCTGATGTAGACGATGATGATGGCGATCCAGCGGGGGACTTCCCGGCGCTGTAGGACGTCCACTGCCGGCAGGGTCAGGTAAGTCAAGAAAACTCCTAGGATGAAGGGAAAAAGAATGGCCCTGACCAGAACCAATAGAAAGATGGCCAGGAGAGTAAATCCCAGCCAGAACAGTTGTTCTCTATAGAGCCAGGCCATGAGCCAACCCTACCTGATCAGCCTGGGGAGTTTGAAAAGGCCCCTTAACAATACAGGCTTGACTCGCCTTTTTCTGTGTTCATAGACCCGCCACCCAAGGCAACCTAAAACGGCAGCGATTAACAATCCCTTCCAGAAAGAACGCATACCAGGTTTCTCCTTTCACAGCCTAGTATGCAGCCTTTTGGGAAAAAACATTAGGCGAATCAGGTTCCAGTTATAGTCCCTCCGCCCAAGACCAAATCCCCTTGGTACAAGACACCGGCTTGCCCAGGTGTTACTGCCCGCTGGGGTTCGGCGAATTCCACTTTCAGCCGGTCCGGCCCAACCAAAGTGGCCACCCCCGAAACCACCGAAGCGTTGTACCTGATCTTCACACCGGTCTCAAAACTCTCCCCCGGTTCAGGAGGAGCCATGGAGACCCAGTTGAGTTTCTCGATGGTACAGGACTTTGCAAAGACCTCCTCGGCGGTACCTACCACTACCCGATTGGTCTCCGGTTCCAGCCTAACCACATAGTAGGGCTCCGGGCCGGAAATCCCCAGGCCTCTTCTCTGGCCCACGGTGTAGAAGGCGATACCCCGGTGGGTACCCAGGACCTCGCCTTTGGTGTTAACAATCTCGCCTGGGTTTTCGGCCTCTGGAGCGTAGTCCCGGAGAAAACGATGGTAGTCGTTATCAGGAATGAAGCAGATCTCCTGGCTTTCGGGTTTGCCCGCGGTCCTCAGGCCCAGCCGCTGGGCGATTCGACGGGTTTCCTCTTTGGTGTAGGTACCCAGGGGCATCAAGGTGTGCCGGAGCTGGGTCTGGGTCATGGAGTACAAGACATAGCTCTGGTCTTTTCCTAGGTCGACCCCTTTTTTCAAAGTGTAGCGCCGGCTCTCTTCATCGAAACCAATCCGGGCGTAGTGACCGGTGGCAATATAATCCAATCCCAGCTGGCAGGCTTTGGCCAGAAAAGCCTCAAACTTTATTTTCCGGTTACAGACTATACAGGGGTTGGGGGTCCTCCCGGCTAGGTACTCAGCGGTGAAATCCTTAACCACGTGCTCCTCGAACTCATCCTGCATGTTCAGGACGTAATAGGGAATGCCCAGCTGATTCGCAACCCTCCGGGCGTCTTCCACTGCGCTCAAAGAGCAGCAACCCCGCTCATTCTCTTCCAAACCAGGCAGGGCCCTGGGCCAGAGCTGCATGGTGGCTCCTACACACTCGTAGCCGGCCTCCACAAGCAAAGCGGCGGCCACTGAACTGTCCACTCCGCCGCTCATCGCAATCAGTACCTTTTTTCCCGCTGGCGCCATCAAGTCCACTCCTAGTTTAGCTGGACTCTGCTTTCCGTTTTTGCCGCCTCGATTTTAAGTCCTCTATCGCCTTGTGCAGAGCATCGGCCGCCAGGTTGGAGCAGTGCATCTTGTTGGGGGGCAAACCGTCCAGAGCCTCAGCCACCACGGCATTGGTGACTTGCATGGCTTCATCCAAAGTCTTACCTAACACCATCTCACAAACCATGTCGCTGGTGGCGATGGCCGCCCCGCAGCCGAAAGTCTTAAACTTAATGTCAGTAATCTTATCCTCTTCATCTACCTTTAAATAAATCCGCATGATGTCACCGCAGACCGGATTGCCTTCGGTGCCGACACCGTCGGCATCACTAATTTCCCCTACATGCCTTGGGTTCATGAAGTGTTCCATGACTTTTTCACTGTACATAACCGAACCTCCTCACTCTTGATACAAGGGCGACATGGCCCGCAGTTTTTCTACAATCGGTGGCAGCTCTGCTAAAACGTAGTCGATCTCCTCTTCAGTGGTCTCCCGTCCCAGGGTTAGCCGGAGGGAACCGTGAGCGATTTCATGGGGAACGCCCATGGCCAAGAGGACATGAGAGGGCTCCAAGGACCCTGAAGTGCAGGCCGAACCACTGGAGGCGGCAATACCTTTCATATCCAAGTTTAGAAGCAGAGACTCACCTTCAATGTACTTGATGGAGATGTTGACGTTGTTGGGCAGCCGCTGGGTGGGATGCCCGTTGAGCTTGATCTCCGGGATCCGGTCCCTCAAGCCCAGAATGAGCTTATCCCGGAGAGCGGTGATCCGCCGCATGTTCTCTTCCCGCTCAGCGTTGGCTAGTTCCAAGGCTTTGGCCATGCCGACAATTCCCGGGACATTCTCGGTGCCGGCCCGGCGCCGGCGTTCCTGCCCGCCGCCGTGGATGAGGGGATCCAGCCTGATTCCTTTCCGAACGTACAGGAGTCCGACACCTTTGGGTCCGTAAAACTTGTGGGCCGAGAGAGAAAGCATGTCAACGCCTAAGTCCTGGACATCCAAAGACAAAGATCCTCCGGCTTGCACGGCATCAGTGTGGAAGGCGACCCTAGCCTCCCGGGCCACTTTGGCCAGCTCTTTGATGGGCATGATGGTGCCCACCTCGTTATTGGCGTACATGATGGAAACCAGGATGGTGTCGGGCCGGATGGCCTCAGCGAGCTGCTTAGGGGATACCAAACCGTACTCGTCTACCGGCAAGAAGGTGACCTCAAAGCCCAGCTTCTCCATGTATTTAGCGGTGTCCAGCACCGCGTGGTGCTCCACGGAAGTGGTAATGATGTGCTTGCCCCTTTTTTGGTTAGCCAGGGCATAGCCTTTGATGGCCAGGTTATCGGCTTCGGAACCACCGCTGGTGAAGATGATCTCCGACGAATCCGCCGCCAGCTGGGCGGCAATCCGGTCCCGGGCGTCATCGAGGACACTGCGGTTTTCCCAGCCGATCCGGTAGATACTGGAAGGGTTTCCGAATTTTTCAGTAAAATAGGGGAGCATCTCCTCCACTACTTCCGGGCGCACCGGAGTTGTTGCGGCATGATCCAAGTATACTCTCAACATCACCACTCCTACTGATCTTCTTTTTGGTGAGCCTGGTCAAGCAGGTCTGCCAGGCTCGTGGAATCCAGAACACCATTGATGGCGTCCCTGAGCCTCTCCCAGACCACCACGGTGTAACAGTCATCCATCCGGGAACAACCGGCACCGGTTTCATCCACACACTCCACCGGAGCCAGAGGTCCTTCCAGGGAACGCAGGACCTCGCCGACAGTAATCTCCTCCGGGGGCCTGGTCAGCTTGTACCCACCCTGGGCACCCCGGACCGAATGGACCAACCCCGACTTGCGCAGGCTGCTCATTAACTGCTCCAGGTACGCCCCGCTGATGCCCTGGCGCTCGGCAATCTCACCCAATGGAGTGACCTCTCCCTGATAATGCAGGGCCAAGTCCACCATGGCCTTTAATCCGTATCTTCCTTTGGTCGATAAGCGCATAGCCTGCCTCCTGGAATTCCTAGTAGTCTAATCGGAATTGTCATGTTTTATCATAGCATAACCCATCATCGGAGTCAATCACCGGATCAGGTGGGCTTTCCAGAGCTTTGGCGCAGCCTCTCCAGGCGCTCCTTAATCTTCAGTTCGCTCCCGTTTTCACTGGGATGGTAGTAAGTCTTGCCGGCCAGTTCCGCAGGAAGGTACTGCTGCTCAACCCACGCACCTGGGTAATCGTGGGGGTATTTGTAGCCCAGCCCGTGACCAAACTCCTTGGCCCCCCGGTAACTGGCGTCTCTAAGGTGCAGGGGTACCTGAGGGGAGGGATCCTTTTTAACATCGGCGATGGCCTCATTGATAGCCAGATAGGCCCGGTTGCTCTTGGGAGAAGCCGCCAGGTAAGCCACGACTTGTCCCAGAATGATCCGGGCCTCCGGCATCCCCACCTTATCCACAGCATCGAAAGCGGCCACCGCCAGCGGCAGGGCCTGAGGGTTGGCGTTACCGATGTCTTCAGACGCGGAGATGATTATCCGCCTGGCGATGAACTTAGGGTCTTCCCCGGCCACCAGCATCCGGGCCAACCAGTACAGCGCGGCATCCGGGTCGGAGCCGCGGATGCTCTTGATGAAAGCTGAAGCTACGTCATAGTGGTTGTCTCCAGCTTTATCATACTTCAAGGCGGATTTTTGTATACTCTCCTGGGCGACCTCCAAATCGACGAGCCTCTGCCCATCCTGGCCTGGAGGCGTGGTTAAGACCGCCAGCTCCAAAGCGTTTAAGAGCACCCGGGCATCACTGCCGCTGGCCTGCAGCAGAAAGTCTAAAGCCTCCTCGGTCACCTTAGGCCGGTACTGGGCCAACCCTTTCTCGGACTCCAGGGCCCTTTTAGCGATCTCCTTCAGCTCTTCCCGGCTTAAGGGCTGAAGCTGAAAGATCCGGGACCTTGAGAGCAGGGCACTATTGACTTCGAAATAGGGGTTTTCGGTGGTGGCCCCGATGAGAATAATCACCCCGTCTTCCACGGCCCCCAGCAAAACATCCTGTTGGGCTTTGTTGAACCGGTGGATCTCATCGATGAAGAGAACCGTCCTCTGACCGTACAGGCTGAGGGCCTCCTCGGCCTCGGCGATCACCTCCCGGACCTCCTTGACCCCAGAGGTAACTGCGTTTAACCGGAGAAACCGGGAGTTGGTACTTTTGGCGATGATCTCTGCCAAGGTGGTCTTGCCTGTCCCCGGCGGTCCGTAGAGGATGATCGAGGCCAACTGGTCCGCCTCAATCATTCGCCTCAGCATCTTGCCTGGGCCAACCAGGTGGGACTGGCCCACGAACTCACTCAAGCTCTGAGGACGCATCCTTGCGGCCAGAGGTTTATTGTTCTCTGAAATGCTGCTGGAAAACAGGTTCAAGACTTTCCCTCCTGCCCATATCCTGAAAGCAAATCCCGGGTGATTTCGGCGGCCATGGTCAAACCGAAGGTACCGGGAACAAAGGCCATGCTTGCCGGGGTGGAGCCGGGAGCTTTGGTCTGGAGAGGCTGTTCCGGGGAAAAGACGGTCTTCACCCCTGAGACGATCCCCAGCTGGCGCAGACGCCGCCGGATGACCTTGGCCAAGGGACAGCCGTGGGTTTTACTGATATCAGTGGTTTGCACTCTGGTGGGATCCAATTTGTTCCCGGCTCCCATACTGCTGATAATGGGAATCTTCCGTTCCAGGCACTCCTGGATCAGCAGGATCTTGGCCTCGACATCGTCGATGGCATCGGCGACGTAACCCCAGTTGCCGGCCAGTATCTCTGTGATGGTTTCCTGACTCACCATAAGGGGCAGTTTCTCCACGACCAGAGCCGGGTTGATATCGGCAAGCCTTTCGGCCACAACATCGGTTTTCAGCTGGCCGAGAGTGGAAGTGAGCGCCGGCAGCTGGCGGTTCAAGTTGGTGATCTCCACCCGGTCGTAATCCACCAGGCCAATGCGGCCGATGCCGCTCCTTGCCAAGGCCTCGGCCAGATACGAGCCAACCCCGCCTAATCCACAGACCAGAACGGAGGCCCTGGACAAGGCGGCTAGTCCCTCTTCTCCGATGAGCATGACTGTGCGGGTGAATCTAGGATCCATGCTGATATCCTTTCATCTAATCTCATCAATATCCTGCTCCAATTGCAGCATAAAACCCGCTCTGGTGAGCGGGTTTCCGTGAGCCCCACAAATGCCGTTAACAGCTGAGTCGTTGCTGAACCTGGTATCCAGGTGGGTGCCCTCCCGACTGCTTCCGAAGTCCGCTCCCGGGGCGGCTTTTCTTCCACAACCGGAGTCCAGGCTCCCTAGCGTTGAGTGTTGGTTCACAACACATATCAGCTTCACCACGAACACTGTAGGGCTGCTATTTAATACTTATTTGGCTCACCTTCATCATATCACAGGGAGCCGTTTCTTTTCAACTAGGTGCTTTGGCTCTAGTTTACCCAATTATTGCTTGTTTACTCCCGAAAATCGGCCAGCTCGATGCCTAACTCATCCAGCTGCTTCTTCTCTACCGGAGCGGGGGCCTTCACCATTAGGTCCATGGCACTCTGGGTCTTGGGGAAGGCGATGACTTCCCGGATGGACTCAGAGCCGGTCCAGAGCATGACCAGCCGGTCCAGGCCAAAGGCAATGCCGCCGTGGGGTGGCGCACCGTAACTCAGCCCGTCCAAGAGAAAACCAAACTTGTCAGCGGCCTCCTCAGGGCTGACTTTCAAGGCCTCAAAGACCTGCTGCTGGACCTCGGGGCGGTGGATACGGATGCTGCCGCCGCCGAGCTCCAAACCATTCAGAACCAGGTCGTAGGCTTTGGCCTTCACCGCAGACAGATCCGATCCTAAGAGCTTCAAGTCCTCTTCCTTCGGCGAGGTGAAGGGGTGATGCAGGGCGACGTAGCGACCCTCCTCCTCGGAGTATTCAAACATCGGAAAATCAGTGATCCAGACGTACCGGTCCTCGCTGGTCTCTGAGATGAGCCCCAAGCGCCCAGCCAGCTTCAGCCGGAGGTTTCCGAGAGATGCCGCCACCACCTGGGGTTCGTCGGCGACAAAGAGGAGCAGGTCCCCAGGCTCGGCCTGAGCTCTCTCTAAAATGGAATCCAGCTCCTCAGCGGTGAAAAACTTGGTGATCGGCGATTTAATCTCATTCTCCCCGATGACCATCCAAGCCAGGCCCTTGGCGCCGAATTCTCCGACGAACTCGGTTAGCCCGTCGAGCTCCCGCCGGCTGAGCACCGATCCTCCCTTGGCGTTGATGCCCTTGACCTCGCCACCGGCCTGGGCCACCTTAGCGAACACCTTGAACTGGGAGTCTTTCACCAAGTCGGTAAAATTGATCAGTTCCAGGCCAAACCGAAGGTCCGGGCGGTCGGTGCCGTAGCGGTCCATGGCCTCAGCCCAAGTCATTCTAGGGAAAGGCACAGGTAGGTCCTTACCGAAGACTTCTTTGTAGGCGTAGGCCAGCATGCCTTCAGCTAGACGCTGCACATCCTCAGGCTCAACGAAAGACATCTCGATATCGATCTGGGTAAACTCCGGCTGACGATCGGCCCTGAGATCCTCATCCCGGAAACACTTGACGATCTGGAAGTACTTCTCGAAACCGGAGACCATCAAGATCTGTTTGAAGAGCTGCGGGGATTGAGGGAGGGCGTAAAAACTCCCCTGGTGAACCCGGCTGGGGACCAGGTAGTCCCGGGCCCCTTCCGGGGTGCTCCTGGTTAAAACCGGAGTCTCAATCTCTAGGAAGCCTTGCTTGTCCAGGTAGTCCCTAACCGCTTTGGTGATCCTATGCCTGGCGATGATCTTGGACTGCATCTCAGGCCGGCGCAGGTCCAAATAGCGGTATTTTAAGCGCAGGGCCTCATCCACTTCCCGGTAGTCGGCGATCTCAAAAGGCGGCGTCTTAGCCGGGTTCAAGACCTCCAACTGGTCAGCATACACCTCCACCTCCCCGGTGACCAGGTTCGGGTTGGCTGAACCTTCCGGCCTGCGTCTGACCTCACCAATGACTTTGATCACGTACTCAGAGCGCAGCCTCTCCGCTACCCTGAAAATATCAGGTGCTTCCTGAGGGTTGAAGACGACCTGAACCAGGCCGCTGCGGTCCCGGAGATCGATGAAAATAACGCCGCCGTGGTCCCGGCGCCTATGGACCCAACCGGCCAGAGTTATCTTTTTGCCGACTAAATCGAGGCTCACCTGGCCACAGCCTATCCTCTCTGGGTTGTTTTGTGCCGCTTTATCTTGAATCATCCTGTACTTCCTCCTCTTTCCTTGAATCAGCCTGCATCTGGGCCTTCAACCAGGCCAAAAGGTCAGGCCAGGCCACCTCCGCATCTTGCCCGTCTGCCATCCGCTTGACCTGGACCCGACCTTGAGCCAACTCGTTTTCGCCGAGTATAGCTACGTACCTGGCATTGATCTTATTAGCGTACTTGAGCTGTGCTTTGAGACTCCGGCCCATGAGGTCGGTAACCGCTCTCAAACCGGCCCGGCGCAGGTCAAGGAGAGCGGCAAAAGCAGCCTCCTTGGCGGCCTGACCTAAGGTGGCGATATAGAGGTCAGGTCCTGCTTTCTCAGGCAGGTAGCAGCCGGTTTTCTCCAGGGTCAACAGGAGCCTTTCAATGCCCATGCCGAAACCCACCCCCGGCGTGGGTGGCCCGCCGACGGTCTCAATGAGGTTGTCGTAGCGCCCACCGCCGCAGACCGTGCTTTGGGCCCCTAAGCCGGTGTAAATGATCTCGAAGACAGTGCGGGTGTAGTAGTCAAGCCCCCGAACGATACCTGAATCGACTTCATACTTCACCCCAGCAGCCTCGAGATATCTCTGGACCCCGCTGAAGTGCTCCTGACACTCGGCGCACAGGTGAGAGGTGATCTCCGGTGCCCCGGCCACCACCTCACGGCAGGACTCCTGTTTGCAGTCTAGGATACGCAGGGGGTTTCGCTCCAGCCGGTTCCGACAGTCAGCGCAGAGGGCCTCGACCTGGGGCCGGAAATAGGCGATAAGCGCCTCCCGGTAGTCCTTCCGGCACTTGGGACAGCCAATGTTGTTCAGTTTGACAGTCAAATCCGCAAGACCCAAGCGAGAAAAGAGGTCCACCGCGACCAGGATCACCTCGGCATCGGTGATGGGTTCGGCGCTGCCAAAGACCTCGATACCGAACTGGTGGTGCTGTCGGTACCTGCCGGCCTGAGGGGCCTCGTACCGGAAGATGGGGCCGATGTAGTAAAACTTGGTGGGCTGGGGCTGGGCGAAGTAACTGTGTTCGATGAAGGCCCGAACCGCTCCGGCGGTACCTTCCGGACGCAGGGTCAGGGAGCGGCCCTTCTTATCCTCGAAGGTGTACATCTCTTTTTCCACGATGTCAGTGGTTTCGCCGACGCCCCGCTGGAAAAGTTCGGTGTGTTCAAAAACAGGGGTTCTGATCTCCTGAAACCCGTATTCAGCTGCCAGGCGGCGCATGACCCCTTCGACATAGTGCCACTTTTCCACCTGGCCGGGCAGGATATCCTGAGTGCCCCTGGGGACTTGAATCTTCACTACCATCGCTCCTCAACCTAAAACTATCTTCTACCCAGTAATTTGGATTAAATACGACAGGAAGTGGCAGACTCCTGCCACTTCCAAATAAGAACGGACCCGTAGATTTCGTTATTCTGCAGACTGAGTTGCCTCTTGAGACTCTGGCTCAGCCTTCTCAGCCTGCTCTTCAGCCTGTTTCTGAGCCTCTTCCGCCTGTTTCTGCATCTCCTCTAAGATCTTCTGCTCTTTTTCAGCCAGATCCTCGGCACCCAACTGCTTGAAGGTACCGTAGAGGGAGTAGTGCAGGTAGAAGTTGTTGGGATCCAACTCGCTGGCTTTCTGGTAGGCAGCGATGGCCTCCTCTTTCTGATCCTTATTCTGGTAGAGGGTACCCAAGACGAAGTAGAGGCTGGCATCGGTCTTTACCAGTTCAGCTGCTTTCTTGTAGTTTTTCAAAGCCTTATCGGTGTCGCCTTTCCGCTCGTAGAGCTCACCTAGGTTGGCGTAGAGATAACCGTTCTCCGGCTCAAGCCCGGTGGCCTCTTCAAAGAGCTCTACCGCCTTGTCGACGTCGCCCTGCAGTTTAGCGGTGTAAGCTGAGAGTTTGACGTCGTTGATCACTACTTCAGCCTGCTCCTTCTGTTTCCGGAACCACTCGGTGAGCAGCTTGTTCTGTTTGGCCTTTCTCAGCTGCTCCTCCAGCTCAGGTTTGGCCTTCTCAAACTCCTCGCCTTTAGCCTCCTTACGCTCGACGACCTTGATCAGGTGGTAACCGAACTGGGTCTTGACCGGCTCACTGACCTCGCCTTCAGCCAAAGCGAAGGCGGCCCTTTCAAACTCGGGAACGGTCTGGCCTCGGGAGATGAAGCCCAAGTCACCGCCGTTGTCCTTGGAGCCGGGATCCTCGGAGTACTTCTTGGCCAGTTCAGAGAAGGAGGCACCATTAGCCAATTCAGCCCGGATCTCCTCGATCTTGGCCTTGGCTTCTTCGTCGCCGGCCTCCTCGGAGGTCCGGATCAGAATGTGTTTGGCGTGAACCTCTTCGTAAGCCTTAGCGATCTCGTCATCGCTGACGGTACCCTCGCCGGCCACCTTCTCCAGCATCTTCTGGATCATAATCTGCTCGGTGACTCGCCGGTTAAACTCATCCAGAGAGACGTTCTGGCTCTTGAGGAGCTGGTCAAAATGTTCTTCCCCGCCGATCTGTTCCTTAAAGTCAGCTACGACCTTTTCCAACTCTTCGTCGTTCACTTTGATGCCCGCTTCTTTAGCAGCCTGCAAGATGATTTTCTCATCGATCATCTGGTTCAAAAGCTGGGCACTGATCAATTCGATCTGGCCAGAAGGCAAGGTACCGTTCTGAGCCTCAAGCTGAGTTACGTACTGGATAAGAGTATTGCGAAAAGTGGACTGGTAAATCGGTTCTCCGTTCACAGTCGCCACTACGTTGGCCTTGGCGGTACCGCTGAAGAATCCTCCACCCGGTAGGCCCAAGTACAGCAAGCCTACTGCAAACGCAATAGCCACGATAATTATCACTGGTTTCATGTTGCGCCGCATTTTAGTCATCAACATCGGGTAATTCCCCCTAATTTTTTAGATAGGATAAATACAGGGACGAGGCTATTTTACCGCAGCTATTTGCAATAGTCAAATTCTGAGTATACCTATTTTTCCCAGGTGATTTAGGCCTATAGAAGCCCCAAAAGGCCCTGTTCCCCGCCGATAGTGGTTTTGCCTCCATGCCCAGGATAGACCAGAGTTTCTTCTGGTAGATTAGGTAATATCTTCTCCAGGGAGGCTTTGAGCTGGGCCTCATCTCCTCCCACCAGGTCGGTACGACCAAAACCGCCGGCGAAAAGGGTATCTCCGCTAAAGAGCACGCCCAACTTTTGGCAATAGTAGCAAACACTGCCAGGAGTATGTCCCGGTGTGTAGAGAACCTTCAGACGCTCTCCGCAAACCTCCACCGACTCCCCCTCGGCCAGCAACCGGTCAGGCTCCAGGACCAAACTGCCGAAACCGATGTACGGGGAGAGGTTCAGCTCCGGGTCCTTGGCCATTTCCGCATCTTGGCTGTGGATATAGATCTTGGCTCCGGTCTTCTCCCTTACCTTGGCGGCAGCTCCGATATGGTCGGCGTGCCCGTGAGTCAAGAGGATGGTCTTAAGGTCGAGCCGGCGTTTCTCGATGGCTGTCAAGATGGTCAGAGTCTCGGCCCCTGGATCAATCAGGGCTCCCTGACCTCCAGGTTCAGTGTACAGCAGATAGCAGTTGGTAGAAAGCTGTCCCACTGGCATTCTTAAGACTTGCATCGGTTCTACCTCCCTTAAAACCGCCGCCTGGAATCTAAAAGCAGGGTAACCGGACCGTCGTTGACCAACTCCACCTGCATATAGGCGGCAAACTCTCCTTCCTGGACCTTAAAGCCCAGCTCCCTCAAGCCTGCAACATACTCTTGGTAGAGGGCCTTGGCCTCATCAGGGTGAGCAGCAGCCGAGAAATTGGGGCGCCTTCCCTTGCGGCAATCCCCCAGCAAAGTGAACTGGGAAACCACCAGCATCTCGGCGCCGACCTCCTTAGGAGTCAGGTTGAACCGGCCCCGGTCATCAGGAAAGATCCTCACCTCAGAGGTCTTTTTGAGCAGGTAAGCCAGGTCCTCTTCAGTATCTCCCTCTTCCACCCCTAACAAAATGAGAAAACCGGGGCCAATTTCCCCGATTACTTTTCCACGGACCTTGACCCGGGCCCTAGAGACCCGCTGCAGTACAGCCCGCATCTACCGAACCTCCTTGTTACGTAGGATTTGCGCGGCAGACGTGGATTACCCCGTCCACCTTGGAGATGGCCTCAATGACTTTCTGCATGTGTTCCACATCGGCGATGATAACTTTAATGTTGATGATCGCCAGGTGGTTTTTGGTGGTTCTGGCGTTAACAGCATCGATGCCAGTACCGGCTTTGGAAACCGCATCAATGACATCAGAGAGCAGCTGTCTGCGGTCGACGGCTTCCACTTCCAGTTCCACCGCATAAGTGCCCTCCCGTTTTTCCTTCCAAAAGACCTCAATCTGGCGCTCTGGGTCCTTACTCAGTTCAGAGATGTTGGGGCAGTCCGCCCGGTGGACGGAAACCCCCCGGCCCCGGGTAATGTAGCCGATGATCGGATCTCCAGGAACCGGGTTACAGCACCTGGCCGTGCGCACCAGAGGATTGTCGATGCCCTTGACCCCGATCCCCGCTCTATTAGTGCTCTTTCTCGCTAATTTTTTCTGACGGTACTGGCGCTTCAACTCCAGCTGTTTTTTGCGCCACTCCTCCTCCCCGACCAAGCGGGAGAGCACCTGATTCGCGGTGACCTTACCGTAACCTACATTGGCCAGGAGATCATCAAAGTTGGCATACCCGTTCTTTTGGGCCACTTCCTCAAGATCGGCCTCTTTGAGAAACTCACCCAGGTCGAAACCGTATTTTTGGGCGTGTCTCTCCAAAATCTCCCGGCCTTTAAGCATCATCCGCTCCCGGTTCTGCTCTCTGAGCCAAGAGCGGATTTTGGACCGGGCCTTGGAGGTCTTCACAATCGACAGCCAGTCCCGACTGGGGCGGCCGTTTTTGGAAGTCAGGATCTCCACAAACTCGCCGTTTTTCAGCTTGTAGTCCAGCGGTACGATCTTGCCGTTGACCTTCGCCCCCACTGTATGGTGACCGATATCAGTATGCACGCTGTAGGCGAAATCCACCGGAGTCGAGCCGGCGGGTAAAGTCTTCACATCCCCTTTGGGCGTAAAAACAAAGACCTCATCCTCGAAGAGATCGATGCGGAGGGTTTCCATGAAGTCGTCAATGTCTTTGGTCTCTCTTTGCCATTCCAGGAGCTGCCTGAGCCAGGCGACCTTCTTCTCGAACTCCACATCCGTGCCGGTTTTACCTTCTTTATACTTCCAGTGGGCAGCCACACCGTACTCGGCAGTCCGGTGCATCTCCCAAGTCCTGATCTGCACCTCAAACGAGCGTCCGTTTTCCCCCACCACGGTAGTATGCAGGGACTGGTACATATTAGATTTAGGCATGGCAATGTAGTCTTTGAACCGGCCGGGGATCGGTTTCCAGAGCACGTGAACAATGCCCAGCACAGCGTAGCAGTCCTTGACGGTCTCCACCAAGACCCTGATACCAATGAGGTCAAAGATCTCGTCAAACTGCTTGCCCTGTTTCTTCATCTTATTGTAGATGCTGTAGAAGTGCTTAGGCCGGCCTTCAATGTGATACTTGATCCCTAGCTCGTCCAAGCGGGCACTAATCTTGGCGATGGCTTCATTGATAAAGCCCTGCCGTTCCTGGAGTTTTTCGTTGACCATCTCGACCAGTTTGTAGTACTCCTTCGGTTCCAGGTAGCGCAGGGCTAAATCTTCCAGCTCCCACTTTATTCGCCACATGCCGAGCCTATGCGCAATGGGTGAGTAGATCTCCAAAGTCTCTTTGGAAACCTTACGCTGTCTCTCCGGGGGCAGGGCTTTGAGGGTCCGCATATTGTGGAGCCTGTCCGCCAGCTTAATGATAATGACCCTGAGGTCCTTGGCCATGGCCAAGAGCATTTTGCGCAGGTTCTCCGCCTGGCGTTCTTCTTTGGAAAGGGTGGGAATCTGACCCAGCTTGGTGACGCCATTCACTAACATGGCGACGTTGGGACCAAACTGGGCTTCCACGGTCTCCAGGGGAGTGTCGGTATCCTCGACAACGTCGTGAAGCAAGCCTGCGATCAGAGTTTCCTGGTCCATCTCCTGTTCAGCCAGGAGCATAGCCACCTCTAAAGGGTGGTCCACGTAAGGCTCACCTGACTCCCGCTTTTGACCTTCATGGGCCTTGTCGGCAAACTCGTAAGCCCGCCGGATGAGGTTGGTATCGATATCCGGGTTGTATTCTTTTATCTTGGCTATCAGCCTGTCAATCCCGGTTTCGCTCAAGGCAAAAAACTCCTGTTACATTGGTTAGTCTTCGTCATACTGAACCAAAGTGACAACTCGGGCCTCTTTATCCAATTTGGAGCGCCCACCTAGAGGAGTAAGTTCAATGATGAAACCGTAACCTACGATCTTAGCCCCCAATTTCTTCACTAGCTGGGTGGCAGCGCCAACGGTCCCACCGGTGGCCAGAAGGTCGTCGATGATGAGAACCCGCTGGCCCGGCTCCAAGGAGTCACAGTGAATCTCCAGGGCGTCACTGCCGTACTCCAGCTCGTACTCGATCCGTTCACACTCTGCCGGGAGTTTACCCGGCTTGCGGACCAGCACAAACCCGGTACCCATCTTATACGCCAAGGGAGCGCCTAAGATGAAACCCCGGGACTCCACGCCTATAATCATGTCCGGTTCCAGATCCTCAAACTGCCTGGCCAACTCGTCGATAGTGTATCTCAGGGCCTCACTATCCTTAAAGAGAGTAGTGACATCCTTGAAACTGATGCCCGGCTTTGGAAAATCCGGAATCTCTCTGATCTTCGCACGCAAATCCATGCTCCGTCCTCCTCTATCTTTCCAGGTGAACTGGATATATGGGCTTATTTATCAGGGATAATATTTCCTCCTTGGATGCACAGAGTGCCCACTTTTGAAACTCTTCAAAAACCTCTTTTTCCACAATACCTTCATTATACCTGACTGAATCATTTAAGTCTAGCTTGCCCTCGGGGCGGGGAGCCAGGTAGATCACCCGGGAGCTTCCGGTCTTCTCCCGGTCGATGAGCCCCAACTCATAGAGGACCCCTAAGGCTGCAGAAACCGTCTCCGGTGAGGGGCGGAAGAACTCTCCGGCCCCTTTGAGCAGGCCCTGCATCACCTCGGCCAGCTCGGCATTGGTGAGGCTGACCCGGCCCTCTTGGTCGGCGTTGCGAATAAGGGCGCGGTACAAGGCTGCCAGCACATCCCGGTCCGGCGCCTTGGACCTTAAAATGAAACGGTTAATCTCCACATCTTCTTGGTTGTAAAGGAGATGGATTGCCGCCGGCTTGCCGTCCCGGCCGGCCCGTCCGCTCTGCTGGTTGAAGTCGGTGAAGTTAAAGGTCAGGTGGTAGTGAAGAACATGGCGGATATCAGGGATATCCACCCCCTCACCAAAGGCACTGGTGGAAACCACAGTACGCAGTGAGCCTACAGCGAACATTTCCTCCACCATGACCCGCTGGCTGTTGGTGAGGCCGCCGTGGTAAAAGGCGATCCGGTCCTTCAAGTGCCTAAGGGCCCTACGAAGGTCCCGGGAGAGGTTGGTGGCCCCTTCACGGCTGTTCACATAGATGATGGCCTTCTCCCCTTCTTTCACTAGATCCAGCAGGTAGGCAAACTTGGCTCCCTCAGTCAGCCCCCTCTGATCGACCACTGAGAGGTTGGCCCGGATATGGGGATCCACAATCACCGTGTCAATGGAGAGGGCTTGAATGATGGCCTCTGCCACCTGATCATCAGCGGTAGCCGTCACCGCCAGGGTCAAAGGATTGCCCAACTGCTCTCTAAGCCTGTCCAGACTTCGGTAAGCGGAACGTTGGGAGTTCAGCCTACCGATGTGGTGACTCTCATCCACCACAAAAAGGCCTAGGCGGGAGAGGAGCCCAGGGTGCTGAGCCAGGTTGCGCTGGACAAACTCCGGAGTGGCCAGAAGGACGTCGGCCTCGCCAAGGTGGAGGGCCGTGTTCAGCTCCTCCCTCTCTCGGGTGGTCAGGGAACCAGTGGCTTTTAGAACTCTGATTCCCAGGGGTGCCAGCTTGGCCTGCATTGAACGGAGCTGGTCGTTGACCAAAGCCCTGAGGGGGTAGATGATCACCGTGGCCTGTCGGTGGCGTAGGGCCTTATAGGCTGCCATGGACTGGAAAACAGCGGATTTCCCCCGGCCGGTTCCCATTATAAGGAGGGTGTTGGCTCCCCTTTGCAAGGCCTCTAAGGCCTCAGCCTGTTTTGGGTGGTAAGAGTGTTCTCCGATGATCGCCCGGCTGATGGCGGTTTTTAGCTCCTCATCAGGGAGCCCAGTCAGCCTCCGGCGGGTGTCCTTTCCCGCGAGCCAGCGCAGGTACTCCTCAGGGTCCTCCTCTTTGCGGACAAAGACATTGACTCCCAAAGACTTTCCTTCTCCCCCGCCGGTGACCTGGGAGACGGTGGCCTCATAACCGGTTTCGCCGTCTAAGAGGGGAGCCAGGTGCTTAGCAATGCCCCTTCTTAAGTAGCCGACTTGCTTACCGTCCAGGGTGGTGACGGCGATGGCATTGGGGTCATGGGGGTTGTCCACCTCCCGGACCAGCTTGAGCTTTTGACCGCTCCGTAAAGAAGAGACCACTTCCTGGCGGTCCTCAAAAGTAACACCTACTATCTTTGTATAGAACTCCTGGGCAGCGCCGATGGAGGCATAGGGGTCGGTAGTGGCAGCGGTTTCGTCGATGAAGAGCCGGTCCACCGGGGAGATCTCTTCCTCGGGAATCCGAACGTCTTTAAGCTGAAGCTGGATGTTCTTCTGGCCCCGCCACTGGTTGATCTCCGGAGTAAAAGCCAGATCCACCGGGCCGCAGTACCAGTCCAAAATATCGGCCCAGGCACCTAGACTGAAACCAATGGCATCACAGATCGTGTTGCCTTGGGCAACAGTAAGTTTAAGGTGATCATTGCTGTGCCCCACTTTCCGCACTTCCTGCAGCTGGAGACCTCGGATAGCCAAAACCGGTTTAGGATTACCATAGCCAAAGGGTTCTAGAGCGGCGTATTCGTTGACCAGCTGCTCAGTGATATCCTCAAGTGTGGCCTCAGCATCAATGACCAGCTGCGGAACCAGATCTTCGGCGCTGATCATCTCGTCGACGACCCGGCAGAACTCCTGGCGTAGCTCTCCCACTTTCTCCCTGTGGATGCTGAGACCGGCCGCTCCACTGTGCCCGCCGAAACCCAACAAGAGGTGGGAACACCGGCTCAAAGCATCATAGATATTGACGCCCGGGACACTCCGGGCGGAGCCGTGACCCTCGTCCCCCTCCAGGGTGATGACTACGCTGGGCCGGGAGTAGAGCTCCACGAGTCTAGCAGCGACTATGCCCACCACGCCGCTGTGCCAGCCCTCGCCGGCCACCACAATGGCTTTATCCTCCGGCTGCCAGGTCTCCTCCACCGCCTTAACCGCCTCGGCCAGGATCTCCTCCTCAATGGACTGCCTCTTGGCGTTGAGCTGTGAGAGCTTACGGGCGATCCGAAAAGCCTCAGTCTGATCGGTGCAGAGCAGGAGCTGGAGAGCCAGATCAGCCTGGCCCAGCCGGCCGGCAGCATTGATGCGGGGGGCCAGGTTGAAGGCAACCTGGCCGGCGGTGACCTCAGCAGGGTTTTTCCCGGCTTCCTGGATCAACGCCTTAAGCCCAAGGTTATCGGTGGCAGGCAAGTTGGCCAAACCCTGGGCAACGATGATGCGGTTTTCATCAACTAACGGAACGATATCAGCGACGGTGCCCAGCATGACCACTGCCGGGGAAAGAGGAACAGGAAGATCCGGTTGGGCCGCCTCCCAGAGAGCCTGGGCCACCTTGTAGGCCACTCCGACTCCGGCCAGCTCTGGGAAGGGGTATTTGCTTTCGGCGATTTTCGGGTTGATCACCGCCAGAGCAGGAGGAAGCTCCTCGCCTGGGGTGTGGTGATCGGTGATGATGACATCCAAACCTAAGCTGTTGGCCAACTCCACCTCCCGGCAGGCAGTGATACCAGAGTCCACGGTGATCATTAGGCTGTACTTTTCGGCAAGTTTCGTCACCGCCTCAGCGTTCAACCCGTAGCCTTCATCCAGCCGGTTGGGAATGTAGTAGTCGGCAGCTATCCCCAGGGCCCTCAAAACCTGAAGCATTGTATAGGTACTGGTGATCCCGTCACAATCGTAGTCACCGTAGACCACCACCGGTTCGCCGCTTCTTTGGGCCGCCAGAACCCGCTCGATAGCTTGCGAAACCCCCGGAAGCAGCCGGGGGTCGTGTAATTGGCTCTGATCAGGAGCCAGAAACCTTTTAATCTCCTCTGAGGTGCAAAAGCCCCTGCGGTAGAGGATCTCCACCGTGAGACGGCTGGCACCGGTGGCCTTAACCAAGCGGTCCAGCTCGGTCTGGTCCACCTGCTCATCTGGAAAGATCCACTTGACCTTGGTGGGAGTAGTGAGAGTTGTCATGACGGACCCTATTTACTCCGAGTTGCTAGGCTCTTATCCTCGCTCAAAGCGACATCGATCTCGAACTTACCCACAGGCGTCTGCATGGGGATGCCCAAAAGGTAGCCGTGGAAGCTGGAGGTCAACACCCCGTGCCCGGTGAAGAGAGAGGGTGGGCTGAGGTCCAGACGATAACCGTCATTGCTGAGCTCGATGGCCGCCTGACCGCTGATTATGTTACAGAGCTCACATAAGGCACTTTTAGCCAGCTCGCTCAGTTGGCCGTCTTCGTAGCTGTTCAAACCGGTCATTAAAGAAGCAATCTGGGCCGCTACATCCGGCGGAAAACTATAGTAAACCACTCCGTTGAGATCGCCGACGATGCCAACGTGCACATTTATCTCGTAGAGTTTAATCGGAGACTTACGTAGGGCGATTTCATCCCTAAGCATGGTAATCTCGTAGTTGCAAAATTGCTTGAATACCCTGGTGGTAGCAGCTAAAAAGGCATTAATAGTTTGTGCGTTCACTGGTACTCTCTCCTTTTTTTAAACGATTATAAATTCAACACAAAAAAACCGATAACCTCTTTATATCATGTCAAGTATAACCTGTAATTTCTGGACTGCTGTAGCCAGGTCATCTTCCTTGACCAACAGCAGGTACTGGGAGTGAATAGTCGTAACCGCATAGCTCGGCACAGATTCCGATAGCCTGGTGACCAGTAAGCTGAAAAAGGCATCAGCAACAGGTAGGGCCGCCTCTTGCCTTAAGAGAATTCCCCGCCAAGGCCCGTCCATCTCGGCATCAGGATACTGGGTTTCCACGGTCTGCCAGTAGTCGGCGTTAACCACCAGGCTGGTTTCAGACCCAGTGACTGTAAGCTGGTAAAAACCGGCACAATCACCGAGGGCCTCCCGAACCCTGTCGGCATCACCCGCTGCCAGCCGAACCCGTGTGAGGGGTTCATCCCAGACTACGAACTCAGCGCCGGAAAGCTCTTTTTTAAGCTGTACAGCTTTCTCAGAGTCACCGGAGGCCAGCTGTAAACTGAAGATCTCCTTGGCCTCCCGGAGCTTTTCTTCCAGCTGATTGACAGCAGCCTTAAGTTCCTCGTTCTGGCCGGTGAGCCTGTCCACTTCCTGAGAAAGTTTTGAGTTGGTATTATCCAAACCCTTGATCTTCCAGCGCTGTTTAATGCCGGTAAAGAGCCCTAAGAGACCGACGATGACCGCCCCTAAGGCGGTGGCCACGAGAATCACGAAGACCAAAGAGGTCTCAAAATGCCAGGTGATAAAGTTGACCGGCACCAAGACGGCATTTTGCACCGCAAAGACCGCCACCACTAAAGAGAAAAACAAGACCAAAATCATCAAAAACTGCACAAGCCTCACTCCCCCCCTAGAAGATCGCTGTAAAGACCATGAAGACCATGATGAGGCCAATGATGAACTCCAGGACCACACCGCCCATGGCGCCTAAGAGAGCACCTAAGCCTGCTCTAAGGGCTGCAGATAAATCTTTCTGGGACAGTTCCAATAGCACGGCCCCCAAAAAAGAACCAAGAAAAAGACCGGGCGGGCCTGCAATGATAAGGCCAATCACCGCACCGATCAGGGCGCCGGTCACCCCGCGCTTGGTGGCGCCGCCAAACCTCGCTCCAACCAGGGAAAATAGGTAACCTAAAAGCTGGCCCAAGAGGGCCAGTCCTGTCAAATAGAGCAGTGACTTAGATGTGATTAGAGTGAATTCAGTAGCGTAGGCGAAGATGCCGGCCGCAAGCCAAATCAACAAGATCCCAGGCAAGCTGGGAATTATGGTCCCAGCCAGTCCCACTAAACTAAAGACTACCACTAGGATTTTTCCGGCCAAAAGTGACATTTGTTAACACCTCTTATTGGTCCAAGTGTTTTTCCAACAGCCAGCTGGTCCCCTTTTTACTGATGATGAAGCGCCCTTCTTCCGTGACAACTTTATACTTCGCCTCCGCCGAGTTAAACTCCAAACAGTCCTCAATCCGGGTGATATCGATGAACCGGCCTTGGCGCACCAAAAAAACCGGCCGGAGTCCATTGTAGCCTAACCCGACCCCATCTAAGGGCTCGCCCAGGGCTTGTCCAGGTTCATCAAAGGGTTTCGGCCGCCTCAAGCGAGCCTCATGGCCTTTAGACTTACGGGCCTTTTTGGGCAGGCTTTGGGGCTTGGCGACACCGGGATCCCAGCGCCGGTTATTCTCCAGAGCAGCTTGCAGTTTTCGGAGATCTTCTTTGCTAACCGTCATCCTCGCTCCCACCTGGAACAATCAGGGCGCAAACCCCGCTCTCCAAAGAGACCTCCACCTCGCCGCCTAGACCTTCGTTGCTGACGCCTAAGGTGGAACCGAAAGTCAAAGTAGCATTATTTAACAGATATTTGGCACCGGATATGGAAATACCTGCTGCCTCAGGGGTTAAGGCCAGCAAACTGAAGGGACGGCCTAAAGCCAGGTCAAAACTGAAGCGGGAATGGGCTTCAGAGAGGTAATAAACGGTGGCCAGAGCGGTCTCCAGGACCAAAGAATCGAAATACCTGGCAAATCTGGTAAGCAGAAGAAGATTGGCGAGGCTGTGATCGAGCCGACTACCTACACCGGAAACCAAATAGACCCGCCGGGCTCCCCAACTCTTGGCCAGGTCCAAGGCTAGCTCAGTGTCTGTGGCATCCTTTTCCGGCGGGAATTTAGCGATGGGCGTTTCTTGCTCGGTCAGGTACCGGAGCAAATCCGGGTCGATGGAGTCTAAGTCGCCGAGCAAAAGGTGAACCGGCAACCCGGCCGCATACGCTTGCCTGGTCCCGCCGTCGACTCCGATAACGACATCGGACTTCTGAGAAAGCTCACGCAGCTTCTGCTGGGAAACCGGTTCACCGTCGGCGACTATTAAAACCGTCTTACCCTTCCAGGGATATGAATCCACGACTTTCGATTCTCCTCCAGAGCCAGACTCCTACCAGGCCCACGATAATAGCTTCGGGTATCAGGTAAGAGCCGTTATATACCGCCGAATAGACCAGCACATTGCTGCCTTCCGGAGCGTACTCGCCAAAAAAGACCACCCCACTGATAAAGTGGAAGAGGAACCGCAAGAAGTAGGCCAAAGCCAGACTTAGTGCCTTGCGTTCTTTCCAGAGTCCCGCCAGGCCAATCGCAGCAAACGGCAGCGGGTAGTCCAACAAAAGCTGAACTGGGTGAACGATGTAGGCATCCAGCATCAACTGTAGTATGCCAAAAAGCAGGCCGCTCAGCATGCCGATTCTGGGTCCGAAAGCAAAAGCCAAAATGACGATGGGCAGGGTTTCTAGGGAGACTGAACCACCCTGGGGCATGCGGAAGACCCGGACAAACTGAAGAACCAGGGCCAACCCCACCCCTACACCGATGTAGGTCATCAACTGCAGTTTTTTTCTGTCCACAGCAAATCCCTCCTAAATTAAAAGCCCTACGCGAAAGGTAGAGCCTGCAAAGGAAGGTCTAAGAAAAAGCAGCTTCCCTCCGCAGGTACTAACCTGAGCAGGTTCAAAGGGTCAGAGCTTACCTCTTTCTCAGCCAAAAGGCTCCCCTAGCGCGTAAGTTATGTGGTTTTGATTATTTATTATAACTCAAGCGCAAGATTCCTCTATAACTTCAATAATTTTTATACCTGCACCAACACTTTTCATGATCTCATGAGTGCTGCCACCAGGCTACAAATTGACTACGAAAACCTCTCTTTACAATGATTATTCTGAAAAAGATTAATATACTTACAGCAAGATTTAATCCTCATGCTTGTTCCAGGGTTTCCCGGAAAGGAAAACTTCAGAAAATGTGTTCAGAACCCTCCGGAGTTCAAACCAAAATCAATAAACCAACTGCTTTATCCACCTATCTGACCTTTCTGCTTTTAGTTGGCGCCTATTTCTTCTCCTATTTCTTTAGGGTATCGGCCTCGGTGGTCTTGCCCCAGCTGGCAGCGGATTGGAAGTTGAGCGCTTCTTTAACCGGATTCATTTCAAGCCTCTATTTTTATGCCTATGCGCTAATGCAACCGGTCAGCGGGGCACTGAATGACCGCTTCGGACCGACCAGAGTGGTCTCTGCCGGCATAACTGTCACAGCAGTTGGTGCCGGCCTTTTTGCTCTAGGGGCCAACCCTCTGGCAATTGCCCTGGGACGCCTGTTGACTGGACTAGGCTTGGCGCCGATGTTATCAGGGGTCTTGGTCTATCAAGCAGAGTCTTTTCCAAAGCAGCGCTATGCCTTTTTCTCCGGAATAACCTACACTGTCGGCAACCTGGGAGCAGTGGCATCTGTTACCCCCTTGGGTGCAGCACTGGATGTCTGGGGGCGATTTGCGGTATTTACGGCCTTGGCCTGCTTGAACTTGACCCTGGCCATGCTATTGATCTACACCCGCGACAGTGATCCTGTGGCCAACAGAATTCAGTACAGCGCTGTCACCATCCACGGTATCTGGAGGCAGCTGCAGGATGCCTTTACGCTTATTCTCTGTTCACGACAGCTGAGGTCAATGAGCATCATCTGGGCTACCTCTCTTGGCTCTTTACTGGCTTTACAAGGTTTATGGGCGGTTTCCTGGTTTCAGTCGGCCTACAGTGTCCAACAGGCATCTGCCAGGTTCTGGGCCACCTTTATCGGTATTGGCGTGATGGTAGGCAATTACATCGGAGGTCACCTGGCCCCATCTCCCTCCCAGAGGAAGGCTGCCATCAGCGGAGCCACCCTGGCCTATGCCGCAACCTATATTGTTCTCGTTACGGCCATCGCCCTGCACTGGCCACTGGTAGTCGTAGGAGTATTGGGTTTCCTGCTTGGCGCCAGCGCCGGGATCAGTCATGATCATCTCACCGCCGGCGTTAATGATATCGCTACCAAGGGGCGGGGTGGAGCACTTTTTGGAGCTATGAACCTTTTCACGTTTACCGGAGTCATCATTTTCCAGTGGGGAACCGGCGCCCTGCTCTCCTTCTTCTCTTCTGACGCGGCAGGATTCTTTTCCAGCGCCGGTTATCTCTGGGTGTTTACTGCAGTCGCGGTTTTAGTAGGCTTGAGCTGCCTTGCCTTACTGCACCTGGATGCCTTTGCGGATAAAATGGACTAGAGGGGATGGACGGTAAAAAGAAAGGCCCAATAATTGAAAGCAGTCACGTTTATCACTCACTTGATAATCAAGCGGGCCCCAGCTACCAGTAAAAGCACTCCAAAGAAACACAGCCAATCCACGGGTATACGCAGTGTTCCAAAGAGGCCAAAGTGGTCAATTAAGAGCACCGTAACCAACTGCCCGATAATCATCAAGGTTAATCCCCAGGGTCTGCACCGCCGATACGACGGAAAAGACAATAACTACGTCAAAGAGCCCTCCCAGGAAGAGATAGGGCGGCACCTGAGTAACCAGGCGCAAGTCTCCATTTCCTGCGAAGATGGTCAAGAGACTACTGCTACACCTCCAACAACAAAAGAAACGAAAGTGGCTTCGATATTTCCTACAACGTGCAGGTCTCGCTGCCGATTATCTCCTCCAAAACCGCCTGAGCTTCCGGTATGAGGTCGTATTTAATGGTTTCCACGTACTCTTGGGGTGGGTCTAAAGCCAACACCTTCTCCCAACAGCGGATGGCTTCAGCAGGCCTGTTCAAACCGTAGTGCAAGACAATACCTTTGTTAAAGTAGGCATTGATGAACTCTGGATCCAGCTCAATGGCCTTATCAAACAGCTCAATGGCTTTCTTAGGATCAGACGGCTGCCGAAACCAGTAACAGTTGCCAAGATCCACCAGAGTCGCCACCAGATTCGGATTGATGCTCAAGGCCTTTTCGTAGTAAAAAATAGCTCGCTCATAGTCTCCGTTGTCGTAAGCCTGGTCGCCCCTTCGAATCAGCTGATCCAGGCTTAACCCAGTCCCCGTTGTTTCGGCGTACTGGTAATACTCTTTGGCCATGTTAAGGATTAGTTCCTCAACAGCCTCTTTAAATTCACTTCTGAGCGATGATTCTGCAAAGTGAAAGATGAAACCGTCGGAGTAAATAACCGCCGGAAAGATCTTCAAGTCCTTGGTAGTAACCATCCGGGCCACTTCCAGTTCCAGAGACCCGTACCAATAGCCTCCGGCCAAGTCGTCTCTGGTAACACTGATGTCAACCAAGAAGTAGCCCTCGGCCAGCCTGGTGGTATCAGTAGTTACCTCGAGGCCGGGGAGCTTACTCCTTAATTCCACAAAGGCCACGTCTTGGAGGTACTCCCCTAATCTCTCGTCATTGGAATCTTGGGCGCTCACCACTATTCCCTTAATCCCGCTCCACTTGGCGGCAGTCATCTCATCTGCCTCAGCTGTAGGCGTAATAGTAACTAGGAGTGCCAGAGCTAAGAGTAAGGCAATATCTTTGTTTTGTTTCAAATCCAGCACCACCTAAAGTATGTTCACTTGACCTCTACGGCAAGGGACTCTATTACGTGCAGCGCACTGGTCAGACCTGAAAGGTCCGGTTGAAATTCTCCCCTCCCTGCCTCTCCACACTTATCATTTTCCATAGTACGCCTAGAATACCTCTAGAGAGGAAGGAAGCGGACCCGCTTTTCAAAGTAGCTGCCGAGAAGAATCGAGGAGACAATGACCAAGGGAAGGGAAACCACCAGCCTGATCAGAGTGAACTTTAACCCCAGAAAGGAAGCTTCAAAGGTAGTCATCGGAATCCGCACTATCGCCGAAGCTCCCAGATAAATGAAGATGTTAACCAGACTGGCCCCTTTCTGGCGCAGGGAGTAGGCCACCGGAAAGGCCACGTAAACACCGCCCACCGTGGTAGCCGCCAGTAAAATGGCACTGAGATAACCCTTGAAGCCAGTGGCATCACCCATGATCTTCTCCACGGTCTCGCTCTTGACCCAGGTTTCAAAAAGACCAATCAGAATAAAGGCACAGGGCAAGACCTTGGCCATGTCAAGGAAAAAGGTGAAGAGGTTTCGTCCGACCTCCTGGCCTGGTTCAAACCCCACCAGATACGAGGCGGAAACGGCCAATAGAAAAGCAGGGATCAACACTTTGTTCAGCTTCACCTAAAAGACCTCCCCATAAACTATACCGATGCAAAGAGCCACGACTACAGCCACCAAGAGGCTGGCCAGATTGCGCAAAAAGGCGGCCCTGGTTCCAAAATACTTCTGTTCCACCGGAAAGGTTAAAACCCCTACCATCATCAAGGTTGTGGTGAAGGCCGAAATCGTCATGTAGCTGACACCCTGTTTAAGCAAGAGGCCGCTCAAAGGGAAAGCGATAAAACCGGGCATCAGGGTAATGGAACCGAACAGGGAGGCTAAGGCGAGGCCAACCCAGTTGCCGGCACCTCCTAAGTAGCGCACTATGAGTTCGTTGGGAACCAAATAAGTCAGGATGGATACAAATATCAGCATCGTCAAAAAGGACGGAAAAATCTTAGCAAACCTTTTCCAGGCCACTTTCAAAGCCTGATAGGTCTTACCCCGGTCAGCCAGGGCTGAGAGAATGAGAAGGCCGGCGGTGACAACATAGAGCAGTTTCATGGTATCCAATATTTTCTTCGGGACGATGAAATCCCTCCAAGTTACCTCGCTTACTAAATAATCAGATTTTCAGAAAAAAGCAGGCCAACAACCCTATCCACCACCGTCAGCTAAATGAAGAGAGTCGCCGGCCCAGAACCTATTCGATTTCGGGAAAAACTACCACAAAGTTTTCCACAAGCCGTGCAGGTTACAGTAGGCCCTCACCACTGCTGAAGTTCCTTCAAAGTCAAAGGTGGTTTCCGGAGCATTTCCAGGCGTCAAGCGGTGGCATTCAACCCTATCTTTGGCGATGAGCTCGATCCACTCGATGAAGTGGGTTTCGGCCATAGGATGAGGGGTGCTGCCCACCTTGACAGTCAGCTGCTTACCATTCTGTTTGAGCTCTGGAACATGTTTCTCTCTGGCGGCGTCGGTCGTGTTTTCCTCCAGCAAAGCCATGGGCTGTCCGCAGCAAACCAGCTGCCCTTTCCCGGATCGAACCACTTCCACTATGTTCCCACAGATTTCACACTTATAGATTTGCTGTTCTTTGGTCACTGTACTCACCTCTCCGCATTTATTAGACTGGCACAATCAGGTTGGCTGTTTGAAGATCAAGGACCGGCAAGGCTCCCACTACAAATAGTATCGCTTGTACTCTCACCATAGAGATCCTCCTTGATCTCATTTGATGATAATAACTATTCTTGTTTATAGAGCATGTTCCTGCCAGTTGCGAAAAATGGTGGGGAAATGGAAAGATGAGTAGATGTGGGACAAGTAAAGGGGAGCAGAAGGTTGTCAGCTGCTCCCCCATGATGAGATTGATCTGACTTTTACTGGCCTTGCTTTGGCTGCAGAGCCTGTTGTTTGACCTTATACTGCGGCTCCTGGCTCTCAACGTAATTGACCCGGCCCCGAAACTTATTGATCATGCTTCCCAGCTCTTCAGCCATTTCGAAGTACATTTTCTGGGCGAGCTTATCCTGAGTTTCAAGACCGAAGGTTTCGAGATTAGCCTTGGCCGACTCCATGCTTGCTAAGGTCGTATGCAGCTTTTTGCCAATCGTCATGTCATCAACCTCCTAGAGCTATTTTCCCCAAGAGGCCTGAGTCAAAGCAGGGAATGGGTGGGAGCACAGTTAAAGTTTTAACTCTTTCACAGCAATAAAATCCTTTATCCCCCCTCATTCCCACCCCAAATAATAAGGCTGCTGACACTTTGTCAGCAGCTTACACCCAACATCTCAGCGTACTGCTTCGGCCATCGCTTTGAATAAATAATAGGTGCTATTAGCCCCAGCATCTTGGAAATCAACGCCGCTTTCTCCTAAAAAGCGGCTGCGTCCTTTTTTCCCTACCAGATTAGCGGTAGAATCAGCACCAACTCGAGCCGCTTCAACAGCCTTGTTTAACGCAGCTTTTAATTCGATACCGTCGTTT
>JACDOJ010000001.1 GCA_017656135.1 Bacillota bacterium | reverse complement strand
ATCCCTCCGATTTGGTTGTTTGGTCAAATTACCATTTTACCAGAGGGTGGCGGTGGCCCTTTTTGCTATTCACACCATTTTACAGAAAAAATTGTACACTACTATTATAAAGCTTTACTCCTACTCCTCGTATGAATCTACAGGTAATTAGGTTTTATACTGTGTTAAGAGTCCTTACCAAGGACTTACAATATTTCCCTCCTCCTGGTCATCTTCAAGAAGTACTTAATCATAATGAAATGTAATCAAACATTTCGCTGGATTTAGCTCAACAGTAAAAATCTCCTCCTTCTCACTACATGAGTATCTTCCGGCAGTAACCAGGACAAGTAATCAGGAGCGTAATTTTGGCACAATAATTTGAAGGGGGTATACCTTTATTCCCTCTTCAGTAGTTCCCCCCCTATGGGTACTGCTCTTCCTTGCTTAAAGTTCCTTCCTCCTGGTTCTCCTGGTTGGTCAGATAACAAAGTAGGTAGTCCTGACCACCAGTATAGATAGATAGACATACTTACAGGATAACCTGGTATTGATTTACCACAGTAGTCAGGAAGGGAAGAATAGGAATAGGCTATCAAGCAGAATAAGATGAGCCAGCCTTTTAATTCCGAGTAATTTGCTAGGATATAATAAATTTTTTGCGAGTTTACAGAATATTCCACCAGAATAAAAATATCCATTTTTTCCCGGGGTAAAAGGTATCCTCCTACCTACCGCTTGTTCTAAAGACTCCAGAGAGAACCAGTAGTGTCATTTTTTTCGAGAATGCTTCTCATTACGTATCAATTTATTTCTTGCTGGAGAATGGAGTATAGCAATTGGTATAGCAATTTTATAGTAATAAACCCTTGACAGGCCTAACCGTAGAATGGATAATGTAGGCAAAAACTGCAGGTAGCAAGGGCACTCAAGACAAAAAAAATGGAGGCCCCGAGAGGAATCGAACCTCCGACACGTGGTTTAGGAAACCACTGCTCTATCCACTGAGCTACGGGGCCTCTAAAGCAAATGTTATTATAACATACATCTGCCGTTCTTCGCAATCTAAAATCTGCCAATTCCGCCTATTTCCTTGCTAGTATACGTTCCACCGGCTTGAACCGCAGGATTCCTGGAGGTGCAATGACCATCTCAGGGGGCTGGCCGTAGACAGTGATTTTTCCTGATTTAAAGAGCTCGACAAAGATTTCCACCATCTTAGGATCAAACTGGCTACCTCGATTCTTCACCAAGTATTCCAGAGCCACCTCTCCAGAGAACGGTTCCCGGTAGGGTCTTTTGGAAGTCAGAGCTTCAAAAACGTCAACCACCGCCAAAATCCGGCCAAACACCGGAATCTCCTCACCCCGAAGACCTCTTGGGTAGCCGCCTCCATCCCACCGCTCATGGTGAGTCAGGACTCCTTCAACGATCGGCTCAAAGTCCCAGGAAATCGAACTTAATAAATCCGCCCCTACCTTGGGGTGTTCTTTGATCACAGCATATTCCTGCTCTGTAAGTTTCCCTTGTTTCAGCAAAATGCTATCTGGAGTGCTAATCTTGCCCAAATCATGGAGGATTCCCGCCCAGTATAGTGCATCCAACTCCCCTTGATCCAGGCCGTAAGCTTTACCTACCAACTGCGCATTATAGGCCACCCGTTCACTGTGACTCTGAGTCTCCTCATTTCGCAGGGCCACTGCCGCTGAAAGGGCCTTCAAGGTCGAGGCCTGCAACTTTACCAGCCTGTTGATGGTCTTCTCCAAAACCTCAAACAGAAACCCAGCGCTGCTCCCGATAACAACCAGAACCCCTAACCGAAAGAGCCAGGGCAAAGTGTGCTGGGGTACCCCTGCTTGAACGTCCAAAGGCATGAAGGGGCCCAACAGCAAGCCGGCCAAGAGCCCGGAGATAAGCCCACCCTTGATTCCGAAACTAAAACCCGCAAGCAGAATAGGCAGGTAAACCAAGTGGGGCCAAGGATACTGGGTCCCACCGGTATAATAGACCAGTAGTGCAACGCCTCCGATCAAAGCAGCAATTACTGTCGCCAAACCCACTGCCCACAACTTGCTGAGCCTAAACAATTTGTTTATAAAAGTCGTTAAAACCCGCATTTATGGCCTTCCTCCCAATGCCACACTGTTAGTGTAAAGTAAACGGTGGTTAAGTAGTAAGCGAAGACCTCAAGAAGTTAACACCACTTAACAAAAGGAGGTCTCTCTCATGCAGCACGAAGCTGCTAACTTCAGCTTACATGATTACATGAAATGCCAAAGGAAGGCAAGTATATTGACTATTTAGCCCCCTAACCAGTTTGGACAAACGCTCTTCACATGATAGAGTTATTAATGGGAGGTTTGTCCATGACTAGTAGGAGGAAATATGACCCAGATTTTAAGATGCAGGTGATTAAGGAAGCCTTGGAAACTGGTAACTGTGCAGCTGTAGCCCGGCGCCATGACCTACACAGTAGTGTGGTGTCTCGTTGGGTACGAAATTACAAGACCCAAGGGGTTGTCGACGTGGGCGGCAGTGGCAAGAAAGGCTCCAAGACACCTGTCATATACGACCACAAGCAATACGCCCAGCTTGAGCGAGAGAATGAAAAGCTCAAGAAGCTCTTGGGCGAAAAAGACTTAGAGATCGAGATTCTACGTGATCTACTTAAAAAGGGGACCCATCAATAACTGATAAATTTGAAATTGCGGACAAATGGATTAGTATGGGATACCCAATCGGTACCGTCCTCCGGATCGTTAAGCTGTCTCGGTCAACCTACTATTACCGTAAGAACAAGACGGCTTCCTCCGAAGTATGGTCTAATGCGGGAGGCCGTCCCATACCAGGGTACTCCTGGACATTCGATGGCCATCGGGTATCTGACGAAATCATTAAACAGTGGCTCGTTGCGTTGATTGGGGGTGAAGGGCTCTTCTATGGGTATCTGAAGCTTACACATGCCTTGCGACGGCAGTTTAACTTGAACATTAACAAGAAAAAAGTCTATCGTCTTTGCAAGGAGCTTGGTATCCTCCGTCCGCAGCGTAAAATTAAGCCTAAACACCCCAGACGGGTTTCCTCCAATAGGAAGGTTACGGGCCCCAACCAGTTGTGGGAGACCGACATCAAATATGGCTATATTGCCGGTGAGAAGCGGTTCTTTTATGTGTTGTCTATTATCGATGTCTATGACCGCTCCATTGTCGCCGACTATATTGGACTCAATTGTACGGCCAAAAACGCTGCAGACACTCTCAGAGCGGCATTAGAGCGGCGTCGACATGACTTTGATGGGCGTCTCCCGGTGATTCGCTCGGACAACGGCCCTCAGTTCACCAGCTACCTCTACGAACGTGCCTGCAAGGAACTGAACGTTTACCACGAGTTGATCCCGTGTAAGACACCTAACAAGAATGCCCATATTGAGTCATATCACAGTATTCTCGAGGAGGAATGTCTAGGACATTACGAATTCAATTCATACCTTGAGGCCTATGAGGCAGTTACCCGGTTCCGAAAGTTCTATAATCAGCAGCGAATTCACTCAGGGGTTAATTACATGAGTCCCAGCGAGTTCTACGAAGCATACTACCGAAGAGCTGTGAAACTCGTACCTATTGCGGCGTAGTTGTCCAAACTAAGGGGGTCAAGCCGCCTCCAATGTCGGTGGTTTCTTCGCACCGTACCTGAAAAAAGCCGGTTATGATTTCGTTGTCATCAACGGCCGCGCAGCAAAACCTTGTTACCTCTGGATTACTGACGAAAAAGTTGAGATTAGGGACGCCTCTGGGCTCTGGGGCAAAGATCCAGCCGAAACCCAAGCGGCAATCCGGGCAGAAGTTGGTTATGAGAAAGCCGAAGTCGCCTCCATCGGAGAAAGCGGTGAAAAGCTCTCCCGAGTAGCCGCCGTCATGACCCACATCCACCGGGCAGCCGGCCGAGGTGGCGCCGGAGCCGTCATGGGTAGCAAGAACCTGAAGGCCTTTGCGGTCTACTCTGAGGGCAGCCTCCCGGAGCTGGCTGATAAAGAAGCTTTTGAGGCGGCTGTCAGAGATGCTCTGGATGAGCTGCTCAATGAGCCTTTTGTCAAAGACGAGATGATCCCTTACGGAACCCCTTCATTCTTTGATGCCATGAACAGCTTAGGCCTCGTTCCCGCCTACAACTGGCAGCGTACGACGACCGATTTCGATTCGACCCTAGGCTACAAAAACTACCACGAAAAGCTCGAAGTCTCCGTCGATCGCTGCTACAACTGTCCCATCGGCTGCGGCCGCTACACCAGAATCCCTGAAGGCAAATACGCCGGCCTGGAAGGCGGCGGGCCGGAGTACGAGACCTTGGCGGCCTTCGGTCAAAAGCTGGGCTTAAGAGACTTGTACGCCGTCACAGCAGCGGGCCACATCGCGAATAAATACGGACTGGACACTATTGGCACCGGCCAAATCATCGCCACTGCTATGGAGTGGTACGAAAAAGGCCTCATCGACCAGGAGTTCACGGACGGCCTTGACTTGACCTGGGGCAACGCAGAAGCCATCATTACCCTTGTGGAGAGAATAGGGAAACGGGAAGGCAAGTTTGCCACCCTCTTAGGCGAAGGTTCCCTCCGGGCAGCTGAAACCGTAGGAGGAGACGCCGTAAAATACGTGATGCACGTCAAAGGAATGGAAATGGCTGCTGACGGCGTTCGGGCCAGCAAGAGCGAGGCCCTTTCGCACATGGTCTCTCCCCGGGGCGCCGACCATCTCCGCCCCTACGGCCCCACCATCGACTGTTTCGCTTATCAAAACGATGAATTTGGCGTTCTAGAGACCAAAGACCCTTTCAAGGAAGAAGACAAAGCCTGGGTCAAGCCTTTTGAAGAGCTCTCTATGGCCACCAACCTCTTGGGAACCTGCCTCTTTGCCAGCATCACTCTGGCCATCCGGGGCCGGACCTGGGCCAGGTTGCTCTCAGCGGCCACTGGACTGAAATACGAATACCAGGACCTCTTCAAAGCCGCTGAAAGAGTCCTCAACATCGAACGCCTCTTCAACATGCGGGAAGGCTTCAGCCGCAAAGACGACTACCTCCCGGAACGATTCAGTACTGAGCCCGCTCCTGATGGTCCAGGTAAAGGCCAAGTTGTCCAACAGGATGTCCTCTTAGATGAAATCTATGCGGTGAAGGGCTGGTCCTCTGATGGTATTCCCACCGTTGAGAAACTGGCCGAGCTTGGACTGGAAGAGTATATCCCACTAGTGCTGACACATACTGGAGAGAAAACCGCATAAATGAAACGCAACTAAGCAGTTAGGGGCGTCTCAGGCGAGGCGCCCCTTTAAAATAGGCTTTAGTCCACAAGGATTGCTGGTGGGGCAAGGACAATAATAAAAGTGAACGATTTTCTGCCGATTTTGGGGTCCTCCATCATTTCCTGGAAGGGGTGAGGCCTGTGTCCCGCGCCAAAACACTGCTCATTCTGTTCTTCTGCTTCCTACTTACCCTGCCAGCTGTAGCCGGCCAAATCTATTACCTTACCGCCTCCGGTACAGTGGACAACACTATGTACCGCTATATCAGCCGGGGAATCGCTGCTGCCGAGGAGGAAGGCGCAGAAGCAGTCCTTGTAGAGATTGACACCTTCGGCGGGCTGGTTGATTCGGCTGTGAACATCCGGGATGCCATTCTGGAGTCGCGGGTTCCGGTGATCACTTTCGTCAAGCAGCGGGCCTGGTCAGCCGGTGCCCTCATTTCCCTTGCGGGAAACCGGTTGGTGATGGCTCCAGGCTCCAGTATCGGTGCCGCTGAAACCCGGCCCAACGAAGAGAAGTACATCTCCGCTTTTCGCAAAGAGTTTCAGGCCACCGCCGAAACCCGTGGCAAAGACCCTCAAATAGCGGCAGCCATGGTTGATGCCGATATCTCCATCCCGGATATCATTGAAGCCGGCAAGCTCCTCACCCTGACCGCCAAAGAAGCTTACGAGCTGAGAATCGCCGATGCCATCGCGGGAACCAGAGAGGCAGCCGCCCATGCCGCAGGCTACCAAGGAAAGCTTATTCCAGTTAAGAAGACCCTTTCGGATACCGTCCTAGGTTGGATTACCCACCCCGTGATCAGTGGCTTCCTCTTGGCTATGGGTTTTTCTGGCCTGGTCCTAGAAATTCTCACCGCCGGTTGGGGTGGTTTTGGCTCCCTCGGCCTGATTTCCCTGGGCCTTTTCTTTGCCGGGCACTACTACTCCGGCTCAGCCAGCCTCAATCTGATCCCGATGTTTGCCGTAGGCCTGGTTTTACTGCTCCTGGAGTTTTTCGTGGTTCCCGGTTTCGGCCTGACCGGAATCGGCGGCATCGCCCTCATCCTGCTTAGCGTCTTTTTAGCCTTCAACAACTTCTCCGCTGGACTGGCCGCGGTTTCCGTAGCTCTGTTAGTCAGTGTAATTCTAATTCTAATTGGATTTAAAAAACTGCCTAAGAGCAGACTCTGGACCAAACTCTCCCTGGGCACCAGCCTCTCGACTGAAGCCGGTTATGTCTCTCGTACCACCAAGGCTGACATGGTAGGCAAAGCAGGTGAGGCCATAACCGCCCTCCGCCCCTCCGGTGCCGCCCTAATTGAGGGAGAGCGGGTGGATGTGGTTTCCGAAGGTGGCTGGATCGAACCCAAAACCAAGATTATCGTCACCAAAATCGAAGGTCCGCGTATTGTGGTTCGGGAGTACACTGAACCCGTTGAATAGCACCTTTTTACTGATCGGAAAGGAGTGCAGCCATGTTCACTGATTTACTGCTGATTATCATCCTGATGCTGGTAATCACCCTCATCTCCGCCTTCTTCTACTTCATCCCAGTGGGGCTCTGGATTTCCGCCATTGCGGCACAGGTGAAAGTAGGTATCGGCGACTTAATCGGAATGCGCCTCCGCCGGGTGGCACCGGCCCGCATTGTCAACCCGATGATCAAAGCCTATAAGGCCGGCCTCCCCCTTGGCAGCGATCTCTTGGAAGCTCATTACCTGGCCGGAGGTAACGTGGACCGGGTGGTAGATGCGCTGATTGCCGCGCAAAGGGCGGATATTCCCCTCACCTTCGAACGGGCCGCAGCCATTGACTTAGCCGGCCGGGATGTGCTGGAAGCTGTACAGATGAGCGTCAATCCCAAAGTGATCAATACTCCCATGGTCTCAGCCGTAGCTCAAGATGGTATCCAGGTCATGGTTACAGCCAGAGTAACAGTTAGAGCCAATATTGACCGCTTAGTTGGAGGAGCCGGAGAAGAAACAATTCTGGCCCGCGTTGGCGAAGGCATAGTCACAACCGTTGGTTCAGCCAAATCTCACAAGCGAGTTTTGGAAAACCCCGACCTGATATCCAAAACAGTTTTAGAAAAGGGGCTCGACTCCGGAACCGCTTTTGAAATCCTCTCCATTGATATCGCCGATGTAGACGTCGGTAAAAACATCGGTGCCCAACTGCAAACAGAACAAGCTGAGGCCGATAAGCAGATCGCTCAGGCCAAGGCTGAGGAGCGCCGGGCCATGGCAGTTGCTTTGGAACAAGAGTATAAAGCCAAGATTCAGGAAATGAAAGCCAAAGTGGTAGAAGCTGAGGCAGAGGTTCCGCTGGCCTTAGCCGCCGCCTTGAGAGAAGGCAGAATGGGCGTCATGGACTATTTCAACATGGAGAACATCAAGGCCGACACCTCCATGCGGGAGAGCATTTCCAAGATGGATGATTTCCGGCTAAACGAGGAGCGCTAGGCTATGGAAGACCTTTTAGGCCTGATAATCTTTCTCCTCTTTGTGGTCGGCCGGTTTATGAGCCTAAACGAGCACACTGAACGAAAAACTAGACCGCAAAGAAAGACACTTCCTGAGTGGATCGAAGACTGGGAGCGTCGGGTCTTTCCTCCTGAACCAGTGGAAACCCGGCCCAAGCCAATAGAAGTGGAAGTGGATAGAAAACCGCCCGAGCCGGCTCCTGAAAAACCTCCCGCTCCACCGAAAGAAACCGCCCCTGGCTTGGCTGAACTTCACCCCCCGGAGCCCGAGCGGATCAGCGTCTCCAGGGCGACGCTGCGGGAACCAAGCGAAACAGCAAGGGCCCTGTTCAGGCCCTGCAGTCTGAAACAAGCGATAATTATGAAGGAGGTCCTGGGACCTCCAAAAGCCAGGCAAAACAGAAGAGGACCTAGACTTTAGGCCCTCTGTACTTTGCCAGTTCGTAGTTGATGAAGGTCCAGAGTAAAGTCCCCACTGCGATATCATCCATCCAGCCAAAAATCGGCAGGAGTTCGGGGACAAAATCGACAGGGCTGAGGATATAGAGGAACATCCCCACCATCAACAGCTTACGCCCTACTGGAACCTGGGGATCGAAAAAGTAGCGCAAAAAGGAAAAGAAACCGGGTTTAGCAGGCTGCCCTTTTCTGCCGTACCGAGGTTCACTGTAGGAACGCTGCCGATCCTGGTCTGAAGCGACCGACTCCATGGGGCCGACAAAGGTTCCGCTGGTTTCCTCGATTTCCTCATTTTTCTGCTCCGAGTAGTCCTGGGGGACCGGTCTGCCACAGTACGGGCAAACCTCCGCCAATAGAACCTCCTCATGGCAGTTGGGGCAGCGCACAACTAAACCCTCCCCTGTAAGTTACGATGCCTTAGACTCAGCTGCCTTGTCTTCAGAGGACTTGTCCTCACCTTTGCTGGAAGAGAGGCTCTTCTTGGAGCCGTAATCGGTGGTGTAGAAACCGGTCCCCTTAAAGATAACCCCGGTTCCACCGTTGATGACCCGAACGACGTTAGCCCCACAGGTAGGGCAAGTCTTTAAGGCGTCATCGCTTATCTTTTGAAAGACATCAAATTTGCCGCAATTAGGACAGTTGTATTCGTAAGTAGGCATTGTTCCCACCTCTCCTGCAAAGTGTACTGTTTTTGTTATATCTGAACGGGTTTTCTTTGTCAAGAGCTGATGGAGACGTACTCATGGCGTCTGATTAAGCTCAAGAGGTACCTGTTCCCAGTGATCTCCTCCGGAGCGGGCTGGAAATCAGCTAACTCCAAAACCCTCCGAAAAGACTGGGACGTCAAGAAGCCGGCCTGGGCCGGAATATCCCCCACCGTTCTAGCCGACATATACCGAAACACCGTCTTTCCGAATCCCCTCAAGTGGTCTGCCTTTATTCTTCCCTGCCTGGCTAAATAGGTATGATATAATTGAGCTAGGTGATTAGATGGTTTCTGGACGCATCCACAATTCGGTGGTGATCTCCCAACCCGGCAGTGATTTGACCTTGCCCTTAAAACCCGGTCAGATTCTCTTTGCCAGGGTCTTGGAGACCAGCGGCGACCAGGCTCTGATTCACCTGGCAGGCCTCAAAATCCCTGCCAAACTGGAAACCCAACTTACTCCAGGAACTATAGTGCCGTTGCAGGTGAAAGAGCTCTTAGAGGGAAAGATCATTCTCAGGCTGCTTGTTAACGAACCCGGCGAAGAGGCCATGTTTTCCAAGCTCCAGGATCTCGGAATCAGGCTCAGCCCTGCCGATTTTGAGCTGGCCAAAATCTTGCTGGGGGCCGGCCAGGAACTGACCCAGGCCAACCTGGCTAAACTGCGAGCCCTTTTCCCAAAGGCACCGCCGGACCCAGATCAAAAGCAAGCCCTTCTTTTTATGTTGAAGCAGCAAATCCCTTTGACTAAAGCTAACCTTACTCTTTTCCAGATATTCGTATCCAAACACTTCGACCCCGCTCAGTTTTTTACTAAAGGCTTTCGGGTAGCAGATGATGAAGGAGACCTGGCCAAAGAGCTGGAGATTCTACTCAAAACCCCAGTTAAAGACCTGATCAGTCAGGAGAAGGGTTTCCAAAGACCGGTAGCCTTTTTCACTGCCTTAAAGATACTGAACTCTCTTGGCCAGAGGGATTTTTTGAACCAGCTGCTCTCTCTGTTCATTCCAGTGCTGGTCGAAGGGAAGATGTACCAGACCCGGGTCACCATTGAAGGTGAAACCAAAAACCAGAAGAGGGTAGGCGCCCTTAGGCTGACCTTTGACATCAATACCGCTAACCTTGGTACTGTTCAAGTAGAGCTGACTCTTTTGGATAGCTTTGTAGACTGCCGGGTGCTGACTGACCCTGAGGCCAAAGAAACCATCGCTGCCCACTGTGAGGAGCTGCGCGCTCGACTCGCCAAGCTCGGTTTCACCACCCGAACCCTCAGAGTGCAGACCGCCCCGAGCACGAAAGATCTCGATGAAGCGCACGGCCCAGCTCCTTTGCCGCTGGACCTTCGCCTGTAGGAGGCCTTCAACTGTGAAACCTAAGAAACCAAAAAAAGCCGCCGCATTACGTTACAACCCTAATCGGGAGAATGCCCCCCGCCTGATAGCTGCCGGCCAAGGGGAGCTGGCAGAAAAAATTCTGGCAGCAGCGAGAGAAGCCGGAATCCCCATTCATGAAGACGGCACTTTGGCTGACATTTTAACCAGACTGACCCTGGGAACAGAGATTCCGCCCGAACTCTACCAAGTCATTGCGGAGGTCCTGGCCTTCATCTACCGGTTGGATTGTGCGAAAAGTACCAATTAGCACACTCCTCGAATATACTGGTAACAGTTGGGACGAAACCAGCAAAGGAGGAGCGTGCATGGGAGCCAAGGACAGCAAAGAGAAAAAAGAAGAAAAGAAAAAGACAGCTTCTGCCGCCAAAAAGAAGACCAGCACCAAGAAGAGCTCTCCTAAAAAGAAAACCACAGCGGCCAAAAAGAGCTGCGAAGATCACGTACCAGAACCTAAACCGAGGAAGAAGACAAAAAAAGAAGAGCCGGAGATCCTTACCTGGAAACCTTTCCCCCCACCGATTTCCAGAGGCTAAAGGAAATGGGGGGAGAAAACATCCCCCCGACTCTATCTTTTTGCCTAAAACAAGGTGACAAGCAAGATAATTGCCACGATCAATACGCCCAATCCGACCATACCGAAGAGGAATAGGTTATCGCCGTTTCTGCCTTGACGGTCTGCCATGATTTACCCTCCTTTAATGCTTAGTTTTAGATTTTAATTTTAGCACATTCTTGGGAAAATTGACAACCGCAGAGCATTCTCGCCCATTATGGCAGAAACTTCTGTTTGATTCAGCCCAATTTTTTCCAAAATCTGCTTCTCTTCTCCAGGACCCCGGAAAGGAAAATCTGAGCCAAAGATGATGCGTTGGTGCCCGTGTTCTCGGACCATGGCCACAAATTCAGCTGGATCAAGAAAACCCGCGGCACTTGACGTGTCCAAGTAGACGTCCTTGCCCACCAACCACTCTCGGGCCTGATCCCAAAGGCGATAACCACCCATGTGAGCCACTACAATCTGCAGTTTGGGAAAGGCTTCCACAACCTTGGCAATCCGCCGAGGGTGGGAAAACAATTCATTGGTGTACCGGCTGTCATCCCCGGCGTGGATTAAAAGGACAAACCCCTCAGGCAGTTGGGCATACATTTCCATAGCCCTGGGGTCATCGGGGTAAAAACGCTGAAAATCCGGGTGCAGTTTAAACCCCCTGATGCCCGCCTGGTATACCCTCTGAATCTCGTCCTTCCAGTCTGGGTAATCCAGGTGGATGGTTCCTAAAGCCCTGAGGCTTGGGTGCTGATTCAACTTAATTGCCCAGTTGTTGGCCGGGCGAACCTGTTCCGGCTTGGTCGCAGCGGTGGAGACGACCCCGTAATCAAACCCGTCGCGAGCCAAAAGATCAAGGTACTCCTGGTACAGACCCTGGTGATGGGCTTCTTGCTGGTACCGAGTAGAGATATTATTTACAGCTTTTGCCGCTACTTTCTCCGGAAATATATGAGCGTGAAAATCAATCAAAACAGACAAGACTTCGCCCTCTTTTCTCTTAAAAAGAGATGCGGGTTTTCTCCCGCACCTCCTCAAATGGTATATTTACTATCTCGCCCTGTCAAGTAGTTTCGCATTCATCGTAGCTATAAGTTCGGAGTCAACAGATATCTTTGAGAATGAATTGGGCTGGCTCCAGAGCTTCGTGGGACTTGAACCGCATTCTCCTGTTTAGTGACTTTCCTTAAACCGCTGCAACATTTTTTCGGTAATAATTTCGATATTTTGCTGCAGGTGAGCTATGTCGTCACCAGTCGCATTATCTATATGGATACCTGAAACTGCTACCACAGGCTGACCTGTTAATTTGCATAGCACCTCAGCCAGAGGTCTGGCCGGAATATCGTCTTTATGGCCAATGAGCGGCAAGCTACTGGTAGTACAACTCGTACTGCCGTCACCAGTCAGACTTTCCCGGGGCTGGCAGATTATAACTGCACCAACATGGGGTTTCTCTCCTCCAAGAAGGTGTAAAATGTATCCTTCCTCTGTGGTAAAGACAGTCGCTTCAATGCGGTATTTGCCGGTTCCTTCCTGAAACCTTTCCACTTGCCTTTCCCTCCAATCTATGCGTTTCGTTATAAAAAGCGGTGCCGACGGCACCGCTTCGTTATCATAATAAAAAACTCCCTTCGCCAAAGGTGGCTCTGGAAGCTGGTTTCAACTGGCGCGCCCGGCAGGACTCGAACCTGCAACCTTCTGATTCGTAGTCAGACACTCTATCCGGTTGAGCTACGGGCGCAGAAGCTATTTAACAATCGGCAAATACTAATATAACAAATCGGCCATCTCCCGTCAAGCAAAATACTTGACAATAACCAGAAACTATGGCAATTGCCCGTGTTCCCTGGCGCATTCTGCCCGTAGGGCGGCCAAGAAGTCTTCCACATCCATCCCGTATCTTTCAGCAACAACAGCCACAGTATCCACCACCTTGCTGAGGCAGTCCGCACATGCCAGCCCCAGTTCTCTTAAAAAGGGGCCCAACTCTGGGTGCTCCCGGATCAGTTGCGCCATGGTCATGTACTTGGAGATATACAATCGCTGTCCCTCCCGGCTGCTCCAGTATATGCGGAGGACCGGAAGAAGTGCAAAAGAAAAACCTCCTGCTACCACAGGAGGGGAACAATTAAATTTAATGGCGGAGAGAGCGGGATTCGAACCCGCGCTAGGGTTTACACCCTACTAACGGTTTAGCAAACCGTCCCCTTCAGCCTGCTTGGGTATCTCTCCGCAGCTGCTTTCATATGATAACATATCTTACCCCTAGATGACAAGGGGTTTGTAAAAAGCTCTAAAATGGCGGAGAGGGTGGGATTCGAACCCACGGACGGGGGTTACCCGTCAACGGTTTTCAAGACCGCCGCAATCAACCACTCTGCCACCTCTCCACTATGCAGTTTTACAGTATAGCAGATTCCAAAGTTCCCGTCAACGGAAGCTGCTTACTCCATTGTTTGCATTCTTCCTGCTCCGACAAACCACTGTCCCCGAATCAGACCATTAATCGGCCACACATCTCTCACAACTGACCTATGGTAGGATGAAGCGTTTATGAACTCAAAATGTTCCTCATCAACCCACCTAATAAAAAGTCCTCCGTGGGTCACTTTAGTCTCATCATCAGTGATGAAAACCAAATCTCCAGGCTGCATGTTCTCTGGGAGTACGGGGACGACATTAAACCGCCAGAGAGCATCCATGTTCACATCACTGACCTTTTCATGCCCCACTCTAAAAGTGATATTCGGCCAAGCTTGTTTGTAAGCCCACACTATTAGCCCAGAACAATCAAAAGCTTCTGGCCCTCTGGCACCGTAACTGTACGGGGCTCCAACTTTGGCTTCAGCATAACTCAGGGCATCGGAAGCGACGGAGACAGGCAGCACCACTTGCTGAATCTCCCGACCTAAGCAGCCAGCTAGAGCAAGTATAACCAGAAACCCCAGCGGAAGCCAGCTTTTCCTTGGGAGACCCATCGCCATAACCCTACAGCATCCGCTTTTTCATCATGATGTAGGTGCTGACTGCAACAAACAAGCCGGAAATCCCTAAAACCAACCAGAAGGCATTAGGTGAATCTTGAAAGGGCAGCCCCACATTCATCCCGTAAAAGCTGGCCACCATCGTCGGTAGGGCCAAGATGATCGTGATCGCCGCCAAAAACTTCATTACGATATTCAGGTTGTTGGAGATCACCGAAGCGAAGGCATCCATCATCCCGCTTAAGATGTTGCTGTAGATCTCGGCCATCTCGATAGCCTGTTTGTTCTCAGTGATGACATCCTCCAAGAGCTCCTCGTCTTCCTCATACATCTTAAGAATCCTGGAGGTAACCTGAGCGTCTTCATCCACTTTAAGAAGTTTGGAGCGCAGCAGTTTCTCCATGACAATCTCATTGGACCGCAGGGAAGTCGTGAAGTACACCAAGCTCTTTTCTAAGTTCAGTAACTTGATTAACTCCTCATTCCGGGTGGAGACATGAAGCTCCTGCTCGATTTCATTGCTCTTCCTGTCGATGAGCCGCAAGTACCTCAGAAACAAAGCCGCCGTGTGCAACAGGATCTGCAGCAAAAAGCGGGTCTTTTTGACAGTATGGATAGTCCGGGCAATCCGCGGCTTGTGTAACTCCTCGTAAAGAGGGTTGTTCTTGAGACAGACCGTCACCACTACATTGTTGTTGATGACGACTCCCAGAGGCAGGGTATCGTAGAAATATGATCCCCCGTTGTCGCCGTCGACCACAGGTATGTTAATCAAAATCAAAACCTGACATTCTCCTGTCTCAATTCGGGGCCGCTCTTCTTCGTCCAAAGCTGCTTTAAGCAAGTCCGCCTCCAAGCCGGTGGCCTCTGCTACTAGATTAATTTCCTCATCACTAGGATCAATCATTTCGATCCAAAGACCCTTGCCGTCAAGGGAGTCCACCTTTTGGAGCTCGCCATCGATCGTCTGGTAAACCTGATACACTGTGATTCCCCCCAACAAATAAGCTCAGGCCATCTCTCACACCTGAGCTAAAAAGGAATCACAGTAGGGTGAGAGAATGGCCTATCAGTTTTCCGCGACCTACTGTCGCCAGAGTCCATCTCCTCACCACCTTTGAATAAATCTGCCTCTATTATATCCCTATCAGCTGTCCTTGTCTATCGAGCTTTATCACATCTGTGCCCATGTATTTTTGTAGCACTTTCGGAACCCGAATGGTCCCATCGGCCTGCTGGTAGTTTTCGATTACAGCGGCAGCCGTCCGACCCACTGCCAATCCGGAACCGTTCAAGGTATGAACGAACTCAGGCTTGGCCCCGGGTTCAGGCCGGAACCGGATGTTAGCCCGCCTGGCCTGGTAATCAGTAAAATTGGAGCAGCTGGAGATCTCCACATACCTGCCGTAGCTGGGCATCCACACTTCTAAGTCGTACTGTTTGGCATTGGAGAAACCCATGTCTCCGGTGCAGATCAGGACTTTCCGGTAAGGGAGCTCTAAGAGCTGTAACACCTTCTCGGCATCGGCCACTAGCTTCTCCAGCTCGTCAAAGGAGGTCTCCGGTCGGACAAACTTAACCAGCTCCACTTTGTTGAACTGGTGCACCCTGATTAGGCCTCTGGTGTCCCGGCCGGCTGCACCGGCCTCAGCCCGGAAACAGGGTGTGTAGGCACAGTAATATATCGGCAGCTGATCAGGATCAAGAATCTCGTCCCGGTGCAAGTTGGTTACCGGAACCTCCGCAGTCGGTGCCAGGTAGAGGTCATAACCTTCGCACTTGAACATGTCCTCAGCAAACTTAGGCAGCTGCCCGGTGCCGGTCATGGAATCTCCATTGACCAAAACCGGCGGAAAAACCTCCGTGTACCCGTGTTCAGAGGTGTGCAAATCCAGCATGAAATTGATCAGGGCCCGTTCCAAGCGGGCACCTAACCCCTTATCCACCACAAACCGGGACTTGGAGATCTTCACCGCCCGTTCGAAATCTAAGATGTCTAAATTGACCCCTAAATCCCAGTGGGCCAAGGGCTCAAAATCGAATTGGGTAGGTTCGCCCCACTTGCTGACTTCCACGTTATCCTGGTCATCATCGCCCTCTGGCACACTGGCGTCAGGAATATTAGGGATGGCCAGCAGAATCTCTTGGATGCGCTGATCCAGCCGGGCGATCTCTTCATCCCGCTCCTTAATCTCCTTGGAAATCTGGCGGGTCCGTTCAATCAAATCGCTGGCATCAAGACCGGCCTTCTTGCGCTCAGCCACTTCCTTGGAGTTTTGGTTGCGCTCGTTTTTAAGCTGCTCTACCTCAAAGAGCTCGCTGCGGCGCTTTTCGTCCAGCTCCAAAAGCTCGTCCAGAGGGACCTCTACCCTCTTTTTGCGCATTCCTTCCCTGACTGCTTCGGGATTGCTGCGAACGAATTTTAAATCCAGCATCAGCCCTCAGCTCCTTTGCTCTCACTAGTATTTCCCAATATGCTAAAAATTTTGGCTACCCTCCGGCAAATACCTTCATAGGGTAGCCCATTTCTCACCATTTCCCCACAGTAAGGTCTACTCTTCTTCCCCGCAGAGTTGCAAGAGCCTCTTCCAACGTCTGTCGACTTCGGCCTGAAGCTCCTCCAGAACTTCTTGTTTCGGCTCGGGTTTGAAGAGGTGTCTGAACCTGGTCTGGCGTTTCAACCAGTCGATGTAGGAGGTTTTTTCCTTGGGCCGGTAGGTCAGTTTCCACTGGCCGTCCTCCACCTCATAGAGCGGCCAGAAACAGGAATTCACGGCCTGCCGGGCTATGTCGATAGTTTCCTCCGGCGGAGTGCCCCACGTCAGACGGCAGGGGCTGAGCACGTTAATGAAAGCGGGACCGGTAGTGTTAAAGGCCTTTTCCACCTTCTTCATCAAGTCGGTATGGTGGCTGACACTGGCCTGAGCCACGTACGGGATATTGTGGGCGGCCATGATGGCTGTCAGGTCCTTCCGGTGCTGCGGCTTACCAGGAATCACCCTGCCCGCCGGTGAGGTGGTGGTGCTGGCTCCCTTCGGGGTAGCGCTGGACCGCTGAATGCCGGTGTTGGCGTAGGCGTTATTATCGTAGCAGATGTAGACTATATCATGGCCCCGCTCCATGGCGCCGGAGAGGGATTGCAAACCGATATCGTAGGTTCCCCCGTCACCTCCGAAGGCAACGAATTTCATGGGTTTGTCAGGGATTTTCCCCTGCTTCTTCAAGGACTTGTAAGCGGTCTCCACACCACTGATAGTAGCGGCGGCGTTCTCGAAAGCACTGTGAATATAGCTGCCCTTCCAAGCCGTGAACGGGTAGATGGTGGTAGTGACTTCAAGACAACCGGTGGCGTTGGCGGTGACCACCGGGACCTCTGGATCCAAAGCGGCCATCACCTGGCGCACCACGATGGGAGCGGCACACCCGGCACAGGCCCGGTGCCCGCCGGTAAACCGTTCCGGCCTTTGGGCCAGTTCGCGTAAAGTAGCCAATGTATTTCCCTCCCCCAAGGTTGTATTCTTGCTAGCTTATTCCCTGACGCCCAGGTACCGGACAATTTCTCCGGTTCCGTCCCCCTGGGCCAACTGCTGCAGGTCGGAGTAGACCTGGCCGATCTGGCTCAAGTCGCAATCCCGGCCGCCTAAACCGTAGATGTAGTTGACGATCTTAGGTCTTTGAGCCAGGTCGTACAAGGCCGCTCGGGTCTGGACGAAGATAGGAGCTCCGAAACCATTGAAGCTGTCGGCCCTATCCATGACCGCTACCGCTTTCAGGTGCTGCAGCTCCTTAGCGAGTTCCTCGTTGGGGAACGGACGGAAGGTCCGTAATTTCAAAAGGCCGACCTTCTGGCCCTGTCGGCGCAGGTCATCGACGACAGCTTTGACGGTTCCGGCTGTGGAGCCCATAACCACAATAGCCACTTCCGCGTCATCCAGTTGGTACTTTTCGTAGAACCCGTAGCTGCGCCCGGTCTTCTCCCCGTACTCCTTACCCACTTGGAGGATGACGTTCTTGGCGTTCCGCATGGCTTCGGCCTGGGCCCTCTTATGTTCAAAGTAGAAGTCGAAGAGGTCCAAGGGGCCCATGGTCAGCGGATTCTCGGCATCCAAGAGGTAATGGTCGGGCTTGTATTGGCCGACGAAATCTTTGACGAAAGCGTCATCATTCAGTTCCACGTTCTCCAGAGCGTGGCTGATGATGAAACCGTCCATGCAGACCATTACCGGGAGTAGCACATCTGGGTGCTCGGCGATTCTAACTGCCTGGAGCAGGTTGTCGTAAGCTTCCTGAGCGTTCTCAGCATACAGCTGAATCCAGCCGGAATCCCGCTCACCCATGGTGTCAGAATGGTCACAGTGAATATTGATTGGTGCGCTCAAAGCCCGGTTCACCACGGGCATCACAATCGGTAGGCGCATAGAAGCGGCTACGTACACCACTTCGTGCATGAAGGCCAAACCGGCACTGGAGGTGGCCGTCATCGCTCTGGCCCCGGCAGCGGCCGCACCAATGGTGGCGCTCATAGCGCTGTGTTCACTTTCTACGGTGATAAACTCAGTATCGACAAGCCCATCCGCGACAAAGGTAGAGAAGATCTGTACGATTTCAGTCTGCGGAGTAATGGGATAGGCAGCTACAACATCGGGGTTGAGCTGTTTCATCCCATGGGCTACTGCCTCATTACCGGTGTAGGCAACGGTTTTTTTCACACCTAGTTCCTCCTTTCCTGCTCTTAATCCCGGAATTTGCTTTCTGGAACCATTTCGATGGCTTTGTGTCTCTCCTTGGTTTCCCGATCGATCTTCCCAGGGCACTCATTGGCACAGATGCCGCAGCCCTTGCAGTGGGCCAGGTCAAAGCCGGTAACCTTTCCGTTTTCCACCCGGACGGCGTTGTCTGGGCAGTAGGTCCAGCAGAGCATGCACTGAATGCAGTTGGTCTCAATCCACACCGGCCGGACTACCCGCCAGTCCCCGGTCTGAAACTGAAGAGCGTTGCCGGGTTCCAGGATTATCCCGGCCCTGGGCAGGTCTTTCCAACCCGGGAGTGCTTTAGCGTGAGCTGCTTTGGCCGCAGTTGCCTTGGCTTCCTTATTCATTAACCCTGCACCTCCTCGTAAGCCCGCTGGATAGCCTGGATGTTTCCGTCAATCACTTCCGGCTTGTTCCGGAACTTCTTCTCCAACTTCCGCCGGGTGTCTTCCAACAAAGCCTCGATCTCCAAAAGGCCGGTGGCCCCTACCAAAGCTCCCATCATCGGGGTGTTAGGAATGGCCCGGCCGATGGTTTCCTGGGCAATTCTCGTGGCATTGACGGTGTAGACTTTGATGCTGCTTTCTTCAAGCCCCAGCCTTTTTCGCATCTCCTCGGGGCTCCTGTCCGTATTGATGATAATCGCTCCGTCTTCGGGCACCCCGTCAGTAAAGTCTACCGAGCCCACAAAGGTGGGGTCTAAGACCACAACGTACTTTGGCTCTTTCACGTGGCAGTGGACAGTAATGGGTTCATCACTTATCCGGTTGAAAGCGACCACAGGGGCGCCCATGCGCTCCGGCCCGTACTCAGGGAAAGCCTGAATGTACTTGCCGGCAGCAGCTGCAGATTCGCCTAAAAGCAGAGCCGCGGTTTTGGCACCCTGACCGCCCCGACCGTGCCAGCGGATCTCCAGATATTCAGCCATGACGATACCTCCTATCTAGATATTAGTTTGCTCAGTACCGAAACAACCTGCACAAATCATCCACTTCTTCTTTAGCCCAGGTAAGCAGCTCTTCGCCAGGTTCTTTGACTAGCACTTTATCCATGATATCGGCAATCCGGCTCATCTCCTCCGGCCCTAAACCCCGAGTGGTGACCGCCGGAGTCCCGACCCTGATGCCGCTAGTCACAAAGGGGCTCCTGGTCTCAAAGGGAATCGTATTCTTATTGACGGTGATCCCTATGGAATCCAGCACCTCTTCGGCCTCTTTTCCGGTGATATCCCTGGAAGTAAGGTCGATGAGGATCAGGTGGTTATCAGTTCCACCGGAAACCAGACGGAAGCCCCGGGCCAACAAAGCCTCCGCCAAAGCTTTGGCATTTTTTACTATCTTCTGCTGATATTCCCGAAAATCCTTGCTTAACGCCTCGCGAAATGCAACCGCCTTGGCTGCAATCACGTGCATCAACGGCCCCCCCTGAATCCCAGGAAAGATGGCCTTGTCTATGGCTTTGGCGAACTCTTTGGTGGTCAGGATAATTCCTCCTCTGGGCCCCCGCAGGGTCTTGTGGGTCGTTGAGGTCACAAACTGAGCATGGGGGACCGGGTTAGGGTGAAGGCCCGCCGCCACCAAGCCGGCGATGTGGGCCATATCCACCATCAAGTAAGCCCCGACCTCATCGGCGATCTCCCGGAACCGGGCAAAGTCAATGACTCTGGGATAGGCGCTGGCTCCGGCCACAATCAGTTTCGGCCGGTACTTCAAGGCCAACTCCCTAACCTGGTCGAAGTCAATCCGCTCTGTCTCCTTATCCACCCCATAGGAAACCACCCGGTAACTGAGGCCTGAAAAGTTCACCGGGCTTCCGTGGGTCAGGTGCCCGCCGTGGGAAAGGTCCATGCCCATGATTGTATCCCCGGGTTTGAGCACAGCGGTGTAAACGCCCATGTTGGCCTGGGAACCGGAATGAGGCTGCACATTGGCGTGTTCGGCGCCGAAAAGCTCCTTGACCCGGTCTCGGGCTAGGTTCTCAACGATATCCACGTACTCGCAGCCGCCATAGTAGCGCTTGCCCGGGTAGCCCTCGGCGTACTTGTTGGTGAGCACCGAGGCCTGAGCCGCCCGGACAGCCCTACTGGTGAAGTTTTCAGAGGCAATTAGCTCAAGCTTTTCAGCCTGGCGATCCTCCTCTAGCCTAATTGCATCTGCTATCTCCGGGTCTACCCCCCGGACCACTTCATCCAAAAAATCATTAAACTCCTTGGTTTCCACTCTCCTGGACCTCCTCCACTTATTTCTCCACTAAACACAAATCGCCCCGGGACACGGGGCGAGAGTCGGCTGTTATTTCACTACCTGCTGAACAAAGTACCGGTGAAGCCGGTAATCTTCAGTAAGCTCCGGGTGGAAAGACGCCACTAAGACATTCCCGGACTGGGCCATGACCGGGTGACCGTCGTGGCTGGCCAAAACCTCGACCCCAGTTCCAACCTTTTCGATGTAGGGGGCCCGGATGAAAACCGCCCGGAAGGGCTCCGGCCCGAGAACCGGGATCTCAAGATCGGTTTCAAAGCTATCCACCTGTCGCCCGTAGGCATTCCGCCTGACGGTGATGTCTATAACCCCCAAACGAGGTTGGTCATAGCCGACAATTTCCCTGGCTGCCATGATCATACCGGCACAGGTACCAAAGAGGGCCAGTTTGCCCTGTTGAACCCTTTCCCGCACCGGGGAGAAAAGCTCATATTTGGTCATCAGCTTCCCTAAAGTGGTGCTTTCCCCACCGGGGATAATCAAACCAGAAAGGCCCTCCAAATGCTCCGGTTTCTTAACCCTGACCGCGTCAACGCCTAGTTTCTCCAGTACAGCAAGGTGTTCTGAAACAGCTCCTTGTAAAGCTAATACTCCGATTCGCATTCTTGACTTGCTCTCCTCTACCAACCCCGGCTCTGGATCCGTTCTTCTTCCTTCAGAGAACCGGCGTAAATACCCCGCATAGCTTCACCGATTCCTCTGGAAACCTTGGCCAGGATCTCAGGATCATCGTAGTGGGTAGTGGCCTCGACTATGGCTTTGGCTCGTTCAGCAGGATTTGAGGACTTGAAGATGCCTGATCCCACAAAAACACCGTCGGCCCCCAGCTGCATCATCAACGCGGCATCGGCGGGAGTGGCGATTCCGCCGGCGGCAAAGTTCACTACCGGCAGTCTCCCCGCTTCCCGCACCGCTTTGATCAGCTCATAAGGTGCGCCCATCTCTTTGGCGATGGTCATAAGCTCCTCTTCAGGTGCATCCAGGACCCGGCGGATATCCGCATTGACCCGGCGCATGTGGCGAACGGCTTCCACCACGTCGCCGGTGCCGGCCTCCCCTTTGGTCCTGATCATGGCAGCGCCTTCACCGATGCGCCGCAGCGCCTCACCGAGGTTCCGAGCGCCACAGACGAAAGGAACCTTGAACCTATGTTTATCGATGTGGAAGTCCTCATCAGCGGGGGTAAGAACCTCACTCTCATCGATATAGTCAACGCCCAGGCTCTCCAGGATCTGCGCTTCTACAAAGTGGCCGATCCGGGCCTTGGCCATCACCGGAATGCTGACGGCGTTCATGATCTCCTCAATCACCTTGGGATCAGCCATCCTGGCCACGCCACCGGCAGCCCTGATGTCGGCGGGAACCCGCTCCAAGGCCATGACCGCCACGGCTCCGGCCTCCTCTGCGATTTTAGCCTGCTCAGCTGTGGTGACATCCATGATGACCCCACCTTTGAGCATCTGTGCCAAGCCCACTTTATTTCTCCAAGTAGCTTTCTCTTCTGTCATTGAAAGCTCTCCTCCATTTCCAAAAAAAGTGTTTAATAGGTGTTCAACTTGACACCGCAAAATCCTGCCGCTGGAGCCCAAAGTTACACATTGAACCGGAAATTGACAATATCTCCGTCTTGGAGGAGGTACTCCGCTGGTTCCAAACGGATCCGACCCTGTTTTTGCGCCTCCTCCCAGCTCCCTGCCTGGATAAAATCAGAGTAGCTGACCACCTCGGCCCGGATGAAACCCCGTTCGATGTCAGAGTGAATCTTGCCGGCGCCTTTGCGGGCGTTAAGACCTTTTTTGATGGGCCAGGCTCTGACCTCATCTTTCCCTACAGTGAAGAAGGAAATAAGTCCTAAACTCTTAAAAGCCGCCTGAGTTACTTTGACCAGGCCGGATTCGGCAATACCCATCTCTTCCATGAAGACCTCCCGGTCCTCCGGATCCATGGCGTTGATCTCCGCCTCGATTTTAGCGGACACCACAACCACCGGAGAGCCGTGGGCCTTGGCGTACTCCATGAGCCGGTCTTTTTGGGGAAACTCACCAGTAGCCGGAGCGTCATCACCGCCGTTGACCACAATGACTGTAGGTTTGTCGGTCAAGAAGGCGAGGGAGTAGACGGCCTCTCTTTCCTCGTCGCTTAGCTCCACTGTAGCCAGAGGAAGCTCTTTTTCCAGAGCCGCTCGGTATTTTTCTAAGACCGCCTTCTCAATGGTCTCTTCCGGCCGGGGCTTCTTATTGTTTTTGATCCGCTCCAGGCGGGTTTCCACCAGAGTCAGGTCGGCCAAGAGAAGCTCGGTGTGGATCTGCTCCAGATCCCGCACCGGATCGATGTCCTGATTTATCGCCGGGATGCTGGGATCAGAGAAGGCACGGACCACGTGAACCAGGGCGTCAGCATCCTGGACATGCCTAAGGAACTTACGGTTGGCCTCTTTACCGGCGTTCGGGTTCAAACCGGGAATATCTAAAAACTCCACCTGTGCGTAGGTAGTCCTTTTAGGCTGGTACAGTTCGCTAAGTTTGTCGATGCGCTTATCAGGGACAGGGGCCTTGCCCTGGTTGACCTCACGGTCTTCCCCGTAGAAAGTGCCTGTTTCAGCGGATTTACCGGTCATGAGATTGAAGAGTGTGGTCTTGCCTACGGTCGGCAGGCCGATGATTCCGATTTTCATCTTCTGACTCCCTCCAGACTACCACCGTATTATACCATAAACTGGTCCAAGAGGAAACGCATTAGTTCCCACACTACTGCTCTCGTTCCCTGATCCGGCCCAAGGCAAACATAGTCTGCCGTTGGCGCTGATCCGCAGCGGTAAATACCAGGTAAAGATGGACGGCGACGATACTGGAGAGAGCTACCGCCAGAAAAAATTGAATGGTCCGGACCATTTGTCTCCCGCCGAACAGTGCCATGACCCAGCCGAAGGCCGCGGTCTCCAGCAGGGCCAAACCGGTGAAGGCCTGAAAGATAAGGAGCACGATAAAAATGTAATACGTAAGTTTCTGCAGGGGGTTGTATTTCCGCTTGACAGGTTTTTCTTTACTTAAAAATAAGTAGTACTTCAGCCACTCCCAAGTCTTGGCGCTATCCTCCCGTAGGAACTTAAAGTTGACATAATTCCCGGTGGCAAAAGCGTAATACAGCCGGAACACGAAGGAAGCATACAGGAAGATAGCGGAGACCGTATGGGCAAAACCGACCCACTTAACCCCTGTGAATCCCAGAATATTAATGGGATAGTGAATGTAAAAACCCGTCAGGGCAATGAGAATAAAGGAGACCATGTGGATATTGTGTGTTATCCGCACCTCTGGAGGGAAGCCGGTATATTTATCTTCGCTAAACATCGGAACAACCCTCACACGACCCTGATGGGTTCAAGCTTCCGGGTAGGGGTAATCACGTGCACCGCACAGGCAGAACAAGGGTCAAAGGCCCTAATCACCCGGCCTATTTCCACTGGATTCTCGATATCTTTTATGGGCGTGCCTATTAAGGCTTCCTCGACTGTGCCTAAATCAGTGGGTCCGGCCCTAGGTCCCATGTTCCAAACCGAAGGAGTGATAACAGTGTAGTTTTTGATCCGTCCGCCCTCAATCTCTACCCAGTGTCCCAGGGGTCCGCGCATGGATTCAATCAGCCCTTCCCCCCTGGCGGAATCTGGGGTCTCCCAGTGATTGTATGCCGGTTCATCTTCTTTCAGCTGGGAAATCCACTTCAACACCATTTCCACGTAATTAGCTGCCTCCCACTGTCTGGCCAGGTGTCTATCCCAGGTGGCATTGGTACGGCGGTAACCTCCGGCCAAGTAGGCGCGGACAATGGGCCCGCCTTCGCAGGCTCTGCCTTTATACCGCACAGCCTTAATCCAGCTGTACGCCTCCTGTTTCGACCGGTCCGGCTCCGGCGGTTTCGCATAAAATGGGCCCTGTGAAACCTGATTCTTCCCACGGTACCAGGAAAACCGGATATCTTCAGTGATGTTCTTAACCTCCAGTGCTTCCACCTTCCCCTCCAGAACCACCTGAGGCGGCTGCAGGAATTCATGGGGTTTATCCGGGTTAGGAAGTGTTCCGTAAGCGATGTAGTTGCGAGGACGGGTCCCGTACTCAAAATACTCCGGATAGGCCTCTGCCAGTGCCTCCACATCTTCCCGGTAATCTTGGGTGACAAAGGCCTTGATACGTTCGACTACAGCCTTGGCCCGCATTATTCTTTCGGCTGTAGGCTGGATGGTGGCTCCCCCGGGCTGCATGGACCACTGGTGGGGGGCCCTACCGCCCATAATTGCGGTCAACGTGTGGGCATCCCGGGAAACCTCAAAGGCCCGGAAATAGTTTTTGACGATGCGCTCGTTGACCGGTTTGGGCAGAGAGTTCGGAAATCTGTTCCGGGGTGTCCAAGGCGGTTTCTCCGGGAGGTCTACGTAATCCGGTACCGCCAAAAGGTAGAAATGGCGCAGGTGATTCTGGAGGATATCGCCGACAAAAAGGATATTTCTGATCAGGACCCCGTTCTTGGTTAGGTCATGGGAGGTGGCGTTCTCCAAAGCCAGGCAGGAGGCAACAGCGTGAGCGGTGGAACAAATACCGCAGATGCGCTCGGTAAAGTAAGGAGCATCAGAAGGGGCCAGCCCCTTCAGCATATATTCGAAGCCCCGCATGTTGCGGGCCATCATTTTAGCATCGGTGATAACACCTTTATCTACCGTTACCTGGATGGCTATGGGTACATTTTCTCTTGTCAAAGGGCTAATTATCTTTTGGGCCATGGTTCAGTCCTTCCACTTCTTCGAAATCTGCCGGGCCAGAAGAGAGGCTTTTGTATCAGGTCCTTCTTTCTGGATCAGTTTTTTCCCGAAAAGGGGTTTTGGGTGTTTAGGTCCGGATGGGACCCGGTCAATTCCGCTGGGCAAATCCGGTTCGCCGAGGTAATCACCGAACTCATATTGAAGGGGACCCTGTTTACCGGTGAAATCCGCCGAGGGTGTCGGTTCAGGGGGCAGTGGGGGTAACGGCTCCTTTAACTTTCGGTAATTTTCCCTGACCCTCCCTGAGAGCAGAGATGCTCCCAAATGGCCAGCGATAGCCAAACCAGTCCCTGCCCCCACGGCTTTAGCCACCGCTGTGCTGGCAGTATAACTGCCGAAAACCCTTATATCAGGGAGGTGACGGTAAAAAGGCATCATCTTAGTAGGATAGCCAGGTTCGGTACAGCCAATGCAGGGCACATTACAACCGATCACCCACTGCCAATGGTAAAAGGTGTTCCAGTGCCGCAGGGGAACATCACACCCGGCAACCGGCCCTTTACACCCGATTTTGTATAAACAACCCCTTTCACCCGGTTTTGAAGCGAATATTCCCTTCTCAAAGAAAGACCGCCTCGGGCACAGATCATGAACGGTCCTCCCGTTAAAGACCTTCGGCCGGCGGTGCGGATCAAGGTCGGGCATCCCGTAGACAAACAGATGGGTCAAGGTACCCACCAGCCATTCAGGATGGCCCGGACAGGCTGAAACATTGACCACTTTCTTCCTGTCCTTGCTGCCGATAACCTCGGAAACACCCTTGGCGCCGCAGGGGTTAGGAGGTGTGGCATACTGGCCTCCGTAACAGGCACAGACCCCAAAGGGGACAATATACTTGGCCCCTTGAGCAAGGTCCCGCACTGCCTGGAGACCGGTAAGGGGGCCGTCGGCTAGCTCACCGATGATGCCGTACTTCCCGTTTTCCCGGGTGGACACCGCTCCCTCTACGATTAATACGTATTCTCCCCAGTTTTCCTCCGCAGATTTATACATGTACTGGACGGCCTGGGACCCCTCCGCAGCCATCAGCGTTGTCTGGTATTGCAAATCAATCGTTTCCTGAATGAACCGGTCTAGGCTGGGATCTTTGGCATTTAACAGGGACATTATGTCCCCGGCACAGGTATTGGCCTCCAAATAGATTACCACTGGCTTCCTCCCCTGTTTGCCGGCTGCTTCCGCCAGAAGTTCGCTGCAGAAAGCAGGAATGCTCATTCCCGCAGCCATGGTCATCAGTGCCTTGATAAATTCTCTCCGGGTGAGCAAAAAAATCCCCTCCAGACTACGTGCACTAGTCTGTCCAGGGGATTAGCAAATAATGTAATCAGGCTTTAAGTAAGGTTATTGAGTAGCGCAGCTGCTGCCATCCCGCTGAAGGTAGTCAACATGAGACTGCGGGTTTTGATGGCGACCAATAGTGTCGGCAGAGCAGCCAGAAAAAACGGATTGTGCCAGGAGAAAACCCACTGGCCGTCAATTTGGAAAAGGGAAGGAACCAAAAGCGAAGCCAAGATTGCCACAGGTATAAACTGCAGCCAGGAAACGATAAACTTAGGCAGCTCCTTATCTTTCAAAGCGATCAAGGGGAGGGCCCGGGGAATGTAGGTAACCAGCATCATACCTATAATAGCAGTCAGGACCTCAGTTCTCACTCTTGACCGCCTCCTTTTAAACTTATGACCGCCCCCAGAGCGGCTGCTGCCGTAGCCGATATGATGGCCGCCCAGTAGACCGGCACCACCTGCCCCAAGAGGAGTGAAATAACGAAACCGACTGCCGCCACCAGGACATCCAACCCCTTGGTAAACTGCATCAACAGCAAAGCGATGAACATGGCCGGGAGAGCAAAGTCCAAACCGTATTTCCCTGGGTCAGTTATCCCTTTCTGAAGTAAGAAGCCCAGAGCCGACGCAGCAACCCACCCCAATTGGGCCAGACCGTTCACGGTCAGGATGGTTGCCGGCCGGTAAGAGGCGGCATCCTGGCGCAGGCGCATGGAATGAACGGCAAAAGACTCGTCGGTCAGCTCAAAACCAAACCAGGCCAACCAGGCACGGCTCATTCCCCGGAAATATGGACTCAGGGCGGCACTCATCAAAAGATGGCGGAGATTGACGAAAAAGGTAGTGACCACTATCGATAAGGTCTCTGCACCGGCAGACAAAAGAGCCACTGCCACAAACTGGGCTGAGCCGGCAAAGACGAACACTGACATCAGGACCGTCTCCCAAAAGGTCAAGCCGGCGTTTCCGGCCAATGCTCCGTAGGCCAGGCCTATCGGAAGGTAGCCCAGGATAATAGGAAGGGCCCCTTGGGCCCCTTCCAACAGAAAGCTTGATTTAGTTCCCACTGGATTGGCAACCTCTTGACTTGTCACGTTATTCATGTCTCGGCCTCATGTGCGGGAATAGTATTACATCTCTGATCGAAGGCGAATCAGTTAAAAGCATCAACAACCGGTCGACACCGATACCGAGACCCCCGGTGGGAGGCAAACCGATCTCTAGAGCGTTGAGGAAATCTTCATCCATCATGTGAGCCTCCTCATCACCCTTAGACCTGGCTTCCATCTGCTTCTCAAAGCGCTCCCGCTGGTCAATAGGGTCGTTCAGCTCGGAAAAGCCGTTAGCGATTTCCCAACCGTTGATAAACGGCTCAAACCGGTCAGTTAACCTGGGATTATCCGGATTGCGTTTGGCCAGTGGAGATATCTCAACCGGGTAGTGGGTAATGAAAATAGGCTGGATGAGTTTATCCTCCACGAACTCCTCAAAGAGCAGGGCCATGATTTCACCCCGGCTGGCATTAGCCTCTACCTCTAGCCCCTTGCTCTTGGCCAGCTCCCGAGCCTCAGCATCCGAGGTGACCGCAGCGAAATCAATCCCGGCGAACTCCTTCAGGGAGTCCTCCATGGTCAGCCTACGCCAGGGCGGGGTCAAATCGATCTCTTGACCCTGATAGGTAATCTTGGTAGTGCCCAGCACCTCCTGAGCGACATAGGCCACCAGCTCTTCGGTGATCTTCATCATCTCGTGAAAATCAACGTAGGCCTGATACAGTTCTAGGGAGGTGTACTCCGGATTGTGCTTGGTAGAGATCCCCTCATTGCGGAAGTTTTTGCCCAGCTCGAAGACTTTGTCGAAACCGCCTACGATCAGCCTTTTCAAGTATAGTTCCGGGGCAATTCGCAGGTACAACTGCATGTCCAAGGCATTATGGTAGGTAATGAAGGGCCGGGCGTTAGCTCCTCCCGCGATGGGATGTAAAACCGGGGTCTCCACCTCTAAAAAGCCCCGCCCAATCAGAAAGGTCCGAATAGCCTGGAGGGCCTTGCTCCGAATTTCGAAGGTCTTTCTGACCTCAGGATTGACGATGAGATCCACATAACGCTGGCGGTAGCGGAGCTCCACATCTTTGAGTCCATGCCACTTATCTGGCAGTGGGCGGAGGGCCTTAGTGAGTAAGACAAACTCTTCCACGGCCAGGGTAACTTCGCCCCGCCGGGTCCGGAAAACGACCCCTTGGACACCGATGATATCGCCGATATCCAAGGACTTGAACTCTTGGTATTTCTCCTCTCCAACCTGGTTGATCTTGACGTAAATTTGAATCTGGCCGGACTCGTCCATGATATGGGCAAAACTGGCCTTGCCCATAATCCGGATGGTCCTGATTCGGCCGGCTAGACTGACTTTTGGGCCGGCATCATGAGCCAGTTCCTCACCCCTGGCCTCTGCGTCCTGCTCCAGCTCGAGGAATTTTTCTACCGCTTCCTTAGCTGTTGCAGTCCGGGGATATTTGCTGATTTTGAACGGGTCCCTGCCTTCAGCCTGAAGACGCTGGAGTTTCTCCCGTCTCACCAGCATCAGCTCGTTAAGGTCCTGTCCCTGGTGTTGTTCTATGTTTTCTGGTCTGTTGGAGCTTTCTTGTTCAGGAACCACAACTACCCTCCTAACCTTTTAGCGCGAAACCGAAATGATTTTATACTGGATTACCCCTGCGGGAACCTGAACATCGACAATGGAGCCGATCTTCTGGCCCAGGATAGCCTTGCCCACCGGAGACTCATTGGAGATTTTGTTTTTTGCCGGATCACTCTCGGCGGAGCTGACCAACTGGTACTCCTCTTCATCACCGGTTTCCATATCCTTGATGGTCACTTTGTGGCCGATCTTGACGGTCTCTTCATCGTACTCGTCGTCATCGATGATCTGAGCGTTCCGGAGGATCTTCTCCAAAGTGGCAATCCGGCCCTCGACGAAGGCCTGTTCATTTTTGGCATCATCGTACTCTGAGTTCTCACTGATGTCGCCAAACTCCAGTGCCTGCTTAATCCGAGCTGCTATCTCACGACGCTTCACGGTTTTGAGGTACTCCAGCTCAGCTTCTTTCTGTTTCAAACCCTCTCGGGTTAACAGGTACTTATCTGCCATTTTACCCTTCCCCTCTAACTCTGCTTACCCTGTCGAAATCAGGTTTAATGTATGTGCAGCATATTATGAGTATTCGAGCAAAAATTTTACAGGCCCCGAGCTAGAAGCCGGGGAACCAGTAATAAGCACCGGCCGTTGGCCAGTGCCTATCCTGTAAAATTTTAGATAATTATAATGTAGGGAATTTGATTTGTCAAGCTAAGCTGGCCTCGTCCTGAGTGGTAGAAATATCCAGGGGAATCACCACACCGTGCTTACTCTTTATTCGCTTCTTTATGGCCTCAATCTCTTCATCGGCCAACGCCCGTTCAAAACTGCGGAGACCATCCAGGGTAAATCCATGTTTCTCCGCCAGCTCGGCGATCTCCGTGACCTGTTCCACCGTTAAATCCCGGCCCAAGGTGTAAGACTCCAGCCGGCCCTCGAGGGCCAAGATCATGGTCTCAGCCATACAGGCGTAAGAAGTTCCCGGCGGGAAACCGAAATTGAAACCAAAGTCCACATTCCCTGGAACCCGCACAACTCCTCCCTCAAAAACCAGCACATCCTTGCGAAGCTCGGCAACTTTCTTGGAGACATCCCTGGGTCTGGCCACATCACAGACGATGGCCCCGGACTTCAAGTCCTGGGGTTCGATGATGGTATCCACCGCGCTGGTCACCGTCACCACCACGTCGGCTTTGGCCAAGGCGCCTCTGGAGTTCGTGGACACCTTCACTTCGGCCACGCTCCCCGCCGTTCTGATCTGGTCAGCGAGGCGGTTCAAAGCCTCCTCCCTGCGGCCGACCAGAACCAACTCCCGAACTTGCCGGGCCAAAAGCCGAGAACAGGCCTTGCCGATGGAGCCGGTGGCTCCGACCACAGCCACCACCGACTGGGACAGATCCTTTTCTAGTAAGGTGGCAGCCTTCTTGATACCCTGCAGGGCAGTAGCTACCGTGTAGCTGTTCCCTGTGGTCACAGGGATGTTCACATTCTTGGCTACGGTTACACCGGCATCTCCCACTACCGAAGTCAGAGCCCCCAACCCCACAATCTGGGCCCCCAGCTTCTCCGCCAGCCTAGCACTGGCAGTGATCTTCTGGAGGACATAATCCTCAGGCAGCTTCATCATCAGCCTGCTGGTCACCGGACAGGCCACAAACCAGCCCCTGGTTTCGGCACCGGTCTTAGACCGGACCCCAGTTATCTCTGAAATCTTTAAGGCCGGCAGGCGGGAAAGTCCATGCTCTATCCAAGCCTGAGGCAATCGTTTGGCCAAGGGAAACTTTCGGTAAATGTCTTCAGTATCCAAAGGATGAATGATAAAAGCGAATCTGTTCAAGGGTCTACTTCACGGCTCCTTCCGCTCTTTATGCTAACTCTTCCAATCTGGGTTCAAATCCAATTCTCTCCAAAAGCTCCAGATAGTCTTCCTGAGTGAGTTCGTTATAGGGTTTATCGGCCAGAGTGACCAAAACACCCTCTATTACATTGGTTCCGAAAGACCGGCCGGAGAGCTCAGGAGTAGTGGTGATAAGCCTTTTAACTCCCCTCCTCTTCAGATCTTCGACATCCTTGGCGGTCACGGTGTTGGTCAGTATAGTCTTGCCGCTCAAATCCTTCGGCATGTATCGCTTGATGAACAAGAAATCGCCGGCAATAACATCAGCCCACTGGTACCACTCTTCAAAGCGGGGTTTACTTTCCTTAACCTGTTTCTGCCCGGTCGGGTAGAGCAACTCAAAAGGCAGCTGAACGATGATCGGGGCCAAAATCGCTGCTAAGCGGTGTAAAGTCTTAAGGGAGTGAAGGGGAATGGGAACACCCAGGGCGAACATAAGATCCCCCAGGACCAAGTCTGCCTTATGTTCCACCAGAGCCTCGGCCATGCCAAAGCGATCCATGCCAGAGGTCAAGAGGACCTTGCACCCTTTGAAATCGATGATCCCTTTATCTTGGATCCAGTTCACCACCTTCCGCTCCAAGGAGTTCTTGAGGCCGGTGCCGTCAACAATTGGCGTTTTAGTCGCGGCCCGAAAGATCTTCTTCCCATCCCGGAAAGTGTAGCGTTTGGACCCAGCCCAGATGAAAAGGTCTATCCCCCCCATGCCAAAGGCATCGACTTTGCCGTCTAACTCCCGGATCAGCTCCACCGCCTTTTCCATGTCACCGTCAGTTCCGATTCGTTCGATGACAAAAGGCTCACCGAGGATATCCACTTCCACTCTGTGATTACGCTCTGAAGACCCAATGCTGACGCTGACCACTCGCTTCACTCTAATTCTCCTTTCGCACCTTCCTCACTAGGCTCCGTACTTCTGCCGGGTCCAGATAAACATCCCTTTTAATTGGGGATTCACCAATGGGAACAGTCACTGCCCGGCTGCCTAGGATGGATTCCACAATCTTGTTCCGCATGTCTGAGCCAAAGAAAATGACCACATCGTACTGTCTCAGTTGAGAGAGGATGCACATCAGCTCGTTGAAGACCTCAGCACCATCCTTCCCGGAAAAAAAGGCCCAGCGTTCCTCCTCCGTGAGCAGCAGCGTATACTCAACTCCCTCTTGGGCCAAGAGCTCTTCCAGCTCCTGTTTGTTGCCCACCGGAAAACCCACCACAGCCAGACGCTGGCCCTTTTTGACCTCACCCAAGGTCTCCAACCGGGAGATGAAACTGCGGTCGATGCCGGTGATTTTGGCCACTTCGGACTGGGAATAGCCTTGCACTCTGAGGTCGAGAATCTTGTCGATGGCCAAATTAAGCTTATGGCGGCTGATGACTTTGCTGCCGATCCGGACGAAATCCACCGCTGGTTCCTCCATTGTGCACAAAACTGTGCACCTGTCTCTACCATATTATACCGAGCGGCCATTTTTTATTCAACTGACAAAAAAATAGGCTTCCTCTAAAAAAGAAAGCATTTGGAAAGCTTTGATAGATTGTTGGTCAAAAACGAACCTAGCCGGTAAGAGAACGAAGTTCCTCCAGATAGAGCTCGAGTTCTCTTTTGACCTCCGTAGGGGACTGCAGGGTCTGAACTCTGCTCTTCACCTCCGATACCTTAGGCATACCCTTCAGATACCAGGCAATGTGTTTTCGCATCTGCGGGACGGCAACGGCCTCTCCCAAGTACGCCACCGCCCTATCTAAGTGGCGGCAGGCCATTTTGATCCGCTCTTCATAAGTGGGTTCAGGATCACAGGACCGGTCGGTCACATACTGCCGGCACCGAGCAACCAACCAGGGGTTCCCCAAGGCACCCCGGCCGATCATGACCCCGGCACACCCTGACTCCGCCAGGCGCTTCTCTGCAAGAAGAGGGGTTGAAATATCACCGTTGCCGATCACCGGGACATCCACCGCCTGGGCCACTTCCCCGATGATATCCCAGTCCGCCTCACCGCTGTAAAACTGGGACCTAGTCCGCCCGTGCACCGTCACTGCCTGAGCGCCGGCCTCCACCATTTTTTGGGCAAATTTCGGGGCGTTGATGCTGTCCTCATCCCAGCCTGCCCTGATTTTCACCGTAACCGGCACCGTCGCTGCCTGGGCCACAGCCTCGACAATCTTGGCCGCCAGGTCCGGGGTTTTCATGAGCGCTGACCCTTCCCCGTTCTTGACGATCTTCGGAGTCGGACAGCCCATATTGATGTCGATGAAGGTCGGCTGGGCTTTCTCAACAATCCGGGCGGCCTTGGCCATGACCTCGGGGTCTGAACCAAAGATCTGGACAGACAAGGGCCGATAAGGTTCCAAATTCAACATATTAAAGGTCCTTTTATTGGCGTAAACAAGGGCCATGGCGCTGATCATCTCGGTGTAGGCCAATCCCGGGTGCAATTCATAGATAATTTGCCGAAAGACCCGGTCGGTGACACCGGCCATGGGAGCCAAGATTACTGGATTTTCAATGACAACGCCGCCAATCACAAGTGAAGAAATATATACCACATCCAGTACAAAAAATAAGGAGCCAACCCACTTTCCGCAAGTCAACTCCCACCGAAAAAACTTTTCTATAAGGCAACTTATCCTTCGTAACCGTATTTCTTTCTGAATCTCTCTATCCGACCGCCGCGTTCAACGATCTGGGCCCGAGTACCGGTATACAAAGGATGGCACTGGGAACACACCTCTACCCTTAAGTTATCACTTTTTGTAGAGGCGGTCTCAAAACTGGCCCCACAGGCACAGTGAACAGTCACCTTATGCATCTTGGGATGGATTCCTTCTTTCACAGCTTTTCACCTCACTCACAAACGATAGTATAGCATAATATCATATTGCTGGCAACCGTTGTCCCGATTCATACCACAAGTGGACACCTGGACTTTTTAAGAGGGGGGGAATTAGTTAATAGATTTCGCTAACTCGCCCAAATACTGTTTAATAGCCTCGCTGCAGCATCGCCCGGCAGGGTTTTCATATTGGCAACGGCAGCCTCCCTTCGCTACTCCCGTTACCTTAACCAGCTCAGCGAAAGTTTTAGCCCCCTTTTGCCAAGCAGTCTTAATTTGGCTCCGGGTGACCCCATGACAATAGCAAAGGGGTACATTATCACCTGGGTCTTTAAGCCACACCTTAACTCTCAAAGCCTCTTGCTCAAAAACTTGCCCTGTATGCGGCTGGTAATAAACCGCCTGACAAGCGCAATTAGTGCAAAGCTAATATTCTCCCGTTTCTACTTTGGAGAGGAATTCGGACTTGAGCAGATTAGTCACAGCAGTATTAGGTACTCTTTGCCCCTCTTGGCCGCAGAAGGGGCAACGCTCATCAACTTTATTGCGCTTGGTGTTCCTCGCTCTGAACGTGGATCTTACGTCCTCATATACCGCCTTGGTGGTATTTTCTAAACAACTACAATCTGCCTTAACACCACTGGTATTGCTCACGATGAACATCCTCTTGGTTCGGTTGGTTTTGCCTTTAAATCCAAATGAATGTTATGAAGAGTGCTAATCGAGCTTGGTCAGCGGATTCAACGGCCGGCCATTTTTCCGAATCTCAAAGTGAAGATGCGGCCCGGTGGACCGGCCGGTGTTTCCTGACAAGGCTATCACCTGTCCCTGCTGCACCCGCTGTCCGGTCTTCACCAATAGCTTGGAGTTATGGGCGTATCTGGTCTCATAGCCATCTTTATGCCCAAGGATGACCAGGTAGCCGTAGCCGCTGGAATAACCGGCAAACTTGACCCAACCTGATTCCGCAGCCTTGACTCTGGTCCCGGTAATTACGGCGATGTCGATGCCGTAGTGCATCCGGCCCCACCGCATACCGTATTTGGAGCTGATCCTACCCTTCACCGGCCAGATAAACTGCGGCCCTTGCTTGGCCCGATAATAGTTTATGTCTTTAACCGGCGTACCTCCAGGGACGAAAAGCTCCTCTCCTACTGCAAGACGTCTCGGATCCTCGATGCCGTTGGCCGCAATGATATCATCAATGGATACCTTGTACTTGCGGGCGATCTCCCAGAGGTTTTCGCCGCGACTGATCCTGTGCATAACCCCTTTCTGACTGAGGATCCTCAGCTCCTGGCCCACCCGGATGGTATTGATATCTTCCAAGTCATTGGCTCCCAAAATGGTGTTGACGTCGATTCCGTATTTGGCGGCAATGGAGTACAGATTTTCTCCGGGAGCAACCCGGTGCACAGTAATAGTTGGTAGCTGCGGTTTCTTCTCCGGTTCTGCTGTCGGCTCAGATTCCGCCTTCGGCAAGCCGGCGGTAACCAATTCCTTAAACTGGTTGGCGATTTCCTCATTTACCGCATTATTTCGGACAGGAGTAGCAGATTCGGCCGGTTCCAGCTCGCCCCGCATGGCCAGGCTAATCGGGTACTCGTCAGAGGTAGTCTGCTCAATCGGGCCTGTACCGGAGTAGCCTAAAAGACCGGTAGCAGCGGCCAGAGCCACTGCCAGTACAACTAAAGGATGTCCGAAATAACGCCAAAAAGACCCCATTGGTCTCCTCCACAACCGCCAATCTTCAGAAAAAAGGTAGTTCAATTTTATATCTTCAAGGAAGGCTTGACTAAATCCTTCAAAAGCGACTTTCCATTATTCCCAATTATTAGACTGCGCTCTAACATTATCTGCAAATGACGATTTAATTATAAGGTTGACCAGGTCCTTGTTGCTCCTAGAGTGCTTGAGGCGGTCCAGAAGCAGCTCGGTGGTTTCGGCCACGCCCAGGGAGGCCAAGGCTTTACGCAGCACGAAAACCATCTCCATCTCTGAAGGGTCCAGGAGCAGCTCTTCCTTTCGGGTGCCGCTGCGGTAGATGTCCACTGCTGGGAAAATGCGCCGCTCAGATAGTTTCCGGTCTAGGTGCACTTCCATGTTGCCGGTGCCCTTGAACTCCTCATAAATCACGTCATCCATGCGACTGCCGGTCTCGACCAAAGCTGTGGCTATAATGGTAAGGCTGCCGCCTTCTTCAAAGTTCCGAGCGGCACCGAAAAAGCGTTTCGGCCGGTGCAGCGCAGTGGGGTCAACGCCACCGGAGAGCGTCCGCCCGCTGGGTGGAATCACCAGATTGTGAGCACGAGCCAGGCGGGTAATGCTGTCCAAGAGAATGACCACGTCCCGACCCATTTCCACCAGCCGCTTTGCCCGTTCCAGCACGAAATCGGCCACCTTGACGTGGTTCTCCGGCAGGTTGTCAAAGGTGGAACTGACCACTTCTCCCTTGACGGAACGCTGCATATCAGTGACTTCCTCCGGCCGCTCGTCGATTAACAGCACAAAGAGCAGGATTTCCGGATGATTAGTGGTGATGCTGTTGGCAATCTTCTTGAGCAGGGTAGTCTTTCCGGCCTTCGGCGGAGAGACGATGAGCCCCCGCTGCCCTTTGCCGATGGGAGCGATGAAGTCGATGAGACGGGTTGCGATATCCCGCTGCCCGGTCTCTAACCGAATTCGTTCGTTCGGGTAGATCGGTGTTAAATCATCGAAGTGCTTGCGCTTAGCCAGCTCTTCCAAGGTGGTATCATTCACTTTTTCCACCCTGAGTAAGGCCGCATACCGCTCACTGTCTTTGGGAGTTCGGATCAATCCGGAAACTTTGTCGCCGTCACGAAGGGAGAAACGACGGATTTGGGAAGGGGAGACATAGATGTCTTGAGGGCCTGGAAGATAGCCGGAGGTTCTTAAGAACCCGTATCCATCTGGGAGGATCTCCAGAATCCCTTCGCCTCTCGGTAAGTCCTGATCCCGGAATTTTTGTTTTCCCTTGCCCGTCTCCGCCTGTTCCTTTTCGTCCTCCTCAGGAGGGGGTGGAGACTCTTCCCTGTCTTCTTCAACGCCCTCAGGTGCTGCGGCCTCCCCGCCGTCCCCTGGTGTCTCCTGAGCGCCCTTGGACTCAAGCTCTGCCTGTTTGGCTTTGGCCAACTCCAGCAGTCTTTCCATAACCCGGTTGACTAATTCCGCTTTCCGCAGGCGTTGGTAGTTCTTAAGTCCAATCTTTTGGGCGATGCGGCGCAATTCGACCACTGTCCGTTTCTCCAAGTCAGACTTATTCAATTTTTTCACCTCATTTTTGGAGTCAAGCACGATGCTGCAAATGTATATTACCTGACAGCTTTGCCAGCTGAGCCGAAGAGATTGATTTTGGTCGCCACAACCTCGCTCATAGCCTCCATGGCCGGAGCAAGGAGCTTGCGCGGATCATAGGAGTCGCTGCTCTCCAGAAAACTCTTGACGGCGCCGTGGAAAGCCAGGCGCAGGTCGGTATCGATATTCACCTTACAAATCCCTAGTTTAATAGCTTTGCTCACGCTTTCTGCCGGAACCCCTGAAGCCCCGTGCAACACCAGCGGAGTTTCTACCGCTCCGGCAATCTGTTTCAGGCGGTCGAAGTCCAGTTTCGGTTCGCCTTTATACTGGCCATGGGCAGTACCGATAGCCACCGCCAGGGCGTCTACGCCAGTGGCCTCCACGAAACGGCGAGCCTCATCCGGATCTGTGAATGAAGCCTCTCTCTCATCTACTGATATTTCATCTTCGACCCCTACTAACCTACCTAATTCCGCTTCCACCGAAACCCCAGACGGATGAGCCAACGCCACTACTTCTCTAGTTATTCTAATATTCTCTTCCAAAGGAAGATGTGAACCATCGATCATCACCGAGGAGTAGCCTCTGGCTATGCACTCCTTAATTAGATCCAAATCGGTGCCGTGATCTAAGTGCAGGGCAATCGGAACGTCTGTCTCCTCAGCGGCCGCCCTGGCCATAGCCACGATGAAACCAAGGCCCGCATATTTTATCGCGCTCTGACTGGTTTGAATGATGACTGGGGAAGAGAGTCTCTGAGCCGTCTCGGTGATTGACTTGAGGATTTCCAGGTTGCTGAAGTTGAAGGCACCGACTGCGTAATGTCCGGCCTGTGCCGCTTGCACAAGATCTTTCAGAGGTGTTAACATGGGGGTTCATCCTTTGACTATTTGTGGGTCTTGAATTTCTCTCCGTCCTTGGACTGGAAGTTCTCTTTGGCTAGTACAATTTCACTGACTGTCTCCAGGAGTTGCAAATCGTCAACGCTTCGCCCGTAAACGGTCAGGGAGCCGTCACACTCCGGGCAGTGCAGTTCAACTCGTTCCGGGTAGATATCTATGTCGATGTTAGCGTTCCCGCACTGGCAGTACAGCCGGCTTTGACTCGCCAGTTCCTGAAGGAAATAGAGCACCTCAGTCATTATTTCCTTATTTTCAAAGAAATCATCGTGCTCAGCAGAAGAAAGGACGTCTTCCAAGGGAGTCTGCTCCTTGCGAACCGCTTCCCTGACCAGGGCCCGGCTGCCCAGTATGCCCAGCTCCACATTGGTTTCTGGACAGACCAGTTCCGTGGACTCCTGGCACCAGAGCTCCTTGGCTTGGACGTTGGTCAGATGAGGCGCTTCGCAGACCACACAGAAGGACTGGATGGTGTAACGCTTATGATCACGGGTGCTGAGAATGAGCAGGGTGAAACCACAAGTACACTGCAGTTTCACAGCCCGGTTGCCTGAAAAAGCAAACAGAGAAAAAACCTGATGGTTAAGTTTGCCGCAGGCAGGACACCGCATGGCCAGCGCGCGTTCTGTATCGATTACCATCTCGTGTGTAACACCTCATCCATTAGCGACTCTCGTTATTCATATTCGCTAGCGGTAACTGTTCTCCTCCAAGGGCCCCAGCCTCTGGCTGCGTTTTACCTTTCCGGCGCTGTCCAGAATAAGGAGGTAGACCTCACCCACCTGGGGTCTTTTAGGAAACCCTGGAAGCTCCAGCCACTTATCGCCCGTACTGGAGTTGAGCGGTTTACAGAAAGCTTGCTGCCCCTTAATGGCCAGCACCTCTGCCTCCAGACAGCAGTAGAAACCGGCCACCGAAACCGCCCGCTCCCCTTGGAGACAAACCCGAACTTCTACCCGGCTTCCCGGGGCCACCGGCCGCAGGGCAGCGGCGGCCACCGGCATTCCATTGAGGGTTATCTCACACTCCGGGGCCAGCCTAATGGTGGTGGCCGGCCCACCGGAAGGTTCAAGGACTAAGCTACCCGAGCGTACCTCCAAGACCTCTCCGACCAGATCCGCGCCTCCGGAAAGGCCCGCAGGCAGCTCCAACCAATCCCAAGCAACTGCTGAAGGGGCCGAAACCGTAGACCCTAAGATAAGAATTCCGATAATAAGTAGCTGTCTTCTGAAGTACATCCCCACACCCGCCTTTTCCTGTTATCCATTCACAGTCTCGGCAGGATTTAGCAGGGATATACTTCCTACAGAAAACTATTTGTGCTTAACCGCCGCCGCAATGAAGTCTCTGAAAAGCGGGTGAGGTCGGTTCGGCCTGGACTTGAACTCTGGATGGTACTGGCAGCCCACGAACCATGGATGATCCGGCAGCTCCACCACTTCCACCAGGCGCTTATCCGGCGAAAGTCCGGAGAGGACCAGCCCGGCTTTAGTCAGTTCATTTCGGAAGACGTTGTTGAACTCATACCGGTGCCGGTGCCGCTCATAGATGATCTCTTCGTTATAAGCAGCATAAGTAGTAGTCCCTTGGGTCAAAATGGCAGGGTATAGGCCTAAGCGCATGGTGCCGCCCATGTCCTCGATCTCTTTCTGCTCAGGCATGAGATCGATGACCGGATAGGGTGTATTCGGTTCAAACTCGGAGCTGTGGGCACCAGAGAGCCCAGCTACATTGCGGGCAAACTCAATGACCGCACACTGCATGCCCAAGCAAATGCCAAAGAAGGGCACCTTGTTTTCCCGGGCCCAGCGGATGGCGTTGATCTTGCCTTCAATGCCCCGGTAACCGAAACCACCTGGAACCAAAACTCCGTGTACACCGGAGAGCTCTTTCTCCACTTCCTGGGGAGAAGCATCGTCTAAGGCATCTGAGAGAACCCACCTGATATTGACCTTAACCCCGTTGGCAATGCCGGCGTGACGCAGGGACTCTACCACACTGAGGTAGGCATCGTGGAGTTTGATGTACTTGCCTACCAGGGCAATTTCCACCTCTCCATCGATCTGCTCTAGCCGCCTGACCATCTCCTCCCAATCTGAGAGGTCCCGGGGGTGTTTGGGTAAATCCAGCCGCTCCAGAACCAGGTCATCCAATCCCTCCCTGGCAAAATGCAGAGGGACCTCGTAGATGTGCTTGGCATCCTCGTTGGGGATGACCGCCTCGGGCTTGGTATCGCAGAAAAGAGCGATTTTCTCCCGAAGTTCTTTGCTGAGGGGACGCTCGGAGCGGCAGACGATCAGATCCGGTTGAATACCGATGCTCCGCAGCTCCTTGACACTGTGCTGGGTGGGTTTGGTCTTGAGCTCCCCGGCAGCTTTGATATAGGGGACCAAGGTGACGTGAATGAACATCACATCCCGCCGGCCCACATCGATCCTTAGCTGCCTGATAGCTTCCAAAAAGGGCAGGCTTTCGATGTCGCCTACAGTACCCCCGACTTCCACCAGGACTACATCGGCATCGGTCTCCTGGGCCACCCGGATGATCCGTTCTTTAATTTCATTGGTCACATGGGGGATGACCTGGACTGTTCCGCCCAGATAATCACCGCGGCGCTCCTTGGTAATGATCGACCAGTAGATCTTGCCGGTGGTTACGTTGTTCAATTTGGTCAGGTTGATGTCTATGAACCGCTCGTAGTGTCCTAAGTCAAGGTCGGTTTCGGCACCGTCGTCGGTGACAAAGACCTCACCGTGCTGGTAAGGGCTCATAGTCCCCGGGTCTACGTTGATGTAGGGGTCGAATTTGATTATGGAGACAGAAAATCCCCTACTTTTCAGCAAGCGACCGATGGAGGCAGTGGTAATACCCTTACCGAGAGATGAGACCACACCACCGGTGACGAAGATGTACTTGGCCATGGCAAATCTCCTCTCAGGTTCTACTTGCGCGCGTAATCCAATATGTAAACCAAAGTCGCACCGGTTTCAGGCAGATTCTTGGCCTCTAAAGTTATTTCTGCCTCACCGATGTCTTTTACGTTAGAAAAACGTCTGGCAAAGTCGTCTACTCCAGCCAGGTCAAATTTTAGGGCATCTGTCTTGTAGTGCATGGGGATGACTACTTTGGGCTTCAGCAAATTCACAGTCTGCTCGGCTCCGGCAGCATCCAGGGTGAAGGTTCCCCCCACCGGAATCAGCAAGACGTCAGCTCCGGCCAGTTCGGATACTAGCTCCTGGCCGGGGAGGTGACCCAGATCCCCAAGGTGCACCAGGGTCAGGTCAGGGGCCTGGAAGCGGAAAATGGTGTTGGACCCCCGCCTCTTGCCCCCTTCTGCATCGTGAAAAGAGGGAAACCCAGTCACTTTCAGGTCGGCTTTGGCCAAAATCCGTGCCTCTTTAGAACCAGGCCCGGAAAGGACCTCGGGGCTCCCGGAGACCCCGGCAACATGGTTGTGGTCAAAATGGTCGTGGCTGACGGTGACCAGGTCAGCATCTCCTAAAGGCAGGGAGTAACCCACAGTCTCATCATAGGGGTCGGTTATTACTTTCAGGCCCCCAAAGTCCAGTTTGAAACAGGCGTGTCCCAACCATTTAATCCGCACTTCATATGCCCTCCTTTTACATCCGATCCGGTGCGCTGACTCCTAGAATACCCAGGGCCGACCGGAGAACAATTCCGGTGGCATCCACCAAAAACAGTCTGGCTAAGGTAAGCTCCGGATCATCGGTGATGACCCGGCAGGCATTGTAGAAAGAGTGAAAGCTCCCTGCCAAATCGTGAGCGTAGCGAGCAATCCGGTGGGGCTCCCGGTTGAGGGCGGCCACAGCCACTTCCTCGGGCCAGAAGGCCAGTTTTTTGAGGAGAGCCCGCTCTACTTCGCTCGCCAACAGGCTCAGGTTCACTTGAGCCAGGTCCACTACATCTGAAAGGGGTTTCCTCTCCAAGAGCCTTGGGATCTGTCCCAACTCCTGGGCCTGGCGCAGGATCGACGATATCCGGGCGTGGGCGTATTGGATGTAAAAAACCGGGTTTTCCTCGGTATGGGCTGCCGCCAGAGATAGGTCAAAGTCCAGGTGGCTGTCGGCGCTGCGCATGATGAAGAAGTAGCGGGCAGCATCCTTGCCCACCTCCTCAATGACCTCCGCCAGGGTCACCAGCTTCCCGGTGCGCTTGGACATCACCACCGGCTCCCCGTCTCTCAACAGGTTAACTAGCTGGACAATGAGGATCTCCAACCGGTCAGGATCATAACCCAAAGCCGCCACTCCGGCTTTCATCCGGGGAATGTACCCGTGGTGGTCGGCGCCCCAGACGTTGATGACAGTATCAAAGCCTCGCTCAAACTTGTTCTTGTGGTAGGCGAGGTCAGCAGCTAAATAAGTGGGGACGCCGTTCTCCCTGATCACCACCCGGTCCTTATCATCACCGTAGTCGGTAGATTTCAGCCAGAGGGCGCCTTCTGACTCGTAAATGCTCCCCTCTTCTTTAAGCTTTTGAACCGTAGCCTTGATAGCCCCTTCGGCATGCAGCTTGGATTCACTGAACCAGTGATCAAAGGTGACCCCAAAATCGGCCAAATCCCGCTTTATATCAGCCAGTTTACGCTCCAGGGCCAGCTCAGTCAGGGCCTTCCGCCGCTCCTCAGGGTCCATCTTTAAATAGAAGTCGCCTTTCTCAGCAGCAACCTCGGCCATCAATTCTTTTAAATCTTCCCCGTGGTAGCCCTGTTCCGGCACAGGCACATCCTGGCCTAAAGCCTGAAAGTAGCGAGCCTCCAGAGAGAGGCCAAAGTTAACGATCTGGTTGCCGGCGTCGTTGATATAGTACTCCCGTGTGACTAGAAACCCAGCCGCCTCCAGGAGGTTGCTTAGGACACTGCCAACCACGGCACCCCGGCCATGGCCCACATGCAGGGGGCCGGTGGGGTTGGCGCTGACGAACTCCACCTGCACCTTTCGGCCGGCGCCGATATCCCTGCGGCCGTAGGCCTCTCCTTTGGCCTCGATCTCTTTGACTACTTCCAACAGCCAGTCCGGGCGCAGGCGAAAATTGATAAAACCGGGACCGGCGATCTCCACCTGATCAATGAATGTGCCTTCAGTATCCAGGTTTTGGACGATGGTTTCCGCGATTTTGCGCGGAGCGCACCTGGCAATCCTGGCCGAGGTCATGGCCAGGTTAGTGGCCCAGTCACCATGGGCCTCTTCTCTGGGAACCTCCAACTGGATTTGGGCCTCCCGCATCTCCTCCGGAAGGCTACCTTCCTGAACGGCCTTGGCCACCGCCTGAGCGAGCGCTGTGGTAAGTTCCTCTTTGACATGGTCGATTACGTACATGAACCTACTCCTTTTTCCCAAACCTCGCGTGGTATTCTGAAAGCATGGCCTGGCTGGATTCAGCCAAGCCCTTCAGGTACCGTTCCGTCTGGTAGGAACCGGTTCCCGCCCCAAACCTGGCCTCGCACTTGGCCTGATTGGCTTCAAGGTAGCTGGCCAGGTCAATATCATAGGTGTAAGCCAGTTTGACCAGAAAAGTCACTGCATCAGCCAGCTCCTCCCCGAGCTCTTTCTTGAACTCTTCACGGTGGGCTGAATCGGTGCTGCGGTACCCATGCAGGGCCAAAAGACAGCGGGCCACTTCTCCCAGCTCCTCAAGAACGTGGACCATAGTGTCTGTACCTGGGCAAAGATCCCATCCGCGCTCCTGGTCAAATTCTTTCACCCACTGCTGGTAGGCCCGAATATCCATGACAGCACACCTCTTTTCTGGCAAACTTTTGTTTAGTTCTACATTGACTAACTTCTTCCTCTCATTTTCTCCAAGGACTGGCAGCTTAAAACAAAAAGCGCCCCGCGTGGTGCAGAGCACTTTTGATGGACAGTCTCTGGCTTGAAGCTAGAACCAGCCGTTATAGGAGAGTCCAATTACTCCGGTGCTCAAATCCACATAGGATGCATGCAAGACAAAGTGCGGACTGAGACGCAGCCTGAGGCCCACACTGGGGTCACTTCCCCTAAGCTCAGCCAAGAGCGTGGTTTGTAGGGCCAAGCTCTTTTCACCGGGCCGCTGAACAGAAACCGTATTCAGTACCTTGCTCACCCCGGCAAAGAGAGGATCACCGGGAGTTTGGATGCCGATATGCCCCCGCACCCCAAACTCAGGTAGGTTTTTGCTGGCTACCACGTAGACCGAGCGTCTGGTGACATCATTGATACCCACGGCACCCACAGCCACCCCAGGATATTCTCTGGTCTCCGGAACCAACTGGTACTTGGCGTTCAAATAGCCCAAAGAGTCTCCACGGCCGTGGACTCCGACTCCCACTTCCAGACCGGGAATAGGTGCACCGTTGATGACAAAGGAAAGTTCGTCTTCCACCATGAAACCGCCGATGTTGAACTGATCGGATTGAATCACATCTGCGCTGGGAATAGTGATCAACCCTGTGGGGCCGCTGAGACTGGGCGCGGCCACTGCAGCGATGGGTAGTAGCAACAGACCCGCTACGATTATGAATAAAGCAGGCTTTACTTTCACTGGCATCTTTTTGTTCCTCCCTGTAATTCTGACATTCCAGAAACAGATTTCCACTGCTCGCCCTTTAATCCTTCTCATAGCTCAGTGGGAAAATCCGGCAGGTTAAAACAACAAAATCTCCCGAAGCAGCTTGGCTGCTAAAAACGGAGTCCGCCTGCTCAAGTCATAATCCGGGGCCACTTCGACAATGTCAGCCCCAATAAGTCGGCACTCGCTAAAGAGCGTGATGGCCTCGATGAGTTCGGAACTGGTAACCCCACCGGGCTCAGGGGTTCCTGTCCCCGGTGCAAAAGCCGGGTCGGCCACATCAATATCCAAAGTGAGGTAGACCGGCCGGCCCTTAAGTTCAGGCAAGACTTTTCTTAAAGGCTCCAGCACTTTGAAGGGGAAAAGCCTTGTCCGCTCCCGGGCGTAGATAAATTCGGCCCCCTCTCCGGATCTAATACCGAACTGGTAGACCTCCACCTCCGGCACCAGCTCACAGACCCTCCTGATTACCGAAGCGTGGGAGAGGGATTCCCCCAGATAATCGCTGCGGAGATCGGCATGGGCATCCAGGTGGATTACCACAAGATCCGGGTACACGCTGTGGGCAGCGGCAATAGCCGGCCAGGAGACCAAGTGCTCTCCCCCGAGCAACAAAGGTACTTTGCCGTCTGCGTGGAGCAAAGATACGGCCTCTTTGATCAAATCCAGTGAGGCCCCAGGGTTTCCAAAGGGCAGGGCCAAGTCCCCGGCATCGTAGAAAGCAACATCAGCCAGAGACTTATCCTGGTAGACGCTGTATTCTTCCAGCCCCGGGGAGACATCCCGGATGGAGGCGGGCCCAAAGCGGGAACCCGGCCGGAAGCTGACCGTCCAGTCCATAGGAGCCCCGATGATGACCTTTTTTGAGGCCGTATAATCTTTAGAGGCTCCTAAAAAAGGAGCCCCTTTTTCCATATGTTCCCGGGCGAACTCCAGGAACTTGCCAGTCATATCTATCCCTCCAAGAGCTCCTGCACAAAAGGTGGCAGGGTGAAGGCCGCCCGGTGAATCTCAGGTGTGTAGTACTTGGTGGCAAACTCTACCTTCTCCGGTGCTTTAGCGGGGTCGGGCCCTTTAGAACCGCAGGTAAAACTCCAAAGACCAGACGGGTAAGTGGGTACGTTCGCCAAGTAGACCTTGGTTTGCGGGAAGACCTGAGCAATGTTCCGGTAGGCCTTGACCAGAAGATCAGCCTCTGAGAAGGGAGACTCAGTCTGGGCCACTAAGAGCCCGCCCTCGGCCAGAGCCCGATAGCAATTGGTGTAGAAAGGAACCTCAAAAAGCTGTACCCCTGGCCCCACCGGATCCGAGGAGTCAACGATAATGATATCATAGCGGTTTTCCACTGATTCAACGTGCTTGATTCCATCAGTAACCAAGGAGTTGACCCGGGGATCATCCAGACCCGAGCTCAGAGTCGGGAGATACTTACGGCTGGCTTCAATCACCTTGCCATCGATCTCCACATGGTCGATTTCTTCGATGGATGGGTGTTTTAGGAGCTCCCGGACGGTTCCTCCGTCTCCGCCGCCGATCACACAGACCCGTTTAGGAGCCGGGTGAGCGAAAGCCGGGACATGGGCGATCATTTCATGGTAGGTAAACTCATCCCGTTCGGTGGTCTGAATGGCCCCATCCAAGACCAGCATCCGGCCGTATTCCAGGGTATCGACCACCACCAGTTCCTGAAACTCGGTCTGTTCGTGGTGGAGAATCTCTTTGATCCGCAGGGACAACCGCATGTTTTTGGTCTGGTTTTCAGTAAGCCAGGTTTCCAACAGCGAACCTCCTTGTATCCTTGTTGAAATTATACTAATACCAAAGAGCTACGGCAGCAAAGGCACAGGCACACTTGTCCACAACAATCTCCGAACCCTTGGCCAGAACCCGCACCAGCTTGCGGCCGCGGACTTTGAAAGCCTCTTCGACCATGCGGGCAACCTCTGCTTCCGCCTCTTCCTTGGAACACTCTCCAGAGTATTCCATGATGACTCCAAAATCATTCTCGCTGAAACCAATAGCTACAGCAGCAGCGATCTTTTTGCCGGGAGTCTCACTGATAATGCTGCCGTAAGCAGTGGGAGTGAGAGACCCCGGTGGAATATCCAAATGCTCTACCTCTTCGCAACCCGGGGGGAGAATACTGCTCACCCTGAGCAGGTTCAAATTACCGATGCCTGAAGCCAACAAGGCGTTGTCAAAAGCGTTCAACCTAGTAGCACCTTCTGCAGCGCCGGCAACCACAGTGAATTTCTTTGGTGTAGGCAGCACTGGAATTACCTCCTATCGTGGAATAGAAACAGAGATAGTATAACAGAATCAGTGCTGAAAATAAATAAGATTTTTTGCCCCTTTGCTAATCTGCCACAGGCAGTTTCAGACTATCCTCTGAGCGACTCAGAGCTTTTTCCACTAGGGTCAGAATGTCTTGAATATCAAAGGGCTTCATTACTTTCTAAAACCCGTAATCACAATCTAAGTCTAACTTACGTTCTGCACTACCCATTAACACTGCTGCCCTATTCCCCCACAAGAACCAAGCTGTCTATTCTGTTCGCTACCGGCCACTCTCTTCCTACCATAATTTGCATAAAAAGTGGACCCACTCTCTATGAACGGGTCCATCTCGCCGATCTGTTTTAAACCTTAATTTTTCAGGACAGTTTTGGGGTCAACCCACTCCAGATCGAAGGCCTCGGCTACCGCCCGGTAGGTGACTTCACCCCGCCACAGGTTGAGGCCTTTGAGAAGGGCCGGGTCTTCGGCCAAAGCCATCAGCCCTTTATCAGCAATCTGCAGGGCATAGGGCATAGTGGCATTAGTCAGGGCAAAGGTGGAAGTCCGGGGGTAGGCTCCAGGCATATTGGCCACAGCGTAGTGCAGGATGTTGTCCACATAGTAGACCGGGTCTTCGTGGGTGGTGGGAACGGTAGTCTCAAAACACCCGCCCTGGTCCACCGCGACATCCACCAGAACCGCTCTTTCCTTAAGCAGGGAGAGCATCTCCCGGGTAACCAGTTTGGGGGCCTTAGCCCCAGGAATCAAGACTGCTCCGATCAAGAGATCACAATCAGTAAGGGCTTGTTCGATGTTGTAGTGGTTTGACTGTAAAACGGTCACGTTCTTGGGCATGATCTCGTACAGGTAACGCATCCGCCGGGCGGAGATCTCCAGAATAGTCACTTTGGCTCCGAGGCCTGCTGCCATCATGGCCGCCCGAGTCCCTACATTGCCTCCGCCGATGATCACAACATGGGCAGGCTCCACCCCAGGTACCCCACCCATCAAGACGCCCCGGCCCCCCTGAGTGCGGGCCAGGTAATAGGCACCGACCTGAGAAGCCATGGAACCGGCCACTTCACTCATGGGCGCCAGGAGTGGCAGGCTGCCATCTGCCATCTGAACCGTTTCATAGGCAATGCCAATGATTTCTTTCTCCATAAGAGCCCGGGTTAACTCTTGACTTGCCGCAAGGTGCAGATAGGTGAAGAGGATCTGGCCCGGCCGGAGCAAATCATACTCCGGAGGCACCGGCTCCTTGACTTTGATGATCATCTCCGCCTCCCCGTAAACCTCAGTTGCCGACGGGAGAATGGTGGCCCCGGCCTGGACGTATTCTTCATCAGAGATGCCACTTCCAACTCCGGCATTCTTTTCTATATAAACTGCATGTCCATGCCGAACAAAATCTTTGACCCCGGCTGGAGTAATTGCAACTCTGTTTTCGTTGTTTTTGATCTCCTTGGGAATACCTATTTTCATTTATTCCCCCTCCTTGCTTCCCTGGAATCTTGGGAATTATTGTTTAATTCCACAAGTATGCCGCCTCTCCTGCCACTACTTGATTAATAAGGCCACTCCACTCACCCAGGTCACAGTGAGCACCAAGAACCGGCGCCGCCACTTGCGGCTCAAGAAAGGGGTTCATATCTTATGCTTGACGAGAGGAATCCGCCTCCCAAAGTCGTACTCTTCTAGCATGTCAACTGCCAAAAAGCCCCCGATAAATCCGATAGTCTTAGTAATCATTGGGGTGACCTCAGTCTCTTTCGCCGCCATTTTTGTGCGCCTCAGCACCGCCCCGGCAGCAGTCATCGCCTTTTGGCGGCTCCTCATCGCCACCTTGGCCACCTCCCTCTTGCTTTTGCCCAAAGGGGGATTTGCTTGGCCAACTTGGCGAGAAGCCCGGTACACTCTTCTTTCCGGTACCCTTTTGGCCTTACATTTTTGGTCTTGGTTTCAGTCTTTGAAACTCACTTCGGTGGCCAGTTCCACTGTGCTGGTAGCCACCCAACCCTTTTTTGTGATCATCGCCGCCCGGTTTTTGCTGGCTGAGAGGCTCTCTGCCAGAGCTCGCATAGGAGTGCTTTTAACCTTTTTGGGAACCATCCTCATCGGCACAAGCGGTGGCACTTATGGGAGCACTCTGCTAGGCAACGGCCTCGCCGTCTTGGCTGCAGCCTTTGCCGCCACCTACTTTTTCATCGGGCACCTGGCCAGAAGCAGCCTGGACCTCAACACTTACACCTTCTGGTCCTACCTCACCTGTACCCTGGCTTTAGGACTGATCAGCCTCTTCAAAGGCTACTCCTTTGGCCCCTACTCGGCGCTGGACTGGTGGGCCTTCCTGGGACTGGGACTCATCTGTCACATCGGCGGCCATACCTCTTTCAACTGGGCTTTAGGCTACGTATCCCCCTCGGTGGTGGCCACTGCCGTCCTCGGAGAACCGGTAGGTGCAACCCTCTGGGCTTGGTTCTTTTTCCAGGAAGCACCGACTCCCCTGGAAATAGTGGGAGGGACTCTGACTATCACTGGTCTAATTGTCTTTATGGGACAAGCGACTTTGAATGGTCTTAGGAGGAATAAACATGAAGTTAAGTCAGAAGAAAGTTGAAACCCTGATTACCACTGGGCGCTGAAGTACCTAAGGGCTTTAAAACTCTGCTCATGCACTTAAAGATGAATCTGGATTTCCGGTTTGCCTTAAAAGAGGTAGATGGGGACTGGGCCTAAGACCCTCAATAATTTACCGGTGATACGGCTCATTGCGAATGATCTTCACTGCCCGGTAGAGCTGTTCCAAAAGAATGACTCGGAAAAGTTGGTGTGGAAAAGTTAGCCTGGAGAAAGAGAGGACTTCATCACTGGCTCTCCTCACGGTTTCAGCCAGTCCCGCCCCACCACCAATGATGAAGGCGAAACTGCTTCTCCCGGCGAGAGCGTATTGATTTAGGAGGTGGGCAAATTCCGGAGAGGAGAGCTCCCGCCCCATGGGGTCCAGGGCGATTTTCACCGCTCCCTGAGGCAGAGCAGCTAGGATGCGCTTCCCCTCTATCTCTTTAGCCCCGGCCTCATCAGGCGAACCAATAGCAGGTAAGGGCTCATCTTTGAGTTCGACGACCCTGACCTTGACTGCCGGGCGCAGGCGCTTCAGGTACTCCTGACAAGCCTGGATCAGGTACTTTTCTTTCAGTTTGCCCACGGCAATCACAGTAAACTGCAGCATTCCCCAAAATCCCCATTTTGTGCTATTCCAACCTAGTGGTTAACCTCAGCCTCCGCCGTCCCCGGAAGGCAGTGATTTGAATCGGATCCCGATAATCCAGCTCTGAGGTGATCTTCAAGAGTTGGTCTCTGCTCTCTACCTTTTTTCCGTTGAACTCGAAAATCACATCCCCGGCTCTGAGGCCGGCCCTAGCCGCTGGACTCCCCTCTTTGACCCCGAGGACAATTACCCCGGTGGTAACCGGAATCTCCAGGCCAACAGCCCTTTCAATGCGGCTCGCCGTTTCCCTGGTGAGAGTTTCGGCATAAACCCCTAAACGCAGGACCTTACCGTACTTGACCAGATCCCGGACGACCTCCACCGCCATGTGAATGGGGATGGAGAACCCGATCCCCTGAGCCTGCTCGATGATGGCGGTGTTGATACCTATGACCTGGCCCTCGGCGTTGAGCAGAGGCCCTCCGCTGTTCCCTGGATTGATGGAGGCGTCGGTCTGAATCAGCCCCTCCAACCAGACGTTTTGACCCACAGCCAAACTGCGGCCCAAAGCGCTGATGACCCCGGTTGTCACCGTGTTGTCAAAACCAAAGGGGTTGCCGATGGCCACCACTGACTCACCCACTTTGAGTTTAGTGGAGTCACCAAGCTCAGCCACTGGCAGGTCTGAGTCGGAGATCTTGATCACCGCCAAATCGGTCTGGGGATCAGCACCCACCAAGCGGGCCTCCACCGGTTCCCTGCCAGGAAGGGTTACTTCGATGGTAGTGGCGCCCGCTACCACGTGGTTATTAGTTAAGATGTACCCGTTCTCCTCGATGACGACTCCTGAACCCAACCCTTCACTTTCACTCAGGTAGGGACGGCGAAAATAGTCGTAGAGAACCAGCTCAGTTCTGGTGTTAATCTGAGCCACCGCTGGACCGACTTTCTCCACAACCTTAGTGGCATCAAAAACGCCTTCCCTACCCCGCTCCTCTAAACCCACTTGAACGGTGTTGAAGTTCAGGTTCGGTGGAGAGACATTACCTCCTTGGGTGAAGAAACGGAAGAAAACCGCGCCAATAGCCAACAGGACCAAGGAAATGACCACATACACCCAAAACCTGAGGTTTTGAAAAGAAGAATGAGTGGACAAGAGTTTTCCCTCCCAGGATATCTCTCCCCCACCTTTTTCATCTGCCCTAACCCGCTTTATACAAAGCAGTTCTGCGGTCCCGCAAAGCCAAGCCCACCCGAACATCGCTGCCTGGTTTGATCCCTGCTTTTAAGAGCCGGGAGGTGGTTTCCTTGAGGGCCAGATCAGGCAGGTTGTTCTCCTGACTTAAATGCCCCAATAGGACTTGCCCCTGGCTCACCCGGCCGTGTTTCACCAAAAACTCCACACAAGCGGCAGCCGCTTTATTGGAAAGGTGCCCCTTTTCGCTCATGATCCTCTTCTTTAGATGCCAGGGGTACCTCCCTTCCTTCAGCATGGTAAGATCATGGTTAGACTCGATCAGCAGGTACTCGGCGGTTTTCAGCTTGCCCAGGATCTCCGGGGAAAGCACTCCGGTGTCGGTGGCTATAGCCAACTGGGTTTTTCCATCATCGATAATGAAACCTACCGACTCCCGGCTGTCGTGGGAGGTGCGGAAAGTCGTCACTTCCAAATCCCCGACGCAAAAAACGCTTCCACTCTCAAAGATCTTTTTCTGCCTCTCAGGAATCGGCCCGATATAAGGATTCATCCCCGCCCAGGTAGAGCCGTTGGCGTATACGGCTAGGCCGAACTTGCGGGCCATCACTCCCACTCCCGAGATGTGATCCCGGTGCTCGTGGGTAACGAGCACCGCCTGCAGGTCTTCAGCACAAGAGCCCAGTTCCGAAAGGTTCTGGACTATGCGTTTCCCGGTGATCCCGGCATCAATCAGTATGGCTGTGCTTTTGCTCTTTACATATATACAATTCCCTGAACTACCGCTGGCTATTGCAGAAAACTCCAAACCGTTACTCCTTTCCGGTGACTTCCGCCAAGAGCTGAGCCTGGGAGGGCACGAGACGGGCCCCGGCTTCCGCCAGGCGCTGCCAGAGCCTGGTCGCCTCCCCACCGGTGAAATCCCGCTCAGCTATGGGCGGCTCAGCCAGAAGATAGGCTTCCTTGCCCATCTCCACAAGGGCCAAGACATCCTCCAAGTTCCCTACGTTTCCAGGGCCGAAGGGCACATCAGTGACAACAATCAGGTCAGCCTTTTCCATCAGCCGAAGATTTCTGGCCCGCACTTCCGGCGAGAGCGGGGCAAAAGGAATTTCCTCACAGAGCTTGATACCAAGCTCTTTAGCCTTCACCCAATCGGCATCCTCCCGGTTTACGGCTCCCATGGAAAGGGCGAAACCCTTTTCAGCTAGGTACTCTAAGATGGCCACCCCGCTTCCTCCTCCAGCAACCACATGAATCAGGCCTTTCCCACCGGCGCCTGCCACAGCCTTGCCCTTACTCTGCCTACGGACAGACTGGAGGATGATTTCTCCCCGGGCCCCTCTGACCACCTGTAGATCAACTCCAAATACCTCTTTCATCACCTGAGAAGAAAGCACCTCTTCCGGCGGGCCCACACTGTGAATCCGACCGTCCTTCAAAACTAAGAGCTTAGAGGCATACTCGGCAGCCAGCTCCAGCTCGTGAAGGATAGCAACTACCGTCAAACCCCTGCTCCGGTTGAGGCTTTTGACCTTCTCCAGGATCTCAGTCTTATACCGGATATCCAGGTGGGTGGTGACCTCATCTAAAAGCAGGGCCTGAGGATTCTGGGCCAGAGCCCTGGCGATCAACACCCGTTGCCATTCCCCGCCGCTCAAAACAGTCACCGGACGCTCTGCCAGCTCCACCAGGTCCATCTCAGCCAGCGCCCACTGGACCCGCTGAGACAGCCTTTGGGAGCGTCTTCCTCTGGCCTCTTTGGCCTGGCTGTAGAGACCCATGGAGACCATTTCCCGCACCGTGAAGGCGAATTCGGTGCCGCTTTTCTGGGGCACGACCCCAAAAAGTGCAGCCAGTTCCTGAGGAGAATACTCCTTTAAAGGCCTGCCGTCCACCTCCACAGCACCTTGAGTCGGGGCTAGGATGCCGGCAATGGCCTTAAGCAGGGTGGTTTTCCCAGAGCCATTGGGTCCGATGATTCCCACAAAATCCCCAGCTTTTATTTCAAAAGTCACTCCGGCCAGAATCGGAGCCGAAGCATATTTTATGCTCAAGTCCTTGCAGCAAATCTCCATCAAAAACCTCTGCCTTCTTTTTTGGCTTTCAGGAGCAGATACAAAAAGAAAGGCCCCCCGAAGAGAGAGGTGATCGCGCCTACCGGAAGCTCCAGAGGAGCGAGCCAGGTCCTGGCAATCAGATCAGCAGGAACCAAAAGAACCGCTCCGGTCAAAAAGGAGCCAACCAGAAGGTAGCGGTGGTCCGGACCGGTAATAAGCCGGACTAAGTGAGGCACGATCAGACCCACGAAACCAATCAAACCGCTGACGGCCACAGCCGCAGCCGCCAAAAGGCTGCCTAACCCCAAAACCACAGCCTTCATCCGGGCCACATTCAACCCCAGGCTCCTAGCCTCGTCCTCCGGTAAAAGCAGCAGGTTCAGTTCCTTATGGAGAAACCAGAGCCCGGCTGTGCCGGCAAAAATCAGGGGTAAAGCCAAGAACAACTCCCGCCAGCCCCGGCCGGTGAAGCCCCCCATCAACCAGAAAACCGTCTCTGAGAGGTTGCGGCTCTCCAAGACCATGATCAGGGAGATCAGCGCCGAGAGAAAGGCACTCACCGCCATCCCAGCCAAAAGCAGTACTAAGCTGGAAAGAGCTCCGGCCCCCCGGGAGATCCGGTAGACCAGGTAACTCACCCCCAGTGCCCCGACGAAAGCCAGAATGCTAGTGGCCAAAACCTGAGAACCGGCAAAAGCCAATCCAAAACCGATAGCCACCGTGGCACCTAAGGCAGCCCCGGCACTGACCCCAACTACATAGGGGTCGGCCAGAGGGTTACGGAAAAGAGCCTGAAAAGCTGCACCGGAGACTGAGAGAGCGGCCCCTACTGCTGCCGAGAGTAACACCCTCGGCAAGCGCAAGTTGAAGACGATGAGACTGTTCGCGCCAAAGCGAGAGAGATCACCACCGGTGAGGGCGGTCCAGATGATGGCGGCCGTCTGGGGCCAGGGCAGCCTGACGGGACCTGTGGCCACTGCGATGATGATGACCACCGGCAGGAGCAGGAGAACCACTGTGATATACAGGTTCTTTTTCTCTGCTCCCAACTATTTCTGCCCCCTCACCGCCAAGAAAAGCTCATAGAGCTCAGGTATCCCCCGGATGAGTCTGGCAGTGGGCCGGCTGAACCGGTCCGGATCGATGGAGTGGATCTGCCTGTTCTGGACCGCCGCCACCCCTTGCCAGTTTGGACGGCTTGCCAAATCCTGAGGACTACCGTAGGTTAAGAGCACCACTTCCGGATCTGCAGCCAGCACAAACTCCTCACTTAAAAGCGGCCAGGAACCTTCGGCCTCTCTGGCTATATTGTAGCCGCCGGCCCTAGTGATGGCTTGGTCCAAAAAAGTCCCCCTTCCGGCGCTGTAAAGCTGGTCTGTCCCAAAGAGCACCAACACGGAAACCGGCTTTTCTGCAAGAGGCCCGGATTCCACCCGGCGCCGGGTCTTGCTAAGTAGCTGGGTCAATTCAGTGACCAGGTCCTGGCTGGTGTCGATGTTCCCGGTAACCCGACCCAAGAGCTCCAGAGAATCTAAGATCCCGGCGATATCCTTAGGATTAATGACAAACACCGGCAGGCCCAATTTATCCAGACGCTCGGCGGTGGCCGGCTGCAAGGAACCGTCGGCCACAATCAGGTCCGGATTCAGAGACACCACCAACTCCAGATTCACGTTCATGTCGCCGACTTTCGGCAGCGACTTGACGGCCTCCGGGTAATTGCACCAAGTCGTGACCGCCACTACCTGTTTACCTGCACCCACTGAAAAAAGCAGTTCAGTGATGCCAGGGGAGAGAGAGATGATTCTGGTGGGACGTTTGGGAATCTCAACAATGCGTTTGGCCCCATCCACCAGGGTCTGGGGGAACAATCGATATCCGCTCAAACTAAATGTGCCTCCCTGTAACTATTTGTCCCAAGAAGGGTTTTCCACATAAAACCCGGTTTTCCCTATGTATAACTGGGACAAGCCCTGCATATCCTAATACTAACTATTCCGGGGGAGGTGCAGATGATGCCACTCTACAGACGTTTGCTGGGTCTTATCAAAAAAGGGCTGACCTCCAATAAGCAGCCCCAGCACCGGGAACCGGGTACCTATGTTCCTAAGAGGTTCCCCTTTCTCTGGCTCAGCCTGGTCCTGGCGCTCTCCCTGCCTGTGCAGGCCTCTCGGCCCATCATCATTCAACTGGAAGGCGGCCCGAGAGACCGATTCATCGAGACCGCCAAAACCAATCTCTACTCCCTGCCGGCTGCAGTGGTCAAGTACACAACCTACCCGGTGATGCTCCGCCTTAAAAATTTGAATCTGGGGGATGTACAGGTCAGCGCTGAGCTCCAATCGGGGCTGATTGGCCCAAACGGAAACCAGCTCCCTGGGGCCAGGCTCGACTGGGTGCAGGGCTCTTGGATTTGGGAGGGCCGGGAGGACGAAGGTCCCGCTCCCGGAATCCAGTTTACGGCTATGGTGCCGTTGCTCACCCCACCCGGCCAGTATCAGGCAGAAGTTCTAGTGAGGTTCTATACCGACGGGGAACTGGCGGGAACGATTACGGTGACCCTGGCTTTGGAAGTGCCCCGCTGGGCCGCCTGCCTAAATAGCCCCCTCGAGCTTAAGGTGCGCAAAAAAAGCCTGGGAGAACCAGGCCGAGCGTACCTCGAAAGTGATAATCTTGTCTTTCTAATTGCCGCCAACACCAACTGGTCCTTGTGGCTGAATTCGGAGCTCTTCAGCTCAGCAAAGCTGGTGGGAACTGGAGGGAGCACTTTGACGCTGACCTCCGGCTACACCAGCCTAACCACGAAAATAACAGCCCCTTGGCCTGCTCCTCAAGGAGAGCCGGCCTCAAAGGAGACCACTCTGGATATCATTCTCAAGTTCTAGCTGTTAGGTTATAGCCGGGCGTACCTCTTTCGGCCCTCCTCGTAGAGGTCACCGCCGTAGATATCGTTGACCACCGTCAAAGGCAAGTCGCGAACCTCCAGCCGCCGCACCGCCTCGGGCCCCAGCTCTGGATAGGCAATAATTTCCGTCTCCATTATGCACTTGGCCAGCAAGGCCGCAGCTCCTCCGGTGGCGGCAAAATACACGGCTTTGGCAGCGGTTATAGCCTCTCGAACTTGGCGGGAACGGGAACCTTTACCGATCATTCCCTTCAATCCCCGCTCTAACAAAGCGGGAGTATAGACATCCATCCGGCCGCTGGTGGTCGGACCGGCCGACCCGATGACCCGGCCGGGTTTGGCCGGAGCCGGACCAACATAGTAAATGACCGCTCCTTCCAGGGGGAAGGGCAGATCCTCCCCTCTCTCGAAAGCCTCCATAAACCGAGCGTGAGCCGCATCCCGAGCGGTATACACCGTGCCAGAGAGCAAGACCCGATCTCCGGTGCGTAGCTTGCAGACGGTTTCATCTGTTAAGGGAGTTGTGATCTTCAGCATCTCTAGACCTCCCTGCTCCGGTGGCGCAGGGCGTGACAGCTCAAGTTCACTGCCACCGGCAGACAGGCGATGTGGGTCGGAAGAGACTCCACGTGGACGGCCAGGGCCGTCTGGCGGCCCCCGAAACCCTGAGGTCCGATGCCCAGGTCATTGATGGCCTCAAGGAGTTCCTCTTCCAACCGGGCCAAGTGTTCTTGAGGGTTAGGCCTACCCACCTCCCGCATCAAGGCCCGTTTAGCCAGGAAGGCACACTCATCAAAGGTCCCGCCTATCCCAACGCCGACCAAATAAGGCGGACAGGCGTTCCCTCCTGCCAAATCCAGGGTTTCCAGGACGAATTTTTTCACCCCGGCCACACCTTGGGCCGGCTTGAGCATGGCCAGGCGGCTGACGTTCTCACTGCCACCGCCTTTGGGTAGGAGATGGATGCGCAGCTTATCTCCGGGCACCACCTGAACCCGGATGAAAGCCGGGGTGTTATCTCCAGTGTTCTCCCGCCTCAAGGGGTCAGCCACGATGGACTTACGCAAGTATCCCTGTTCATAGCCTTGCCGAACCCCCTCATCGATGGCGAGGTACAGGTTTCCCCCGGTGATATGGACATCCTGGCCCAGTTCGACGTAAACTATTGCCATGCCGGTATCCTGGCAGACCGGAATGGCTTCCTCCTTAGCCAAGGCCACATTGGCCTGTAGCTCTTCGATGATTCCGCGGCCGACGGGAGACTCTTCCGCCTCCCTGGCCCGGGCCAGAGCTTCCTCCATCCCCGGAGCCAAGGTGTAGTTGGCTTCGATACAGAGCTCCCGGACTACCGCAACTATTTTATCGACGTGTATTTCCCGGATCTCAAACCCTCCTAAACCGATTTACCCAGCCGAACCAGATCCCCCTTCGACCCGCTGCTTTCCCGGCAACTAAGGCCGGTAAGACAGCCTGGGTTGTCCGGCAATACGGACAGTGGGGGCAATTGTAGATAACCCGCTCAGAGCCGCTGTCCGTCTCCGTGGGTTCCTTCAAGACCGTTTTAACTGTCTTCAGCCGGCTGCCGCACTGAGGACACCGAGCTTTGCCCCAAATAAACATCTTTAGTCCGACACCGACGGTGGCGATGACGATTGCCATGGCGATGAAAAAACTTGCCAATTTTCAGCCCCCGCTCAGTCTAGTTTACAGTCTGATCGTCTCCAGCCGGACGCAAGAGACCAAGACTCTCGGCCAGGATCTGTTGAATCTCCACCATCAATTGGCTCAGCTCAGCTTCGGCCATGATGATTTCCTTGATATCCTCGTTAAACATCAAAAGCTCATACTTCTTACGGACTTCTTCTAGCTTCGCCTCTGGGACTTCCTCCCCGGAAAGGCGCATTTTCTCCACTTCCAGTTGGAGCTTCTGAAAGTCAGAGTACATGATCTGGGCTGCTGTGTTCTCAGCCAGCCTGGCCTGGGCCGCCTTGAGTCGGGCGAACTCCGGACTCTCCTTGATAGCCTTGGCCAACTCCTCTGCTTTCGCTCGAACCTGGGACACAGGTCTTCCCCCTTGTACAGTTTGTAACTACTCTTCAATACTATCTCCCCGGCCTCTAAATTTCAAGTCTGGCCCGGTGGAACACCTTGGGACTTGAGCCCATATGATGAAGCGTCGAGAGTAAGGAGGTGAGGGCCATGCGCTACCGCCTGCCCACTATTCATCGATTTCCAACAGTGGAGTACATCCCTTTGAATCCAAAAGTGTTGGCGGAAGAAGCCGCATGGGATAAGCTGAATTACGGCAATTTCAGCCTGATAATCCGAGACGGGAACTCTAGGTGGGGCAGCGTCCCTGACGGGCTTCCCAATGGAATCCGGGATAAACTCACACCCTTAGGGCCCGACGAGGCCGGGCTGGTAAGCCTAAATTTCACCATTCTGGAGATGATGTACCGGGGAAACACCGTCTTTGTCGCCGCGGAGAAGAAACCGGACTACCTGGGCCTCTATGTCATCACCAAACGGTTCTTCTATAAACCCGAGATTATCTTTGAGGTTTACGACCTAGAGGAAAAGAAACTGGCCTGGTCCCGCCTAAAGGTGTAATTATTTTTAAATTTGCTGACACCTTTGCCTCGGACAATCATAGACTATTACTAGGAAAGATGAAGGGGGGCCAAATTCAAAGACATAAACTGTAGTCCCAACCCCCAAAAAAGCCTGTATTCGTGTCGCCACCATCCCCCGACAGGTACCCTAAAGAGCGCACGTTTTAAGGGCAAACCAGGACTAACGAAAACGCACTTATATTTGTAATCCTAATGCTCCTCCCAATCGAGGCAGGCCAGGCGGCCTGCCTCTCTTGATTTCACCCTAGAACCTCTTGGTAGGCGGCGAGGGTCAGCCGGCCCACCCGATCCCAGTTGTACTCGGCCAGTATCCGCTGTTTGAGCCCCACGGGCACCGGGGCCCGCCAGGCTCTAAGCACAGTCTGTCTGATATCCTCCGGATCACCTGGATCACAGTAAAAAGCAGCATCACCTAAATATTCCCGGGCCGTACCCCTATTTGTGCTGACCAGACGGCAGCCGGCCAGCCCCGCCTCTAAACTGGCTAAGCCTGGAGTGTCGTACCAGCTGACCAAAGCGTGCACTCTGGCGGCAGCATAGACATCGGCCAAAACCCGCGGGCTGAGGCTGCCTAGATAGCGAATCTTTTCCCCCAGCCGCTTTTGAAAACTGCAAAAATAGGCGGAATCACCTCCTGGCCCGGCAAAGACCACCTGGAAAGCAGTGTCCGCTAAGGCGTCTATCAAAGCCAACTGGTTCTTACGGGCATCAATGCGGGCCGCGCAAAACACAAAGTCCCCGAAGAGCTTAAACCGCCTGCGAAAAGCCTGAGCCCGGCCGGTGAGGTAAATAGGGTCAGCGGCGTTGGGCACCACTCTATACGGAAGCTCTGCAAAGCCAAAGTCCGACCGAATCTTGGCCAGTTCACCTTCGGCGTTGGGAAGAAGCAGGTGGGCACCGCCGATTACCTCCCGGCGCAGGGGCTGAGTCCGCTGCCACCACTCTTGCCGCTTTAAACCCTCTTCCCCAAGACCCGCCTCACTGATCCAGCCGGCAGCATCCCAGTAGATGGTGGATAAGATTACAGGCAGACCATGTCTTTTGGCCCAGTGGTAAGCGGCGTAGACATCTTGAATGGGGATGGTGTTGAAGAGATGCACCAGGTCCCCGCGAAAGTGGCCCTCAGGTGGATGCTTCTTCAGTTCCACCTGGACCCCCAGCTTCTCTAAGGCCCTTTTAGTGTTGAGGACCTGGATGGTATCGCCGGCCGGCACCGTAGTCAAATTGGACCGGCTTAAAAACAGCACCCTTAAGGCAAACATGGTATCTTGCCCCGCCATTTGGCCACGAATTTCGCCCGACTCTCCCGGAAGTAGTTCAGCCGAGCCTGGTGCCCACCGCCGCCCCCTGTGGCGCCGACGTGGTGGATGACCACGCTTTTCGGGTTGAAAATGACCTTAAACCCTTTCAGCAGAGCATTTATGGAGTAATCTGTCTCCTCAAAATAGAGGAAATAGCGCTCATCAAAGAAACCCAATTCCGGCAAGAGGGCTCGCTTAATCAGATAGCAGGCGCCTCCTACAGAGATGCACTCCTCCGGCTTCATGAAACGGCCAGGATAATCCGGCTGCATCCAAGACCTGGGTCTGGTCAGCTCGTTCCAATCTTTCACCCCTGTTCCTACCAAGAGGCCCTCGGAGTTTACCAATTTAGGACCGACCACCGCCACCTTCGGGTGTCGGGCCGAACCCAACAGGGGCTCCAGCCACCCCCGGGTGACCTCAATATCAGGGTTAAGGAGGATGATATAGGGGTTTACCCCCTGGCGTATCCCCTGGTTGCAGGCGGCGGCATAACCCAGATTCTCCTGGTTTGGCAAGCACTCCAGATCACTCCGGCCTTCCAAGTACTCCACGCTCCCGTCGGTGCTGCCGTTATCCACCACGATGATCTTAAAAGGCCGGGGAGTGTACCGGTAGATACTGGCCAAACACTTCTCCAGGTAGCGGCGGGAGTTGTAGTTGACGATAACCAGGTCCACACCAGCGCTGCCGCTCACTTGGGCCGGAGGGTCCTGGTGCTGAAGGTGACTCTGATTGTAAGGTGCAGGTGCCAATGGTCAAATACCCCTTTCCATCCAGGTTCTCTAACCAACTCTTGGGATACCACTTCCGCCTGAGGCCCTTGGGTGGAAACTACCTGAGCCGCACCTTCAAGAGCAGGAAAGTGCCAAAAAGGGACGGAAGTAGAAACCACGCTCTGACCTTTTGAAGTCTCCACCAGAGCCTTAACCTGGAGCTCCCCTTGGACCTGAGCAGAACCCCCGGATACCCCGGCCCAGGTGATCACAGGACTGACCTTGACCTCTACCAGCTTGGAAAACCCTCTGGGCAGGGCCAGGTCAGCACTATAAACCCCCTGACTAACCTCGGCAATCTCCTGGCATCCCGGAACCAAAGAGACCGCCGGAACCTTCAAGGTCTCTCTTTTGGCCACCGTGAGGCCCATTTTGACCTGGCCCAACAAGCCTAAATAGTTTCTCGGGAGTAGCTCCATCCGGAGATACTGGGTTTCCACATCCGGATAAAGCCGGAGGTTCTCGTCCTTTGCTTTGAGGCGGAAGACCTGCTCCACCTGGTAGGTGAAGCAGAACTCCTTGACCTCGCCTAAGGGCGTCACCCCGGCCGCCTGGAACTCCAAAACCCCTTTGACCAGCACATACCCGCCCTGCTGCTGGCTTTCGACCTCCTTCCAGATCACCTGGTAATCTCGAATCTTCCTGATCTCCTCGCCCAAAGCAAAGGCGGTTTTAAACTGGACTACCGACTCCTGCTTCTCCAGAAGGCGATCCACTCTCAAGTCCTCGCCGGTCAGCTCTTCTATTGGTAAAGATATGGCTTCTTTTTGAATTACGAGCCAGTCCAGGGTTAAAAAGACTTTGAGGACCCTGCCAGCCCTCTGCGGTTCCAGGTGGTAAGTGGATTCGACAGAAGCTCCCGGCAGGATACTGGAGTCGGAAATGACTATGCTGAACTCCTTTTTAACGGGAAGAAAGCGCTCTGTTCCGTTGGGGGCAGCGTAGTAGAGGCCCCCACTGATTTCTCCACCAAGCACGGCCCGGCCGGGGAGAATTATGGTCTCACCGGGTTTTACCTCCAAGTCGTACCGGGTGATCCCCTCAGCCACAGCTATGGATAAGACCTGGTGAAAAAGGCGGTGCTCTGTGCCCTGGGCCAACAGGAGATCAGCTACCACCAGATCCTCGTCTCTGCTTTCTGCAGGAGGAAGAGTGAGGCTCTTGATCTCTTTCTGGGTATACCAGAGCCGGATCCGGCAGGGGACCAGAACAGTCAGCTTGCCGGCCTCAGGGAAGCTTTCAAGCTCCCCGGTTTCGCACTGAATCTCCACCTCCCTACCCTCAGGGGTGTACATAGGGTAAAAGAAACTGCCCTGGGCTGTGCTTTCTCTGGAGAGGTAGCCGGTTTTACCGGAGGTCAAGACCAGCTTGACCTCTTGGTATACCTGAACCACCACACCCCGGTCTACCACATGCGCACAGGCCCGGGCAGGCTCGGCCACAAGCTGAACAATATTGCACCGGTCCGAGGGTAAGTGGAAATTCACGCTCAGAATCTCCTCGGAGTAGTGCTCCGCTATTAGTCTATCCAGGACTATTCTCTGTACCGGCAACGGAGACTACCCCTCCCCTCATCCTACATTTCCTCAGAAAATGTATATGCGGGAGAAAAATTGATATCTAGAAGTTAATCAGACCTATAACTTTGATATGATAAAAAAGTTCAACGGCTACTCCTTTGATGAGATTCAAATACCTCCGTCCAGTGCGGTTTGCTAATCTGTGACAAATGGGGCCTTAACACCGGAAAACGGCTTTATGTCAGCTGGAAGAGGTTAGCCTAACAAACCGGCCTTCTCCAGCCTGTCAGCGACATCTTTCAGGCCCAGCCGCTCCAGGGTTTCCCTGGTCGGCAAGCCCTCTTTGTTCCAACCGCAAACTTCATAGAAGTAGTCTTTAGCTTTCTCAATATCCTCTCTGGGGAAGCGATTGCTGCCCGGTGTAAAGGGTTCAGGACCTTCCTCGAATACCCAATCCGGAGCGGTGTCGTGCTGGTCCCGCATATCCCTGGTATTCATCTCCATAATGGTCAAAGCCCGGTGCAGGTTGAAAATGCGCTCTGCATATAGGTCCAACTCTTCTTCGGTAACTTCAATACCTGTTGCCAAGCTGAAGTACTTAGCCTCCAAGGCGGTGTCTCCTTCGTAGTTCCGCTCTTTCAGCGGGGAAGCCACCCAGGGATACATCCAGTTGCACAGGGACAGACTGTCGTGCAACTCCTTGCGGATCGAAGCCCACTTGGCAGCTTTGGCCTTGTACCTGTTCATCGGCGTCCAGTGGCCTTTCTCGTCTACAGCGTCCGGCGAGCCCCAGACCTTGGCGGCCAGCTTCTTCTGGATCTCGATGGGAAGACCACTGTTCTGGAAGTTGGTGTGGGAGTGATTCTGGGAATCCCGGTTGTACTGCATGTTGATCAGGGCACCGATCTGGCCGCTGTCCTCCACGGAATGGTGGAGAGGGTGGCCCATCTTCCAGTACTTCCACTTAAACTTCTTGTAGAAGTCTTCGGGAATCTGCCACTTCTTCATGGTCTTCAGGGTGCTGTCACCCAAGTCTTTGCCTAATACACCTTCCTTGTACGCGATTCGGCGGTAGAAGTCCAGCAAGAAGGCGGGATCACCCTTCTCCCACAACTCCCACGGGATACTCTTATATTCATCCGCCGGCAGAATTTTCTCCAGCATGCCGTGAGTAGCGGCATAGTTGAACACTTTCTGCATCAAGGCATAGTTATCCCAGATCCCCAGGTCGTTAACGAGATGGCTCCCCAGGACCATGGCTTCCCTGGCTTTAAGCTCACCTTCCGGGCCTTCGGGGAACTCATGGAAGACCTGGCGCGGGGAGAACCAACCCATGCAGGTATTGGCTATGTAACGGCTATATCCATATTTCCCCTCCAGCGGAGGGTAATCAATCTGGGCAAAACATCTGATTGGACAGGCATAGCACCCACCCATCCTTACGGTGTACGTGCCGCCAAAATCCTTGCCGAAGTCCTTGACGCCCTTATGGCACCGCAAACCTATTTTATGAACGTCATGAGGGTTGCAGAAGCCGGTTTCCACCGGCGGGTTGGCCGCGCCCCAATATACACCCTTGCTGGCAGTCCAGCGGCTGCCGGGGTCATAGTACTCGGCCCAAGGCTGTGGAGTACTGGGTACCACGTGTTGGTTATTGGATCCGATCAAGGTTAAAGCATACTGAATCAGTTCTTTCCAATCTTTTTGGTCAGCAGCAATGTTAACGGAACCGCTGCCTTTTACCGCGACGGCTTTCAGGTTCTTAGAGCCCATCACGCCGCCAACACCGCCGGCAGAGTGGCAATATCCATTAATCACCACTGAAAGCGGCACCATGTTTTCACCTGCTGGACCAATAGCGGCTATTTGGGCCGTTGGCCCCATTTCAGCATTAATTTCGGCGGTGGTACGGTATATTCCGCTTCCCCACAGGTGGCGGGCATCTTTCAGCTTAACTTTATCATCCTCGATGGATAACCACACAGGATGTTCCGCTTTTCCTTCAATAATAATCGAGTCCCATCCGGCAAATTTCAGTTCAGCTGCAAAATGACCTCCCATATGGCCGGAACCAACAAATGTGTCTGGGTCCGTCAACGGCCATATAGTCGTAACCGCAGTGCGGCTGTTGCTTGGGGCGCCGGTGCCGGCCAACGGGCCAACACCGAAGACAAGCATATTCTCAGCAGCAAAAGCACGGGTTCCAACCGGGACCTCGTCCCAAAGGACTTTATACCCGATACCTGTACCACCTAGGTAATCTTTATACTTCTCAAGTGTATCCTCACTGGTGATTTCCCCTGTAGTCAAGTTCACCCTAAGGGTCTTACCTCTCCATCCACCTACTTTTGCCATCTCTATACCACCCCGCATATACAGTTACTGACATAATTACTTAATACCGATACCAGTATCAACTAGTGAGGATAACACGGTCATCAGTGGCAGATGTCGCACTCTTCGGTAACTGCCAGCATACCGGCCTGCCGGGGATGGAAGTCTTTGGTCAGATCTCTCCAGGGAACATACCTCAGACTGCCTGTGGGGCAGGCCTCCACACATTGTGGATTACCGTCGCATAAAGTACATTTGGTTGCTTTATCAGCTTCCTCGTCAAAACTAATCATATCCCACGGGCAAGCTCGTTGACAGATTTCACAACCTACACATTTTTCAGTATTTACTACACGCGCATTAAGTGGGGGTTTAGCCTCAATCGCGTCATAAGGGCAGGCCGTTGCACACGGAACAGGGTGCGGACATTGTTTACACATATCCTGAATAACCAAGAAATCGCCAAATTTTCCGTGGCCTCTCCGAAAGCCAAGCTGAACAGCCTGAGGGCCGTAGTTTAAGTTACGAGCCACCTTAATTCGGGAAAGGGTCGGGGAGGACCTCCCGTCATTAAATTCGGTACAGGCTAGCTCACAGCGGCGACAGCCCACACAACGAGTCGGATCTGAAACCAATACTCCTTTGGCATTTTTTAAGATAACGACCCTTTTATTTCCGTTATTGTCTTCTGCAATATTAATTTGTCTATATAGAACACTGGAACCATAAACAGCCCCTGCCACAATGGCAGATCCTATTAAAAAACGGCGGCGGGATGTTGGCTTATTTACGCCAATAACCTCCGCAATTTTCTCAACAGTGTTTTTATCTTTGTCTTCCTTCAACTCTCATTTGCCCCCTTCCCGCCTATTTACATATAGTATTTACCTTATTGCCACAATTTATTTCGCATGCTGCCATCTGGTTTTTGTAACACCCTTGCAACCCATCGGCTTAGCAGACATGCCGGGCAAATAAAAAAGGCTGCTGACATAAACTTTGTCAACAGCCTAACAGTATTTAGTTCTGTCAATTCCCTTAGTCTATATCATTCGGCGGGATATACGGTGGCACGTAGGGGGGGACGATGACCTCCTCCACCAGGATCTGAACGGTCTCGGTAACCTTGACGAAGAGCTCCACGACCACTTTCTGTTCCAGTTCAGTTTCGGTCAGCAGGTTGAAGCCCACAAACTCAATCCTGGGTACGACTTCCACATTGAAGCCGTCCTCGGCCCCTGGCACATCCACGAAGGTGCTGAAGGGAACCAGTTCGGTGAACTCGCGCTCTACATTATCAGTGTCGATGAAGAAAATCTGTTTGTGAATGGTGCCCTGAATGATCACTTTATCTTCCAGAATCTCAGTGGTGATGTTCTCTAGACGAGTATCAATCTCTCTCACCTTAATTGCAGGCACCGGTAGGGTTACCGTGGTTTCGCTGAGGAACTGGGCGGTGTTTTCGCCCCGAACGGCCTCAGTCTTAACCAAAGGGCCGGTTCCCAAAGCAACCTGGAGTTGGACCCGTTCGGTCACCTTGACGAAGAGCTCCAAGACTACCTTCTGCCGAAGGGTGGTCGGGGTCTCTAAGGTAAAGGCCACAAACTCCACGGTCGGGTGAACCTGGACATCCATACCCTCAGTGGCTCCCGGGATATCCACAAAGACGCTGAAGGGTACATCCTCGGCCTGATGGTGTTCGATATTATCTTCACAGATGTAAAAGATTTGTTTGTGAATAATGCCCTGGACGATGACCTTATCCTCGATGAGCTCGAAGGTGATATCCTCAACCGTGGCGTCGATGGCATCTATCTTTATTGCCGGGCAGTTAAGGGTAACGACGGTTTCCTCCAGTGTCTGAACCGTTCCCTCGCCGACAACCTCATTTACCCTGATTAGAGGGCCGTCGCCGAGAGCAATGTTGATCTGGCGCTTCTCAGTGACCTTGACGAAGATCTCCAGGACCACCTTTTGTAGCAGGGTGGTGGGATTGAGCAGAATCGGAATGACCGCTTCAATCGTCGGGTGTACCTGCACATCCATGCCAGGCAGAGCACCTGGAATCTCCAGGAAGGTGCTGAAGGGCACATCCTCAGCGATGTGGCGGACCACGTTGTCAGTTCCCACAAAGAAAATCTGTTTGTGCAAAGTTCCCTGGACGATAATTTTGTTCTCAATAACCTCTGTGGTTATGTCCTGTACTCGCGCCACGATATCCCTGATTTTGATTGCCGGGACAGGCAAAGTCAAAGTGGTTTCCGACAGGATTTGACGGGTGTTTTCCCCTATCACCACGTCCATCTTGACTAACGGATTTGTCACGACACTCATATTGTCTCCTCCTTCAAGATCCTACTAGACGGCTTCTCCCCCGTACTTGCAGATAGAACCAAACTCGAAAGTTTAGAAACTCACCACCTCAAAGCTTCAAATTTCCCCTAATATAACCTGGTAAGCGCCGATGCGGTTAACCCCCCTGAACCTGTACCCGCGTCTAGCTGGGTTTGGACTAATGTATTATATGTGCCACCGGCACTATGTGTTAAAGGCTTTTTGCAGGAGGGGAAGGGGCTTCCCCTCCCGCATCTGGCCAAGAAGACAACTCCTAAGCGAACCGGACATCAGTGACTACACTGACCGGTACCGGGTTGGGATTTCCGTCATCGACCACGTCCAGGAGCAAGGTCTCGCGGATGACCTCTACAATGCCTGGGCCTTGGACATCGGTGACCACATTCACTACCCTGGTTTCCACGGTGTCGTCGGTAACTACCTGAGCCCTGACGGTCACTGATTCGGAAGTGATGCCGGGGCCGGTAATCTCGCTGATCACCGAGACCCTGCGGATGCCTTCGACGTTGGTGATGGAGGCCACAGCATTCACGACGATGAGCTGATTGAGTGTCCGTCCGTCTTCACTCAAGGTCAGAGTGATGTTCTCAATGGCCACCTCCACCTCAACCTCTGCCGCCGGATCAATGCCGGGAACGGTGAGGAGCAGGCTGAAGGGCACGGTCTCGGTGATATCCCTCACGATGCCGTCGGTGTCCACGAAACGCACCTGTTTGACCACATTGCCCTGGATGATGATGCCGTTGGGCACTACCTGGGCGGTCAAATCCTCAATGGTGGCAGTCACCCCGGCTACTTTGATTGCCTGTACCGGCAGGTCGACCACGTTTTCCACGATGATCTGGCGCTCAACCACTTCACCGACGGCCTCCACGACCTGGAGGAGCAACCTTCTGATCCTTATGGGGATGACCACCGGCCTGACCGGCCGCTCCACCAGGATCTGCTTGGCGTTCTCGCCGATGACCTCTTCGACCTTGACCAGAGGCCCGTTGCCCAAGGCCACCTGGATCTGGACCGGCTCGGTGACTTTCACGAAGAACTGCATGACGACCTTCTGATTCAGCTGGTCCGGTTCAGTGAAGTTGAAGCCCACAAATTCAATGAAGGGATGAACCTGAACATTTAGGCCGGGAAGAGCCCCGGGAATATCGATGAAGGTGCTGAACGGTACATCTTCCGGCTGATGGACTTCGATGTTATCCTCATTGATAAAGAAGATCTGTTTATGCAATGTGCCTTGGATGACCACCTTGTCGGCCAGGACATGGGTGGTGATATCCCTGATCTCAGCGACCACTTCCCGGACCTTTATGGCCGGTTGAATTAGGGTGGTCACGGTATCGCTGAGTAGCTGAGTAGTGCCTTCACCGACCACCTCACCGATGGCCAGGAGCGGCCCGTTGCCAGGCTGGACCTGAATCTGGATGGTCTCGGTGACCTTGACGAAGATCTCCAGGACCACCTTTTGACGTAGGGTGGTCTCATCTTCTAAGATGAAACCGACGAACTCAACATTGGGATGAACCTGGACGTTTTGGCCGTCAGCAGCACCGGGGATATCAAGGAAGGTGCTGAAGGGAACCTCCTCGGCCTGGTGCCGGCTGACTCCGTCTAAGTCAACGTAGAAGATCTGCTTATGGATGATGCCTTGGACGATCACCTTGTCATCGATGATTTCAGAGGTAACATCCTGCACCCGGGCCACGATTTCAGCGACCTTCTGGGCTGGATTCTCTAGGTTGACCACTGTCTCCGAAAGGACCTGGGTACTGCCTTCGCCGATGACTGATTCGGTCTTAAAGAGCGGCCCATCGCCAACAGCCAGCTGGAGCTGGACCGTGTCGGTAACCTTGACGAAGATCTGTAAAACGACTTTCTGCATAAGCACCCGGCTGGGCGGATTGATGAGCCGGAAGATGATGTCCTCAATTACCGGATTGACCAAGACATTCATCCCAGGCATGGCACCGGGAATATCCACAAAAGTGCTGAACCGGATATCCTCGGCCTGATGCCTGACAATGCCGTCCAAGTCCACGTAGAAAATCTGTTTGTGAACGGTACCCTGAATGATAACTTTGTTTTCGATGACCGTGGCTTCGACATTGCGGACTTCACCGCGGATTTCCCGCACCTTTCGGGCGGTGAATTCCAACTGAGTTTGGCCTGCTAATACTGGCGGCTCCGGGGCCAGCATCACGTCTTGCATGGGAACAACCACTTGGCTGGTAGCAGCCTCCTGCCCGCTGCTGTTCTGGGAAGTCGTTACCGCCTGGGCATTTAACTCTTCCCGGTCTTTGGATAGGGTCTGTACACCATTGAAGCTGTTGATTTTTTTCTCGATTTCCGCTTTATCGGCTGCCACATGGGCCTTGATGACCTTGCTTCTGGAGCTGGTAACCTGGACTTTGCTCTTCCCGAATTTGCCTGTATTACCTGCCGGGATGCCTGGATCCGGCATTTTCGTCACCATGAAATAACCCCCTTTTGTCCACGTTTCAGTACCATACTATGCAAAAGGGGGTTAATGTGCTTATGGCCTGTATATTTTCTACTTGGCTAATTCCTGCCTCCAGTAAACAAGCAGGTCGGCCAGAGTCTGCTCAAAGGGGATTTCCGGCGACCAGCCCGTCTGCTTTTCAAACTTCTCATAGCTTCCTAGAAGAAGAGGCACGTCAGAGGGGCGCATCCGCTCAGGGTCCTCTTGCACCTCTATCTTTACTCCGGAAAAGTCCACCAAGAACTCCAAGACCTCCCTTATAGACCAAGCCCGACCCGAACAAAGCTGGTAGAGTTCGCCTGGCTCACCTTTGGTCACCGCCAGCCAATACCCTCTCACCATGTCCCGGACGTCGGTGAAATCTCGCCTGGCCTCTAAGTTGCCGACGTAAACCACCGGTTCCCGTAAGCCCAATTCGATTTCAGCTATTTGCCTGGCAAAGTTGGAACAGACGAAGACTTCTCCCCGGCGGGGGCCGGTGTGGTTAAAAGCCCTGGTCCTGATGGTCTTTAAGCCGTAGCTCTGGTAGTACTGGTAGGCCATGAAGTCCTGGGCGATCTTGCTGACCGCATAAGGGCTCATCGGACGCAGAGGGCTCTCCTCTGTGATCGGGACCTCTGAGGGGTAAACCAGACCGTACTCCTCACTGGAGCAGGCGATCTGGATTACCGCCTCCGGCTGGTACTCCCGGACAGCTTCAAACAGATTGAGCTGCCCGGTTATATTATTGACGATGGTGTCAGTAGGGGAGTGCCAAGAAGTGGGCACAAAACTCTGGGCGGCCAGGTGGAAAATGTAGTCTGGCCGGACCCTCTCTATCAGCTCATCCACACTAGTGGCGTCTTTGAGTTCGCATTCGAGAAGTGTGACTTTATCCTGGAGGTGCCGGATGTTTTGCCTCTTGCTGCGCCACCGGACTGTCCCGTAGACTTCACAGTCGGTGTGCTTTAAAAGATAGTCGGCCAAGTGACTGCCTGCAAATCCGGTAATTCCTGTGATCAGTGCTTTTTTCATGCTCTGCTACCCTCCAAAATACTTGTCCTGATAACAGTCTATGTCGGAGGGAGAGAGGGGGTGCCCAGCTACCGGTGGGTATACACCCCAGAAATCAAAGTCTTTAGAACGGCCCCTGATTTTTGCAGTGAGGCTGTGAATCCATCGATGGTCACCTGCCCCGCCTGGGCATAACCTTCAGGAAACCGGAACCCGCTTTGAAAGACCTCTTTGGCCACAACCAAACAATCGGAGGTGGAGGAGGGGAGTTTCACGGTTTTGAACCGCCGGGCCAAACGAGTGGCATATTCATCGAAACCACCTGGGTAATACGAATTGAGCTCGGCTTCACTGGAAAAGGCTGTGCCCGGGACGTTTTTGATGAGGTCGGCGTAGCGGCCGAAGAGGCTTCGGTGTCGGAGAACGGTTTCCCGGTCCAAAGTCCGGACCACTCTAGCACGACGATTAGCCCCCGCCATCCCTACCAGAGTGGAAAGCCACTTAGCCGGCAGAACACAGCCAGTCTCCACAAAAGCCAAGATGCTTCCGGAGGCCACCCGGAGGGCTGAGTTCCAGGCTTTGCCCAGGCCCATATTCACCGGAAACCGAATCAACTTGCGGTTGGGCAGTTCATTAAGATAGGATCCGGTTCCATCGGTGGTGCCGTTGTCGATGATAATTAACTCGAAGGGGTGATCGGTGTTTCTGAAGAGCCGGGAGAAAAAAAACTGGTTTCGCGCCAGTCCGTCGGTGACTGCAATCACCACTGAGCACATCTTCATCTTGGATCCACCTCGCTATAGTATATATAATATAGCGGGCCAGGTGAATTCGCTTATCCGGAAAGAGAAAAGGATAAGCCCCCAACAAGGGGGCCATGACTTGGGGGACATGGTATTCAGCCCGGGCCCGGGTTTAAGAGGCTTTCCCCTTGGACCCTCCAGCTGCTGCCTGTCCTTTCTGATGGGCTTCAGTTTGTATGGTTTTCTCAATCTCTTTTTGCTTTTGATTAGTTGCTGCCGAGTCTGGCTGTTGCAGTTGGGCTTCTACCCTCAGGCGGGTTTGCACCATCTCTCGAACCAGGGCTGCTTCCCAGTCCAGATCGGTATTTCGGGTCTTCTGGGCCCCCTGGGCAAAAAGCTGGCGGACGTTTTGCCCAAACTGTGTTTGGTCGATCCCCAGAAGAGCAGCGATCTCACCCCAGCCAAGACCGCTGTCAGCTTTGGCGAACACCTCGCTGAGAGGCAAACCTGCAGCATCAGCCAGACTGGCAGCAATAGTGATTTCGCCGTAACCGTAGCCTAGCTCAACCCAACTCAAGATCTCCTCTTCAGTCAAACCGTACTCCTGGACAATGGAATCAACGAGCCGGACTTCTCCGGGGTCCAATGCCAGGCCGACTCCTGCTGAACCCAGACCTAACAACACACTCAAAGCGGCTGACAGTATCTTTTTCTTCATTGCCATTACCTCCGCTTTTTCCGGTTACTTACATCATGCCACAGAAGAGAGAAGGGCGGTGTGAGCGAAGTCACAACACAGAAAAAAGGACAGGCCTTTTTTGCTTGACCCGTCCTTTCGCCCTTGAACCTAAATGGCAGCCTTAGTTTAGAGTCCGACGACCTCTTTCATCGCCGGCATCAGCTGCTCCTGAGGCAGATCCAAGGTGATCCAGACCAACTGCCGTCCCCTCTGCCAGAAGAAGTGCATCAGGTCGTGCCCGATGGTCTGGTAGAAGATCCGTTTCCTGATGGGCATCGGCACCGGCGTGGAGTAAATTTCGTTATCCTCCATTTTTTCGATCATCGCCCTTAACAACTGGGTGGCCTCATCCACTGTAGGTGAGGTGGAAAACCAGAGTTCGATTCCTTCCCCTTTTTGGCCGTACTTGGCTACCAGTCCATCTGAAACCGTGATCTCCTTGCCGTGCAGCTTGGAAATAGCCTCTATCGCCGCCTGACCCTCGATAACCTGGCTGAGCTTCACCCCGACGATATCAGCAGGGAGGTCACGAGCGGTGAGGGGCTCAACCCCCTCTTCGTACTCGACATCTACCGCCACCGGTATCTCGGCCTCAGATATATCCATAGTGGACCCGTCGCCGGCTGGTGGCATAGTGGTATTGGGCCTTGTGGGTCCGTATATCGGATCGTTAGGATCAATTTGGGTTACCTTAGTGCCAGGGGCGGCAGCCTGCCGGTTGGTCTGAACAATCGCTGCTGCGATGACCCCGACCATGATTACCACGACAGAAACAATAATCAGATTGCGAATGGAAATTTTCATTATAATCCCCCTAGCTATTTATCTTCGACGGCACGCTTCAGAATCTCTAATTCAGTGGCCACCTCATTCTGCTTCCGCCACAGGTAGACTGTATACAAAAAGATCACAACCCAGATGATGGTGTAAGCCGCAAACAGGTAACTCACCGGTTAACCCCCCCTTTAAAACTTGGCACGCAGTTTTTCCTTGATCCCCGCCAGCTCCAACTTGGCCTTAGCGATGTCCAACCTGAGCAAGAGATAGTATAGATAGAGAAAGGTAAAAGCGATCAAACTGACAAACAGCGTGGTCAGCATCTTTGGTGTTAGGCCCACCTGTCCGGCCTCAAAAACCACCGGGTGGATCGTACGCCACCAGCGAATAGCCATGAAGACAATAGGGACATCCACAAACCCGATGATTCCAAAAATAGCCGCAAGCCTTGCCCGTTTCTCATCCTCTTCAGCGGAATTTCTAATCACTATGTAGGCCAAGTAGATGAACCAGAGAACCAAAGTCGTGGTGAGCCGAGGATCCCAGGTCCACCAGGCATTCCAGGCGGCCTTGCCCCAAATCGGCCCGGTCAACAGGACGATGGTAGTGAAGACCACACCGATCTCTGCAGAGCTGGCCGCCAAGACGTCCCACTTGCGGTCTCGGCTCTTGAGGTATAAGATGCTGGCCACAAAAACCACAAAAAAAGCCAAAAAGCCGATCCAAGCAGCTGAAACGTGGAAATAGAGAATCTTTTGTACCTCTGGCAGGTCCCTGACATTGCTGGGTACCGGAGCATACATAAAGACCAGGTAAACAGCTAGCACGGTTACTACCAGTGTGATTAGGCCGATGGCCTGCTTTCTCCTCCTCATTGGGAAACCACCTCATTACGCCTCTAACAGAAAATCAAACAGCAAAAATGGTATCACCAGAAAGACCACATCGTAGACCAGGACCACCCGCAGCCAGGTAGCCACCTCTCCCAGCGAAGAACCGGCAAAAATGGCCTTGGTCATCTCTACGGCTCCGATGATCACCGGCACAATCACTGGAAAAAGGATGATCGGTAAAAGCACCTCACTGGTCCGGGTGTTACTGGCCAGGGCAGCCAAGAAAGTGCCGACTGCCACAAACCCGAAGGTCGAGGCCACCACCACCAGAATCAGGGAAAGCCAGGAGCCGCTGAATGAGAAGTCAAAGAGGATAATGAAGACCGGCAGGGCCACTGCCTCCACCAAGCTGGTGTAGATCATGTTGCCTAGGACCTTCCCGAAATAGATAGCGGCCCGATCCACCGGAGCCAACATCAAGCCCTGGATGGCCTCATTGATCTGCTCGGAGAGGAAAGACCGGTTCAGCCCCAGGGTGCCTGCGAAGATAAAGGCCACCCAGATCACCCCCGGAAGAATCTTCTTCACACTCTGTGCAGTCGGGTCAAAGGCAAAACTGAAAATCACGATGACCAGGAAGGCGAAAATCAGCATGGAGCTGATCATCTCTTTGGTGCGAAACTCGGCTTTCAGGTCCTTCCAGACAATGGCTCCCACTGCGGACAAAAACTCTTTCACCGGCGGCCACCAACTTTCTCTCGGTACAGCTCTTGAAAGTCCTTGAGAGAGCCGACCTCTTCCCGCCGGCCTCGGAAAGCCACTTCTCCTTTATTCAAAATCATAATCTCATCGCTCACCGAAAGCCCCACCTCAAAGTTGTGGGTGATCATGACCACCGTCCGGTGCTGGTTTTTCAACCCAGCCAGCACCGAGTTCAGGATCTCGATGGCCTGCTGGTCCAGACCGGTATAGGGTTCATCCAGGAACAAGATACTGGGATTGTGCAAAATAGCCCGGGCGATGGAGAGCCGCTGCTGCATGCCCCGGGAAAAGACCCGGACCGGATCATTGAAAAATAACTCCAAACCCACCTCTCTGATGACCTCTTCTACCCGTTCTTCCAAGTTGGAAACCCGGTAGAGCCACCCGTAAAAACGGAGGTTCTCCCGGGCAGTCAGGTTTCCATAGAGGTAGGAGTGGTGGGAGATGACTCCAATTTTCTGCCTGAGAGCTGTGGTATCGTCTTTGACCTCCTGGCCGGCTAGGACCAGTTTTCCGCTGCTGGCGGGCATGAGTAGGGATAAAATCTTGAGCAAGGTGGTCTTTCCTGCGCCGTTAGGCCCGAAAATGGTCAGAAACCGGCCTTCCTCCAAGGAGAGATCCACACCGTGCAGGATCTCTTTGCTCCCGATTTTTTTTCGTATCTTCTCAGCTCTGATAATTTTCTTCAGCCCCCTACTGAGCTACCATCTTCTTCTGGGGCCACAAGGCCACGACGGTACCCACGACCAACAGGTACATGCCCAGCCAGATCCAGTTGACCAGATAGTTCACCATCACCTTAAACGTGGCGATCTCGCCCCCTTGCTCCCAACCTGCTAAGATGATGTACAAATCTTCACTGAGGTTACCCCTGACCGCAACCTCGCTCATCTGTTTTTCCTCGGCTTGGGGGTCCAGGTAGTTCTTGTGGAACTGCATCTCCGGAGTCATTACCCCTATGAACTCACCGTTTTTGGCTACCTCCAAAGTGGCATAAACCGATGAGTACCCGTTTACGAACTTCTCGTTCAGCGATTTGTAGGTCAGCTGGTAATCACCTACCGTCCAAGACTCCCCTAGCTTTACCGAACGGGAGGTTTCCACATCGAAAGGTGCTCCGGCAAAACCGATCATAGTCAGAGCTATGGCCATGTGGACGATGAAGGCCCCCAGCCGCCTGCGGTTTCCGGTGAGCGCCTTGATGAAGTTGCCAAAGCCGGTCTCCCCAGTGTTCTCACTCCGGATGGCCGCGGTGTAGTTGACCTCCAGAAGCAGGTTTAAGATCACAAAGAAGGCGCTGCCAATAGCCAGGGCCGACCCGATATGCTTAACACCTAAGAAGTACAGGACCAGAACCAGGACCACGGTAGCCCCGAGGCTGTAGTAAAAATCAGAGCTAAAAAGGGGCTCACCCTCATTGCGTTTCCACGGGATCCGGACGCAGGCACCCATAAGAAAAGCCAGGGCAATACCTAAAGGGACATTGACCATGTTGTAGTAACCTTGGTCCAAACTGATCTCGGCGCCCATCAAGTTGCGGGAGATCACCGGGAACAGGCTGCCGATCAAGACAGCCAGGGTAGCTGCTCCCAGGATGTAGTTGGTCAAGACGAAGCTGCCCTCTTTGCTCAGAAGCTTGGACACCTGGCCCTCATCAGCCACCTCATCCCGTCGGATGTAAAGGAGCACCAACGGCCCCACTACTAGAACGAAAAGGAAGGTGAGAAAGAGGGTATTCAGAATAGGGATGCCCGGAAAGCCGTGGACCGATTGGACCACCCCGCTGCGAGTAAGATAAGTCCCAAAAACACTCAGACCGTAGGAGAGGATCACTAGGAGCAGGCTGGTGGCATTCAAAGCCTTACGCCGCTGGTGCAAAAGGGCCGAGTGAATAAAAGCGGTACCGATCAACCAGGGGAAGAGAGAAGCATTCTCAACCGGGTCCCAAGCCCAATACCCGCCCCAGCCCAGCTCAACGTAAGCCCACTGGGCACCGTAGAGGATTCCCACACTCAAGAAACCCCAGGCCACTAAGGTCCAGGTACGGACGTATTTGGTCCAGTCCGGGTCCACCTTCTTCTGGAGCAAAGAGGCGACCCCAAAAGCAAAGGGCGCCGCAAAAGCCACATAACCGATGTACAGGGTGACCGGGTGAATGATCATTCCCGAGTTTTGCAGGAGGGGGTTTAGCCCGACCCCATCAGGATATACCGTATCCAAACGGGCAAAGGGGTTCATCAAGAAGGCTGTAATCCCGAAGAAAAAGAGGGCAATGAAGGACATAACCGCGCTGGCCGCCGGCCGCAGGTGTTCAGTCTCTTTGTTTTCCGAGTAGGCGATCATGGCTGCGATGAGGGTGTGCAGCCAGAGCCACAGGAGGAGTGAACCCTCCTGACCGGCCCAGAAGGCTGAGATCTTGTAAATGAGAGGCAGGAGCCGGTTGGTGTGTGACACCACATACTCTACTGAAAAATCTCCCACCACCAACAGGTAGACCAGAATCGCCGAGGCAACGGTGGAAAGGAGAGCCGTCACCGCTACTGCACCGTTGGCGGTCTTGATAAGGCGCTCATTTTTACCTACAATGCCGACAATGTAGGTGACTAAGGCGTAGATCGAGACCAGAAAACCGGAGACCAACGCCAGGTGTCCTAATTCAGCTAACATGAGAAATCCTCCTAAATCCGTTACTATTCAGCGTTTTCTTCGTATTTTGACGGGCACTTAACCATCAACTTGTCTGCCTTAAACACGCCGTTGTCATCCAGTACACCCTCAATGATTGCTTCATTGCCTGGCTCAAAGTTGTTGGGTTTAATTCCGTGGTAAACAACTGGAAGGTAATTTCCGCTGGTATCGTCGGGTGACGTTGCCAGAGAAAACTTGAGGACAACATTCTCTGCATCCCAGTGAATCTCATCCACCAGATACCCGCTGACTCGCAGAAACTGGTTGGTAAGGTCCTCTGACTCCGCCAGCACTTCGGCCACCGTCTTGTAGTACGCCGTGGAATTGGAAAAGCCGAAGTACAAAAGGAACAAGATAGCCGCTAAAACTACCCCTAGTCCCAAAATGACCTTCCCTTTTCTGGAAATTGCCATCAATTTCCCTCCAAATAGCAAAATGCGTGCTAATCCCATATTTACAAACGTGGTTTCAAACGCCTTAAGTTCCCTAATTATCTATCTTCTGTGGTCCGGGACCACCCACTGACCCAAGATTCAACCATCTCCACAGCCGAGTAAAGCAGCAAGCCCAAAAGGCTCATGCCGGCTATTGCTGCAATCATCTTCTCGTAATCGAACTGGCCCCAAGAATCCATAATTAAATAACCCAAGCCCGACGAGGTTGCAAAGGACTCGGCAAAAAACAGAACCGCACTGGCTGTACCAATACTTATCCGTAAAGCCGTAAAAACCTTGGGCAAAGAATACGGGAAGAGAACATGACGGTAAAAAGCCCAGCGACCTCCGCCCAAAGATCGAATGCTGTAAACCGCCTCCAGGGGTAGGGAACGGGCGGCATCCCTGGCGCTAACTAAGATCTGGTAGAAAATGGTCAGGGTAATTAACAGGACCCGGGAAGCATCCCCCAGTCCCATCAGCACGAAAATCAAGGGCAGAAAAACGATTTTCGGGATGGGGTAGGTCAGGTAGATAAAAGGCGCCACAACCTGGTCCACCCGGGGGTTGCGGCCAAGATACAGCCCGGCCGGGACTCCCAACACCAAAGCCACGAACAGGCTAATGAGGATCCGCCTGGCGCTGATCAAACCGTGCTGCCACAGTTCATCCCCGGGTTCGGTCATCGCCTGGATGACCTGCCAAGAACTGGGGAGATTGATCCCGTCCACGGACCAAACCAAGACCTGCCACAGGCCGGCGATGACCAAGGCAGCCAACAGCTTACCCCGCCAGGTGCTATTTCCTTTCCGCCGTTTAAAGAGCATTGGTCTCCTCCAAGCGTTTCCGCAAGTAGTTGGCTAAATCCAGGTACTCGGTGGTAGACCGGTAGCCTGGGCTGCCCATCCCCGGATTATCCACGACCTCTAAGAGCCTGCCGGGGAGCGAGGAGAGCAGCATAATCTTGCGCCCTAAAATCACGGCTTCTTCGATACTATGGGTCACCAGAATAGTGATAAGGGTTCTCTCCTGCCAGATTTTGAGCAGGAGGTTCTGCATCTTCTCTCTGGTCAAAGCATCCAAAGCCGAAAATGGCTCATCCATCAAAAGCAGCTTGGGCTGAAGCACCAGCGACCTGGCGATGGCCACCCGCTGCTTTTGACCACCGCTCAGTTCTCTAGGATAGGCTTCAGCCAGGTCTCCGATGCCCAGCTCCTCCATGATAGCCTGAGCACGTTCTCTCGCCTCACCCCTGGGCACACGCCGGATGCGCAGTCCCAGAGTGATGTTGTCTAAAACTGTCTTCCAGGGAAAGAGACCGTAACCTTGGAGAATTAAGGCGATTTCGTGCCGAAACTGCTCCGGTTCCCGGCCGTGAAAGGAGATCTCACCGTAAGTCGGTTTGAGCAACCCGGCTAAAAGGTACAAAAGGGTGCTCTTGCCGCAGCCGGATGGGCCGATAACTGCCCAACTCTCCCCTGGCTGGGCGGTAAAGTCCACTCTTTCCAGGGCCTGAACCGGCCGCTGGCTATGGTTGTATTTATAGCCAAGCTCTCGTACTTCTAGCAATACTTGACCTCCAACTTACTGCACCACATATTTAGAGGTGAAATAGTCCTCGTAGGGAAGAGCCGCCTTCAACAAGCCCTTCTCCACCATCCAGTCCATGACCAGGTCCCACTCGGCCTTCGTAGGAATCGTTGGCAGCGGGAACTGAGGAACTGGGTACTCGTCTTCGATAAGTTTGGGGATTCGGCAGTTCTCCAAGAGATAAGACCTAAACTTCTCAGGATCTTCGTTAATCTCCTGAACGATATCAGTGTAGGTCTTGTAAAACATATTCAAGGCGAGACTCTTTTCTTTCAAAGCCTTGTCAGTAAAGACGTAGACAATGGGTGATAGGTTGACCTCGAATTCTGTGTCGCTGGCAATAACCTTGGCCCCTTTGGCCTCAGCCAGAGCAGCAATAGGATCCGGGAGGGTTGCCGCCTTAACCTGGCCATTAATCAGCATTTCCAAGCGTACCGGAACCTTGGGGATCTCTATGGTCTTGATCTCCTCAGGTTTCAGACCGGCTGCAGAAAGCAGCTGGTAGTTAACGAACTCGATGATGGAGTTGTTGGAAACCCCTACTGGAACGCCCTTTAATTCGCTGGGCGAAGTGATTCCGGAGCCCGGTGCGGCCAAGAGAGCGAACCGTCCCTCTTCCGGTTTGGCACCTAACGTAATGGAGGCGACCTTGACATCCATCCCACCTTTACCAAAGAGGCCTACAGCCACCAGATCGCAGACAATCCCATCTAACTGTCCAGCTCGAAAAGCGGTGTCTCGCTCCACCGCGCTGGCGAAGGGGACCAAGCGTAGGTCGACTCCGGCATGGGCAAAATCGCCCCGCTCTTTGCCGACGAAGAGCGGCAGCTCATCTTCGGCCGGGATAAAACCGATTTTGAGAGTGAACGGTGTCTCATTCTTGGCAACCGCCGCCGTCCCCCAGACAAGAATCACCGCCAGTGCTGTGATGATACCGAGCTTGGTAAACTTTTTCTTCATGTTAACCACTCCCTTATAGCAAAAATTACTTACTTCCCCAGGACTTAACCAGGTCATTTTCAATTCCCAGCTGGTATAAGACCCGGCCGACGATGAAATCCACCAAATCCGAAATGCTCTGTGGATTATGGTAAAAGGCCGGGGCAGCCGGCAGGACCGTGGCTCCTGCCTTTACTAGCCTGGCCATGTTTTCCAGGTGGATGAGGTTAAGAGGTGTTTCTCTAGTAACCAAAACCAGGCGGCGCCCCTCTTTGAGACAGACATCAGCGCCTCTCTCCAGGAGGGAACTGGAGATGCCGGCTGCGATCCGCCCTAGAGTCCCCATAGAACAGGGGATAATGACCATGCCCGCTGATGGCGCCGAACCGCTGGCAATGGGAGAAGACCAGTTAGTGTTGGCCCAGAGCCGAGTGGTGGAGCCAAAGTGCCTTCTCACCCATTTCTCTCTATCTTCGATCTCCTGAGCCTCAGCGGGCAGCTCCTGCCTGATGACATCCCAGGCAGGATCGGAGATCACCAACTCCACCGGAATCCGACGCCCAGCCAAGTATTTTAGAAGGCGATAGGCATATGGCATACCACTGGCCCCAGTTATACCAACTGTGTACACTGAATCCACCTCAAAAAACCAAGGACAACCAGGTGAAAACGAAAAAAGCTATGGAAATAAAGCCGTTGACCTTGAAATAGGCAAAGTTGAGCCGGCTCAAGTCCAAAGTTGCCATGGCACCCTGCTCCACCGCCAGCAGAATAGCCACCAGAGCAAAGCCGATCCAATAGAAGAAGTCTGCCCCTACAGCGTAACCGGTCAGGGCAAAAAAGACCAAAGCTAAAAGATGTAGGCCTCTGGACCACCAGAGTGACTTCTCTAGACCAAAGCGAACCGGAATGGAGTAGAGGCCCTCTTTGGCGTCGGCCTCCATGTCTTGCAAGGCGAAGATGATGTCAAACCCAGCAACCCAGCAAGCCACAGCCGCCCCTAACAACCACGCCGGCATCTCTACCCCACCGGTAAGCGCCAGCCAAGCTGCTATCGGCACCTGCCCTAGGGCGACTCCGAGAATAAGATGGGTTGCCCAGGTAAAGCGCTTGGTAAAGGAGTAAAAAGTCATGATGAAGATGGCTACCGGCGAAAGCATCAGAGTTAACAGGTTGAACTGGGCGGCAGCAATGACAAAGATTATTGCGCACAGGATGATCGCCCCGGTGACTTCCTTCTTGGAGAGCAGCCCTTTAGGCATGATGTGATCCGCCGTCCGGGGATTGCGGGCATCGAACTCCACATCAATCATCCGGTTAAAGGCCATCGCCAGGCTTCGGCCGCTGACCATAGCCACCAGAAGCCAGGCGGCTTGACTCCAAGTCATCTGGCCGCCGGTAGCCAACAAGGCGCTGATATAGGCAAAGGGCAGGGCAAAGATGCTCTCGTGAAAGTCAATCATCTTTAAGAATAGCTTGACTTTCCTCACTCTATACCGTACTCCTTCCATCTCTTGTCAACCAGCGCCTTGATTTCAGGATCCATGGTAACCTCTTCCGGCCAATCGCGGGTGAACCCCTCACTCTCCCACTTCCTGGTGGCATCGATGCCCATTTTGGTTCCAAACTTGGGCAGAGGTGAGGCATGATCCAAGGTTTCCACCGGGCCTTTAACGATGGTGATATCCCGACCCGGATCCACATTATTCAGGGTCTTCCAAGCTACCTGTGCGTAGTTACGGACGTCCACATCGGCGTCCACCACCAAAACCACTTTGGTGTACATCATCTGGCCCATGCCCCAGACCGCGTGCATCACTTTCTGGGCGTGCCCTGGATACTGTTTATTGATAGAAATGATCGCCAGGTTGTGCTGAACCCCAGCTACCGGCAGATGCATGTCCACCACTTCCGGAAGCTGCATCTGGAAAAGGGGCAAAAAAATCCGTTCCGAGGCCAGGGCGAGGTAAGCATCTTCCATCGGGGGAACGCCGACGATAGTCGTCAAATAAATCGGATTTTTGCGGTGGGTTATGCAGGTAACATGGAAAACCGGATACTCATCGGCCAAAGAGTAAAACCCGGTGTGATCTCCAAAGGGGCCTTCAACCCTGCGTTCACCTGGCTCTACGTATCCCTCCAGGATGATGTCGGCGCTGGCCGGAACTTTCAGGTCCACGGTCTTGCACTGCACCATTTCCACCGGTTTCTTCCGCAAAAACCCAGCCAGGAGCATTTCGTCCACACCGCCAGGCAAGGGGGCTGTGGCCGCATAGGTCAAAGCCGGATCCCCGCCAATGGCTACTGCCACCGGGAACCGCCCTTGGGTGGCCTCGGCCTTGCGGTAGTTGGCGGCACCGTCTTTATGGATGTGCCAGTGCATTCCGGTGGTATTTTTATCAAAAATCTGCAAGCGGTACATTCCGCAGTTCTGCTTGCCGGTGGTTGGGTCTTTGGTGAAAACTAACGGAAGAGTGATATACCGGCCTCCATCACCTGGCCAGCACTTGAGAATCGGTAGCTTAGTCAGATCAGGCTCAGACATGACCACCTCTTGGCACAGAGCCTTGGAGACGGTTTTGGGGAAAAGTTTGGCCAACTCCGCCAGTTTTGGCAGGGCTTTCAACTTACCTAGGAGGGACTCATTATCTCCCTCCACCGCCATTTTGATGAAACCTCTGATCTCATCAGTTATTTCATCCAGTTCCTTAAGGCCTAGAGCCATAGCCATCCGTTTTTCAGAACCGAAGGCGTTAATGAGGACCGGCATCTCAGAGCCTTTTACGTTCTCAAAGAGTAAGGCCGGACCTCTGCTTTTCATCACCCTATCAGCTATTTCGGTGATCTCTAACTCCGGATCCACCTGGGCGGTAATCCGGACCAGCTCACCTTCGGACTCCAGGCGCTGAACGAACTCGGTTAAGTCCTTGTACACTTAAGCCGCCCCCTTGAGAAATATGCCTTCAATACTTTGGACAGCGCGGAGAAGAATTCCTGCCTAGGATGGTGATAGGAAAATTTTAAAGCCCGGTTGAAAGCCGGGCTTACAGACGCTCTTCATTCAATTTAAAACTGGGTATCTTCTATGTCCACCAATCCTTCGCGAATCGCGTACAGCGCTACCTGAGTCCGGTTTTCCAGGCCAAGTTTGCGTCTGACCCTGGTTACGTAGTTTTTAACGGTCTTTGGGCTGATGAAGAGAAGCTTACCGATCTCCTCGTTACCCATTCCCAGTGCTACCAGGTTCAGGACCTCTTTCTCCCTGGGACTAAGGTCGAGCAAAGGATTGGCGTTTCCAGGTGTTAGGTTGCCCACCACACCTTCACTCCTTTGCTGCTGCAGTCCCTTTTGAGCCTTTCGTATTCCAAACCAAAACCCCACTTTGACTCCGATAGCAGGTGATAAAAATATAACACCGGAGCTAGTACATACTATGAGCCCCGGTATTATCTTGTGTTACTTGATGAACAGCTGGGTGAACATCATTCCGTAGGGACCATCGTGGTAGATACCAATACCTACTTTTTCATAGGCTGGGTTCAGGATGTTGGCCCGGTGGCCTGAGCTGTTCATTAAGGCCCGGTGAGCAGAAGCTACGCTGGGGGCTCCGGCGATGTTCTCACCGGCAGTAGTGTAGCTGATCCCGGCGCTCCTCAGCATATCAAAGGGGGAACCATAGGTGGGAGAGATATGGCTGAAGTAGTTGTTCACAGCCATATCCTGGCTTTTCTTCCGAGCCAGCTCTGTCAGACGCAGATCTGCTTGAAGGGTATGGAGTCCTGCCTTCTGCCGCTCTTCGTTGATGAGGTTCAGCATCTGCTGTTCTTCAGCGGTGAGACCGCTTACCGGAGCCGGACTGGGGTTCGGAGTTAGAGCCGGGGTCGGAGCCGGAGTTGGGTCTGGAGTCGGCTGGGGTGCCGGCTGGGGATTGGGAGCCGGTTGAGGCTGGGGATCAGAGGACCAAATGTACTTCTTCCAAGGGTAGTAGTTGCTTCCGGAAGAACCGTACTTGGTTGAGTAGGTGTTGCCGCTGCCGCTCCAGACATAGGTGCTGCCCGAGCTGTAGGATGGACTGCTGCTGTAGGTTGGGCTGCTGTAGGTTGTAGAGTAGTATTTAGTTGAGTAGGTTTTAGTGGAATACCAATTGCTGCTAGAGTAGGAGTTGCTCGAGAAGTAGAAGGTCGCTGCCATTACCGGGGTCAGGACCAGGGCTAAGAGGGCCAAGGTTAGCAGACCTGTTCTGATCATCTTTCTGGTTCTGTTGTTCATTCCTGTTCCTCCCTTTTCTTAAGAGAACTGTCTCGGCTAGTGAGAAACTGTCTTGACTAGCACTAATTATAGAGGGAGGAAGATTTAGAGGCAAAAAGCATAAAGACCCTCATCAGAGGGTCTTTTAAGCCACAACTCTTTCACTATTCTCCTGCTAGACAACTCACGGATTTTCGGCCAAATCTGGCCGAGAATGGATAATCATCTTAGTCTTGGCCGCTTATTCCTCGAAAACCACTTCTTTCCCTGAAGAAAAAACAACTTTGGCGATTTTCTTACCTTTCCAGATGATCTTGACATCCTCTTCGCCGGTTGCGACGGAATCTTTTTTCTCTGCGTCAGGTTCTTTCCGGTCGTCGTAACGAATGGCCAAATCTGCCACGTATATCACCTACTTTTAACGCCCAATCTTTAGTACAAAGAATCACAATTAATTATACTAATAGACCTGTGCCAGGTCAACCGCATGTTAATCATGGTCGAAGGGAGGAGCCTGGTGACAGGAACCACACCTCTCGCCATGGCACTGGGTTTCACAGGAGTTGTACCCCGGATAACCCTGATCAAAATACTCTACTTTTAGGTCGTAAAGGAGGCGGCCCCGGTTGACCCCAAGAGCTCCTCTGCTGGCGTGGGGATTGTGGCAGAGGAGACAGTTCTGCCTATGAGTTCGGTTCAAGTGCACTTGGTGTAGGGGGTCCCCAGTAGTGAGGGCGAAAAACTCTGTGACCTCCCCTTCGCCTTTAATCTCCGCTAAAATGTCAGGGGCCTGGTTTCGGCTGCCGTTGTGGCAGACCAGGCAGTATTTGTTCACGGTCATATTGCCCCGGAAAGGCACTTTTTGCAGAGGGTTGTTGGGATTGGTCACCCGGGCTTCATACCCGGTGACCATCTTCTCCACCAGGTGTGGGTTGTGGCAGTCTATACAGGAAACCTGAGTGCCCGGCCGGCCCACATGGTGTCTGGAGGGCACCCCTGTCGCGGCTTCCAATTCTTTGGCCGCAGCGAACTCCTCCGCCACTTCTAGGTGACAGCCAAAGCAGAGTCTCTCACCTCGCTCCACCGCCAAGTGAGGGATTTGCCCCTGGCCATCCCGGGCCCCGTGAGGATTGTGGCAGTCAGTGCAGAGCCCGTTGTGAGCCGAGGCTTCAAAAGCCTCTAGACCCGGCCAGAGCCCCTTCGGATCCTGAAAGGCGTGACAGCTGGCGCACATAACCGTTCCGCCTCGCAGGAGGTGGCTGGCGGAAGCCTTATGCACACTGTGGCAGGCCAAACAGTAGGCGTTTTCCCCAGGGCCGCCGTGGGGCCAGGCTCCCTGGGCTGTCGGGCCGACGGCAATTAGAATGAGCACTACCATGAGAAATGGGCTTTTCATGCTGACACCTTACGCAAAAACTAAAAGCTTTCTCTCTATAGTTTACACTTTTATTCCAATAAAAACAAAGGAATGCTCCGGCTGAGGACTAAATCTTTCCATAATGTTAAATGGTATGGGGGGGATCCTATGAAAAGAGAAGAACTGGTTTTGCTTTCTCACCAGAGATGCCGACAAATGCTAGAGACTGGCAAATCCTCTCCAGCTCCTCCTACCTCAGAACTGAAAGACCAAGCCGAACTAGACTTCCAAATCACTGCCAGGTCAGTCCTCCGCAAACTGGACCACTCTCTTTTACCTGAAGACTCTATCTTGGCTGTCAGCGACCCCCGGGGCTGTATCCGCTTTGTAAGTAGTGAACCCTCTGACCCCCCCCTCTCTGATCTACTGAAAAAGGGGGCCTGGTGGTCCGAAGAGAGAATCGGTACCAACGGTTTAGCTTTAGCCCTGAAAACCCATGAGACAGTCACTGTTTTTGGTGAAGAGCACCTGCTACCAGAATTAAAAAACTACTACACCACCGGCATTCCCTTCGTCATCGATGGCCGGCTCCTAGGAGGCATGCTGCTGGTGGGGAGGCTCTCCACTTACGCCGCTGAAGTCAATGCCTCTTTCAGCAAGGTTTGGGAAAAAATCAACCGCCGTCTGGCCTCCTCCCAAGGCTCCCGAAACAGGGCTCAGAGTATGCCCCTAGAAGAAAACATGCGCCTCATCGCCGCCTCTAACGAGGAAGATTCGGAGCTGGGCATCCTCCTGGTGGATACCGACAACAAGATCATTGAAATGAATGCCAAAGCCCAGACCCTGCTGAAAAAAAAGCCCGGCGAGATCTTGTCCGCCCAGGCTTCCTCATTGGAGGACTCCATCCTGAAACTCTGCGCCAAATGCCTGAAAGCCAATGAACCTTGCTTTGTGGAACTACCCCCCAGCCTCACCGGACTGAGCACCCCTGTGATCATCAACGTCCAGCCCCTTTGCAACCCCAGTGTTGACTCAGTAATCGGCACTATGCTGGTGGTTTACGATTTGGGCCAAACCATTTTTCACCAGACGGCAGCCACCTTCCAGGCCCTCACCCACCTGGATGATGACGTGGTTGTCCTGGACAAGCACGGGCGTATCGTCTTCGGTAATCGCTTTGATCCTGAACACACCGGCCAACACTACCTGGATGTAGTCTTCAACGGCCAGAAATACCAGCCTAACGGGGAACACAACTCTCTGCTCATCCAAGCCTTAGAGACCGGCCAGGATGAGATCAACAAGGTTTACCAGACTCCCAGCGGCTTGATCCGGCAAACCCATATCCGCCTCTTACGGGATCTCGACGGATCAGTAGTTGGTGTGGTGGGAATCCGCAAAGATATCACCGAGAAACACGAGCTCAAGAACCAGCTGGTCCACTTTGAGCGTCTTTCCACCATCGGCGAGCTGGCCACTCAAACCATACACGAACTGCGCAACCCCTTGGCAGCCATGCGGGCTTCTGCCCAACTGGCTTTGGTCCTGGATGATGAGGAAAAAGATGCCACCTTACGCCAGATTATCAAAGAGATAGACAAGATAAACGAGTTCGTCAGCAATATCCTCCTCTTGGCCAAGCCGACCAGTGCCACCTTCCGCCCGGAGAACTTGGGAGATATCCTCGATACCGTGCTGAAGTTGGTCAAAGCAAAAAGTGTTTTCAACAATGTTACCGTAATCAAGAACTACCAAAAGGAAAAACTAAGTCCAGTCAAGGCTAATGCCAAGCTCCTAGAGCAAGCCCTCTTAAATGTCATCAACAACGCCTTCGATGCCATGAAAGAAGGAGGCCAGTTAACACTAGAGATCATCGATCATCCTAAAGACAACCTCCAGGAGTTAATCATCAAAGACACAGGCCCCGGTATCACCCCAGAACAGTTGGAACGGCTCTTCACCCCCTTCTATACCACCAAAGGGGACAACGGTACCGGGCTGGGCTTAGCCATAACCAAGAGGATTATCACCGAGAACCACGGCGGCAGAATCTGGATTGAGTCGGAAATCGGTAGGGGAACTCAGGTCCACATCGAATTAGCTACAGTAGATAGAAGCATGTGAGTAGTTTTGAGGTGTAAACGTGGAAGCAAAAAAACCTCTGATCTTAATAGTCGATGATGAAGATTCGATTCTGGAGTTAATCCGCTTTCACTTGGATAAAAACGGCTACTCCACCCTGACCGCCGCCTCAGGCAGGAACAAAATAACGTTCCCACCATCATGCTCACCGCCGGTGACACCAGAACTGTCGATGTCCACATCCGGCGTCTCCGGGCAAAGCTGGGAAAGATAAATTACATTGAAACTGTTCACGGTATCGGCTACCGGTTCAAGGAGCGTCCGTAATGATTCTCCTGCGCGCCTTACTCCAAAGATTGACCTTCGCCTATTTTGTTCTCCTAGCCCTGGTAATCGGGGCCGAGCGGAGTCTGCGCCAAGCCGCTCTCTAGGACGAAGTTAAGGACCGCTTAAAAAGTTCGGCCTTGGACCTCATTTCCACAGCCAAAATAGAGGAACTCATAGTCGAGTTTAACGTGACTCATAAATTCGGCCGTTGTTCCCTTTGCCACAGGCTCTCACCAGTGGTACAATTGCTGGTATAACCAAGGAGGCGAAGCGAAATGACGGCCTTTTTGCTTTTACTCACTGCTGTTGCCTGGGGACTGGCTTTCCCCTTCATCAAGACCGCCTTACTGGAGCTGCCGCCGGCTGAATTGACCCTCATGCGCATGGTCACGGCTCTCTTAGCTTTCATTGTCTACTTTCTTATCAAAGGCGGGTTTCCGAAAGTGGAAAAAAAGGACCTGCCCCGCCTCTTTCTTTTAGGCAGTATCGGGATCGCCTGTTATCACCTCAGCCTAAACTACGGCGAACAGTACGTCAACGCCGGAACCGCCAGTTTGATCATCGCCAGTGACCCCATCTTCATTGCGCTGGCGGCAGGCCTGCTTCTCCGAGAAAAAATCACCTCTCGGCAGGGGCTGGGAATAGCTATAGCTTTCGCAGGACTCTTCACCATCGTTCTCACCGGACCGGATTCGGTCATCTTATCCCCAGAAAACCTCTTAGGAACTTTAGCGGTCTGCGGCTCCGCCCTCTGTTTCGTCTTTTACACCATCTTCGGTAAAGAGGTGGTGGAAAAGTACGGTGCTCTCACTGTCACCGCCTACAACCTTTTCTTCGCTGCTTTAGTTCTGCTCTTGCCCTTGGGAGCCTCAACCGCTAGGCTGGCCTTGGGGCTGTCCCTACCCACCTGGGGCAGCATCTTGTTCCTAGGGGTCTTTTCAACTATGATGGCTTATACCTTCTGGTATAAGGGGATGGAGGCAAAAGGGGCAGCCGGTGTAGCCGTCTACCTTTACCTGGTTCCCCTCTTTGCTTTAGTTGGCTCCCAGCTTCTCATCGGTGAAAAAATCACCCTCCTCACCCTGATCGGAGGACTCTTAGTAATCAGCGGGGTCTACCTGAACAACTCTGCCACTCAAATTAAGGCCAAAAGAAATCCCCTAGCCAGGGGCACCAAGTAGGTATGCCTCTAGTTTCTATGGGGCAACTTCGTCTTTGGCCAATAGATAACGCTGTTAAAGTATTATTAGACATTTAATTTACCTCAGGATTAGTCTCTCAAATCAGCCCGGATTTATCCTTAGCACTTGTTCTGATAAACGACATTAGGATATCACCGCACGATTCTGCAAAGAAGTAATCCAAGGCCATGGAAGCACCGGTTATGAAGGCCAATCCAAATTCCAGCATTGCCATCGACCTCCTTTTCTTTCTTGGCTATAGTCTACTATATTGTGATATATTTCACAAATTATCTTGAGCCCTATCCTTGGGGGGTCTCACTTGAAATAGGTAATCAAGCTGAAATTAGCTTATCCTTTTGTAATATTTTGCCGTTTCTCGGATTCTTTAGAGATAGAACGCAGCACTATCGACCATGATATGTGGTGAAATAATTGTGAAATAATCCACTATAAAATCAGGTGAGTTACCGCACATGGAAGGGTAATAAAAAAAGCAGGGGCTTTTAACCGCTGCTCAAAAAGAACTATGGAGCCGATGACCGGGCTCGAACCGGTGACCTGCTCATTACGAGTGAGCTGCTCTACCAACTGAGCTACATCGGCCTGCTTGCGCTATCTAGTATACGACACCCCCTCCGCGACGTCAAGGTGCTCTAAAAGGTGGAACAACCTAGTTAGCATGGATATTTTTCCAAAAAACCTCCCATAATAACAAAGACCCTAAATTGGGAGGTAGAACCATGCTCAGCAGGCGCGAGTTTGTGAAACTTTGTATGTCGTCAACTTTATCTGTCCCTCTGACCAATATTCTCTTCGAAGAACTGGTCAAGGCACAGGTCGTTCACCCGGAAAAACCGCGGGCCCTGTGGTTGCAAGCCGCCACCTGTTCCGGCAATACCCTCTCCTTTGCCAACACCGTCAACCCTTACCTATCAGATGTAGTCCTAAATGTCATTGACCTTAAGTATCACCTGGAATTGATCAACGCCTTTGGTGAACAATCCACGAAAGTAATTGAAGATACAGTGGAAAAAGGAGACTACATTCTGATAGTGGAAGGAGCCATCCCCACCAAAGACGGCGGCATCTACGCCACCTCCGGTGAACGTAATGGTCAGCCCTGGAAAGCGATTGATCTGGTGAGGTACGCCGCCTCCCGGGCCACCTATGTCATTGCCATCGGCGTTTGCGCCGTCAGCGGTGGACCCTTCGCCGGGCATCCCAACCCCACCGGGTGTGTAGGGGTTCATGAGGTAATTGACAAACCAGTCATTAACTGCCCCGGCTGCCCCTGTCACCCAGACTGGTTTGTGGGAACCTTAGCCCATCTCCTTTTATACAAAGAGAATCCGAAACTTGACGATTTCAACAGGCCGGTGATGTTCTACGGCCGCCCGATTCACGACCTCTGTGACCGCCGCTCCTATTTCGAAAACGGCATCTTCGCGGAATACCCCGGTGATTTCGGCTGCATGTACAAAATTGGCTGCAAAGGCCCAATAACCTACGCCGACTGTCCGGTGCGCAAGTGGAACGAATATGTTAATTGGCCAGTGGAGGATAACGCTCCCTGCATCGGGTGTGCCAACCCCGGATTCCCTGACGCCTCATCTCCCTTCTTTGAACACCTGCCCAGCATCAGAGTACCTAATATTACCGTCACCGCCAATACCGTCGGTGTTGCAACTGCAGCAGTGACTGTCGGCGCTATCGGTGCCCACCTTGTCGGAAACATCATCAAGGGTAGACCTTTAGGTGGAACCCCCCACACACCTGACAAAGACGATACCGGTGAGCGTGAGGGCAAACTTGAAAATGAAGAGAGGGATAAATAATGGCGCAAAGAGTGATGATTGATCCGATTACCCGGGTAGAAGGCCACATGAGTGCCGAAATATACGTGGAAAACGGCGAGGTCGTTGACGCCAAAGTCAGCTCAACCCTCTTTAGAGGACTGGAAAAAATCTTTGAAGGGCGCGACCCTCGGGATATGCCCTACTATACCCAGCGGATCTGCGGCTTTTGTCCGGTTCCTCATTCGGTAGCCTCCTCAGCTGCCTTAAGAGATGCCAACCCTGTAGAAGTACCCTACAATGGACGGAAACTGACCAACATGATCCTAGCAGCAGACTACCTCATGGACCACATCCGACACTTCTACTTTCTAGTGGTACCGGATTTTACCAAGATGCCCGAGGTTAGTCCCTATATCCCCTACCCCACCAAGGACTACCGACTTCCACCGGACGTCAATGCCAAAATTGTCGAACATTACCTGGAAGCCCTGGATGTGCAGCGGCGCAGCGACACCATGGTTGCCACCTTCGCCGGCAAGGCCCCGCACATTCACGGGATTTTCCCCGGTGGCACCTCTATGCCGCCCCATACCTACAGAGTGATTAAATACCGCTCCCACGCCTTGGAACTGGTTGAGTTCATCAGAACCAGAATGGTTCCCGATATGGAGGCCTTTGCCAAGTACTATCCTGATCACTTTGAGTTTGGCAAAGGCTACGAAAACTTCCTCTCTGTCGGCCTCTTCCAACAGAGTGAGAACCTACAGGACCGGGTGATTAAACCTGGGATCATGGTCGATGGAGAGATTCGTAATTTCGATATCAGGTCTCTGCGGGAAGGAGTCACCGAGGATATCAGCCACGCCTGGTATGAGGAAGGACCTGAGGACACCAAACCTATCAATTCCACAGTCGATCCCGCCTACGGAAAAGAAGGCGCCTACACCTGGGTGAAGGCTCCCCGTTTGAACGGCAAGCCCATGGAGACCGGTCCCTTGGCCAGAATGTGGATAACCGGCGATTACCGCAACGGCATCTCCACCATGGACCGTCTCTTTGCCAGGGTGGTGGAAACCCTCAAGATAGCCGAATACTGCTCCACCTGGGCAACAGAATTGAAACCCGGCGAACCCCATATCGCTCGCTGGGAGGTTCCTGATGAAGGCTATGGAGCCGGATTGGTGGAAGCGGTCAGAGGCACATTAGGGCACTGGATCAAGATTGAAGGTGGTAAGGTGGCCAAATACCAGGTCATAACGCCCACTGTTTGGAATGGCTCTCCCCGAGACAAAAACGGACAGCGGGGACCCATGGAAGAATCCCTGATCGGCATACCTGTGGAGAATCCGGAACACCCTATAGAAGTAGTCCGCACCATACACTCTTTCGACCCCTGTAACGCCTGCGCAGTTCAGGTCATAACACCAAAGGGGCCCTTGAAAAAATTCCGGGTGTATTAGTAAAAGGAGGTTTAAACCTTGTCTGAAATCTACCGGCATCCAAGATGGGCTCGGATACTACACTGGCTCCATACCGTTTCCATGCTGGTCTTAATTTTTAGCGGTTTCTATATCACCTATGCCTGCAGGGCCTTTCTCTTCCCCAATATGCGCTCAGCCAGGCTCTGGCACTTCATCGCCGCCTACATAATAACAGCTGTCTTCATCGCCAGGCTGTACTACAATATAGCTGAAAAAACCTACAAGAACTACCTGTTCACCAAAGCCGATCTACGGGAAATGCCTCGCCTCCTGAAATACTACCTGTTTCTGACCGATGAAGAGCCTACTTATGCCGTTTTCAACCCTGGGCAGAAACTGATGTACCTGGCTTGGCAGCCTCTCCTGTTGGTCCAGGCAATTTCCGGTTGGCTCCTTTACGATGTCACTAGGTTTCAACCAATTTGGCTTTCAGACTGGCTACTAAGCCTGAATACCCTGAGGACCTTCCACTACCTGGTGGCGATTCTCTTCACCATCACCACCGCCGCCCACTTGTACCTGGTCCTCAGCGAAGACCTAGAGAAGCTGAAGTACATGATCTGGGATCGAGACTGGAGCAAACCCAAGAGGGGAAAATAGCGTCCTCAAACCAAGGGAAAGCACTAAGAAGGCCGTCTCTCACATAGAGACGGCTCCTTTGGTTTCAAAAATAAAAAAGCCTGAATCCTTGCGGATTGGCTCTTCAGTTTTAAACAAATTTGGTGGGCGAAGCGGGACTCGAACCCACGACCTCCTGCATGTGAGGCAGGCGCTCTAACCAACTGAGCTACTCACCCACATTTCTAATTATATTATAACTATATCGCGAAAAAATTCAAGGAAAGGGAATAAAAAATGGTACCCCCAAGCGGATTCGAACCGCTGCCGCCGCCGTGAAAGGGCGGTGTCCTAGGCCTCTAGACGATGGGGGCACTTAAATGGTGAGCCATCCGCGACTCGAACGCGGGACACCCGGATTAAAAGTCCGGTGCTCTACCAACTGAGCTAATGGCTCATCTAAATGCTTTAACATAATACTATATTTCAGTTTTGCTGTCAAGGGAATCTAGCTGGTATTTTGTCCCGGATTTCTGGCTATTGCCACCAGGGCCGGTAACTCAACACTGTGCTTGTTCCCTCGGAAATCACCGAGATAAGTCCGCTCGGTGAATCCACACTCATATAGTATAACGTCTAGTACCTCTCTGCGCAAGGGGTTTAAGATTACAACATTATGGTATTCATATTGTAACCTCAAGACCCCAGCAGGCAAACTGCAACCGAAAAGATGGCATCATAAGTACTTGGTGAATTCAGCGCAAAAACCCATTCGGTCTTACCTATCTTCAAAGATCTTCGATCTGACGAAAGTATCCTCCCGGCCGGGACCAACCGAGACCATGACCACTGGAATCCCGGTAAGCTCTTCGATGAACTCCACATACCCCTTGGCTTCCTTGGGAAGCTCTTCGTAGCTTTTCGCCTTTTTACAGCTGCCTACGGGCCAGCCGGGGAGCTCAGCGTATACAGGCTCACACTCTCTCAGCACTTTTAGAGAAGCCGGTGGCCGCTCCAAAATTTGGTCACCGTGCTTATAGCCCGTACAAACCTTAACCTTTTCGAACCCATCCAGGACATCCAGAAGAGTCAAGGCCAAGCCATTCATACCGTTAACCTCCACCGCATACTTTAGGGCCACTCCATCCAGCCAGCCACACCGCCTGGGACGGCCGGTGGTGGTTCCAAATTCATTTCCCCTGACCCGGATTTCGTCTCCGGTTCGGTCCCTTAGTTCAGTGGGAAATGGTCCTTCCCCGACCCGGGTGCAGTAAGCCTTCATGACCCCGATGACTTTGTCGATGCAGGTCACCGGAGCACCGCTTCCGGTCGGGGCTCCCCCGGAAGAGGCTGAAGAAGAAGTGACAAAAGGGTAAGTGCCATGATCGACGTCCAGCAAGGTGCCTTGGGCGCCTTCGAAGAGCACATTTTTCCCCTCAGCCAAAGCCCTGTTAACCACAGCCGTGGTGTCGCCAACCCGGTTTTTGAGTTGCTGGGCCAAAGGCTGACAGCGGGCCAGTAAATCATCTAATTCAAAACCTTCATTATTATACATCGCTTTCAGCAGCCGATTCTTACCAGGAAGTACCTGTTTCAGACGCTCCCGCAAGAGGCCTTGGTCAATGAATTCCACCATCCTGATGCCGCTCCGAGCCACTTTATCGACATAGCAGGGCCCGATTCCCCGGCCAGTGGTGCCGATCTTCTCCGTCCGGTCGGCCTCCTCCAACCGGTCCAACAACCGGTGGTATTCCATAATTACGTGGGCCCTCTCGCTGATCAAGAGGTTGGCGGTGGAAATCCCTCTTTTTTCCAGAGAAGTCAACTCCTCCAGAAGGACCTCTGGGTCGATGACCACGCCGTTACCGATTAAGCAGACTTTATCGGAGTATAATATACCGGAGGGGATTAGGTGTAGCTTGAAGGTTTCATCGCCGACAACTACTGTATGGCCGGCGTTGTTTCCCCCTTGGTACCGCACGATGTACTCTGCATCCTGGGCCAAGAGGTCTGTTATTTTGCCCTTGCCTTCATCTCCCCACTGAGCACCGACTATGACAACTGCTGGCAATGGGACCGCCTCCTTTATAGTGAGCATGCGTAGTTTACCAGATTAAAGCATCCACGTCAAGAATTCCGGCTGTTCACTGGTAAATTTAAAAGGATAAAAGGAATTTAATACGCTAGAGAGAATATATGAACAGTGCGTGCCAAATTTCAGCTAAAAACGGTATAATCTTCACAGCCAAAAAGCTACACCAACCCCATTTAATAAGCCTTAGGAGGTTCTTCTGTGAGAAAAGATAGTTGGACCAGTCTAAAGCACATCAACATGGGGTTGTCTTTTGGGTTATCGGTCATCGCCTACCTGCTTTTTGGCTACTTTATTGGAGTCTGGGTGGACAATAAACTCCAGACCACGCCGGTTTTTCTGATTGTGGGCCTGCTTTTGGCCTCTGTCCTGATTTATAGAGCCTTTAATGAGATGTTGAAGGTGTTGGAACAGTCTCAGCGTGTGGAAGAGGGTCTGAGAAAAGAGCGAATCGACAAAGAAGAACTACACAAGCGCAAAGTCGAAGAAGCCAGAAAATCTCTGGAGCAAGCCAAAAGCATCCTGGTAGATTTCGAAGAAATGATCAGCGAAAAAGAACGTCAGGCCCTACGCAGGATACGCGGGGAAAAAGAAGAAGACCCCGCAGTAGATAAACGAGATAAAATTAAGAAGTATTAACGTGTTATAAGTGGAAAATTAAAGGAAAGAAGGGGATGTGCTTTGTTTTCCCTACCCGCCACTATTGTTAAGGCTGCAGAGCATGCCACTGAAGCTGCAGCCCATGGAGCCCATGGCGCGGAAGAACTTACGGGAATGGCTGCGAAATTCGAAGAACTTAACCACGTTCTAGGTCACTTGACTCCACATGTTAAGTTTCATATTGGCCCGATCCCGGTGACCAGCACCATCGTCAACACCTGGATCGTGATGGTAGTACTCACGGCAATTGTCTTCTTCATTACTCGAAAAGTGGAGTACAAACCAAGAAGCGCTGGCCAAAAAATCCTGGAGATGTACATCGAATTCATCGGTGGTCTCCTGGAAACCGTTATGGGTAAGAAGGGCCGCAAATTCATTCCATTTGTTGGCACGGTCTTTCTCTTCATCCTGGCTTTGAACCTCAGCTGGTTCATTCCAGGCATGATACCGCCTACAACTGACTTTAATACCACCTTTGGCTTGAGTATTGCCACTATCCTGGCCGTTAACTTCATTGGAATCAGGGAAAAAGGGTTAAAGCACTACCTGCAGCACTACTTGGAGCCCAACCCGATTATGGCACCGTTGACCTTCATGGAACAGTTTACCCATGCTTTTTCACTTGGTATTCGTTTGTTTGGTAACATGTTTGGAGAAAAGATGGTCGTCACAGTGCTGACCATCTTAGCCCCACTAATTTTCCCGCTCCCGGTTCAACTTCTGGGTATCATCATGGGAATCATTCAGGCCTTTGTTTTCACTTTGCTGACAATTACCTATATATCTGAATTTGTTTTGGGGCACTAACAATTCTTAGCTTGTTGCCTTGCGAAAGGGGGGAAAATGTACATGTCCAGTCTGTTTGCTGTTGGTTTTACCTTAGCATTTGTGGCAATGTTCTCTGCTATCGGTCAGGCTTTCGCTTCCGGTAAGGCATTGGAGAGCATGGCACGTCAGCCGGAGATCGCCGGCGACATTAGGACCACTCTTATCCTGGCCTTGGCTATGATGGAGGCTCTTACTCTGTTCACTTTTGTTATGGCCATCCTGATGTGGACCAAGATCTAGTCGTATGTAGTACTGGTACAGGAGAGGTGCCTAAGGCAGCTCTCCTGTACCCTGAAATTCCTGCCCAAGAGGAGAGATTATAATGCTTGAAAACTTTAACATCTGGTCACTGATTTTCCAGATGGTAAACTTGCTCATTATTTTCTTGTTATTAAAGAAAGCCATGTATAAGCCCTTACTTGACGTGCTGCAAAAACGGGAGGAATTCGTAGAGAACTCCCTGGCTGATGCCGCCGCTACCAAGCAGGAGGCTGAAGAGATTCTGGCCAAATACAGGCGGATGATGGAAGGTGCTGATCAGAAAGCTGCAAACATCATCGCTGAGGCTAATAAAAAGGCTGAGGCCATCGTTAAGGAGCGCACGGCTGAAGCTGAACTCAAATATGAGCAAATGATCAACGAAGCCAAAGAACAGATCAAGCGAGAGAAAGAGAAGGCGCTGGCTGACATCAGGGATGAAATCGCAGACCTTGCTGTTCATGCTGCCGGTAAGTTGATTGGGCGGGTACTTACCATAGCTGACCATGAACGCATCGTCCGCGAGTGTGTCGAAGAAGTCAGCCAATTGAACTAATTCACCTATTACGTGCCCCAGAAAGCTTAAACAGACCTGAAACCAGGTCTGTTTTTTATGCAATAAAATTGGGCTCCGACCTAAGGAGCCCTTTACCGACTAAGCATTCGCTTTCAGTTGTTGGCCAATGGGTCTGCCGTTCACCTGGACCTCCACTGTCTTGGTCAAAATATCGGTGTAAGTATAGGAGAGCCTTTTAGCTAAGTGGTCTTCTTCCAATTTCACCACGAAAATCTTGGGATAGGTCTGTTCCAAAACACCTTCGACTTCCAAAACCTTTTTACGTCCGCGGTTGGCTCTGATCATAACCTGTTGTCCGACTAGCTTATCCATGCTTTCCTTGATTGCCTTGAGTACGTTGTTCCGCCGCGGCAAAGCTTTCGCCACCAATATCACCTCTCTTTGATATACACGTCTATTTTAACACAAAAAACGTAATTATTCAAGAAAAATACTATTATAATCTATCGGTGGCAGCTTTGTCAACAATTTTTGCAGGTGAGGCTGTCTCCAGATATGTTCTAATACCGCGAAAAATGCCAAAAGCGATCCTCTCCCGATAGGCAGGACTGGCCAATTTGGCGTACTCCCCAGGATTGGTCAGAAAACCGCATTCCAGGTGAACTGCCGGACAGAGGGCATGCCGCAGCAAGAAGAAAGAGGCTTCCTTGACTCCGCGGTTCACCGCCTTGGTCTCACTAACCACCTCAGCCAGCACCTCTCCGGCCAGGCGCTGACTACGCCAATTGGCATAGTAATAGACCTCAATTCCTTCCAGGTGTTCGCTGACTGAGGAATTGATGTGCACCGTCACTAAGAGATTAGCCTCCAAATTTTTGGCTATCAGCCCTCGCTCACGCTGGTCCAGGTTTTCATCGATCTCCCTGGTCTGATAGACGCTGCTCCCGGCCGCGGAGAGCAGGTAATTGGTCCGAGCTACGATGTCCAGAACCAGCTCTTTCTCCAGGAGATCATTAACCACTGCTCCGTACTCTGTTCCGCCGTGGGCCGGGTCTAAGACAATCCGCCTCCCGGTGAGAGCCGGTTCCTTTCTTAACAGAGCCAAGGTCCCGGTGTCCTGACTGAAGTATACTTTGGCCTCCAGCGCCTCTGCCAGAAACTCGGCCGGGGCAAAAGCGTGACCGTGGTAGGTTCGCACCAGCTCAGGCAGTCTCTGCCTCCGGCCGTTAACTACTACCCGGCTGCTGCCGGCATTGAATTCATAAACTGAGCCCCGCTTTTTGAGGACTATCACACCTCGTTCTGGCCGCCAGATGACCTCCGCCCCCATGTTCTCCCCCACCAAGCGCAGGGGAACCAGGTAGCCTGTGTTGCCCTTTTTGGCCTTATGCCGGGAGTCCAAAAACCGTCCGTTAATATTTAGCTCAGCTTCCTCAACCACAGGGATCCCTCCCTCGAGACTGCTCCTTTTATCCTATGGGAATGAGGGAGGTATAGTGCTATTTTGTATACCTGTCTGCTACCGAGGAGGCACCGAAGGAATTAGGTTTAATTTGAGCCCCGAACCCGCTGCCGATAATCATTCCCACCACTTCCTTGAGAATTTCACGGCTTGGCCCAGCTTCGCCTACATCCAAGTGGATTTCAACATTCAAATCGGCGTACCCGTTCTCAGCCAGCTTCTCCGCCAGCCTACTGGCCAAGCCCAGGCTCTGGGAGGCCTCAAAGAAGAGGCGCTGTTTGAGGTTTCGGGCCACATTGGGTTCAATGTACTTGCGATAATAATAACGGCCACCCTTGCCCTCTCTATGGACAATAATGGCCGTCACAAAACAAGTACCCTTATCTTCTCTATATTGGGAATCAGTGCCTATAATGAGCTTGTGTTTGACATCAGGCATCATACTTATGTAGTCGATGATGTCACGGAAGGTCTCGTCAAAAGAAAGAATACCCTTGGACGGACTGATGAATCTATCTTGCGGCACGGCACTGACCCCCCTTTTTTTTTCAGTAGTTACTATCTACATTCTACATTATACAGCACCTCGGCCAGGTGGGCAAATTGCTCCAAGCTCAGGGTCTCCGCCCGGGCCTTAAGGTCTATACCGGCCAAATTTAAAGCCTGGCGGGCCTGCTCTCCGGAGATCTCGAGATAGGGGGCTTTGGAAAGGGAGTTTGCCAAGGTCTTACGCCTCTGGTGAAAAGCGGCCCTGATAACTTTAAAAAGGTGCTCTTCACTCGCCGTTACTACTGGAGGCTTCAAGTGCCGCCTGATGGCCACCACGGCTGAGTCCACATCCGGAGCCGGGTAAAAAGAATTTCGGGAAACCCTGGTGACTACTTCCACTGAGCCGTAATACTGCACAAAAACCGTCAGAGCTCCGTAGTCTTTGCTGCCGGGGGCTGCAGAAAGCCGCTTAGCCACCTCCCACTGAACCATCATCACCATCGTGGTCCAAGAAGTGCGGGAGGTTAAGATTTTCTGAATAATAGGGGTGGTGATGTAGTATGGCAAGTTGGCCACAAACTTGTAGCTTGCTTCTCCCACCAAGTCCGGGAGAGAAAGTTTCAAGAAGTCTCCATAGACCACGGTAAAATTGGGCACAGCCTCCTCTACCGCAGCCAGCTGAGAGGAGAGCTCCCGATCTATCTCCACGGCCAGCCATTTGCCGACCAAAGGGGCAAAGAAAGCGCCCAGGGTACCTAAACCTGGGCCAACTTCTAAAACGGTGTCCCCTGACTCGAAGCCGGCGGCCGCACCGATTTTCTCGAGGATATTTCGGTCGATCAGAAAATTCTGGCCAAAGGCTTTCTTAGCGCTCAAGTTGTGCCGACCAAGAATTTCCTTAACCACCGATGGTTTGTATAGTTCCATACTAACTACCCTATCACTCCAAAATGTACACCTTCACCCACCTGCGCCCGAACTGAAGGGCCTCCTCCCTGGTTTCATAGCAAAGATCCACCCTGTTACCCTTAATAGCAGCCCCCACATCTCCTGCTATGGCCATCCCGTACCCTGGAATGTAGAGCTTGGAGCGCAAGGGGATGACCCGGGGGTCGACCGCAACGATGCCATAACCTGCCTTAAGACCGATGGCAGTGTATCCGTCGTCATAAGGGGCAGTGCTTTCAGGGCCAGGATAATAGGCTGTGGCCAGCATATCTTTGACTTCTTGATAGCGGTAGGTGCCGGAAGAGGTGGCAACCGTCTTTACCGGCTCCCGGGTCCCAACTAGAACCACCTGGTCTTGCGGCTCAGCCACAACCTTCTCCACCACCAGGTACTCGGCCACCAGCTCGTCTTGGTGATATACTAATTTTCTAGTTCGTTGGAACTTTCCCTCTTTTCCCTGGGTTACAATCTTCTCGGTTCCCCGCAAGAGATCGGAAGAGGGTTTCTTGATCACCTCATAAGGCAGAACAATTTCTTCTGTAATGTACTCAACCTTGAATTTAGGCTCTTGGGCAACTGGTTCGGCCTGAGTTTTGGGGGGAACCTGGGTTTTCGAGATCCGAATCTGGGTTCCTTTCTGAAGCCGCTCGGTTAAAGCCGGCTCCACCCTCATCTGGCCGGTCAAGGGGATCTGCAGCTCAGCCAGGACCCCGACCACCCTTTTGGCCCTGGTCCGATGAGCGAAAGAGACACCGTCGACAGTCAGAGTGACCTCTTTGACCTGCAGGTAATAGGCTCCCACCGCCAGGACGACCCCCAACAGTAATCCTGTAAAAGCGGTCCAAACAAAAGAGAACCGTCTCTCTTCCACAAGCGTGGAATTCTGGTCCACCTTAGCTCACCCCATGACAGGGAAATTTTCCTACTTCGGTGATATTGTATCCAAATCTTTTAGGGGTTAATCAGATCCTGGTGCTGAGGATAGGTTTCCCGTTGGGATCGTACAAAGTGGCGTGGATCATACCCTCAAAGGTTTTTTCCCGTTCAAAGCGGGTTCCGTCGGTAAAATCCAGTTTAACCGTGCCGTTGGTCAAGTCTGCCTTCTTGATGATCTTGCCCTCAAGGAGTTTCTCCAGTTCAAACCGGCCGTCCATGCTGTTCACCTCTCTAAGGGTCCAAAAATCTCGGCAAGTTCCGCCTTTAGCTGATCTACATCCCGATAATCTACCGAATCCAATAGGGCAAGCACAGCTTCAAACTGCCCTTCCGTTATTTTTCCGTTCTTTAAGAGCTCCTCATAAGAGCTGATAAACAGTATCTTCAACTTCTCCAGATCCTGGTATAGATCGGCCATGAATTTCACCTACGTCCTTTATCAGTGATCCGGTCTACGGTCGGTAACATCGATGAACTTGGCAAATTCCGGGATAAACAGGAGTTCGGCCTTCCCGGTCTGGCCTTTCCGGTTTTTACCGATGATGACCTCAGCTTTTCCCTTGGTTCCCCGGGCTTCAGCTTGATCAGGATAATAATACTCATCCCGGTAAACGAACATGACCATATCTGCGAACTCTTCGATGTTACCGCTGTCTCGCAAGTCGCTCATAACCGGCCGTTTATTATCCCGGTTCTCCACACCCCGGTTCAACTGGGAAAGGAGAATGATCGGCACATCCAGTTCGCCAGCCAAGTCCCTGAGCTCCCGGACAGCATCACCCACCACCAAAGTCCAGCTCTTATTAGTATTAGCCGGAGGTTTGATCAGTTGGAGGTAGTCGATGATGATTAGCCCCAAATTCGGGTACTGTGCTTTCACCTTTCTGGCTTTGGCCCTGATCTCCACTGTAGTTAGGCCTCGTTTATCCACCACGTGGATAGGCAATTCATTCAGGGAGTTGAAGACCGCCAAAGCCTGAGAAATCTTACTCTCATCAGTGAGTTTGGTATTATACTCGTAACTGGTGATTACCGGCTGCCCATCACGGTCCCGAAGTTTGAACAGCTCCCCGATGACGATTCGATCACCGATTTGTTCATTGTCCATTTCCAAACTGAAGATGAGAACCGGAATATTCCTTTTGGCCACATTGACCGCAAAGTTCAGGACCAAAGCTGTCTTGCCCATGCTGGGCCGGCCGGCTAGGATGATTAAGTCTTTCTTCTTGAAACCGGTGGTCAAACTGTCGATAGCCGGATACCGTACAAACAACCCGTAGGGTTGATTTCCCTCGGTCCGCTCTAAAAGATGGGTATAGCAGTCGCTCAGAATCTCTTTCAGCCCTTTGACGTCATCAGACCCACCAGATTCTGGGCTGGTAGCGGCAAAGATCAGCTCCTGAGCTCTTTCCTGCAGCTGAACCAGGTCACCGTCATCTGTGGCCACCATCTTCTCGATTTCCTCCACAGCTGAAAGAAGTTTACGTTTGCCGTAAGCAGTTTTGACCGCCTCAATGCTGGGCTCCAACTCCGTTTTACTCACGAAAGATTCGGTCAGGCTCAAAAGCACCTGGTCGGGAGCGGGCATCTCTGGGTTTTTCCGCAGTTTATTGTACACCTGGGTGTAAGAAACAGTACCTTTGGACCGGTAAATCTCTATAATAGTTTCAAAAACCAACCGGTTCTGAGCGTCGTAAAAGTACTCGCTCTTCAAGTGGTCAACAACCCCATCGACCAGGTGGGGGTAGCGAATCAAAATGCCAAGAATTCGCTGCTCAGCCTGGATATCACAAGGATATTTGTACTCGTAGTCTAGTTGCGGCCTAGGCATCATACTCATCCGGGTACAACTCCTTCCAACGACGAATTCGTTCTACATCGGCTGAGGAAACCTCTTTGTAGGCTGCGGCATTGGGTACGCCTTCCATGGACTGCTTCTTTCGCCTGGCCTTTTGCAGGTCTTCCATAGTCCGCCAGCCGTTTTGGTGCCAGGAAACCAGGATGGCGTTTAAATACGGGTAACGGGGGCTGTCTGCCTTCTGTATCATCTCATCCACGGCTTCCTTGATCACAGCCGGCTCCATCCCGTCATCCACCCATTTGGCCAAATCGGTACAGATCTTGGGGGTCACCCAGCCCACTTTGGCCTCGTAATACTGGAGCAGATCGCCGAAGGGGTCCTGGCTGCTGGGTGCAGCAGCGGGAGGGCCGCTAGGATGGGCACCGGCTGCTGCCACCTCTTCTTTGACCTCCTCCAAAGAGACAGACTCACCCTCCTTTGGCTCCGGATCGTGTACTAGGATGCACTGCTCGCCACTGGCGGTTTCAGCTACCGAGACCAAACCGTGTTGGATCAGCTTGGCAAAGGCCTCATCAAATTCGCTAGGGCTGAGTCTAGTCTCCTGGGCCAGAGCCTCAGCCTCGATGGCCTGCCCCTGTTTGGCCTTGAAGGCCATGAAGAGCCACAAAATTACCCCCTCTTTGCCAATCTGGGGGTAATAGACTGATAACAATTCGGGGTAAACCGTGAGAGAGATGCGGCCTGACCCCGAGTACTCCAGGTTAAAAACGATTGACATTGTATCCATCCTAACTTGCTTGATAACAGATTTGGTTCTTACCCCGGGCTTTGGCTTCGTAAGCCCTCTTATCTGCCGCCGAGATGAGCTCGTCAGTTGAGTTCACCCCGGGAGAAGGATAAGTGGCTAACCCGATACTGACGGTAATCCGCAGCCCGTTAAAATCATGAGTGCTAACAGAGTTGTGGATGCGCCTGGCCACAGCCAAGGCCTCTCTCTTGGGCGTACTTGGCATGATCACCGCAAACTCCTCACCGCCGTACCGGGCTACAATATCAGTCTCCCGGACGCTTTCCTTCAATAACCGGGCCATCTCCTTAAGAATTTCATCGCCTCTTTGGTGACCGTAACCGTCATTGACGGCTTTGAATTCGTCGACATCGGCCATGATCATCGAAACATAACCGCCAGTAGCCTTGGCTTCGGCTACCGCCTCCTCAATCTTGGCTCGGAAGAACCGGTAGTTATAGAGGCCGGTGAGTCCGTCTCGGGTGGCCTGCTCAGCCACTTTCTCATAGAGCTGGCCGTTCTTGATGGCGAAAGCGGCCTGATCGGCAACAATGAAGAGGATCCGCAAGTCATCCTGGTTGAAACCCTCAGGGCCACGCAGGTACAGGTTAAGAACGCCCAGTACTTCTCCATGGACCACAAAGGGAATGCTGAGGATGGATCTAAACGGGAAACTCCGGTGAATCTCATCCTTTAACTCGGAAAATGTTAGGTCGTCGATGATCAGGGGTTGGGCGCTGGCTACCACTCTTCCCACTATCCCGGTTTCTGAAGAGAGCTCCTTTAACCTACCCATCTGCTCAGCGGTGAACCCCCGCGCCACCACCAGATCCAACCGGGACTCCCCCGTCCTCACCAAAAACAGAGCACAGGCATCATAGCGGATGATCCGCAGCATGGTATCAACCATCATCTTATAGAGCTCTTCAAGGTTAGAAATGCTGCCCAAAACAGTAGTGAACTCGTAGAGGGCCAGGATATCAAAGATGCCCTTGTCCACCTCTTTTTTGAGCCTCTCTACCTCCGTCTCTAATTCCGCCACCCTGCGATCTGCGGTCGCCGCCTCTAAGGAAGCCTCTTTGAAGTTAATGTATAGATACGTCAGGCCGGTTCCGACCAAGAACCCGGCTGCTGCCGCACCAACTACTAGCCAAACACCCATGCTCATCTCTCCATGTTCGGCCATCTCTTCCAATTATTTGTTAAAGTTCTTCAACGAATGGGGTTTCCCTTCCGCCAGCCTCTGCCAAGTAGGCTTCGGCCAAGGGGTTATTGGGATTGATTTTGAGAGCTTCCTTCCAGGTCCTGATGGCCTCATTTTCCTGACCCAAGCCAAGGTAGGCCTGGCCTAAGTTACAGAGAGCCGGCACGTAATCAGGATAGATTTGCAAGGCTCTTCTAAACTCGTCGGCTGCTTCCTGGTACCTCTTCAAAGAAAGCAGGAGAACTCCAAGGTTGTTATGGGCTTGGGCATAACCGGGTGAAAGGGAAAGGGCCCTGCGGTAGGCCGCTTCAGCCTCCTCCAGATCCCCTTGAATCTCGTAGGCCCGGCCCAAGAAATTGTAGGCCTTGGGGTTATCCGGGGCAAGGGAGGCTGCCCACTTCAGCTTAATGATGGCCATGGCAGTGGAGCCCTGGCTGAGATAAGTTAAGCCCAGCCCTAAATGACCCTCTACACAATCGGGATCCACCTCCAAAGCCTTAGAAAAGTATTTAATGGCCTGAATATGCTGGTCTAAAGAGAAATAGACTGAACCCAGTCCGATGTAATCTTCGAGATTATCCGGGTCTAACGCCAAGGCCTCCTGGTAACAGGAGATGGCTTCTGCAAAATTCCCCAAGTTGAAATAGGCCTTGGCCATGCGTCGGTAAACGCTGCTGTCCGGTCCGTGGCTGAGCAGCTGCTTGCATTTGTGCAGTTCCTCTTCTGCTGAGGAACTCTCTGGTTCTGCCCCGCCCTGAATGAGGTCAGGGTGCCAAGCCATCGCCCGTCGATATTCGGCGGTGGCCCTACCGAACTTACCCAGTTGAAAATAGGCCAGAGCCAAACTCCGGTGGACCAGAAGGTTGCGGGGGCTCATGGGACTTAAGGAAAGAGATTTCCGCAAAGCGCTGATGGCATCATTGTACTTCTTCTGGTCCAGGTACAAGAGTCCCAACTCGACCCAGAGAGCTGCGTTTTTGGGGATCTCGCCGATTCCTTCCAAACACCTTTCCAGAGCCCGCTTGTCCTGGTGCTTCTGGGAGTAGAGGCGAACCAGGTTCAGATAGACCTCGGCCTTGGAGTCGTTGACCGCAAAAGATTTTTCAGCGGACAGACAAGACTCATACATCTCTATAGCCTCATCATCCCGACCCAAAGCCAGATAACAGTGGCCCATATTGGCATAAACCGTCTCCAAACCCCCAGGCATCTTTAGCGCCTTCTCAAAATAATCCAGAGCCGTGCTGTACTCGCCTTTAGCCATGTTAATCTCGGCGAGATTGTTGTAGGCGCTCAGGGAAGTCTTGGGCTCCAGTTGAATGGCAACCTGAAACTGGAGGGTGGCCTGCTCATACTTGCCCTGGTGCAGGTAAATGGCCCCTAAGTTGGAATAGGCCGGAGCAAAGTGAGGGTGACTTTGAATGATTTGTTCCCAAAGGCTTTTGGCCTCTATGATTTTACCCTGGAAGTAATAAGCGGCTGCCAGGTAATTGGCAGGTGTCGGTAGGGTAGGGTTAGCAGCTGACACCTCAGAGAGAAAAGTCTCGGCCGCTTCCAGCCGGGATAAACTTCGGGAGTGCATTAGATACTGTTGATACGGCCCTCTTTCCGAAGGAAAAGCGGTGATAAACTCCTCCAGGAGGCCGACCGCCTGAGAAAGTCGGCCGGCCTCCTGAGCTTTGGCAATAGCCTTTAAAGCCTGTCTTTTCTTGCGTCCACGCCGGTAATTAGTTAGCCAGACCATAGCCAGCTCCCCTCTTATTACCAGTTCGTGGAAGACGGTCTTTATCCTGCCGAGATTAGGCCCCTTTTTCGTAGGGCTTACCGTCAGCAGCAGGAGGTACCGAGCGTCGGACGGCGCCCACCAGCATGGTCAGGATATAAGGCAGCATTACCATGAACTCCCGTGGCACTGAGATCATACCCAGGGTCTGGGCCAGCATCTGCAGGGCATCGGCAAAGCCAAAGAGGAGACAGGCCCCCAGGGCTCCTACCGGTGTCCACCGGCCAAAGATCATGGCAGCCAAGGCAATGAAGCCTCGTCCGGCAGTCATGTTATGGGTGAAGGAGCTCAACAAGCCCACAGAGAGAGTAGCTCCACCCAGACCACCTAACAACCCGCTGATGAAAACAGAGAGATACCGGATTTTATAAACGTTGATCCCCACGGTATCAGCAGCGAGGGGGTGTTCACCCACCGAGCGAATCCTCAAGCCCAAAGGAGTCTTGAAGAGGACGATGTGGGAAAGAATCACCGCCAAAAAAGCCAGGTACACCGGAGGAGTCTGAGTCCCGATGATATCGCCGATGTACGGGATATCCTTGATAATCGGGATGCTCCAGTCGACCAGTTTCTCGACGATCGGAGACTGGCCGGGCTGATTCCAAATCCACCGGAGCATGTATCCGGTTAAGCCGGCAGCAAAAAGGTTGATTGCCACGCCGATAACCACTTGGTCGGCTTTGTACTTGATGCTCATTACACCTAAAATCATGGCGGTAAGCCCACCGGCGAGCATAGCTACCAAAACTCCCAGCCACGGCAAGTGGGTGAAGTAGGAGACCATCACCGCCATGAAAGCCCCGATGAGCATGATGCCTTCCAAGGCGATGTTGACCACACCGGAACGCTCAGAGAAGACGCCGCCTAAAGCAGCGAAAATCAAGGGAGTGGCCAATCTCAGAGTAGAGACAAAGAGAGCTGCACTGAAGAAATCAGAGATTTGCATCTTTCACCCCTCCCTTCTTGCTGAAGCGGGGAATGACCCGCCTTACCAAGGCCTCGGCTGAAATGAAGATGATGATGGAAGCGCTGACGATGCTGATGACCTCTTTCGGGATCTGGGCGATAGACTGCATAGGCATGGCGCCCCGAGCCAGGAATCCGAAGAGGAAGGCACCGAGGACTACCCCCAGCGGATGATTATTGCCGATCAGAGCCACCGCAATCCCATCAAAGCCGTAACCGATGAAGGCGGTGACATCGTAAAACTTATACTGAATGCTCAAGACCTGAACCGCGCCACCTAAACCGGCTAGGGCCCCGGCGATCATCATAGAGTAGACGATATTGCGGGAGACGTTCACCCCACCATACTCAGCTGCCAGGGGGTTAAATCCGACGGCTCTAAGCTCGTACCCTTTGGTAGTCTTCCAGAGGAACCAGTAAACGAAGACCGCCGCGGCCAAGGCTATAAAAATTCCGATGTTAGCTCGGGTTCCAGGAATGAACCTAAAGAGCTTGGCGGAGTCCAAAATTTCTTTGGTCACCGGCAAAAAGGCGTGCCCTTTCAAGGGGCCGTTAACCAGGTAGTGGGTGGCATAAAGGGCGATGTGGTTCATCATAATAGTATTGATGACCTCGTGGGCGCCGGCCTTGGCTTTCAGATAACCGGGCAGAGCCCCCCATAAAGCCCCGGCTAAAATTCCGAAACCCAGAGCCAGGGGCACGTGGATAATCATCGGTAGACCGGTGAAAAAGTACCCTGCCCAGGCCGCGCCGAGCTGTCCCACGATGTACTGGCCTTCAGCACCGATATTGAAAAGGCCGGTCCGGAAGGCAAAAGCCACTGATAAGCCGGTGAAGATCAACGGGGTGGTGTTGATCAGAAGCTCAGTGAACCCTCTGAGGCTCCCAAAAGAGGCGTTCCAGAGGGCGTGGTACCCAAGAATGGGGCTCTTACCGGCCACCAGAATGAAGATAATCCCGACGACCAGCCCCAATACAATGGAAGCTAGAGCAACCCCAAGCCGGTCCAACTGCTTCCAGGATTTACGCATAATCTGCCTCCACCTCCTCACCTGCTGCTGCTCCGCTCATCAAGAGGCCGAGTTTCTCTTCAGTGGCCTCTTTGGCGTCGAGGACTGCCACAATTTTACCTTCGTAGATCACAGCTATACGGTCGCTGAGGGAGAGAATCTCATCCAACTCCAGGGAAATCAGGAGAACGGCCTTGCCATTATCCCGTTCCTCGACAAGTTTGTTGTGAACAAACTCAATCGCACCTACGTCTAACCCACGGGTGGGCTGAGCGGCTATCAACAGTTCCGGATCCCGGTCGATCTCCCTGGCCACGATGACTTTCTGCTGGTTACCGCCGGAAAGGTGACCGGCCAGAACCTCTTGACTGGGCGTGCGAATGTCAAATTCCTGTATCAAACGATCAGCATAGGCTTGGATTTCTTTCCACTTCAGCCTGACTCCGGAAGCAAAGGGTTTCCGGAAGTAGGACTGGAGTACCAGGTTCTCCGCGATGGAAAAGTCCAAGATCAAGCCCCGTTTTTGCCGGTCTTCAGGAATATGGCCAATTCCTGCCAAACTCTTCTTCCGGGGCGATAACTTGGTGATGTCTTGGCCCTTCAAAAGGATGGTGCCCTGGGTGGGTTGGCGTAGGCCGGTCAGGGTCTCGATGAGCTCGGTCTGGCCGTTCCCGTCGACCCCCGCCAGACCCAGAATCTCTCCCGAGCGGACCTCCAAATTGATCCCCTTCAGGGCCGGCAGGCCTCTGGCATCTTTGGCGTGCAGGTCCTTTATCTCCAAAACCACTTCTCCGGGTTCCTGTTCTTTCTTAGCGACCTCCAAGAGCACAGGCCTACCCACCATGGTCCTGGCCAGCTCCTCTTCGCTGGTTTCGCGGGTTTCCAGATTGGCCACAACCTTGCCGCGCCTAATGACCGTGACCCGGTCACTCATACTCATAACCTCTTTGAGCTTATGAGTGATCAGGATGACCGACTTACCTTCCTGAACCAGACTCCGAATGATTTTTTCCAATTCTTCAATTTCATGAGGAGTTAAGACAGCTGTGGGCTCATCCAATATGAGGATATCCGCCCCGCGGAAGAGGGCTTTGATGATCTCCACCCTCTGCTGCATCCCCACGGAAATATCCTCAACTTTGGCATGGGGATCGATCTTCAGCCCATAGCGCTCGGAGATTTCTTCGACTTGTTTGATTGCCTGGTTCATGTCCAAAAACAGACCCTTCCGGGGTTCAGTCCCTAAGACGATGTTCTCAGCCACAGTGAAAGGCGGGATCAACATGAAGTGCTGGTGCACCATGCCGATTCCCTTATTGATTGCCACGTTAGGGTCGGTCATCTTCACTTCTTCGCCTTTGACGAAGATCTGCCCCGCATCAGGTTGATACAGGCCATAGAGAATGTTCATCAAGGTACTTTTGCCGGCGCCATTTTCACCTAAAAGGGCATGGATTTCACCGGGCATGACCTCCAGGTCGACGTGGTCATTGGCCCTTACCCCCGGGAACTCCTTGACTATGCCCTTCATTTGCACAACCGGTACCATAAGTTCACCTCCAACCAACACCTTTACCTTGCTCGGCAAAAGAGGCCAGGTGCAAACCGTTGCACCTGGCCCCCTCCATAGCTCGCCATAAAGGTGCCCATCTCTACCTTTTTACTTTGTAGCAGGCACAGTGATTTCACCGGAGATAATCTTCTCGGCGTAATCGGCCACTTTCTCCTTGACCTCTGCGGGGACATTCACACCCGGTGACCAGGCAGTGTCCACACCGCTTTCGGCCAGGCCGAGGTTAAGCACTCCGGGTTTGAAGTTGCCCTCAACCAGCATCTTAGCACCGTCGAAGACTGCTACGTCCACCCTCTTCAACATGCTGCTGATGACGTGGTTCGGAGCCTCTCCGCTCTGGTCGGAATCAACACCGATGGCATAAACACCTTTCTCTTTAGCGGCTTCGATGACACCGTGGCCACAAGCACCGGAGGCATGATAGATCACGTCCGCCCCCTTGGCGATCTGAGCCAGAGCCAGCTCTTTGCCCTTGCCGGGATCATCAAACTTGCCGGTGTAACCGATCAGGATTTCGGCATCAGGATTGACGGCCTTGACGCCTTCAACGAAACCGACTTCAAACCTGGTGATAACCGGAGATTCCATACCGCCGACAAAACCAACGACATCAGTTTTAGTCATCATGCCGGCGATAACACCCTGCAAGAAGGAACCCTCGTTTTCCTTGAAGAGGACGGAAACCACATTGGGCTGATCGACCACGCTGTCGATGATACCGAACTTGGTGTCAGGATACTCCTGAGCCACCCGGTCGATGGCATCGGTCAGCATGAAACCGATACCGAAAATCAAGTCATATCCCTGCTCAGCCAGCATCCGAACATTTGGCTCGTAGTCGTCCATGGAATGGGACTCTACGTAGGTAGCCTCAACACCCAGCTCTTTCTGGGCCCTAACCATACCGCGGTAGGCAGCGTCGTTGAAGGAACCGTCACCGAGCCCGCCGGTATCAAAAACAATACCCAGCTTAATGGTTTTGGCCCCTGCCAAACCGCTGAAAGCCCCTAAAACCAATAAAGACAGCAAGACGATACTGAACCGCTTCAACGTATCTCCCCCTCAATTAATTTTTGGCTACTCGCTACTGGACTGCCGTTATCCATCCATATACTTCTACCGATTGACGGCAATTCCTTTATTTAAGAGGCCTGGAAAGGTTAGCAATATTAGGTGAAATCCACGTTCAACCGGGCTGCAGACGAGTTTACAGTAATTTCAAAAAAAGGCCCGTTTTGCGATCCTGTGTAAACCAAAAGCCCATCCTGGTTTGACCACTCCGACTGCCGGTCCAGGTCCTTGGCCAAAAGGGGAGAAACCGCAATAAGCTGAACCCGAGCCTCCTTTGGCAGTTTCACTCTGATGTCAGCTGCCGCCGTGCTGAAACTGAGACTGGAGTGGGGCAGCCTCCCTCCTAGCTGCACTGAAATCTGCCCTGCTCCAGCCTTGAGCTCCAACCTTTCCAGGGGAACATCGGAAAAATCGAAGTCCAGCTTGCCGGCTCCACCGGTCACCTTTAGCCTCAAGGGAACCAACTCGGAAAAGCGCAAGTTCCAGTGGGATTTCGGGTTAGCCAGATAGCGCTCTCCCTGGGAGATCTCGAGCCTCGCTACACCGTCTCGGATTGAGTAGGTCTTGATAGGTGCTCTGAAACCCACCCCTGTTACATCTGCTTCGTAAAGTCCTTCGGTGAAGCCCCTGGCTTTAATCTCCCCTGCCCCCAGCACCAGGTGGGCCTCGAGAGCCTGGACGTCTTCAGTGGTTCCCCGGAAGAAGTGGGAACAGCTACCCGTTGACCAGTGCAGATCTAAACCCACTACCGCTGAAAGAAACACCACAGCCAACAGGACAATAAGGCTTCTGGGTACGTTGAGCAAAACAAGGACACCAATGACAATTAAAGCTAAAGGCCAGTAGGTCTCAATCAAATAAGCAAGGTACGGAAAAGCTTCCAGCTTATCTATGAGGGCCACCGTTCCGATAAATATGGCCGTCAAACCCCAAAACCGCTTATTAGCCACGGGAATCTAGTCCTTCCTACGGTCTTGGAAAAGGAGATAGACGCCAAAGGCAATGAGCACCAAGGGCCAGATCCAGGAAAAGACGTACCCGGGAATCATTCTTCTGATTGCAAAAACTAGGCCGATAGCGATTAGGATGATTCCCAGGGTCTTTTGGCGCTCCTGGGGGCTGGAGCCTTCTTCTGCTTGACCTACAATGGCTTCATAAGTGCCGTCGACTTCCTCTGTCTCCAGATACTCGGGAAGCACCGGTTCCTGCGGTATGACAATCCAAGCGATGATATAGGCGATTACCCCTGCGCCCCCCATTACAGCAGCAAAAGCCCACAACAGACGGACCAGAGATACGTCAATATCCAGGTAATCAGCAAGACCGGCGGCTACTCCCCCGATGATGACGTTATCTCGTGACCGGTACAGTTTTTTCTTCATTTTCCTCCCCCTTTGACCGCTGCTTCTCTCAAAAGCTCTATGGTCTCATCAGGTACTTCCGGCATACCCAGCACCTGTTTTCCCCGGCCGTGGTAATCCGACCCACCGGTGGGAACCAGCCCGTAACACTGGGCCTGTTCCAGATAGAAAGCGGTTTCCTGTCTGGTATGAGTGGGATACCAAGCCTCAATCCCGGCAATACCCATGTCCACCAGTTTTTTGAGGTCCCAGTCGCCGTTCATCCGACCTGGATGGGCCAGCACAGGAACCCCGCCGCTCTTCCAGATAAGCCTGATGGCCTTATCCGGTGAGATGTAGTAGTGGGGTACGTAGGCTCTTCCGGCCTTGGAAAGGTAAACGTCAAAAAAGTGATCCCTACCCACCGGAGAGACCAGGCCTTTGTCCACCAGAGCATCGACGATGTGGCTACGCCCTACGAAGCCATCGGAGTCCTTGTTGACTTCTTCCCAGGAGAGGGGAAACCCTTCTTTGGCCAGGCGATCCAGAATCTCCTTGGCTCTCTGACGACGGGCCTGGTGGATATCGATACAAACCTGAATGATCTCCGGGTCTTGATAATCAATGAAATAGCCCAAGAGATGCAGTTCATTATCTTCGAAGTCAGTGGTGATTTCAATGCCCGGAATAAAGGTGAGAAAAGCAGTGTGAGCTGCTTGAGCAGCCTCGGCCAGCCCGTTCACTGAATCGTGATCAGTTAAACTCAATGCGGTCAGTCCCTGCTCCACGGCTTTTTCGACCAGCTCATCCGGGGCATCCCGGCCGTCAGAAGCAGTGGAATGGGTATGCAAATCGATCATGTTCCCTCAACAACGTTTTTCTTCGCTGAGTGGGCCTCTTTCTCTTCCTCTTTCAGCTCACCTGAAAACATGCGCAGGTAACCGAAGATCAGCGAGACCACGGAAACAGCGATCAAAATAGACCCTGCAGTCTTCCAAGTGGCAGCCGCCGATTCCAGCGCCGCAAGCTGGGCCGGAATATCATGAAAAGCATCAACCACCGGATTGTTAAACCGCAGGTAAAACAAAACTCCCCAGACCAGGCTCGCCAAAGCAGAACCCCAGCCCAGGTACTTGCAGAACTTCCTGACTTTGTTCAAAAAACGCATACAGGACACCTCATCCTTACTAGTTTATTCGGGGCTCTGAGGCCTATTCCTTTAGGATGAGGAAAAGGGCCCCGACTGTGAGGCCCTTCCTTTCACCTGCTCGCTATTAATTGAAAAGGGAACTGACTGATGACTCTTCATGGACCCTGGTGATGGCCGAGGCCACCAGTTGAGCAATGGAAAGGACTTTGACTTTGTCCAATTTCAATTCAACGGGAATGGTGTTGGTCACCAGCACCTCTTTAATCGCCGGGTGGGCCAGCCTTTCCATGATTGGGTCGGAAAAGACCGGATGGGTGGCGCAGACGTAAATCTCCGGCCGGGCTCCATGGGCCAAAAGGGCTTTTACCCCTTCCAAGAGGGTACCGCCGGTGTCGATCATATCCTCGATGATCAGCGGGACTTTACCTTCAATGTCGCCCATGACGTGGGTAACCTGGGAAACATTGTGTTCAGGATGACGCTTATACATGCCCACCAGCGGCAAGTCCAAACGCTTAGCCAGCTTCTCAGCGCGTTTTATGCCCCCGGCATCCAAAGCTACAACGCAGGCATTCTCCAGGTTCTTCTGGCGATAATACTCGGCCAAAAGAGGTAGCGCTGTCAAATGGTCCACAGGAATATTAAAAAAGCCTTGAATGGCTGGGGCGTGTAGGTCCAAGGTGATGACCCTATCCACACCGACAGTTGTCAAAACATCCGCAACCATCCTGGCCGAGATGGGTTCCCTGGGGGCCTCTTTACGTTCCTGGCGCGAGTAACCATAATGAGGGATGATAGCGTTAATCCGGCCAACGGATGCTCTCTTCAAGGCATCCACCATCAGGAGCAGTTCCATCAGGTTATCGTTAACCGGGGAGCAGATGGACTGAATGACAAAAACATCATTGCCCCGCACTGTTTCATGAAACCGGACGTAGATCTCGCCGTTGGCAAAACGCTTGATGTTGACTTTGCCCAGTTCCATTCCGAGAAGATCCGCCACTTCTTCGGAAAGCTTCGGCACTGAGGTGCCGGCAAAGATATTTAACGGTGCATCCATTGTATTAAAGATCCTCCTCCAAGGATGGGTGAGTTTGAACCTTAACTACTATTCTAGGCGGATCTCCTAATTCCTGTTGTTAAAAAGTTGTGACCTTTTGAGCTTAAGAGGCCACAAATTTAGAGCCTGTGCCCATGGACCACTTGCCACAGCGATCTCCCCACCTGGCCAAAACCTGGTCATCAACGAAAATCTGGACGACCTCACAGTGATTGGCACAGCCAGAACACTCAAAGCTTCTGGCGTAGTAGTTGAGATCTGAGGCCTGGAATCCTTTGAAGCAGGTCCGGCCGGTCTTTTTCACGGCCTCTTTGGCCAGCAAGGCTGCACCGATGGCACCCATCACCCCATGATAAGGAGAGACCAGTATCTCGGTTTGTAGCACCTTTTCAAAGGCAGCTCTGATCCCTTTATTGGCGGCCACACCTCCTTGAAAGACAATGGGCGGCTTAATATCTTTGCCCTTCCCTACATTATTTAAATAATTGCGCACCAGGGCTTGGCAAAGCCCGGCGATGATGTCCTCGAGGCAGTGTCCGGTCTGCTGCTTGTGAATCATATCTGACTCAGCGAAGACCCCGCACCGGCCGGCGATTCGCACCGGATTTTTGGACCTCAAGGCCAGGTCTCCGAAATGCTCAATAGGGATGTTAAGCCGCTCAGCCTGGTGATCAAGGAAAGAGCCGGTCCCGGCGGCACAGACAGTATTCATGGCAAAATCGACTACAATACCATTGCGAATGATGATAATTTTTGAGTCCTGACCCCCAATCTCCAAGACAGTCTGGACACCGGGGAAGAGCTGCAAGGCCCCAACAGCGTGAGCCGTAATCTCATTCTTGACGGCATCAGCACCGATGAGCACACCCGTTAACTGCCTGGCGCTACCGGTAGCCCCGGCTCCAAGTACCTGGTAGGACTCGGGCACTTTGGCTTTAAGTTCTTTTAGGCCTTGCTGGACGGCCTGAATTGGGTTTCCTTTGGTTCGGATATAGATGTAATCTAAGACCTCTTCTTCCTCGGAAACCAAAGCTAAATTCGTACTAACAGAACCTACATCCACACCTAAATAAGCTTTCAAGAAACCGCCCTCCTGGCAAACCGACTACAGAATTGGTATACCCAGGAATGCTGTTCTGGATACTTAGATCTCTACTTTAACACCTATTTTCAGACCCCAATCGTCATTTATAGCTAACTCCTCCCACTCCCGACTGGCCTCCAAACGGGTGAAAACCTCCCAATCTTGGCCTACTTCCATGCTGAGTTTGAGGGATGCCCTGACCTCAGTCTCGGTCGCCTGAGTCATTAGGTCGAACTCCCTTTCAAGTCCCACCCGGCAATAACCTGAGAGGCCGAACCAGTTTTCAAAGTCATAACCGTAGGTGGACTTCACCTTCATTTCCTGGTTGTAGACTTCATCTTCCAGTTCGGCAATGAGTTTCAGAGAGTGGTCGGCCCTTTCCCCCTCAATCCAGATCTGGTATTCCTCCTGGCCGTCTCCGTCCAGCCAGTGCTGGGTTTCATAACAGCCTCCCACTTCCCAGCAGACCTTCTTCCCGGCCTTGAACCAGCGGACTAGGTGCTCCCGGCTGTAGTAGGTTTTTAGCAATTCATAAGGGTAGTTTTTCTCCAGCTTCCGCAGGCCGAATTTAAGGCTGCTCTCGGGGCTCGTCCGTTGCTGCCACTGAAGCTCATAGTTCTGGGCCTGCCAGGTGTAATTCGGTTTACGGAAATGCTTTGACCAACCACCGGAGATTTTGGTGATCAGCTTGGAAGAAAGTTCGTCAGAGGACCTAGCCCAAGGAGGAGTGTACTCATCAGCATCGTCCTCCAGCACCATTTCGCCTAGGACCCAGGAATCCAGAAAAAACTCATCCCCTTGGAGGGCGCGGCCCACGGCATAATCGAAAAAGGTCTGAGACCAGAATTCACCTCCAGTGTACCCTGGGGCTATCAAGGGATCGGTGGACTCAGAATAGAGCTCCCACTCTCCGGCCAGGTAGTCCCGGTCCCGAGCAGAAGGATAAGTTTTGTATTCGCCCTTGACCTTCAGGCGCCAGGACCCCTTTGCACCCTGGTTCCACCAAGCCTGAAGTGCGCTTTTGTGCTCAACTCCCAGATTCCAGAGCTGATAGGGGGTTTCCGGATAGCGGTAGTGGGTGTATCTGGCAGTAAGCTTGTCCCACTTATCGTCACCTGTGACTTTCACCTCAGTGGAAACCCGCCACTTCCCTACCCCAAAACTGGAGTAGTAGCGCAAATCAGGGTTTAATTCCGCCTCCCAATTGAGGGCGGGAGAAAAGGGGTAACTCCAGTCGATGAGGGCATAGCTATCATCACCCTGGCCGGCTACATACTCCAAGTCCAAAGATGCAGCCAGACAGGGATTCTTTTGACAGAGGAGGAAAACTACCAGCACCAGGCTTGTCCGCAAAAGGCCTAAGAAAATTCTGGGCACCAAGACCACTCCTTTCAATATAAAGTAGGCAAATAGCGTTTCAGGAACTCTTTGCGCATCTTCACCTGGCCACGGGAGTCTTCGTTGGCCATCTCAGCCAGGCGATCAAGATTGACTTGCACAAGCACAAGATCCTCTCCCTCACGAATTGGGTGAGCCAGCACCCCGCTTCCGTCAATGCTGGCACCCACCGGGGACAAAGTCAGGCTGGAAGTCAACCAGTAGAAGTTGTTCTCCTGGGCCCTAGCCCAACCCCCGGAGACATCCGAGACCTCAAAAGGCCGGTTCCAAGCCGCCAGGGATACGACTATTTTAGCTCCCTTGGCTGCCATTACCCGGCCGATTTCAAAAAACTGCTCCTCCCCAGGAAAGGAGAGAGAGATCGGACCTGCCCCGGTCTGCCATACCTTGATGCTCCTGGCCGGCTCAAATCCCTGGGCCAACTCCTCCTTGGTGTACTGGACCTGGGTCTGGTAGTCGCCTTGGCCCTCCGGGTCATAAATGAAAGCCACCCTCTTATGCCTCCGCTTGGCATGGAGTTCCCGATAACCAGGAATCAGCCACAGGTGATACTTAGCTGCCAGACTGGACCAGAAGGAGTGGAAGGCCTCCTGCACCTGTCGAAAGACCCGTGGGGACTTATAGGGGGCCAGCTGCAACAGCAGGTCGCCTGCCTCTGGGGAAAAGACCACCAACCCCGCTCCGGAGGCCTTGGCCCTAGAGATGACTTCTCCACAGACTGCGGCCAGGTCAGCTAAAGTAGCTCCTTTCAGGGCCGAGGCCCTCACAAAGGCGACTTTGCCCTTAACCTGTTGGCTGTTTTCCGGCCCGCCAGGCCCGGAGATTGAGACAATGCGTTTCACCCGTTCCGGATGGACGAGCCAGAAGGTCTTGAACTCGTAATAGAGTTCATTCAGGGGCTCCAGATTAATCTTCTCCCGCAAAATGGCTGGAATCTTCATCTTTCCTCCCCTCCTAATGTCCGGTTTACTGCAACCTGATCAGTATAGACCTGACTTAGCTCAGTAAGGTAGGGAGGTCTGCCCATGGACCGTTCTTGCCGGTGTTTGGCCAAAAGGTCCAGATCCAAGTTTCGGATGAGGACCCCCTCCTTCTCTTTTTGAGGAGAGATCATGTACCCAAGATCTATTTCCTCCAGTTTGGTGAAAAGCGGGTCGATGTGAACGAGAATGCCCGCATTGGGCTGCACCGATCTGGAAGCAAATATGGCTGAAAGGCCCTGGTAAGAAAGGCCTATCCCCCGCCCCACTAAACAACTCTCGATCACGTAGACCAGGTTGGATTGGGCCACTTGCCAGCTCCCAGCCAACTGCCGGCGGTAGTCGTAGAAGTTCCTTACAGCCTGTAGATTGATCAAGAGGTCGGCCCCTTCAAGGGCCAGGATCCTGCCAATTTCAGGCAGCCAGACATCTTCGGAGAGAATCAAGCCGATTTTGCCCACTGAAGTCTCGGCAATCTCCAGACTATCACCAGGCTGGAACTTGATGCCCTGCTGGGAGAGGGTGAAATGAGTTTGGTCTTGGACCAAAAGCTCTTCCCCGTTTTCGCCTATGAGGTAGGCCCGGTGTAGCATGCCATCTTTTGTTGGCTCCAAAGAGCTCCCTGGGACGACCAGTACTCGGTAGTTTCTGGCCAGGGAAGTGAAGAAATCTAACCACTCTTTGGTCCAAAAACCGCTGAGCCTGGAAACCAGCTGCACAGTTTTGTGATCGAACCCATATTCCAGAGATTTTCGAGATTCAGGTGAGAATAACAAACCAGTTAGAGCTGGGAAAACCACGAGGTCGGCACCGGATTCGACACCTTGTGAGAAAAGGAAAATCAGCTTTTTCTCCACCTCAGGCCAGGATTTGTTGCTAAGGTCGGAAATGGAGAGCTGAACCACGGCGGCTTTAAAAATAGCCATACTAATCCCCCCAAACGCACCTCTTCCACATTCTTACGCGACAGGGGACTCGAAAAGCACGCCTAGTATTAAATTCCGGGCCCAAGCTTAATTTCCTTTATTTTCCATCATCTTAGCCCCAGTGATACCCTCGGTGACATTCAGTGTTGCAGTTGTCGGTATCCCAGCTGCCTGGCGTACTGGGCCAATAGAGAATCTTGAGCTGGTATTGACTCTGCCTGTAAGGGGCTGGGTCTCCATCTTCAACGATTAATGCCCGTTTGTTCCATCCATGTGGAACAGCCGAGTGACAGCTGGAACACCCGATAACTCCCCTTTCAACTGATTTATTAAAGTTCATATGAAGGGCATGGAGATTTTTGCCGCTGCTCTTTATAAACAGAGTTCCTGACGTGCTCATCCCCGATACATACAGGTTATAGTCGTGGCAGTCGAAACAGAGGTGGTCTCCGGTGCCAGGAACTCCTGTCAAAGTCGGGTCTTCATCCGGAAGGTACAGCCAATCTCCCTTAAGGATAAACCTGGATGATGAGCCATGGGGGCCGGCAGGGTCTTGGGCATTAGCTGAGCCATGACAATCACTGCATGTTAGTATGGAGCTCCAAGTCCATCCGTTTATCAAGCCATTTAAACCGACTGTTCCCGCCCGAGGGTTGGGTTGATAGATGGAATGAACTGCTGCATTTCCTGGATTAAAATCCCTGACTACATTAGTCTGTGGTTGGTCACTGTTGGAAAACTGCATGCTTCTAGACGGAGAAACCGGTGGGTTAACCCCATATGCCCTAGAGGAGTGACACTTGAAACACAGGTGATACTCCTTTGTCACCTCTGATATTACCTGGAAACTGCTGGCATCTGTCCAGGGAGCAAAGTATTGAGGCTCAATCCCCCACTGGCCTGCAAGGGCAGATGGGTGATAAGTTATATTGCCCGCAGCATGCCCGTTGTGACAATCCCAGCATTCAGCATGCCTTTGGGTATCCAAGTCCCAGGTTTCTGTGGGATTATGCAGCCCGGTCAAATCAATAGGATGGGCTGAAAAATAGTTTAACATGCTCCCGATATCCTGAGCTACTACGCCATTGTGGCAGTTAATACAAGCCTGCTCTTCCGAGCACAATAGGCGTTCCCCATACCCTTGGGACCCGTGGACCATGTGACAGCCCCGGCAAGCCTTGGAGGCGACAGTACCTTCTTCTGTAATTTCTGCTTCGGTGGCTTCCTGATGCGCTGATCCCTCCCAGCCCCGCATGTTGTGGCAAGAAAGACAAAGAGCACCGCCGTATCGAAGGTCAGAAGATAGATCGCTTTTTACTAGGAAAGGTGGATAAGTATTATCGTGGACATCATGACAGCTGATACATTGAACTTTGCCCTCTTCATCCAGGTGGACAGGGTCTGTGGGCAGGGGGGAAACCAATTGGCCGTCAGAGAGAGAAATAGGGATGTTAATGGGGTGGTCATCCCCTAAGTTGATCCCTAAGTTGCTTAATCCGTCCGGCATGGTTCCGTCGGTTTTTGTCCCCAACATGGTGATGGTCCCGGCATGGACCGAGCCCACAGCGATAGTACCATCGTGACAGCTCAAACAGAGCAGAGCCGAAGACCCCGGCCCAGCCGGCTCAGGTGCGTCCATAGTCACACTGTTGTACATTGTGTATGTAGCGGTAGTTACTTGATGGTTCCAGAGAGGTACTGCAGGGTTAGCGTTATGGGGAGTGTGGCAGAAAATGCAGACCTGCTGCTCAGTCTGGGCCTTGACCGTGGCTGGGCCTGAAACAGAAAGGTTATGTTTAGTGTCAAGAATGGTGGCAAAACAGGTAACAGACCAAAAAACGCTACTGCAGATTACCATGCAAACAACTGCCAACTTGGATAATTTCTTCACTCTCTGACACCCCTCTAAAACAACCTGTTGATACCTAACCTATACTTTTGTTCACTGGCATCTTGAGCAAAGTTATAGTCATACTCACCCTTGAATTCCAAGTTGAGCTGTCCTTGCCGGTAGTCCAGCCCGTAACGGAGAAAGAAGTCGTTAAGCAGTGTCTTCAAGGATGACCAGCGGTAACCGGCCCGCACTTTGCCTTGAATGTAGTTGTTAAAATGCTGGTCTAACTGTAGGTAGGCTTGGAAGAGATCTTCCCGAGGCTCCCCTTCTCTTTTGGTAACAGTGCTGGTTAAAGTCAACTGCCCCCGACTCCTGCCCCAGGTGCGGAGCTCATAGGTCAACTGGCGTTCAGAGATTTGAACGAACTCCTCTCCCTGGAAATACTGTTGCTCCCAGGTCGCCTGCCAGGGGCATCTCTGCCAGCCCAGTTTGGTAGCGAGCTTGTTCTCCTGAGCCGTACCTGAATATAACAGGTCGCCGTAGAAACCATCTTTTTCATAGTCCAGACCGGCACTGACTCGCAGAGTCTGTTTGAAACCTTCATTAATGTGTAGAGTACGTTTCACCAACTGTGAGGTTAATTCAAATTCTCCTCTGAAGTTCAGGTCTTTGGTAATTGGGCTCTTTATTCCTATAGCAGCAACATTGCCCTGCAGGCTTTCAGCTTCGTGTTCCCGAAGAAAAATATAGCTGACTACCGCTGTTGTTGGATCTGGCATGTCACCAGTGGCCAACCGCACCAGGTAAATCTCGTCCCCCACACAAATACAGGCGTAGTCCTCACCAGGAACGTACCTCTCCCCGGTTTTACTATCTGTAGCCTCGATGGTGTCGACAAGCACCCCGTGTTCTGTCAGGGAAACTAATTCAGTGCCTTTAAAGGTCAATTCCTCAGAAAAGTGAAAGCGTCGTTCTCCGCTGGCGTTCATTTCCTGGGCAAAAAATTCATACCTGCCAAAGACCGTCGAATCACCATACTCCTTCTGACCACGTAAACCCCAATCCCCTTGGAGGGTCTCCAGGGTGCCAGCTTCTTCAACTCTAATAGCAGATGCACCTACAAATACCTCTACAGACGGGGTAACTTTCCAAGTTGTTTTGACATTACCCTGGGTTTCGGATTGGTTGATACTATTGTGGTAATCAGTATTGGCATAGCTGGTATTGAAATGGGTAGTAAGGTTAACATCATGGTGGATTGAGCCTTTTGCAGTGATTCGCTGGCTTTCTGAATTGAAGCTACCGCTACGCCTGCTTTTATATAGGGATGTGTCCACATGAATCAGTTCATAAACAAAATTGCTGGATGCAGTGATTTTTAGATCCTGATTTCTCTGAATCCTGTTAGCGTTTAAATCGATCACCTGGTAGTCTTCATAGACCAAACGCCCTTCCATATCCCTAGTAAACTGGTTTCTGACTTCATAACTGACTGATTCTTCTTCGGTATTGTATAGGTTGGCCGAATCCAGACCGTTATTCCAAGTCCGGCAGTACTTTAAAAATCCCGGGAAATGAGAGGTATTGTGAAAAACACCTGCTTCTAAATACTTCTGAGCAATGTTGTATGGCTCATAATACCGGGGATTGACCTCCAGTTCCTTTTTGCCGAGGCTTAACCGGCCAAAGTAGGGTTTGGTCCGGAGAATATTCATGGCTACGGTGCCGCCGTCCATTTTGAACTCATTTACCGACCCGTTTCGCTTGGAAAGGTTAAATTGACCTGTAAAATCAAGCAAATAGGGATGATATACATAGCCCCTGGTAAACACCTCTAACTCCTGTAAGAAGGAAGTTTTGGGTTCAGAGGTCTCGGAGCTCTTTTCCACCTCAATAACCCAGTTTAAGGAACCTCCAACCCAGGTCAAACCCAGGAACCGCCACTCCAGTGCATGTACCGACAGGCCTGAGGATAGAAGCATCCATATTAAAGCAATCACTATCAACCTTTTCACGAGCTTAAACCCCCAGGTGGTTCAGCTCGTAACCTACCTTGATAACTGGAGGCGTGAGGAGTATGACACTTGAGACAGCCTGGTTGACATTTAAGAGATAGCGCTTGGCTCCCCCGGCTGGTACTATTATGGCAATCCTGACAGAGTTCTTCGGCATCTTTGTACAGCAAGTGATGAAAATCCGAACCGTGAGGATTATGACAGGTGGTGCACTTACCCTCTTTTACAGGGGCGTGTTCGATTAGGCTTGTCTTATCAATTTCCGGGCCAAGCTCCACTCGGTGACAATCCAGGCATAAGAGCCGTTCTGCCTTGGTCAAGTGGTAGGGATATCTCGACTCATGAGCATCGTGACAGCCAAGGCAGTCTCCCATTAAAACAGGCGGATGAGGACAGGTAAACTCCAGCCAGTCTTGGGCCGACCCGTGACACCTTAGACACAGGTCCATAACCTTCGCTACCAGTTTTGTCGATCCCGCCCCAGTATGGCAGGAGGTGCACTCCCGGTTTAAATATGGGAGGTGCTGCTTAGGTGGTTCTTTTTGGGCTTCTTCAGTTTTCTGTATCTCCGGTGAGGCCAGACCGTACTTAATCTCATACTCTTTTTTGGCCACCAGAAGATAATCATGGTCGATACAGCCGACCATGGAAATACATAAGAATATGGTCAAAGGTATAATGCAGATTTTCATTATGTCCGCCAACCTTTTCAGGCTCTAGGCGGGCGCTGGGGCCACCCGCCTAGAGTCAAATTGCTCTACTTATTGTGGCAGTCTAGACAGATAGCACTCCCAACCTTGCTGTCCCGTAAGAACGGTTCCTGTCCAGTCTTATCAGTCCCTGGATCATGGACGTTATGACAGGTTGAGCATTGCATTTTACCAGAAAATAATGGTAGCTTGCCTGCAACCGTTTTACCGTTTGCATCTGCTGCCATAATTCCAGCATCAGCAGTAGCCACCTCAGAATAGATGAAATTCACAGGGTGGTCATTGCTGAGATCTGTTCCCAGCAGTGCCGGTTCCCTGATAAGCTTGCCGTTTGCATCAAACTGAGATAAGCCCGCTGTCATTGTAGGAAGAGTATCATTAGTTGACGTGTTCAAAAGGGAATTCACTGCTACAGTACCATCATGACAGGACAGACAGAGATCCGGAGAAGAGCCCGTCGTCAAACCAGCATCATTTAATATAGTGCCACCAGAGCCATCATCTTTACTCCCATAAATCTCGTCTATAGTAGCATTTAAGCTATCGCTGGCGTAAGGAGTATAGATCGCAGTGGATGCCTCTCTATTCCAGAGCGGACCCTGTTTGGATGCGCCATGAGGTGTATGGCAGAATATACATACCTGACTCTCGTTAGTAATCCCTGTTGTTGACGAGAGGTCGTGTTTAGATCCGACTATGCTAGCTGCAGAGGCAGCCAAATTCAACCCAAATATTATAATGACAGCAAACACTAACACTTTCCTCATCTAATTCACCTCCTTTCTCGGCTAAGATGCTTTTCCTACTCCCCAGCTAGGAAACGAAAGATCTGAATCCTGGCGTTTAACTGGTCCACCACATAGATGTAGTTGTTGTCATCGATGAAGATACCGGCCGGCAACCGAAACTGCCCTAAACCCTGGCCGCCGGTTCCCACAAAGAGTAGCAATTGTTTTTGGGCGTTGAAAATCTGAAAGTTGTTGAAAGCGGCATCGATGACGTAGATGTGCCCGAATGAATCAACGGCAACCCCTTTCGGACGGGCAAAACACCCACCGGTGTCGCCGGCTTTTCCGAACTCACAGAGATACTTACCCTCCGGGTCAAAGGCCTGAATCCGGAAGTTCATAGTGTCCGTAACATACAGGTTGCCTTCTCGGTCAACGAATAGGTTGGTGGGATAATTGAACTGGCCGGGGCCTACCCCCGGTTTCCCCAGTTTATTAATCACTTCTCCCGTTTCTTTGGAAAAGACAAAGATGCAGTGGGACTTGGAATCAGCTATATAGATGACTTTTTCCTCCGGGTCTAAAGCTACGCCGGTTGGGTTGGTCAACAAGGTAGGATCCCCGATAGAATGTATAACCTCCCCTTCCGGTGTGTAGACCAAGACTTGCCGTTGCATGGCATCGGCAACATAGATGTTGTCGTTGGAGTCAACTGTGATGCCAATCGGCAGGCTAAGTTGCCCCCTGCCTTCATTACCGATATACCAAGCCTTTTTGTTGGCAGGATCAAAGACTGCCACCCTAGGTATCCCGGTATCAGTGACATAGATCCTTCCTTTGCTATCAGCTGCCACACCGTATGGTTTAACAAAAAAGACCTTAGGTGGTTCATTACCTAAGACTAACTTCCGCAGGAAAGAGGGTTTCTCCATCCCGATATCCTTTGATGTACTTATTGCCTTAACAAACTGGATTTTGGGTTCTTGAGGTGGGAGCGGCCAGACCAACCGGTCCTGGACCTCCGCTGAAACGGTGACCCCTATTGTAAAAAACAATAAAACACTAAGCACACCCGCCAACCATTTAGGCATGAACCTGTCCCCCCATCTACAGGCCAGTCCTGGAAACAATATATGTTCCTGGAAAAGCCCATTATGACTTCTCTGTTGGTATTATTTGTATAAAGATGGATTTTATTCCAAAAGAAAAAGCCGGCTGGTTCGCCGGCTGCAGTGAGGGTATTAGTTGGACGTTAGTATACAGGTGTTAACCACTTCCGGTATTTGGGGTTTTTCCCTTTAACCACATCGAAATAGAGCTCCTGCAGTTTCTTACTGATCGGTCCGACCTTTCCGTTTGCCACCGGGCGGTGGTCGATTTCGGTGATCGGAGCCACTTGGGCCGCCGTTCCGGTGAAGAAGGCCTCATCACAGACGTACAATTCGGTCCGGTCAATTGGCCGTTCCTCGATTTCTAAACCCAGCTCCTCCCGGGCCAGGGTGACCACTGAGTCCCTAGTGATCCCTTCTAAAATATCCGCTGTAAATGGTGAAGTAATTAATCTACCGTTTCTGACAATAAACAAATTCTCCCCGGTGCCCTCAGAGACATGTCCGTCTGATGTAAGATAAATCGCCTCATCGTAGCCGTCCATGACTGCATCATTCTTGGCCAGAACAGCGTTGACATAGGCGCCGTTACACTTGGCCCGCATCGGAATCATATTATCCTCCAGGTGTCGCCAGGAGGAAACCTTGACTTTAAGGCCCTTGCTGGTATCAAGATAGGCGCCGAATGGCACGGCAAAAATCAGGAAATCATCGGCCATATCGTGGCACTTGATCCCCACCGCCTCACCGCTCTTGTAGAGAATCGGCCTGATGTAGGTGTCGGCTGTGAAGTGATTCTTCTGGAGCAGCTCCACTGTAACCGTGCACATCTCCTCTGGTGAGAGGGACGGTTTCATGAGAAAAATGCGCCCGGAGTTGTGGAGTCTTTGGTAGTGTTCCAACATCCGGAAGACGTACAGCTGCTGCTCTTCTTCCACCCAATACGCCCGGATGCCCTCAAAGACAGCGGTACCGTATAAGAAAGCGTGGGTTTGGATGCTAATCTTTGCTTCCTCATTAGGCACAATTTGGCCGCGAAAATAAGAGTACTGTCCCATAACTACACTCCTCCACTTCTTTTGGGATTGTACTCTATTGTACTCCAGCTAGCTAGTACTGTCAATTTGTGGCCAAGTAGGAATCAGCTGGTATTTTCACCACTCCGTTGATGGGCTGATAGGTGTCTACACTTAGTATTTCCCGGGAAATTAAGCCCTGGGGTCCTACATATTTTTTCCAAACCCGCACCTTGCTCCCAGGCATGGCTTCTTTGACCACTCTTCGATCCCCGGGCTCCAAAGAGGGATCTGGCTCCTCTTTCCACTCCGGTGGAATGGTTTCCAGCTTCTCTACCTCGACTTGGACCCGCCAGTCGTAGACCCACTTACCTAAAAGCCTGACTTCGATGTAGTTATCTTTAACCTCAGCATCGATAACCACCGGTTGAGCGCTCTGGTTGTGTAGTTTGAGGTCCAGATAATCGTAGAAAACGGTGGCATCCCGACCTAGCTCCACATAGGCACTGGGCAGACTGTGGTGATTGCGCTCCAGGATTCCCAGATCAGCCAGAACAGCAGCGTTATAGAGAGTCGTGGAGACCTGACAGACACCGCCACCAATGCCCGGAACCAGCTCTCCGTTAACGATAATAGGAGCCTCCTCGTACCCTGACTCAGGTATGCGGGGGCCGACACACCGGTTGAAAGAGAAGGTCTCCCCAGGCAGGAGGATCTTACCGTCGATGGCCTGAGCCGCCAAGGTGATGTTTTTGACCCGCCCGGTGTTCTCCGGATTGAAGTAGGTTTGGAAAGAGGAAATCACTTCCTCCACTCCTAAATTCGCTGCCTCTTCCGTGTCCAGTTGGGGCTTGACTATCACAAAAGGCAGGTCGATTTCATAGGGAGGATCATCTGTCAAAACTGATTCCAATTTGGCCTTCAGCTCGTCCACAGCGATCTTCCGGCCGCTTAAGGCCGGTACCAGTTTCACTTGCTTGCCGGAGCTAACTTCCCAACGAGCTGAAACCGGGCGCCGTTCAACTTTCTTGCCCAGGGTGACCAAGGCTTTTTGCAACTGATTGTCATTCCACTGAAAGATAGGGGTGATGCGGAGGCCGCTCTTGAGGATACGCTGCCGGGCTGCCCGCTGCTGCCACCAGTTTCCTCGCCTACCGGCTTGGAAGGCTAGTTCCGTTATCGCCTCGTAATTGAAGGAGAGGCCCAAGGCCTGTGGGGTGTAAGTGTAAACTTGGTCATCCACCACGAGATGGATAGGCTCTTTCAAACGCGGGGCCAGATACTCCTCAATTCTTTGCCTAGCAGCCTGTTTGCTGAGCCTACCCAGGTGCAAGTTATCCAGATAGACCCCATCGAATACATCGGTCCGCAGAAAGTCATAGGTCAAGTAACCGGTCAAAGAACCGATGACCAGGCAAGCAAAGACAACAAAAATGGCTAGGATGATATTGCGTTTGGAGAGATCAAGCACAATAAACAAGGTTGTGACCCCAAATCTGATTTACCTGGTCCGCTTCTGGCGTCTTCGCCGGAGTTCCGCTCTATTGGCCCTCTTGAGGTACTTGACAGAATTCCAAATGTCTCCTTTCTTCCGGAAAATGACCCCTAGGTTGTGTAGGGCCGGCGGGTAATCGGGATCCAGTTGCAAGGCCCTTTGACAATACTCTGTGGCCTTTTCCAGATCCCCTTCTTCGTGAGCCAGAGCGCCAAGATTGGAATAAGGTGCCGGATTGGTGGGGTTCTCTAAGATCCCCTTTTCAAAACATACTCTGGCTTCAGCCGACTTATTCTGCCTAACTCTCAAAACTCCCAACTGGTTCCAAGCATCGCTCACTAGCTCCCCTTTGGCGATGAGCTCCTGGAAGATGGACTCAGCCTCCTTGAAGTCTCCTTGATTCATGAGCTGTTTTCCGGTATTCAGTTTTTCCTGAGCAGATCTGAGTTTTTCAGTACTCATGCTCTACTTATTCGCAGCCTATAAAGATACAACCTGCAAACATGCGTTTAAGCAGTAATATGATTAACACCACCGACCACAAATACCCGTAGATAGGGTAAATCGTGCTCACCAGGGTCACGAAACCACCCCGAGCCAGGAGCCAGGCCCCAGACAAAAAAAGAGCAGCAGTCAGGGGAACCGAACCCCTGAACCAGGCTTTATACCGCTGGCTCAGGGCATATCCGTTGGCCACCGCCGATGTGTACATGGCCGCCATCAAGAGAAAGAGATAAGCCAGGTGCGCAATCTTTGGCCCTTGGGCCGCCACATAGGCCATGGGAATGGCTTGATCTTTAGCTCCGGGAACAGAGAGGATTCCCAGGTAGAAAAAGACGAGGAGCAGGCTTAACAGGCCCCCGGAAATGACCGCCCCGTGCTCCGCTGTCCGCCGGTCTAAGATCACTTCCCCTAAAGAAGAGAACACCGTGAAGACAATCCCAAGATTGAAGGCGGCGTATAAACCTGCTGCCACCAGCCAGTTGGGTAGGAGCATAGGAGTAATTAGCCCCATAGTAAACAAAGGCGGTCGGATACCTTCAGCAACAACAGGTACCTCCCACCAAGAAAGCCACCTGGCTGCAACCAAAAGCACACTCATTCCAATCAAAAAAGGCACTAACAACTTATTGACTTGAGTAAACCTCTGAGGCCCTCCGGAGATACCGGCCAAAACCTGACCGGCAAACCCCAATGATGCCAGTGCCTTGGCCACTCCCAGATGAGCGATAACCTCACCTCCGCCGGCCAGCATTATAGCCAGCCCTCCAAAGAGGAAAAAGCTGGTCATAGCATCCCCCACCTTGGATCCTACCGGCCCCAGAAGCACCTTTAACCCTTCACGGTAATCGGCTAGCCCGTGGAAGTAGGTAAAAACCAGGATCAGCCTCCCTAAAAAGACCAAAAGAAACCCGGCTACTGCAACTCCCGCCAAGCCCCAGCGGCCGAAACCGACGAAAAACTGGTTGATCTCCTGACCGGTGGCGAATCCAGCTCCAACCACCGCCCCCACATAGATCGCGATCAAGCCACCAGTATCCTGGAAGACCTGCACCTCTTTCCCCTTCCTTTCAGCCCATGCATAATTTCCATCATTTTCCCATATACTGCCTATGTATATGCCAAAAACAGTGCTCACAAAACTTTGGAGGGGTTTAAAGGGGATGTTGAATAAGACCAACTACCAGCAGCTCATGGCCAGGAATCCCACTATCTTAGACCGGGTTTATTGGCAGAGCCCGTATGCCGTCCAGTCTTTGGCCACCACCATCAGAAAACACCTAAAACTTTTGCAGGATAACCCCTCGGAGGTAGCACTGGTCTGCATTGGCACTGACCGCTCCACCGGAGATGCCCTGGGGCCCATCATCGGGTCGGAAATCGCCGCTACCAATATCCGGGGCCTTCATGTCTATGGAACCTTGGATGAACCGGTTCATGCAGCCAATTTAGAAGAAAAACTGGGAGAGATCGAAGCCCGGCATCCTGGTGTGACTATCATCGCTATCGATGCCTGTTTGGGTAAGGCTGAAAATGTCGGATACATCACCGCCAAGAGTGGACCCTTGCGGCCCGGCACCGGGGTCAATAAGAACCTGCCTAGTGTCGGGGATATGCACATAATTGGAACGGTTAATGTGGGGGGGTTCATGGAGTACTTGGTCCTACAAAATACCCGCCTCAGTCTAGTCATGAATATGGCCAGGGTGATTTATTCCGCACTCTCCCTGGCCCTAAGAAGTCATTTAGGATATGCTGAGACCTCAGTCTCTGAAGATGTTTAGCCAATTAGCTACCCAGCTATTTCCCCTGTTCTTTAGGCTTGGCTCTGGCGACGACCTTGCCCTCGGGAATTGGCATCTCACAGCTTCCGGAGAATACGCCGCCGTCTTCGATAACGATGACATTGGTAACCGCATTGCCCTCTAAACGCCCGGAGGGCAAGATCTCCAGTCGGTCAGCCACTTTCACATCGCCCTTCAACTCACCGCCGATGGTCAGGTTAGCGGCTTGTACCTTGGCTTCTACCTTGCCTTCTTTGCCGATGATCATACTGCCGTCACAGATGATCTCGCCACACACTGTTCCATCGACTCTGAGCATACCTTTGGCTTTCAGAGTTCCTTCAATATAGACACCGCTAGCAATTAAAGTGCCCATTTTGTCCAGCTTATCCGGAGAAACCGGAATGGACTCTCCCTTCTTAAACATTTACTTCTCCCCCTTGCATTAATCGTCCATCTTACTTGCGGCCTTCAAGGTCTCCACTTCTTCGTCAGAGAGAGGATACTCAGATGTGCCGTCTTTGACCGGTTTAGCGTACACCCTGGTTTCATCCCGACCGTAAAGACCGCTGAGTATGACTCCTTCCCCGTTGCCCTTTAATAACGCCAGGGAGAAACTCTGATCTCCTCCCACCCCGTCAAAGGCGTTGTACCGTTTGAGGGCAACTTTCTGAAGTGCGTGCGCCTTCCAGTTTTCTAGGTTCGTCAGACGAGTGTCTAGGTCAGCGGCTTTCTCTTTGAACTCGGACACTGTCTCCAGATACTTATTGACTAAGCTTGTCAAGTCGTGGCCATCAGCGCCTAGCATCTCCTCTAAATGGCTGTTTAATTTAGCGAACTTGAGATAAGCCCTGAAAAAGATCACTAGGCTTATTACCATCAAAACAACGAGTGCCACAAAGATCAGTGGCAGATATTCAGTGACCAACTGCTCCATATATTATTCCTCCTGGTCTCTAGCCCCTGCTGGGTTTAATTGGTCAAAGGCTTGGGAAAGGGCGTGAGCTATTACCGTCTTCACCGGCACACCAAGGGCGGCAGCGGCTTTGGTGCAGTCCTCATACTCCGGCGAAATGTTGGCTATCCTGCCGTCAGGAAAGTGGCCCACTTTGACCTTGATGGGAAACCCGTCAACCTCTATACTGACAAACTGCCGAGCCAGGGTGATCCGCTCTCTGGTGGAAAAGGCCACTCCTAAGGTGGTAGTCTCCTGGAAAAGGACCTCTACGAGGGGACCCAGGTCTGAAGGCCGGGCCATCACTCGAATAAGAAAACCTGGCCGCCCTTTTTTCACCACCAGAGGCACTAGGGCCGCATCTAGAGCCCCCTTTGCCATGAGTTTCCTGATGACCTCCGGGTAGAGCCGGGTGTCCATGTCATCGACAGTAGCTTCGATAACAACAATCTCTCGCGCCTCTGTGTCCTGAGTTGGGGTTTCGGTCTCCAGCAGGCTGATTCGCAAGACATTCGGATAATCACTGGGATTTCTGGTGCCTGCGCCGTAGGTTGCTTTAATTAACCTGCCTTTAGGCAAACCAGGTCGGGCTCCTAAAGCTTTGATCACCGCCGCTCCTGTAGGGGTTACGACCTCACCCCTAGGGGCTTTATGGGGCTTGTACACCTCAAAACCTTCCAGGAGCCGGATCGTCGCCGGGGCCGGCACCGGCATCAAACCGTGCTGAGTATAGGTCACTCCTTCGGTGAAAGGCAAGGTGGAAACATACACCTCAGGCTCGCCCAACAAGTAGTAAGCCCAAGCAAAACCGGCAATATCTAAAATGGAGTCCAGCGCCCCGACTTCGTGGAAGTGCACTTTAGCCGGACTGATTCCGTGTACTGCCGCCTCGGCCTCAGCCAAGACCCGGAAAATGGCGGAGGCCCGCTCTACCACTGCGTCGGGCCAACGACAGTTTCGAAATAGCACCTCAATATCAGAAAGATGCCTGTGGGCATGGGTCTCTTCGAAATAAAATGAAACCTTAGTGGCAGTGATCGAACACCTTTTGACCACTTTTTTCTCTACCTTCCAGGCTTCTGTCGGCAACTTCCTTAATTCCCGGACCACCCGGTCCCAGTCGACCAGCTCTGACACGGCCCCTAAGAGCATGTCGCCGCTCAGCCCGAAGGTGGCATCGAGGTGAATTAGTTTACTCATTGACACTGGCTCCTCGGTTAATCAGGTGTGCGTAGTATCCGGCTCCAAAACCGTTATCGATGTTAACCACACTGACTCCGGCGGAACACGAGTTCAACATCGTCAACAATGGAGCCAGTCCTTGGAAGTTAGCTCCGTAGCCGACACTGGTAGGAACGGCGACTATTGGCTTGTCCACCAACCCGCCTACCACACTGGGCAAAGCCCCATCCATGCCGGCTACCACAATGATCGCATTGGCCTGAGCCATCTGGTCTCTGAAAGCTAAGAGCCTGTGGATTCCGGCCACGCCTGCATCGTAGTACCGAACAACTTTCGACCCCAAATAACTGGCAACTACCGCTGCTTCCTCTGCCACCGGGATATCGGATGAGCCGCCAGTAATCACCGCCACCAGCCCTACCGGATTGCGGGGAGGCTCTCCCTTGACGATTATCCGGGCCTCGGATAGATACTGAGCCTCCGGCACCGACTCCCGAACAGCCTGATAGTGTTCCTCTGTAGCCCTGGTAGCCAGCACAATCTCCTCCATGGCTGCCAGCTCCTGAAATATCCCCTTCACCTGCTGAGGTGTTTTCCCGGCACAAAAAATGACCTCCGGGAAACCGCAGCGCTTTTTGCGATCGGTGTCTATTTTGGCAAATCCGAGGTCAACGAAGCCATGCTCAGAATCCATCCTCTTTAACCTCCTGTCTGCTCTGAAATCTCCCGAAGGGCCTGTAACGCGGCTTTCACTTCATCTTCGGTGTTGAAATAGCCAAAACTGAAGCGCACGGATCCTTGAGGATAGGTCCCCAGTGACCTGTGGGCCAAGGGCGCACAGTGCAACCCGGCTCGGACCGCAATCCCGTAAATTTGATCTAAAATGAATCCCACTTCGTCGGGATTAAGGTTCTCTACATTTAAACTGACAACCCCAACCCGCCGGTTCCGTTCTTTGGGGCCGTAGACCTTGACCCCTGGTATCTGAGTACAACCGGCCAGGAAAGATTGGGTTAGATCCATGATGTGCTGGGAAATTGCCTGGAGCCCCACTTCTTTGATGAAGGCCAGTGCCGCTCCCAATCCGGCGATTCCGGAAGTATTTAGCGTTCCACTTTCGTATTTGTACGGCCATTCCTCAGGCTGATGCTCTAAATCGGACCTGGTGCCAGTTCCGCCTTCTTTCAGGCTCTTCAGCAGCACACCTTCCCGGATATACAGGGCCCCGATGCCGGTCGGCCCCATGAGGGCCTTGTGGCCTGCCAGAGCCAGCATATCCACAGGAAGCTTTTCTAAATCAATCTCGATCTCCCCTGCAGTCTGGGCTGCATCCACCAAAAAGATAATGCCTTTTTCCCTGGCATAGTTACCTACTTCCTCTATCGGCAACAATCCACCAGTGACATTAGAGGCATGGGTCAACACGATTAGTTTAGTCCGGAGAGTGACAGCCGCTATGATCTCCTCGGCCGTGATGAGGCCATCGGGTCCAGCCTCAACCACAGTATAGCTGACATCCCGTTCTTGGCTTAAGTGGTACAGGGGCCTCAAGACCGAGTTGTGTTCCAAACTGCTGGTAACGACGTGATCTCCCGGGTTCAAGGTGCCCTTGATGGCCAGGTTCAGAGCATCGGTGGCGTTGCTGGTGAAGACGAACTGCTCCGGACGGGAGACATGAAAGAAGGTGGCCAGTTCCTGGCGGACCGATTCCACCATCTCAGAGGCAGCCCGGGCCAGAGCATGTCCCCCTCTGCCAGGGTTGGCCCCAGCTCGACGCAGGAAGTCTCCCACCTCTCGGTAGACTGATTCCGGTTTGGGCCACGAAGTCGCCGCGTTATCTAGATAAATCATCTTACCTCACCAGTACCTGTTCCTAATAGATCCAGCAACCGGTTTAGCTCCTCGCTGCTGTAAAAATCTATTTGTATCTTTCCCTTGCCCGTCTTTTTGCACTCAATATGAACCTTGGTGCCAAACCTTTGGCGCAGATCTTCTTCTGCAGCAAGAATATAGGGATCCTTGGCGATTTTAGCCTGTTTTCGTGGTTGCTTCTTGTTTTTACTGCTGTTTTTTAGTTTTTCACAGGCTTCCTCTGTCTGCCGGACACTGAGTTTTTCGGTGATAATTTTTTGGAACAGCTGACGCTGGGCGCCTGAGGATAAGCCGATCAAACACCGGGCATGGCCCATACTTAAAGTTCCACGTGAAACAGCATCTTGAATTTCCTGTGGCAAAGTTAACAACCGCATGGTATTGGCTACCGCTGGCCGGCTCTTGCCTACCACTTTGGCTATTTCCTCTTGGGTGAGCCCAAACTCCTGAGAGAGCCGTTGGTAAGCCACCGCTTCCTCAATGGGGTTTAGATCTTCCCGCTGTAGGTTTTCCACCAGCGCCCACTGGATCATCTGGTTCTCATCAAGATTTTTAACAATGACCGGCACGGTATCCAGCCCAGCGAGTTGGGAAGCTCTGAACCGACGCTCCCCGGCAACAAGTACGTAGTTGCCTTCACCGACCTTCTTAACCACCAGTGGCTGAATAACCCCGTGTTCCTTTATGGACTGGGCCAGCTCATTCAGTTTCTCTTGATCAAAGTCTTTACGGGGCTGGTAGGGGTTAGGTGCAATAGCACTGATTCTGATCTCCTGCACTTCCTGGTTATCATATTCATCGGTATTAATTAAGGCTTTTAACCCTCTACCCAATGCCTGCCTAGCCACGGTTGATCACCTCTTCGCATAAGGCCTCGTACGCCTTAGCACCCCTGGAATTCGGGTCATAGAGGTTTATAGGTTTACCGTAGCCAGGGGCCTCACTCAGCCTGATATTTCGCGGAATCACCGTCTTGTAAACCTTGTCTCCAAAGTATCCCTTGACTTCATCGATGACCTGTTGGGCCAGATTAGTCCTGGCATCGAACATGGTCAAGAGAACACCAGCAATCTCCAACTCCCGATTAAGGTGCTTCTTAACCAGATTAATTGTATCTAAGAGCTGGCTTAAACCTTCCAAGGCGTAATACTCACACTGGATAGGCACCACCACTCCATCAGCAGCTGTCAAGGCGTTGATAGTCAAGAGACCGAGAGAAGGCGGGCAATCCATAATGACGAAGTCATAATCGTTTTTCACCGCATCCAGGGCGCTCTTCAGTCGATACTCCCGGCTCATCATAGAAACCAATTCCACCTCGGCACCAGCTAGCTGAATGGTGGCCGGAACAACACGCACATCTTTGAGCTCGGGATAAGGCGCCGGCAAAGCCACTTCTTCAATTCCTACTCCGTCAATTAAGACGTCATAGATGCACTTTTTGACCCGGCTTTTATTGATACCGATACCGCTGGTAGCATTGCCTTGGGGATCCGTATCGACCATAAGCACCCTCCGTCCGGTGGTGCCAAGGCATGCTGCCAGGTTAACAGTGGTTGTGCTCTTTCCGACACCGCCTTTTTGGTTGACAACAGCCAAAATCCTCCCCATCAGTTTAGCCCCCTGTTGCTCTTAGATATATTGATAGTAATACTATAACTATCTTCGGCTTCAGACTCACTGACCTTCACATTAAGGCCCCCAGCCTTTAAGTCCTTGACCAACTTTAAGACCGAATTCCTGAAAAGCCTGGCGTCCTTAAAAACCCTGATCACTTTCTTGGACTGTTTAGTTTTCTCCTGAAGCATACGCTGAACCAAGGCCTCAGTCTGCTTTACCGTGAGCCCCCTCCGGACCACCTGCTTAGCTGTATCTACAACCAGCTCCGGCGGGAGTTTCAATAACGCCCTGGCATGCCGCTCACTGATTATTTCCCGGGAAATATATTCCTGAACTTCAGCCGGAAGGGATAACAGCCGCAATTTATTGGCAATCGCACTCTGACTTTTCCCAATTCTTTCGCCTAGTTGGGATTGGGTTAAGCCGAATCGATCCAAGAGATCCCGGTAGGCCTTGGCCTCTTCTATGGCCGAGAGATCTTTTCGCTGCAGGTTCTCTACTAAAGCCACCTCAGCCAGCTCCTGCTCACTGTAGGTCCCTATGATCGCAGGCACCTCCGATAAACCTGCCAAGATTGATGCCCGGAGCCGGCGTTCACCGACTACTAATATATATTCAGAGCCCTCTGATTCAGACTTGGTGACGATGACTGGCTGTAACAAACCATGGGTTTTAATGGACTCAGCCAGCTTGGTTAGATCTTCCTCTAAAAAGGCTTGGCGCGGCTGGTGTGGATTGGGTTTAATTTTATCCACTGGAAGGCGAACAACCTGCTGGTTGGCCTGATTTTGCAGGTTCTTTTTGAGCAGTCTATCCCATATTTTATCTGCCATGTAACAATATCCCTCGCAATGTTTCACGTGAAACAACCTGAAACAATCCAAGGGGTAGATTCGTCGCCGAGAGATACATATCCTCTAGGAAAGCGGTCTCTTTTGGGGGATTCCAGGCCTACGGGGGTAAATGTGAGGCGTTTGAGTCGCTTTCAAAAACACCACCAAATGATGGGTGTCTCCTGAAGACAAAGTGTATGCCAGGAGAGAATCTAACCGGCCACCCAACACCTTTAAGGCCTTATCCGACTCTGCAACCTCAGACTCCACTCCTTCACCCTTATACGAACAGAACCTTCCACCAATTTTGACCAGAGGAAGAGAATACTCTAAGAGCACAGGCAGCTTGGCAACTGATCGGGCCACTACTAAATCGGCTTGTTCCCGGTAATCATCATCGCGCCCTAGCTCCTCGGCCCGGGCATGCACTGCAGTGACATTTGCCAGGGCCAACTCTCTCGCGGCGCGCTGAAGAAAATCCACCTTCTTCCGCTCACTGTCCACCAACACCACCTGCACTCCAGGCCAGGTGATGGCCAGGGGAACACCAGGAAAGCCACCGCCGGTACCTAAATCGATCAGCAAAGAGCCCGCTTCTAAACTAGGAAACCACTTCTGGAGGACTAGGGAATCAACCAGGTGCCTAGTAACAACCGCCTCAGGTTCAACGATCCGAGTGAGGTTCTGGTTCTTGTTCTCTTCTAATACATAGCCAGCATACTCTAAAAGCTTCTCCAAGGTTCCCTCTGAATAGTCTAAACCAAAGTCTGCTAGCTCTTTTTGAAGTTGGTTCTTAAACGATATCATGCCTATCTCCTACGACGCTGCTCCAAGTATAAGGCCAGGTAATTGATGTCTGCCGGGGAGACCCCGGAAATGCGTGCGGCCTGTCCCAAAGACTCAGGCCTGACTCTATTCAGTTTTTCCCGGGCTTCCATGCTCAAACCCTGCAGTTCCGAGTAGTTCAAATCTGGAGGCAGGCGCTTCTCTTCCAATTTCAAGAACCGCTTAGCCTGCTCCTCTTGGCGTTGAATGTAACCTTTATATTTGACCTGCAATTCCACCTGTTCCGTCACATCCGGATCCGTTTCTTGGTCCAGCCCCGGAACCAGTTCTTTGACAATGTGGTAATTAACCTCTGGACGCCTCAGGAAAGCATCCCCGGTAACCGCACGCTGCAGAGGCTCTAAGCCAAGTTCAACCAACTTGGCATTGACCTCTCGACTGTCAGGAATGGTGGTAGACTCCAAGACCGAAACCATATTCTCAATAGCTTCCCTCTTGCGGCAAAACCTGGCATACTTCTCCTCGGAGATGAGCCCCAGACGGTAGCCCTTCTCCGTCAAGCGCAGATCGGCATTGTCTTGACGGAGAAGCAGCCGGTACTCTGCTTTGGCAGTTAACAAGCGATAGGGTTCTGCCGTGCCTTTGGTCACCAAATCATCAATGAGAACCCCGATGTAGGCGTCAGACCGCTTGAGCTGAAAGGGTTCCTCCCCTTTAACAGCCAGAGCAGCGTTGATACCGGCAATCAAGCCCTGGGCCGCTGCCTCCTCATAGCCGGAAGTTCCGTTGATCTGGCCGGCCGAGAAAAGTCCTGGATACTTTTTGGTCTCTAAATTGGCTTTGAGCTCCAGCGGATCGATGGATTCGTACTCAATGGCATAACCGGGGCGCATAATCGCCACATGCTCTAGACCAGGGATGGTCTTAATCATTTCAATCTGCACATCCTCCGGCAAGCTGGTGGAAAACCCGGCCAGATACATTTCTTTGGTCCCTAATCCCTCCGGTTCGATGAAGATCTGATGGCTCTCCTTATGAGGAAACTCGTGCACCTTCGCCTCAATCGACGGACAATAGCGCGGGCCAACACCGGTAATCTCTCCGGTATACATCGGGGCTTTGTCCATATTCTTTTGGATGATTTCGTGGGTTTTGGCGGTAGTGTAAGTCAACCAGGTGGAAACCTGCTCTTTAGGCTCTAGAAGTCTCCAAAAGGAGAAACCCCGCCGAAGGTTATGCCCAGGCATCTCTTGAGTCCTTGAAAAGTCGACGGTGTCCCCATGGATGCGAGGTGGAGTGCCGGTCTTAAAGCGCTGGAGCTTCAGGCCCAGCTCCTCCAGGTGATCGGCCAATTCTACCGCTGGCTGATTTCCTTGAGGCCCGGAAGCGTAATTGACATGCCCGTAGTAAACCCGGCCCTTTAAATAGGTACCAGTGGCCAAGATCACCGCTTTACCCTTGACATCCAGGTCGGTTTTGAGTCTGACCCCAACGACCCGGCCCTTCTCCACCAGCAGCCTAGTGACAATTCCTTGCTTTAGGTCTAAGTTGGGTGTGGTTTCCAAAAGCTCCTTCATCCGACGGCTGTAGGCCCTTTTGTCAATCTGCGCCCGCAAAGCGTGCACCGCCGGGCCCTTGCTGGTGTTGAGCATCCGGATTTGGATATAGGTTTCATCGGCAACCTGGCCCATGACCCCGCCTAAAGCATCGATCTCCCGTACCAAGTGACCTTTGGCTGGGCCTCCCAGGCTGGGATTACAGGGCATTAGGGCCACATTATCCATGTTCACAGTGAGAATAAGGGTCCTGCAGCCCATCTTGGCAGCGGCAACCGCTGCCTCACAACCGGCGTGTCCTGTGCCGACCACAATGACATCATAAAACTGTTCGAAACCCATATTCTTTCTCCTCACTTGCCGATGCAGAAAGAGGCGAAAATCCGGTTTACCAAGTCGTCGGAAGCGCTATCTCCGGTGATCTCCCCCAAGGCGTCCACAGCAGCGTGCAAGTCAATGGTGATGAAATCTGCAGCCAAGCCCTCTTGGTGACTGTGGGTAGCCGCCTCTACGGCCTCCTTGGCCCGCCGCAAGGCATCTAGATGGCGTACATTGGTTACAAAGACTACTTCAGCGGAACTGATTTCCAAGAGAGCCGCTTTGCTGATAATTGCTTCTTTCAGCTTATCAAGGCCTGTCTTTTCCTGGGCCGAGATGAAAACAGGCGCTCCAAAACGCCGAAATAGAGCGGATAAATCGACATTTTTACCCTCATCAATTTTATTACCCACCAGGATGGTTTTCTCAGGAGGCAGTACTTCAGCAATGTGAAAATCTTCCTCATTGGTACCTTCAGCAACATCCACCAAAAACAAAATGATATCTGCTCGCTCCAGAGCCTGTTTGCTCCTGGCAACACCGATTTTCTCAACCTCATCATGAGTCAACCGGATCCCGGCTGTATCTATGATCCTCAAAGGCAACCCGTTGAGATTGACCTCGACCTCCAAGAGATCCCGAGTAGTACCAGGAATATTGGTGACTATGGCCCGTTCCTCCTGCACCAGGGCATTTAACAAACTGGATTTGCCCACATTGGGCTTGCCGGCAATTACAGTGGCCAGTCCTTCTCGGTAAACCCGGCCGGTCCTGGCGGTATCTATCAACTCTTCCAGCCGCTGTTTTATTGTTTTTAAGATAACCCCCAAGTCTTCCTCCAAAGGGGGGATCTCGTCTTCCGGAAAGTCGATGGATGCCTCCAGATACATTAGGGCCTGAAGCAAAGATTCCCGGATCTCAGTAACTCTCTGGGAGAGCTCGCCGTGTAGGTTCCTGAGAGCTATCTCTTGGCTGGCCCGGGTTTTGGAGCGAATGATGTCGATCACTGCCTCAGCCTGAGCCAGGTCAATACGGCCATTCAAAAAGGCCCGTTTGGTAAACTCCCCAGGCTCAGCCAGACGAGCCCCAGCTTCGAGCACCCGTTCCAAAACCGCCCGAACTGGGGTTATCCCTCCATGACAGCTGATCTCCACGGTATCCTCTCGGGTGTAGGTCCTAGGAGCCCGCATCACCGTGACTAAAACTTCGTCGATGTAATCACCCTGGTCTGTGATGATATGCCCATAATGAACAGTGTGAGAAGGCACCGTTTTAAGATAACCAGCCCCTTTTCCGGCGGGAACGAAGACTTTGTCCACGATCTCCACAGCATCCGGTCCGCTTACCCGAATAACGCCTATACCACCTTCTCCAAGGGGGGTGGAAATCGCCGCGATCGTATCAATCAGGGATATAGCAGGCACTCTACCACCTCTACCGGTTAGTTTACCTTTTCCGTCTCAATACCATAAAAGCAGCCGCCAGAAACTCTGATCTCCAACGACTGCTCGCAAAGAAGGAAAAAATTAAGAAACTACTTTTTCAGATCAATGACCACCCGGCGGTAAGGCTCTTTTCCTTCACTGTAGGTACAAACTTTAGGATTGTCCCGCAGGGATAGGTGGATGATTCGCCGCTCCATCGGTGACATCGGGTCGAGAACCGCTTTCCGGCGACGGGAAATCACCTTGGAAGCCAAGCGCTCAGCTAGCTGCTCTAAGGCCTGCTGACGCCGTTTCCGATAATCTTCGGCATCGACCATGAATTTGGCACCTTGGAAACCTGCTTTGGCCGCGGCCAAATTGACCAGGTACTGGATGGCATCTAAAGTCTGGCCTCGGCGGCCGATTAGAAGCCCCATATTCTCCCCGGAAAGCTCCAGGAGAATGTAGTCACCAATATTGACGATGGTTACCTCTGCCTGTACCCCCATATGAGCGACCAACAGAGTCAAAAAGTTCTTACCCCACTCAGCTTTAGCTTGGAGACCTTCAGCCTCTTCGGTTTCTGGCTTCAGCGCCGTATCCCCCGGCTCCGGAACGGTCTGGTCCTTGATGGTAACTCTGACCCGGGCCAGTTTCGTGCCAATTAGTCCAAAAATACCTTTGGTTCCCTCGTCAATGACTTCTATCTGGGCCTGGTCCCGCTGAATCTTCAGTTGGTCCAGAGCCTCGGCAATAGCTTCTTCGACGGTTCTGCCTACGGCTTCAACTGATCTCAATTTGCGACGCTCCCCTCTTCTTCGCTTCCTAAAAGACGTTTATTGATTACCATCTGCTGGAGGTAAGCGATGATGTTACTCACTACCCAGTACAGAGTAAGGCCTGCCGGGAATTGCATGCTGATGATACCGATGAAGGCAGGCATGATGTACATCATCGTCTTTTGAGAGGAATCCGTTGGAGTCAGCATCATCTGCATATAAGTAGTAACCGCAGTTAAAATCGGCATTAAATAGGTAGAATCAGGCTGGCTCAGGGACTGGATCCACAGAAAGCCGGATTGCGAGCCAAAATCAAATTCCCTAAGTACGTAAAAAAGGGCGAAAAGAATGGGCATTTGGAGTAAAACCGGCAAACAACCGCCTAAAGGGTTAACTTTATGCTCTTTATATAGCTCCAACATTCGTTTCTGGTATTCTTCCGGTTTGTCCTTGTATTTAGCCTGTAATTCTTTCATCTTCGGCTGCAAGTCCCGCATAGCAGCCATGCTCTTGGTTTGGCTGGCAGTCAACGGATAAAGCAGTAATCTTATCGCAACTGTTAATAAAATAATAGCTAATCCCCAGCTTCCGGTAAAAGAATGAAAAAACTCCAGGGAAGAGCTAATAATGCCTGTTAGAAAGCTCAAATGCTTCATCCCCACTTTCACTTTGTCTAAGAAAAGTTAACAAAATGAATTTTGTTTCCAAGGGCTTAAAATCCTGCCTAATGGCAAATAAAACCTTACGGAACCGGGTCATACCCACCTTTGTGGTAGGGATGGCACCGCAAAATCCGTTTCAAACCCAACCAAGTACCTTTCAACCAACCGTACTTCTGGACGGCTTCCAAAGTATACTGGGAACAAGTTGGGTAGAACCGGCAAGACGGAGGTTTACAAGGCGATATGTATCGCTGATAGGCTTGGATAGCCCTAATCACCAATTGTTGCATCACTGTTGATTCCCCTTTCGGCTGGCTGCACCGGCAAGGGCCTGAAGCAAGTGCGTCTCCAGCTCTGCAAACTCCCCAGTTTGACAAGGCAGCCGGGGAATTATGGCGTAATCGTATCCAGTAGGAATTATATCCAGATTTTGTCTCAGTATTTCCCGGGCTCGCCGCTTTATCCGGTTACGCTCTACAGCCTTGCCGTACCTTTTCCCCACCGCAAAGACAAACCTCGGTCCATCTCCTCCATTAGGCAGAGCCCGAACCACAAAAAACCGGTTGGAGTAAGAGCTGCCCTCTTCAAAAACTTTGGAGATTTGCTTTTGTTTGGAAAGAGTGGTTAACTTGTTAGTTTTCATTACCGCACCTATTTCAATACCCTTCTACATAAAAAAGAGGCCCCTCTTGGACCTCCTACCCTGCATTTAAGCTGACAGCCGTTTACGCCCACGCTGACGGCGGCGCTGCAGAACCCGCCTACCTGCGCGGGTGCGCATCCGTTGACGAAAACCGTGAACCTTTTTCCGCCTACGGTTGTTAGGCTGAAAAGTTCTTTTCACGCTGCACCCACCCCCTATATAGACAATCATTAAAATTATAGCCAACCAAAAGGGCAAAGTCAAGGACAAGTGGATATCCACACATTGTGGATAACCTTGGGGATAATTCTTTGGATAGCTGTGTTTTATTCTTGGATCCCTTTGGTATAGTGGTTTTAGCAGAAAGTGAAATGATTTCAGTGGAGATTGTGGATAACTCTGGGGATAACCTGGTTTTGCTTGTGGGTTTTCTGTGAATCCTCAGCCTGTGGAAAACCTGTGGAAATTGTGCTTAAATCCTAGACATTTCTCCAAAAACCCGGTATCATTATTAACTGCTGAAAGAATCCAAAACCCCTTTTGTTACTGGGGTTTTAGCCTTCCATTCACTGGCCAAAAAGTTTATCCACATTCAGAAAAAAGAGGTTGTGGATATCTCGATAACGAATATCCTAACTATCCCTACCAGATTGGTGGTTTTGTTTGTGGATAAGAATCAGTCTTAAGAGGTGTGAAATCATTGTTACATGATTTCAAGTGGTTCTATTTCATTTCAAAAAGAGGTAAAAAGCGCCCTATCTACTCAGCCCGGATCGCCATTTATGACAACCTTTCAACACCTCCCAAAATTCAGGATCTTGAATCACCAGACTTGGCGCAATTTTTAAAAGATCTTGCAGAGACCACTTACTCACTCCACCAAAAAAGCGGCGGCAACCTCCCATTTGCCGTGGTAAAAGAGGTAACGGAAAATGTCATCCATGCTAATTGCCAAGGGGTAGTCGTCTCTATTTTTCCCAACGGAACGGGAATCCAGGTAAGTGATCAAGGCCCGGGAATCTCAGACAAAATTCGAGCACTGCAACCTGGATTCACTACCTCAACAGCGCAGATGCGGCAGTATATCAAAGGAGTGGGATCCGGTCTGACCACTGTATCTAGATTGATGCAGTCCATCGGTGGCAGATTGCACATTGAAGATAACTTGGACCGTGGTACCATAGTACAGCTCTCTCTGCCTGAGGCAGCCGCCACCAGCCATTTATCCTCTTCATCCAAAAACCTGGGAGGAGCTGACTTTTCCCGTGGTGAATCTTACAAGGATAATATTAGGCTGAAAGAGGTCCTTCAAGACCTTTCCCAGCGCCAAAAAGCGATCCTCGCAGTTTTGCTGGAGAAAGGTGCCCTGGGCCCCTCGAAAATCGCAGAATACGTTGGGACCAGCCCCAGCTCCGCCTATCGAGATTTAGTGGCCCTCACTGACCAGGGACTTGTTGTCATGGCCGAATCAGGAAAACGCAAACTCAATCCTGCTTTAGACGCGTTAATCAACAGAGATAAATTAAAATTATTAGGTGAGAACTAGTGTCTAACAACCTTCAAGAAGTATGGAAAAAAGCCTTGGAAATCGTGGCCATTGAAATGCCCAAAACCAGCTTCAAAACCTGGGTTAAAGGGTTAACCCCTTTGTATACCTCAGGTAATAATTTTGTGGTGGAGGCACCCAATGAGTTTTCCCGGGATTGGGTGGTCTCCCGGTACATCCCCCTGATTGAAAAGAGTTTACATACGGTCACCGGCAGGGAATGGAATTTGCAGGTGTTGCTCCCAGAGGAAAAACCTAAGGGCCCCCCTTTACAAAAACAAGAAACTGGAACCAAAGACGACAAAGTGAGCAACAAGGTTGAAGAAGCCAAATTGAACCCTAAGTACACCTTTGAAACCTTTGTTGTCGGAGACAGCAACAGGTTTGCTCATGCTGCTTCTTTGGCGGTGGCCGAGGCCCCAGCCAGGGCCTACAACCCCCTTTTTATCTATGGTGGAGTAGGACTGGGGAAAACCCATCTGATGCATGCCATCGGCCACTTTGTCTTGGAGAACTCACCGGGAATGAACGTGGTTTACGTGACCTCAGAACAGTTCACCAATGACATGATCAATGCCATCAGAGATGATAAAACTGCGGAGTTCCGTAATAAATACCGCAATATCGATGTTTTGCTGGTAGACGATATCCAGTTTCTGGCCGGCAAGGAGAGGACTCAGGAAGAATTTTTCCATACCTTTAATGCACTTCACGAAGCCAACAAACAGATTGTGCTCTCCAGTGACCGGCCGCCAAAGGATATTCCTACCTTAGAAGACAGGCTGCGTTCTCGTTTCGAATGGGGCCTGATCACGGATATCCAGGCGCCTGATTTGGAAACCAGGATAGCCATTTTGGATAAAAAGGCCCGCCTAGAAAAGATGCAGGTGCCTCAGGAAGTACTTTCTTTCATCGCAGAAAATATTCATTCCAATATCAGAGAGCTGGAAGGGGCCTTAATTCGGGTTGTGGCCTACTCTGCTTTGACCAATAAGCCTGTGGATCTTGAGCTGGCAACTGAAGTTCTTAAGGACATTCTATCCGCAGTGAAAAACAAACGTATTGAGATCAAAGACATTCAGCAGGCTGTTGCAGATTATTTCAATATTGACGTTTCAGAGATGAAAACAAAGAAAAGAAGCCGAGCAGTGGCTTTTCCCCGGCAAGTAGCCATGTACCTTGCTCGAGAGCTCACAGATGCCTCTTTGCCTAAGATCGGGGAAGCCTTCGGCGGCCGAGATCATACTACGGTTTTACACGCTTTTGAAAAGATTTCAGAAACAATAAACCAGGATCCCGAGTTCGCCAAGACCATCAAAGAGTTGATCCGCAACCTCAAGTGATTCTGTTGACTGTTCCGAGGATTGTTTGCGGATAATTGTGGATAACCGGCGGTTTTTTACAAAATACGCCGTAAATCGTTAATGATGTGGATAACTATTAAGCCTCGCCCACAATGGTATCCACAGCCAAAACTGTTTTTTATGGGCTAAGACGCGAGTTATCAACAAAACCACAGACCTTATTACTACTGCTGTTAGATTAGATAAATAATTTATATGACAGAAACAGTAGTGTGAATTTATGGAGAAAGGCGGAATCTGCAATGAAGTTTGAATGTCCCAGAGATCTTTTTTATCAGGGCCTTCAAGTTGTAGGCAAGGCAGTTCCCTCTAAATCAACCCTACCGATATTATCGGGTATCCTTTTAGAGGCCAAAGACGACCGGTTGAGGCTCGTGGCCACCGACTTAGAGTTGGGAATTGAAAGCTTCCTCCCAGTCAATATTCAGGAAGAAGGCTCAGTTGTCCTGGAAGCCAAGTACTTGACTGACATTGTTCGCAAACTCCCCAGTCAAGGTATCTCTGTAGGAGAGGTTTCTGGTAAGAACAGCGTGGAAATCAAGAGCGGGCGCTCCCGGTTTGTAGTTAACCCCATGTCAGCAGAGGATTTTCCTTCTCTGCCGGAAACCAGGGCTGATGGGTACTGGTCTATCCCGCAAAATGTTCTTAGAAAAATGATCAAGGAAACATCCTTTGCTGTTTCCCTCGATGAAACCAGACCTTTTTTGACAGGTGTTCTCTGGGATGCCCAGAAGACGACCTTATCCCTGGTGGCAACTGACACCTCTCGCTTGGCTTATTCGTCTCGGACCTTAGAGGAGGATTTGGGCGAGCAAAAGGTCATCATCCCCACCAAGTGCCTTACTGAGGTCAGCAGGGTCTTAGAGAGCACCGATGATGAGATTCAGGTCCTGCTCAGCGGAAATCACATTTTGTTCAAAGTGGGGGAAACCCGGTTTATTTCCCGCTTAATTGACGGGCAGTTTCCCAACTACCGGCAGGTCATCCCCACCAGCTTCATCACCGAGGCCCAGGTGAACCGAAGTAGCTTCCTCTCCGCTGTAGAGAGGGCATCCCTTCTGGCCAAAGAGGGAAGCAGTGTAGTCAAGTTTAACATTGAACCGGAGAAACTCTCCTTATCAGCAAATGTCCCGGATGTCGGTGAAACCTACGATGAAGTCTCCATCTCTGCTAGCGGAGAACGTTTGGAGATTGCTTTTAACGCCCGCTACATCATCGAAGTTCTCAGGATTCTAGACACCGATTCGGTAATACTAAAACTGACCGGAAAGCACAGTCCGGCGGTGATTCACCCTGAGAACGATGAAAACTACACCTATGTCGTTATGCCGGTTATGCTAAGGTGAGATTGTGGAAAGCGTAACTATCAACACTGAATATATAACTCTGGACCAGTTTCTCAAATACATCAATGTTGTTGGCTCCGGCGGCGAAGGGAAAATGCTGATCAAAAGTGGCCTGGTCAGAGTCAACGGGGAAGTGGAGCTGAGAAGGGGACGAAAATTGCGTCCAGGAGATATCATTGCAGTTGAGAATATCGGTGAATGGAAGATTGTTCAGTCTGGAGTATAGATTGTGATTATCAAGGGGTTAGAAGTACACAATTTTCGTAATTATGACCACCAAAAGCTTTCTTTCGCACCAGGACTCAATCTCATCTGTGGTGAGAACGCTCAGGGCAAGACTAACCTACTGGAAGCCATCTACTTGGTAGGAACCGGAAAGTCTTTCCGAACCCCACAGGACCGGGATTTGATCAATGTCGGTAGTGGTGCTTCAGCTTACCAGGTTCAGGTCCAGGTGGAATCCAAATGGGGAGACCTGATACTAAAGGTCGAGTACGACAAAAAAAGTGGCAAAACCATCACCTTAAACCACACCTTGTTAGCAAAACGCAGTGAACTCTTGGGTTATTTGACTGTGGTTATCTTCACACCGGAGGACTTAAATATAGTCAAGGGAGGACCAAGCCACCGTCGGCGTTTCATCGATTTGGAGTTGGCCCAGATCAACCCCGGTTTCCGTAGCAACCTCATAGATTATTCCAAGGTTCTGGGGCAAAGAAACAACCTCTTGAAACAGGTGCAAAACGGGGCCAATCCCACTCTTAAAGAAGTCTTTGACGTGCAATTAACCGAATTAGCTATCCGGCTAACTGCCAAGCGTATCGAAGCTTTACACCGGATCACTGCCTATGCCAGAGCAATTCACCAAGCCATCACTAAAGACAGAGAAGAACTGGCCCTGGAGTACGTCTCCAGTTATCCGGCTTGGGGTGGTCAAAGAACCAGGATACTGGATGGCAGTTGGCAGGTGGACCAAAACGAACAGAGAGAAGTCCTGCTGAAGTACTTTAAAGCCAAGGAGAAAGAGGAAATCCAACGAGGGGCTACTGGGTACGGTCCCCACCGAGATGACCTTAATCTCCTAGTCAACGGAAGGGATGTCCGGACTTTCGGTTCCCAAGGACAACAGCGCACCGCTGCCTTGGCTTTGAAACTGGCGGAACTTGAGTTTATGAAGGAACAGACCGGGGAATACCCCGTTCTTTTACTGGATGATGTTTTATCAGAGCTGGACAAAACTCGCCGAAAATATCTGATGGATGTGGTAAAAGATCAGGTTCAGGTCATTGTTACCAGTACCGAACTGGATTTTTTTGATCTTGACCAGCTGAAAGCGGCTAAGGTGTTCAAAGTGGCCAACGGCAAGGTAAATCAGCTTTGAGAAAGATTTAGGAGGGAGAGGAGTTATGTTTCTGCATTTAGGAGGGGACCACGTCATCACTTTTTCCCAGGTAGTAGCCATCTTTGATTATAATTTGCGGTTTCACTCCAAACTGACCCGAAGGTTCCTGGAGGAAACGGAGGATAAAGGGGAGCTCATCGACGTTTCCGAAGGCAATCCTAAATCTTTTGTGGTTACCACCAAAGGCACCTATCTGTCCCAGATTTCAGCAAGCACACTCAAAAAACGGGGTGCCAACGATATAGCTCATTTAGATAATTATCTGAAGTAGCAGGAGGTTAGGCATTTGGCTAACAATACACCAGGCAAAGAGCAGCACTATGATGCAGAACAGATCCAGGTGTTGGAAGGCCGAGAAGCTGTTCGGCGTCGTCCCGGGATGTACATCGGTAGCACCGATGAGCGAGGCTTACATCACCTAGTTTACGAGGTCGTTGACAACAGTATCGACGAAGCCCTAGCCGGCTATTGCGATAACATCGTGGTGGAGATCAACAAGGACGGCTCGGTGACAGTAACCGACAACGGCCGCGGTATCCCGGTGGATATTCATCCCAAGGTGGGTAAACCGGCGGTGGAGGTTGTGCTCACCGTTTTGCATGCCGGCGGTAAGTTCAATGAGAGTGCCTACAAAGTTTCCGGAGGTCTCCACGGTGTAGGTGTTTCCGTCGTTAACTTTCTCTCGGAGTGGCTGGAAGTAAAGGTTTACCGAAACGGTAGAATTTACTGGCAGAAATACCACCGAGGCATCCCCACAGGAGAACTGGAGGTCATCGGTGAGACTGATGCCACCGGTACGGTGATTACCTTTAAACCGGACGGGGAGATCTTCGAGGATTTAGAATACAAAACGGAGACTTTAGTTTACCGCCTGCGGGAACTGGCCTTCTTGAACGCCGGGGTCAAGATTACACTTATCGACTACCGGAGCGATGTGGAAGAAGTCTTCCAGTACGACGGCGGCATCAAGTCCTTTGTTGAATATTTGAACCGTAATAAGGACCCGCTGCACAAGGAAATCATCTACCACCGGAAAGAAGGAGAGGCCGGTGAGGTGGAATTCGCCATGCAGTACACCACCGGATACTCTGAAACCATCTTTTCCTACGCCAACAACATTCATACCCACGAAGGAGGCACACACCTGACCGGTTTCCGGTCTGCTTTGACCCGATCGTTGAATGATTACGCCCGGCGATACAACCTGCTCAAAGAGAATGACCCTAACCTCTCAGGGGAAGACGTCCGGGAGGGATGTACCGCGGTTCTTTCAGTAAAGCTCTCTGAACCCCAATTTGAAGGTCAGACTAAGACCAAACTGGGCAACAGCGAGATGAAGGGTTTCGTGGAGAACATTGTAGCTGAAGCCCTGACCATATTCTTGGAAGAAAACCCGGCAACGGCCAAGAAAATCATTGAGAAGGCCGTTCAAGCTTACAGAGCCAGGGAAGCGGCGAGAAAGGCTCGGGAGCTGACCAGGCGCAAGAATGCCTTAGAGGTTTCCGCCCTTCCTGGTAAACTTGCTGATTGTACAGTGGCTGATCCTGCTCTCAGTGAGCTATATCTGGTTGAGGGTGATTCGGCCGGCGGTACAGCCAAACAAGCCCGGGACCGGCAGTTTCAGGCCATCATGCCCTTAAGGGGTAAAATTCTCAATGTGGAGAAGGCCCGCCTGGACAAGATACTCAATAATAATGAGATCAGGGCGATGATTACCGCCTTTGGCACTGGCATCGGTGACGAATTTGACCTGAATAAGGCCAGGTATCACAAGGTAATTATCATGACTGACGCTGATGTGGACGGAGCACATATTCGCACTCTGCTTTTGACTTTCTTCTACCGCTACATGCGGCCCTTGGTGGAAAACGGACACGTTTATATCGCCTTGCCTCCGCTTTATCAGATCAAGAAAGGGAAAGACCGCTATTATGCCTGGAGCGATCGGGAGCTAGAGAAAATCCTCGCGGAACTGGGCCGCAGCGGGGTCACCATTCAGCGGTATAAGGGTCTCGGTGAAATGGATTCCGAGCAGCTCTGGGAGACCACGATGAATCCGGAGACCAGAATCATCAAACAGCTCAGCTTGGAAGATGTTGTGGAGGCGGATGAAATCTTCACCACCTTGATGGGAGAGAAGGTCGAACCCCGACGGGAGTTCATCCAGGCCCATGCCAAGGAAGTCACTAACCTGGATGTGTAGGAGGAAAGGTCTGAGATGGAATACAAAGACGGAAAAGTTGTACCAGTAAAGATCGTAGAAGAAATGAAACGCTCCTACCTGGATTACGCCATGAGTGTAATTGTGGAGCGCGCTCTGCCTGATGTCAGGGACGGACTTAAACCGGTTCAGCGCCGGATTCTGTACGGCATGAGTGAACTGGCTTTATGGCCCGATAAACCCCACAAAAAGTCGGCCCGTATCGTCGGCGAGGTCATGGGTAAGTATCACCCTCACGGTGATGCTGCCATTTACGACGCCATGGTCCGCATGGCCCAAGATTTCTCTTACCGGTACATGCTGGTAGATGGGCATGGCAACTTTGGTAGCGTCGATGGAGATCCACCGGCGGCGATGAGATACACTGAGGCTCGTCTCTCCAAGATCGCTATGAAGATGCTCGCCGACATCGACAAAGATACAGTCGATTTCGGCCCCAACTTCGATGAGAGCTTGGAGCAGCCTATGGTTTTGCCCAGCCGCTTTCCGAACCTTCTGGTCAATGGGGCCAGCGGTATCGCTGTCGGTATGGCTACCAATATTCCTCCGCACAATCTTGGGGAAGTGATCGACGGTCTGGTGGCCCTCATAGATGACCCTGAAATATCAGATGACCGCTTGATGCGGTACATCAAAGGCCCGGATTTTCCAACAGGCGGTATCATTCTAGGCCGGGACGGCATCAAAAAGGCCTACCGCACCGGACGGGGTTCCATCAAGGTCAGGGCCAAGACCAGCATCGAACAGCTGTCCAACGGCAAGAGCAGGATTGTCGTCACCGAACTCCCATACATGGTCAATAAAGCGGCCTTAATTGAAAAAATCGCTCAGCTGGTGCGGGACAAGAAGGTCGAGGGCATCACTGATCTCAGAGATGAATCCGACCGCAAGGGTATGCGGGTGGTTATCGAGGTCAAACGGGACATCAATCCTCATGTCATCTTAAACCAGCTGTATAAGCACACTCAGCTCCAGGATACCTTCGGAGTGATTATGCTGGCCTTGGTCGACAACGAACCTAAGATCATGACCTTGCGCCAGGCCCTACAGTACTATCTGGAGCATCAGCGGGATGTTGTGACTAGGCGCACCAGGTTCCTCCTGAACAAGGCGGAGGAAAGGGCCCACATCTTAGAAGGGTTGAAGATCGCCGTGGCCAACTTGGACCGGGTGATCAAGATCATCCGCGGTTCCGAGGACGACCAGGTTGCCAAAGAAACCCTGATGAGAGAGTTTGCACTCAGTGAAAAACAGGCGGTGGCCATCTTGGATATGCGGCTGCGGCGCCTTACCGCTTTGGAGATTGAAAAACTGGAGGCGGAGTACAAAGACCTCCTGGAGAAGATCGCCTATTATAAAGAGATTCTCGGAGATGTCCGCAAGGTATACGGCATTGTCAAGGCTGAACTCTTGGAGATCAAAGAAGAGTTTGCCGATCCCCGCCGCACCACCATCGGCAGCGCGGTGGGAGACTTTGAGATTGAGGATCTTATTGCTGATGAGTCTATAGTAGTCAACATCACCCACCAAGGGTATATCAAACGCTTGCCGGCAGATACCTATAAGCCCCAAAGAAGGGGAGGCAGGGGGGTTTCCGGTGCCACAACCAAAGATGAAGACTTCGTGGAGCACCTTTTCATCACCTCAACCCACGCCGATATCCTCTTCTTTACCAACCGGGGACGGGTCCATAAGCTGAAAGGCTATCAGATACCTCAAGCCGGCCGGAAGGCAAGGGGCACCCCCATCATCAACTTGATTCAGATTATGCCGGGGGAAGTCATCAATGCGGTTATACCCATCAAAGATTTCGACCCTAGCTGGTATTTGGTGATGGGGACTAAGAAAGGTCGGGTTAAGAAGACCTCTCTCAGTGAGTTTGAAAATATCCGCTCCAACGGTATTAATGCCATAGGCCTGGTGGATGGGGACGAACTGATCGGCGTTCGGATGACCAACGGAAACCAGGAAATCATCATGGTGACTAAAGAAGGCATGTCCATCCGTTTCTCTGAGAAAGACGTCCGGCCCATGGGCCGCACAGCCCACGGGGTCAGCGGCATCAAATTGGCCGAGAACGACGAAGTAGTGGGCATGGATGTGGTCAAACCCAACTCTGAAGTACTGGTCGTCACCAAGTACGGATACGGCAAACGGACTGACATCGACGAGTACCGGCTTCAGGGTCGGGGCGGCCGTGGCATCAAGACACTCAATAAAACGGACAAGAACGGTTCGATTGTTGGGGTGAAAGTGGTCAGGGAGGATAATGACATCATGTTGACCACTGCTGAAGGCGTCATCATCCGGGTTCCGGTGAATAACATCCCCTCTATTGGACGAGCAACCCAAGGGGTGCGGATTATGCGCCTGGCTGAAGGCGATCACGTGGTGGCAGTGGCCCAGATTGCCGGCACGGAGAGCGGTGGTAGTGAGGATATGGAACAGGAGTGAGAGCTATGGAGAAGAAAGGGTCTCTTGAGTTATTAAAAGCCATGGCAAGGCCCAATGATGTACAGGACCGCGGGGTGGTGACCGTCATCGGCAAGGACAGGGTAGGCATCATCGCCGGTGTGGCAAAAGTCTTAGCCGACCAGAATGTGAACATTGCCGATATCACCCAGACGGTTATGCGGGATCTCTTCACCATGAATATGATTGTGGATTTCTCCAAGATGCGCTGCAGCTTCCATGAGCTGAGCAAGTTGCTTGAGGAAGAGGCTAAAAAGCTTGGGGTCAAGATCTACATCCACAAGGAAGAAGTCTTCCGGTTTATGCACACTATCTAGGAGGTCAAACCAGTGTCTTTATCAGCTAAGGAAATTGCAGAGACCATCCGCATGGTGGAGTTCGAAAACTTGGATATTCGCACCATCACCTTAGGTATCAGCCTGCGGGATTGTACTGCTCCTACAGTTCGTGGCTGTGCCGAGAAGGTCTACACCAAAATCACCAAAGTGGCTCAGAATCTGGTTTCGGTGGCTGCGGAAATTCAAAAGGAATACGGGATCCCTATTATCAACAAGCGGGTTTCTGTGACCCCCGTGGCCTTGCTGGCTGATTCCTTTGAAGAGAGCCCCCAGCCGGTGGCTGAAGCTATGGATAAAGCGGCCGAGGAGATCGGCATCGACTTCATCGGAGGTTACTCCGCCTTGGTTGCCAAAGGAACTACCGATGGCGACCTCAGGCTGATCGAGTCCATCCCGGAGGTACTGGCCAGCACTCGGAGGGTCTGTTCCTCAGTGGACCTCGCCTCCACCAGGGCGGGAATCAACATGGATATCGTGGCCCGGATGGGGGAGGTGGTGGTGGAAACGGCCCAAAACACCGCCGACTCTGATGGTATCGGCTGCGCTAAACTGGTGGTCTTTGCTAACATGCCCAGTGACAATCCGTTTATGGCCGGTGCCGTCCACGGTGTGGAGGAGACCGAGAGTGTCATCAATGTGGGAGTCAGCGGCCCCGGGGTGGTTTTGGAGGCGGTGAAGAGCGCCGGTTCAGGTGACTTCGGCACTCTTAGCGAGGTCATCAAGCGGGCTGCTTATAAAATCACCCGGGCCGGGGAATTTATCGGCCGCCGAGCCGCGGAAAAACTAGGGGTGGAGTTTGGCATACTGGATCTCTCTCTGGCTCCGACACCTCTGGTCGGAGACAGTGTAGCAGGTATCTTAGAGGCCATGGGAGTGGAGATGACCGGAGGGGCCGGAACCACAGCCGCTCTGGCCATGCTCAATGATGCAGTCAAAAAAGGCGGCGCCATGGCTTCCTCCTACGTTGGAGGTCTCAGTGGGGCTTTTATTCCGGTGAGCGAGGACGCCGGGATGATCGAGGCGGTTTACCGAGGCAGCTTATCCTTAAGCAAACTGGAGGCGATGACGGCAGTCTGCTCGGTAGGTTTGGATATGATCGCTATACCAGGGGATACGCCTCCCCCGGTTATTGCCGGTATCATTGCCGATGAGATTGCCATCGGAGTGATCAACAACAAAACTACAGCAGTCCGTATCATTCCCGCCCCTGGGAAAAAACCAGGAGATTGGGTGGAATTCGGAGGACTGTTAGGACGGGCTCCGGTATTAGAAATTAACACCCGAAACCCACAAGCTTTTATCAACCGCGGCGGGCGCATTCCCGCACCACTGCAAGGACTGCGCAACTAGTCTCGGGAAAATCAACTGGAGGGGATCACGTGGACAAAGGTATTATCAAGAAGTTCGATAAGGCCATCGAGGCCAACGAAGGACTGGAACCAGTTCTCAGTTTTTACCGGGATGTTCTGAAAGAACAGATCAAAGTGGCCAATAAGGTGGAAGAACCTAAAGAAATTCCTTCCGCCAAGGAGGTTAAAGACAGCCTCCTCAAAGGAGAACCGTTGATTAAGAACTGGTCTGCTCCCCTAAACCCGAACCAGGTGGAAAAACTGTTTTACAAACTTATCGAAATCCTCTTGAAACACCGCTCAGAGAAAAGCGCAGAGCTGGCTAAGATCAAGGAGATTCCCTGGGATTTCTCTAAACTGGGTGAAACCTTTGCTAACGAGGATTTGGCTCCGATCTTGGAGCAGGCGGAGAAGGAAGGTGTGGACCAATCCCTATTCTCCTTCCTGTTTATTAACTCCCTGCGTCCCTTTTATATTTCATATGCTGAAGCCACCCGGCACTTGATCAATGATTCTGATTGGACCCGGCCCCACTGTCCAGTCTGTGGCCAGTTGGGTCAGATCGCCAAGTTAGAAGGGGAGGGCGGTAAGAGGTATCTCTACTGTTCCCTTTGTGACACGACTTGGCTGTACAAACGCCTGGAGTGCCCTTACTGTGGAGCGGGACATGAACAACTCAGGTACTTGGATGTGGAGGATAGCAACTACCAAATTGATGTCTGTGATAACTGCAAGGGCTACATCAAAACCTTGGACGCCCGGGAGCTCTCCAGCCAGCCTTACATGTTCTTGGAAGACCTGTTAACAATACATTTGGACCTCTTGGCTCAAAAGGAAGGATTTAGCAAGGACCCGGCAAAGACCAAACAGTAGCCCAGCTCAAGAAGATCCCTAGACCCCTCGCCCAAGAGTTGAGGGGTTTTCTCCCTCTTCGAATTTTTTGGATTGGGAAGGAATTGTTCCACTCAGGGAGAATAATTACCCTGGATCAGTTTTAGCAAGGACGTAGTTGGGGAAAGACGACAGAAAATTCCGAAAACCACTAATTTCTACCTTTGTCTTTCGTTTTTCCATGGTGTTAAAATTGTTATCAGGGGCTTTATTTTTAACCAACTATTTTTCCTGATTACGCCACATTCAATGATTCACCGCAGGCAAATCTGGGAGGTGATGGCAAGAAAGAGCCTAGCCGGTGAATCGCCAAAACTGAAAGGAGTGGAGTCTTTAATGCGAGTCAGTCGTAGGGATTTTCTTAAAATCTCTGGGATTGCCGCAGGATCCCTCTTTGTTCGGGAGTTGGGATTCAACCTTGATGCCGTAGAGGCCAAGGTTCCTGAACTAAAGATCGCATCCTGCAAGGCTACCCCGACCATCTGCCCTTACTGCTCCTGTGGATGCGGCATCCTCATCTACACCAAAAGCGGTAAGCTTATCGGCAGTGAAGGTGACCCGGATCATCCCATCAACCAGGGCGCACTTTGCAGCAAAGGTTCAGCTGTCAGACAGATTCATGAGACTGACAGACGGGTTACCAAACCCCTGTATCGCGCTCCTGGCAGCGATCGGTGGGAAGAAAAAAGTTGGGACTGGATGCTGGAACGCATCGCGGAAAGAGTCAAAGAGACCAGGGATGCTACCTTTGTCCGCGAAGAGAACGGCATTATCGTTAACCGCACCGATGGTATTGCCAATTTAGGTGGTGCGGCCTTGGACAACGAGGAAGCCTATCTCTTGCACAAGTTTGCTCGGGCCCTAGGTATTACCTATCTTGAGCACCAGGCCCGTATATGACACTCCTCTACGGTCGCCGGTCTGGCGCCCACGTATGGTAGAGGAGCAATGACCAATCACTACATTGACCTGAAGAATACTGATTGTGCCCTCATTATAGGCAGCAATGCGGCCGAGAACCATCCGATGTCCTTCAAGTGGTTGACTGAAGCTCGGGAGAAGAGAGGGGCCAAAATTATCCACGTTGATCCCCGCTACACCCGTACTTCGGCTTTGGCAGATATCTATGCTCCGTTACGTAGTGGTACCGATATCGCCTTCATCGGCGGTCTAATTAAGTATGTCCTGGATAACGAACTCTATCATCGGGATTATGTGGTAAACTACACCAACGCCACTTTCTTGGTAAACCCCGAGTTCGGTTTCGATGACGGTCTCTTCACCGGTTACAATCCGCAGAGCCGCAAATACGACACCAAATCCTGGGCATACCAGAAGAACGCAGATGGTAGCTACAAACGGGATATGACCATGCAGGATCCCAACTGTGTCTTCCAAATCCTGAAGCGTCACTATAGCCGCTACGATGTGGACACTGTCTGTAAGATCACCGGTACGCCCAAAGATGTTTACCTCAAAGTGGCTGAAACCTTCTGTGCCACAGGTGCTCCGGATAAGACCGGTACCATTATGTACGCTATGGGAACCACCCAGCATACTGTCGGTACCGAGAATGTTCGCAGTTACGCCTTGCTGCAGCTGCTGTTGGGTAATACCGGTCGTCCTGGCGGCGGTGTCAACGCTCTACGCGGTGAGTCCAATGTGCAAGGGTCCACAGATATGGCTCTCTTGCAGCACATCCTGCCCGGGTACCTTTCCAGCCCTGTCGCTACCGAGAAACATGCTACCCTGGCGGATTACCTGAAGAACGAGACACCGGCATCAGGTTATTGGACTAATAAGCCGAAGTTCATGGTTAGCTTACTCAAGGCTTTCTGGGGCCCGGCAGCTACCAAAGAAAATGACTTCTGCTATGACTACCTGCCGAAGAAGAAACCAGGAGTTTACTACGACCACATCGGACTCTTTGAAGCCGTGTACGAAGGGCACATCAAGGGTATGTTCCTCTGGGGTCAGAATCCGGTCGTCGGCGGTCCGGATGCCCTCAAAGAGGCTAAGGCCATGGAGAACCTGGATTGGCTGGTAGCAGTGGATTTGTGGGAGACTGAGTCTGCATCCTTCTGGAAACGCCCGGGGGCAAATCCGGCTGATATCAAGACTGAAGTCTTCTTCCTGCCGGCAGCAGCTTCTTTTGAGAAGGAGGGCTCCATCTCCAACTCCGGTAGGTGGGTGCAGTGGCGCTGGAAGGCCTTGGAGCCCAAGGGTGATTCCAAACCCGACCTCTGGATCATCCACAACCTGTACAAGAAGATCGCTAAGCTCCATGAAGGCTCCACCGATCCTAAGGATAAGATCATCACCGATCTCTTCTGGGATTACGGAAACGGAGAAGAGCCTGACATTGATAAAGTTGCCCGGGAGATCAATGGCTACGACTTCATTACCGGCAAACAGCTCCCGCTCTTCAGCAAGTTGAAGGATGACGGGACTACTTGCAGTGGTAACTGGATTTACTGTGGCATGTATCCGGAAGAGGGTAACTTGACGAAGCGCCGGAACACCACCGACTCAGGTGGAATGGGCAACTACCTAGAGTGGGCTTGGTCCTGGCCGGCTAACCGGCGGATTATCTACAACCGCTGTTCTGCCGATCCCAACGGTCAGCCCTGGGCGGAAGACAAGGCGGCAATCTGGTGGGATGAGGCCAAAGGTCAGTGGGTTGGTTACGATGTGCCTGACTTTGGCAAAACCAAGGCCCCATACGCACCAGGCGGTCAGGATGCCTTTATCATGCGGCCTGAAGGTGTTGGCTGCATTTACTCAGCCCGTGCCGAAGGTCCTCTACCCGAACACTATGAGCCTTGGGAGACTCCGACCAAGAACATCCTCTCCAGTGTAGACTTGAACCCGGCAGTGAAGGTCTGGAATACTCCGATGAACGCCAAGGGCAATTCCAGTCGGTTCCCCTATGTGGGCACCACCTACCGCGTCTCCGAGCACTGGCAGACCGGTGGTATGACCAGGAACCTGCCGTGGCTTGCTGAGTTGATTCCGTACATGTACGCGGAGATCGGTGAGGACCTGGCTGCTGAGAAAGGGATCAAGAACGGGCAGAAGATCATCGTTTCTTCCGCTCGTGGTGAAATCGAAGTCTACGCTCTGGTCACTAAACGGATGAAGGCTTTGGAAGTCAACGGTAAGAAAGTCCACCAGGTTGGCTTGCCGTGGTGCTTTGGCTTCTCCGGTATTGTAACCGGTGCTACAGCCAACAACCTGACACCGCATATCGGTGATGCCAATACTAACATCCCAGAATACAAGGCCTTCCTCGTAGATATAAGGGGGGTGGAGTAAATGGCCAAGACTTTGTTCATTGACACCTCAAAGTGCATGGCTTGTCGTGGCTGCGAAGTGGCCTGCAAAAACTGGAACGACCTAGCGGCTGATATCCGGCCTTTCAATGGGTCGTACCAGACTAAAGAAGGTTTCGCCACCCAGACCTACACCATCGTCAAGATGAATGAGGTCGAGGAGGCCGACGGAATCCGGTGGATCTTCGGCAAAAGGCAGTGCATGCACTGCACCGAAGCAGCCTGTATGATGGTTTGTCCGAAAAACGCCATCCAGCGCAGCCCAGAAGGAGCAATCTATGTTGACAGGGACCTCTGCATCGGGTGTGGTTACTGCGTTCAGAACTGCCCCTTCGGAGTGCCTAAGGTCGACAACAACACTCACAAAATGAGCAAGTGTGACATGTGTGTCAGCCGGATCGAAAACGGGTTGACTCCCGCCTGTAGCAAGACCTGTCCCACTGGAGCCATTCAGTTCGGTGAGCGGGAAGATATGCTGAGAGCAGCACAGGTTCGCTTGGCTCAGGTACGGAAGCGGTTCCCACGGGCTACCATTTACGGCAACGAAGAAGCCGGTGGCACTGTCCTGTACATCCTCACTGAAGATCCGGCGGTTTACGGTCTGCCGCCTCACGGTACCCAAGTGCCGTGGCAGGTCAAGTTCTGGCAGTACCTTGCCCGTCCGGTTGGTAATGTGGCAGTCGGTGCTTCCGTTCTGTTGCTCTTGGTAGCCACCTGGTTCAACTTCGTCCAGAAACCGCCGAAGGAGACCGGAGCCCACGTTGAAGGGGGAGTGAAGTAAATGGCCAACAAAGAGCCTAATATTGGAATTGTAAAGGACGGAAAGGTTCGCAGGTTTACCAAAGCGGGCATCGCTGCCCACTGGGTTCATACCGTTACCTTCCTTACCCTGTTGTTGACCGGTCTATCCATCTATGTGCCGGCAACTACCTGGATCGGTAACCTTTTCGGCGGTATCCAGAATGCCCGTATCATTCACAGGGTAGTGGCAATTCCCTATGCTCTCTTCGCTCTAGTCCTCCTCTTGGTTGGCTCCAGGCAGCAGATGAAAGAGTGGTTGAAGGTTGCATTTACTTGGAAGAAAGAAGACTTCATCTTTTCCGCCAAGTATATTGTGACCGAGTTCATGGGACGGCATGGAGATCTCCCGGAGGCTGATTTTATCAACTCCGGTGAGAAAGTCAACTCCATCCTGACTGTGGGCACGCTCTTTACCTTGACCATCAGCGGTTTCGTGATGTGGTTCCCGGAGACTTTCCCTAAGTGGGCAGTTCGCCTGGCCTACCCCATTCATGATCTGAGCTGGCTGTTCATGACATCTATGCTGTTGGTCCACATGTACCTCAGCCTGATCCATCCGAAGATGAGGACTGCCTTAAAGGGCATGACCACCGGTTGGGTCGACGAGGAGTTTGCCAAGAGCCACTATCCCAAGTGGTATCGTCGGGTGACCGGAAAAGATGCCTAAAGAGTAGGGAAGAGAAGCAACGAAGGGCCCCGCCTGACACGGGGCCCATTTCCTTGTGGGGAAAAGTGTGTTATAATATCACTTGTCTCTAGGGAGTGGATGGGTCCTGGTGGGCCTCCTGGACTTCAAATCCAGTGACGGGCAGTGGCCCTGTCCGTGGTGGGTTCGATTCCCACATACTCCCGCCAAATTGCATACCAGCGATCCTTGCTCACGGCAGGGGTCGCTTTTTTATTGAAAGAACGGTTGGGCGAACCCTCTCATGGCAGGGCTCGCCCTTTGTTTGTCTAAATAATAGGGAGATGCTCCCAGTGGGCAAACTTCAGGCAAAGGAGGCCGTCTCTAATGAACAAGGAAAAAATTCGATTGACCCAGTTATCATCTAAATCAGGTTGAGCAGCAAAATTTGGTCCTGGAGACCTGGCGCAAGTTTTGCGTCACTTGCCTGAAGCGCCTTATAACGAAAATGTGTTGGTTGGTTTCAATACGGTGGACGATGCCGGGGTGTACAAACTCGACGAGAAGACAGCATTGATCCAGACTCTGGACTTTTTCACCCCTATTGTCGATGATCCATACTGGTACGGTCAGATTGCCGCCGCCAATTCCCTGAGCGATGTCTACGCTATGGGGGGCCGGCCTCTGACGGCCTTGAATATTGTCTGTTTCCCCTGTAACTCGGATTTGGGTATTCTAGGCCAGATTATCAAAGGCGGTTCTGAAAAGGTGCAGGAGGCCGGGGTGGCCCTTCTAGGTGGGCACACGGTTCAGGATGATGAGCCTAAGTACGGTCTTTCGGTGACTGGAATTGTGAATCCGGAGAAGGTTTGGCAAAACGTAGGGGCTAAACCTGGAGACAAACTGATCTTGACCAAACCCTTGGGGACCGGGGTAATTAGCACAGCTCTTAAGAAAGGTGCTGCCGGAGAAGAGGAAGTAAAGGCCATGACCGAATCCATGGCTGAGTTGAACAAGACTGCCGCGGAAACAGCTGCAGAGTATACTGTCCATGCCTGCACGGATGTCACCGGTTTTGGTTTCTTAGGCCACTTGTGGGAGATGGCTTCCGGAAGTGGAGTGACAGCTCACGTATACCTTTCCGAGCTGCCTCTTTTACCAGGGGCTTATGATTACGCCAAAAAAGGCTACCTCCCAGGGGGACTGGTCTCCAACCTGTCTTTCCTTGAGGATAAGGTGCAGATGGGCCAGGGGTTGGATTCCACCCTTTTTGAGTTGGCTGCAGATCCCCAGACCTCCGGCGGACTGCTCTTGGCTGTGCCAGGGAAGGAAGCCGACAGCCTGGTCTCCGCTTTGAAGAGTGAGAGAGTTACTGCGGTGGTAGTTGGCGAGATCACCGAAGCGAAAGCAAAATCTCTGCTGGTGGAGGGTTGATATTGAAAAACGCGGTTAACGAACAGCTCAGGCGGATTCCCCCCATCAACGAGCTGCTGGAACTAGATCCTGTGGAGAAGCAGGCCGAGAAGTGGCCCCGGGACGCGGTAGTGGGGGCCTTACGGCTTTACGTGGATAAGCTGCGCAAAAAGGTCCTGGCTGGGGCAGCGGTTGTTCCAGAGTCACCTGAGGCCTGGAGCCAAAGCCTTGAGGAGTATTTTGACGGCTGGGAGCAGGATTTGCATCTGCGCCCGGCCGTCAATGCCACCGGGGTGATCATCCACACCAATTTGGGGCGTTCTCCGTTGGCGGATATGGCTCGGAAGGCCGTGGAGCGGGTGGCCGGGACCTACTCCAATCTTGAGTACGACCTTGAGAAGGGGGAGCGGGGTTCACGCTATTCCCACGTGGAAGAACTCTTGGTCCAGATCACCGGCGCCGAGGCCGGTCTGGTGGTCAACAATAACGCCGCTGCTATTATGCTGGTCTTGGATACTTTGGCCAAAGGCGGTGAGGCGGTGGTCTCCCGGGGTGAGCTGGTGGAGATCGGCGGCTCCTTCCGGGTACCTGAGGTTATGGCCAGGAGCGGGGCCGTCCTGCGGGAAGTGGGCACCACCAACAAGACCCACCTCTATGACTACGAGGAGGCCATCACTGAAGAGACCAAGGTTATCCTGAAGGTGCATACCTCGAACTTCCGCATCCTGGGTTTTACCGAGAGCGTTCCCCTCTCGGATCTGGCTAAACTGGCTAAGAAAAAAGGGATAATCCTCATTGAAGATTTAGGCAGCGGGGTTCTGGTCGATCTTTCCCGTTTGGGCCTGCCCAAAGAGCCAACGGTTCAAGAGAGCATCGCCGCCGGGGCTGATGTAGTCACCTTCAGCGGGGATAAACTGTTGGGCGGTCCCCAGGCCGGCATTATCGTTGGCCGAAAAGATTTGATTCAAAAAATCAAGAAAAACCAACTTACCAGGGCTTTGCGGATCGACAAGATGACCTTGGCCGCCTTGGAGGCCACCTTGAAATTGTACCTCCTGCCCGAGCTGGCTCTGGTTGAGATCCCCACCTTGCGGATGCTTTCTGAATCCGAGGAAACGGTGGCCGAAAGAGCCAGGAGGTTAGCTGAAGCCATTGCTGCTACTGCACCGGGAGCACACGTGGAGTTGGTTTCAGATCCGGCTCAGGCCGGCGGCGGTTCTCTGCCTGGCGCGGAGATTCCCAGCACAGCGGTTTCAGTGGTTTTGTCCTGGGTCAGCCCGGTCGACCTGGAAGAGTGGCTGAGAAAACAGGACCCTCCGGTGATTGTCAGGGTTAGCCAGGAGAAAGTACTCCTCAACGCTAGGACTATCACTGACGACCAGATACCCTTCATCGCTGAAACACTAGGCCGCAGTCGGGAGGTTTTTGTTTAAATGCGCAGGATCATAATGGGTACAGCCGGACATGTGGACCACGGGAAAACCACCTTGGTCAAGGCTATCACGGGAGTTAACACCGACCGCTGGGAAGAGGAGAGGAGAAGAGGGCTCACCATTGACCTGGGTTTTGCCCCCTTTACATTACCCAGCGGAAAGAAGGCGGCGATCATCGATGTTCCCGGTCATGAGCGGTTCATTAAGAACATGTTGGCCGGGGTGAGCAGCATAGATGTGGTGATCTTGGTGGTGGCAGCCGATGAGGGGGTTATGCCTCAGACTGATGAGCACTTAGATATCCTGAACCTGCTCCAGGTGAAGTATGGAGTGGTCGCGGTCACCAAGAAGGATCTGGTTGATGCCGAGCTCCTCGAACTTGTGCAGGAGGATATTAAGGAACGTCTGGTTGGTACTACCTTGGAAAACGCCCCCCTGGTACCGGTATCGGCTGTCACCGGTGACGGGATTCCTGAGCTGTTGGCCCAGGTGGAAAAGGTGGTTTCCGAAGCGGAAAAAAGCGAGCCCTCCAAGCTCCTACGCTTGCCGATAGACCGGGTCTTCCAGATCTCCGGGCACGGCACGGTTGTTACCGGAACCTTGCTCGGCGGCACCATCCAGATCAAGGATGAGGTGGAGATCCAGCCCGCCGGGATTCGGGCGAAAGTTCGCCAGATTCAGGTCCATGATGAACCGGTTTCATCAGTGGAGGCTGGGCAGAGAGTGGCTCTGAACTTGGCCGGTGTGGAGAAGTCCCAGCTGAAAAGGGGCGATGTCATTTTAGAGCCCGGACTCTTGGAGCCGACCACCATCGTCGATGTCAAAATCAGCGTGTTGGAGAAGGCCAAAGAGCTTTCCCACGGAGAAAGGGTCCGGGTTCACGTGGGTACCAGTGAGGTCTTGGCCAGGCTTAGAGTCTTAGGGGCTGAAACTGTTGAACCGGGCCAGACCGGCTACGGCCAGTTGATGTTAGAGGATCCGGTGGTGGTGGCACGGGGAGATCTCTTTGTAATCAGAACCTATTCCCCGGCTCACACCGTGGCCGGAGGTAAGATCTTAAGCGGCAATCCTTTAAGGTGGAAGCGGAAGAGCCCAGATACGTTGGAGATTTTGCGCCGGGAAGACGAAGGTCATCCCCTGGACCTTTTGCGGTTGTCCTTCGAGCGGGTGCCGACCACCCCTCTTACCCGAGATGAGCTGCGCAAGAAGACTTTGCTGGATCCTGGGGAGCTGCGCACGCAGATTCGGACCCTGCTCAGGGAGGGAGAGATTATCGACCTCGAGAACAACCAGGTCTTTCTTTGGAGTGCAGGAGAGAAGCAGCTCTGGGAAAAGGCCGGGAAACTCTTGGAGGCGTTTCACGCCGAGTACCCGATGCGCAAAGGCTACTCCAAGGAAGAGCTGCGCAGCCGGCTGGTTCCGGACTGGGAACCAAAGCTCTTCGCCAGCCTCTTGGAGCACTGGGTTCAAGTCGGTCGAATCAATGTTTATGATAAGGAAGTTGGACTGCCGGGCAAGGGACTACAGCTCGGCCCGGAAGAAGAACGAATTGCCGGTCAGATTGAGGAGGAACTGCTCTCGGCAGGATATTCTCCCCCCAACATGGCTGACTTGGCGGCCAAATTCAACCAAAGCGGGGAGGGTTTGACCGAGATTCTTAATTACCTCCTTCTTAAGGGCAGTGTGGTCAAAGTCAGTGAAGGAATCATCTTTCACCGGGACAATTTGGAGAAGGCCAAGGAGCTGGCGAAAAATATTATCCAGGAGGAAGGCGGTCTGGAAACCGCGGCTTTCCGGGATGCCACCGAGAGCAGCCGGAAATATGCTATTGCTCTCTTGGAGTACTTTGATGAGATCAAATGGACGAAAAGGGTCGGCGATAAACGGATCGCCGGCACAGCGATGAAAGATGCGAAAGACCAAAACCCGACAAGCACCGTGTCTAGCAGCGGGGAATAGGGTGTAGTAGATGGGGCACATTAATAAAGGAGGCGTTGACCATGGATTTTTCGTACCGCTGCGTTCTTTGCGGGAGGCTGAGTATCCTCTTTACCCGCCTAGGCTCCGGGTGCATCTGTGCTAAGTGTGAACGGGAGGTCTTGGCGAGTATGCCGGGAAGTCCCGGGTATCTGGAACGGGCGCACCTTATCAGCAGGTGTTTCGCCTCCAGAATGCTGCACTGGCTCGAAGGAGAGTTCAACTAATGACAGTGTATGATCAAGAGCGGCCCTTGTTTTTATCCGCTCTTTTGGATTATTGTGAGCAAGGTGTCCTCCCTATGCACACCCCCGGACACAAACAGGGGGGGCGCATGCACCAGATCTTTGCGGAAGCTTTGCGTAACTGGGGGGTTAAGCTGGATATTGATCCTCCGGTCCTGTGGGGCCCGGAAGGCGAGGTCCTCCCCTCCTGCTTACTTTTGCGAGCGCGGGAAAAAGCGGCTTCTCTTTTTGGGGCTAAGCGAACTTTCTTTTTGACCAATGGTACCACTGCCGGGATTCAGGCTATGTTTCTGGCAGCGGCTAAAGACGGCCGGGTGGTTATTCCTCGGCAAACCCATGGCTCGGTCTTGGGAGCACTGATTTTAAGCGGCGCTGACCCTGTTATTCTGCCTCCAGAGGGGACAAGCACTGACCTGCCTGATTCCCGCCTGCCGCAAGACCAGCTGCAGTCTGTCTTAGAGAGCGGTTCGATTTCTGCCGTCTTCAGTCAAAACCCCAGCTACTATGGTTTCGCTTCCGACCTTGCTCCTATGGTTAAAGCCGCTCACCAAGCCGGTGTACCGGTGTTAGTGGATGAGGCCCACGGGCCCCACTTCACCTTTTCCAGGGACCTGCCGCCTTCAGCTCTGGAGCAGGGAGCGGATCTGGTTGCCCAGAGCACTCATAAGCTGTTGACCTCCCTTACCGGCAGCTCTATGCTGCACCTTTCTGGGGATCTGATCAGCGAAGAGGAGGTGGCCAGGTTCGTAGAGCTGGTGCAGTCCACGAGCCCCTCCTTTTTGCTCTTAGCTTCCCTGGAGGCCACAGTCTACCAGTACCAGGCCATCGGTGGCGAGATAACCTCTCAGGTGCTGGAGCTGGCACAGGATCTCCGTAAACGCTTACAGCCCATCCCCGGCCTCAGGGTACTGGGCGAGTCTGAGGTCCGGGAGTTGGGCTATGAATACTGGGATCCCACCAAAGTGGTCCTGGACTGCTCCGGTACGGGATTGACCGGTTTAGAGGTGGCTGAACTGTTGAGAAAAGAGTATCTCATCCAGGTGGAGATGGCCGACTTTGCCCGGATCCTGCTTATTTTGGGCCCAGGTGATGACGTCAGCTCCATCTCCAGGCTGGAGCTGGCTTTAGAGGACTTAGTGGCCAGAAACCATCGGAAGGGGGAAGTGCCTCGGGTTCCGCTGCCCAGAGGCGGGGGCGAGATGGCCCTCACTCCCAGGGAGGCCTATTTCTCACCGATGGAGGTGGTAGCCCCGACTCAGGCGGTGGGCCGAATCAGCGCAGGGATTGTGGCCCCTTACCCTCCGGGGATTCCGGTGGTGATTCCCGGGGAAGTTATCAGTGAGGAGCAAATAGAATATGTAGTGAGATTATCCACCTTTGGCTTCCGGATTACCGGAGCTGACAGCGGAATCAGAGTCGTACGGGAATAGAAGGACAGATAATATAAGGACAAATTCTGATATAATCACATTAGAAGGTGATTATTCCGTGACCCAGACAGCTATAACCGATAACCTGGATTTGCTATTGGAGGTTCTACCTCCTCGGATCGTCAAGGTAATTAATGCTTCACCTAAAAAAAATGAGTTAATTGAGATCGTCTTGGATCTGGGGAGGCCACTAGAACTGCGGTATGATAGCGGCCTTGACTATCTGGAAGACACTTTGGTGACCAGAGAAGATCTGGATTATGTAACGGCCCGGGTAGGCTCCTTTGGGACAGATAACCGAGCCGGTATTGAAAGGACCCTTCACCGGATTTCGGCCATCCGGAACCGCAGGGGAGATATTATCGGGCTTACCTGCAGAATAGGTCGTGCAGTTTACGGCACCATCGATATCGTCAGGGATGTGATGGAGACCGGCAAGAGCGTCCTGCTCTTAGGTAGACCCGGGGTAGGCAAGACCACTCTGCTCCGGGAGACCGCCAGGATCTTGGCCACCGAGTTCAATAAACGGGTGGTTATAGTGGACACCTCCAATGAGATTGCCGGTGACGGTGACATACCTCATCCAGCCATCGGCCGGGCCCGGCGGATGCAAGTGCGCCGGGTGGAGGACCAGGCTGAGGTGATGATTGAGGCTGTGGAAAACCACATGCCGGAGGTAATAGTAATCGATGAGATCGGCACCCAATCCGAGGCCGAAGCGGCCAGGACCATCGCTGAGCGGGGTGTTCAGCTGATTGGCACTGCTCACGGCAACACTCTCGACAACCTGATTTCCAACCCCACCCTCTCGGACTTGGTCGGTGGGATACAGGCTGTCACTTTAGGAGATGAAGAGGCTAAACGCCGGGGCACTCAGAAAACGGTCCTGGAGCGGAAGCATCCGCCAACTTTTGACGTGGTTATTGAGATTCAAGACCGGGACCGGTTTGCCATTCACCATGATGTGGCGGCTACGGTGGACTTGCTCCTGAGAGGCTATGACCCTCAGCCTGAGATCAGGCAACGCTATCCGGAGGGTGAGATCCAGGTGATCCAGCCGGCCACCCTTTTGGATGACTTCAGGGGAGAGCGCCCCGAAGACAACGGGAAATCCCGAACGCAAACAGGCAAAGGCGGGAACGGTAAGAGCCGCCGGTTCGACTTCAGCACTGCGACCTTAGACCGGATCATCCACATCTACCCCTACGGGGTGAGCCGTAACAGGCTGGAGAAGGCCATCAGCAATCTCAAGGCACCAGTGCACATAGTAAAAGATCTCCAGGTGGCCGATGTAATTCTCACCTTAAAGGGACAGTACCGGAAGATGCCGAAGAAACTCAAAGAGGGCGCCAAGCGCAATCTGCCTATTCATCCTATCCGCAGTAATACCGTTGCTCAAATGGAGAAGTACCTCCAAGAGCTGATGGCGGAGGGGATTGATGAGCCTTTGCAGGAGGCTGAAGAGGCGGCTAAAAAGGTTCTTATGACCAAGCAGCCGGTGGCTTTGAGGCCCCAAAACTCGTATATCCGTCGGCTCCAACATCAGCTGGCGGCAAGCTACAGCCTGAGTTCGGAAAGCATGGGAGAGGAGCCCAACCGGCACGTGGTCTTTTACCCTGGTAATCTCAGCGATGAGAGGATGTAAGATCAGGTGAGCGAGAGAAAAGGGATTTTCATCACTTTAGAGGGGACAGACGGCTGCGGCAAGACGACCCAAGCCAAACTGTTCAAGGAATACTTTCTGGAGTTGGGCCTGGACTTCTTGCTGACCCGTGAGCCGGGGGGAACTGTGATCGGAGAGGCCATCCGTCAGGTGATCTTGGATCCCCGGTTCGAGGAAATGGTTCCGGAAACGGAGATGCTGCTCTACGCTGCTTCCCGCGCTCAACTGATCAAACAGGTCATCCTCCCGGCTCTGGAAGCAGGGAAAGTGGTGTTGTGTGAAAGGTATGTTGATTCCAGTATCGCTTACCAGGGTTACGGGTTAGGCCGCCAATATGTAAAGAAAGTGCGAGCCATCAATGAGCTGGCCACCGACGGTCTCAAACCTGACTTGACCTTCTTGTACGACACTGATCCAGAGATCGTGCTGAACCGGGCCATCGGAATCAGCAGTGATGAGGGGATATCCGGCGGTGACCGGATCGAGCGGAGGGTTCCGGCGTACCATGCTCGGGTGCGGTGGGGCTACCTTCGGTTGGCAGAGCAGGAGCCGGAGAGGTTTGTAGTCTTGACTACCAAGGATAAGTCGCCCCAGGAGATCTTCGCCAGCAGTAAAAAGGTGCTTCAAGAGCGGTTTGCGGGCATTTTCACATCCTAACGAGGAGGGAAAGGAAATGAAACTGGTCATAGCGATTGTGCAGGACCAGGACGCCCATGATCTGATTGAAAATTTGCTCAAAAAGGATTTCCGCGCCACCAAGCTGGCCAGTACTGGCGGGCTGCTCAGGGAAGGAAACAGTACCATCTTGGTGGGGGTGGAGAAAGAACGGGTAGATGAGGTTATTGAGCTGGTGAAGGAGTCCTGTTCCACAAGACAGCAGCTGATTTCACCGGTTTCAGCCATTGGACGGTCGATCCACACCTTCTTGCCGTCACCGGTGGAGATCACCGTGGGAGGGGCGACTGTCTTCGTCTTAGATGTGGACCAGTTTGTGAAGGTTTGAGGATATGAAAATCAACAATACCCGTTCCAAGAAAAGCTCCTCTTTTGCCGCCTCGGGTAGGATCAGGGCCCAGGGGGCCAGAAAGGGTCAGGTCAGCTTCGCTGAAAACCTGCATAATGCCCACCTAGAGAGAGCCAAACAGGATTTGGAGCTCTTAATTCCCCAGCTTGATGAGGCCGCTCATGCTTTAATTGAATCGAGGACCCTCCGCAACCTTCAGCGTTACCGTGAGTTGGTCAAAAACTTTTTAGACAAGGTCATTCGCGAAAGTCACCAGGTTAAAGAGATTTCCGGATTCAGTGGCGGCCGGCACAAGGTCATGGTCGTGGTAGAGAAGGTTAACGAGGCCCTGGAGAAGCTGGGCCAGGAGGTTATAAACAACCACGCCGGCAGCGTTCACCTTCTGGAGATTGTCGATGAAATCAGAGGCCTGCTTTTAGATATGTATACATGACTGGGAGAGGGACTTAGTTTTGCTGGCTTTTTCAGAGATAATTGGACAAGACCGGGCTAAGAAAATACTGCAGCGTACCATCAGGACCGGCCGGGTGGGCCATGCCTACCTCCTGGTGGGCCCGGAAGGGACCGGTAAAAAAAGCCTGGCCCTGGCATTTGCCGCTGCCTTAAATTGTAGTGCCGAGAACAAACCCTGCGGCCTGTGCCGGAGCTGCCGCCGCATTGCCGAGGGAAACCACCCAGACCTTGTGGTCTTCGAGCCGGAAGGGCGGAGCTTCAAAATCGAACAGATCCGGCGGTTGCAGCAATTGATCGCCTTCAAACCCTATGAAGGAAACTACAAGGTCTTTATTTTAGATGGCGCCGAGTCCTTCACTGACCAAGCGGCCAACAGCCTCCTGAAAACCTTGGAGGAGCCGCCCCTACACTCAGTGTTGATTCTCTTGGCCAATAAAAATCTGCTTTTGCCCACTATAACCTCGCGGTGTACAGTGGTTCCGGTTCAGCCCCTACCGGACGAAACCATTGCCCAGGTACTACAAGAGCGGGGGGTGTCTGACGGAGAGCGTATTGCCTCGGTTTCCGGTGGCTCTTTAGGAAAGGCGCTCCGGATTGCCGGGGAGTGGGCTGAGCTCGGTGAACCGGTTCAGAGGTTTTTGGCGGCAGTTCAGGGAAATCGCCCTTGGGACCTGGGGAAAGATCTCTATGCCCAGTTTAAAGAGAGCCCTGATTTCCGGGAGTTGTTTTTAGATCTCTGCCAGGAAGAATATAAAAAGAAGGCAATCAGCCAAAAGATGCTGGGGGTCAGGGCGCTGGAAGAAATAGAGAAAGGGCGCGAGATGTTAAAATACAATGTGAACCCTGACGCAGTACTGCGCAGTCTATCCATAAAACTTGCCAACATACAAAGGAGAGCCTTTTAATGCAAAAAGTAGTTGGTGTCCGGTTTAAAAAGGCCGGTAAAATATATTATTTCGACCCAGATGAACTTGATTTGCAGTTAGGTGATGGAGTCATTGTGGAAACCGCCAGGGGTATTGAATTTGGTTACCTGGTGGTGGGGCCGAAACTGGTTTCCGAGGAAGACATTGTGACTCCTCTAAAGAAAGTCATTCGGAAGGCCGATGATTCTGACTACAAAAAGGTGGAGGAAAACGAGAAAAAAGCAAAAGAAGCCTTTCAGATCGGCCTCGAAAAAATCGCCAAGCATGGTCTCCCCATGAAGCTGGTGAATGTGGAGATCACCTTCGATAACAAGAAGATCATCTTCTATTTCACCGCTGAAGGCCGGGTGGACTTTCGGGAGCTGGTGAAAGATCTGGCTTCGGTCTTCAGGACCCGCATCGAACTCCGCCAGATTGGGGTACGGGATGAGGCCAAGATGATTGGTGGCCTGGGCCTGTGCGGGCGCCCGGTTTGCTGCAAGACCTTTCTGGGGGAGTTTCAACCGGTTTCCATCCGGATGGCCAAAGATCAGAACCTCTCTCTTAATCCCACTAAAATCTCAGGCCTTTGCGGCAGACTGATGTGCTGCCTCCAGTACGAGGCCGATACCTACAAAGATGCTTTGGCCCAGCTGCCAAACGTCGGGGACGTCATTGATACTCCTCAGGGCAAGGGGAAGGTTACGGAAGTCAACCCTCTGACTGGGGAAGTCAATGTTCAGGTCGAGGAAGGGGTGGAGATCGTCCTCAACCTGGGGGACAACACTCCCGATTGCGATACCTGTGCTCAACACTGTCCTGTACGCAAACAGGTCACCGTCGACAAGTGCCCGCTGGTGGCCGAGGCGAACCCCGAATCTAGCCAGGAAGCTTCGGAAGCTCCTGAAGTTCATGTTTTCGAGACCAAGGAGCAAGAGAAGGAAGAAGATGCCCCTCAAAAGGGTGAAAACGGGAAGGACAACGAGAAGGACGACAAAGGAAAAAGTAAGGGCAAAAAGAGCAAGCGCCGGAAGCGGCGTAAGTCCAAGAAAAACTCTCAGAGTAAAGATAAGAATCGGGAGAAAGGCAAATCTAAAGATAAAGAAAAGTCCAAAGAGAAGAATACCGGTTCCAATTCAGACGGGAACAAGAGTCGCAAGAAGTCGTCAAAAAATAAGCGCCGTAAGTCTAAACGGTCCAAAACAGGAGATGACGAAAACAAGTTTTAGGCCTTCAGCCACGGTTTTCTAAATACTCGGAGATTCCGATAATGGCCGGCTCTTTTGCCAACTCATCAAAAGGGTCGGCCTTGGCTATTTCTGGGGTTTGGGCCATCAATTCCCGAAATACCCGACTCCCTTGGTCCATTCCCTGAGCACCTAATAACAGGAGCAGGTCTCCGGCTGCTACCTGTTTGAGGGCGGTTTTGATGGCCTTTTTTAGGGTGGAGAAAAAGGAGTAAGGTATTTCTTTTTTGCGCAAGGTTTGCAGGAAGACCTCTTTTTCTCCTGAGGAAACCCGGTCATGCTCACCGACGGCCTCTTGGCTGGCAGTGACAATCAGTCTGGTTTGGCGCTGGCTTTCCTGGATGAAGTCAGCCAGGGTTTCAGCGTTTTCCCGGTTTATTTGCAGGCCCCGGTTTCCTCTGATGGCGTTAACAATGATCAGTTTCCCCTGGGTGAGGCCGGTTGCTGCTTCCAGTGCGGTTTTAATGCTGGCTGGGTTGTGGGCAAAATCATCAATGACCGTGAAGTCACCGTCGTAGATTACTTGAAGCCTACGGGCTACCCCGCTGAAAGACTTGAGGGCTCTGGGGATGATGTGGGGATCAATGCCTAAAAACAGGGTGGCTGTGGCAGCGGCCAGGGAGTTGTAAACGTTGTGTTTTCCTGGGAGGCTGAGGTCTACGGGAACCTCCCCGGCTTCCACCGGTGCTCCGCCTCGGCTGGGCAGCCGGTTCCAGGCCAGGATAAAGCGGGTGCCGTGCCCATGGGTTTTCAGGCCGCGGGCTTTTACCTGGCTTTCAGGGGAAATACCGAAGGTGACCAGCCCCTCTATAGGGTGAGAGGCTAGAGCCTGGCGGATTTTGGGGTCATCACCGTTGGCCGCTTTGAGCCCGCCCTCTGTCACCAGGTCGAAGAAGGCCAGTTTGGTCTCGACGTAGTGTTCGAAGGTAGGGTGGACATCCCAGTGGTCAGTGCTGATGTTGGTTAGGATGCCGACATCCAGCTCCAAACCGTAACAACGGTCCTGCATTATACCGTGGGAAGAGACCTCCATCGTTACCGCCTCTACTTCCTGTTCCACCATGTGATGGAGGAGGTGGTGTAGCTCAGGAGCGTCCGGGGTGGTCATGGCTGATTCAAAAATCCGGCCGGCTATCTTAGTTAAGACGGTGCCGATGAGGCCGGTGTTATACCCAACTTCCTCCAAGATGGCATCGATCATAAAGGCGGTGGTAGTCTTGCCGTTTGTCCCGGTTACTCCCAGGCAGAGTAGGTCCTTACCGGGACGGCCCCAGTAATAGGCAGAAAGGATAGCAGCGGCCTTTCTCGAATTAACTACCCTGAGTATGGGCGCTGAAACTTCCAACGGGCGCTCGCTGATTACAGCTACAGCTCCTTTGTCGATGGCTTCTTGGACGTAGGCGTGCCCGTCATGCCGGGTTCCGGGGATGGCGATGAAGACCGCCCCTGGCTCCACCCGGCGGGAATCGACGGAAATGGTGCCAATCTCGAGGTCCGGCACCGGCTTGGGAGCGGTTTTAAGCAGGTTGGCTTGGTTCAGGATTGTGTAGATGTCCTCTAGGTTCATAGGTTCCACCTTCTGCCTTTTTGCGGGCAGTAAGAATTTTTTGCCATCAAGCTGGGATTTATACATTTAGCCAAATGTGGCTCCAAAAGGGAAAGGAGACCGAAAATGAGCGATTCTCACGGTTGTCTATACGTCTGTGCCACTCCCATAGGAAACCTGAAGGATATTTCCCTACGTTGTCTGGAGGTGCTCAAACAAGTCGATTTGATCGCGGCAGAGGACACCCGGCACACCAGGAAGCTTCTAAACTACTATGATATCGGAACCCCTGTCACCAGCCTGCACGAACACAATGAGAGGCGTAAAAGCCCCATAATCATTAAGAAACTGGAGGACGGAAAGGATGTGGCTCTGGTCTCTGATGCCGGTATGCCCGGCATTTCAGATCCCGGAGGTTATTTGATCGACTACGTCCTCAAGGAGGGATACCCTATCCAAGTTATTCCCGGGCCGTCGGCAGTTACCACTGCTTTAGCTCTTTCCGGCCTGCCCATGGAGCGATTTGCCTTTGAAGGGTTTCTGCCTAGAGTTCGCAAGGAACGGGTCAAGTACTTGCAGAAGTTGGTAAAAGAAGAACACACCCTCGTTTTTTATGAGGCTCCGCATCGCTTGCTAAGCACTCTGGAAGACCTGGCGGAGCTGATTCCGGACCGGCCGATAGCCGTCTGTCGGGAGCTGACCAAGCAGCACGAAGAGGTCTGGCGGGGAACGGTTAAGGATGCCTTGAGCTACTTCACGGAGAAAGGGGTCAAGGGGGAGCTAACTCTGGTTTTAGCCGGTGCGGCCCAAGCTGAACCCGGGGAGGTTCCGGTAGATTGTGACCTGGTCAGGGGAAGGTTGGAGGAGTTGCTGGCTGAAGGAAACAGTGTCAAGGATGCGGTGCGAATAGTAATCGAGGAGACGGGCATCCGCAAGAACATTGCCTACAGGATAGCCACTGAGCTGGATAAGTAACTAAAAAGCCGTGGCTTTTCAAACCACGGCTCTTTTAGCAAGGTTTCAGTTGGTTAGGAAACCTCTTTCATCAGGTTCAGGCAGTCTGGGCAAATCATTTTGTCTTTGAAGGTACGCACATCTTTGGCGTTACCACAGAAGATGCAGGCTGGCTCGTACTTCTTCAAAATGATTTGCTCGCCGTCAACGTAAATCTCCAAGGAGTCGCGCTCTGCGATGTTGAGAGTGCGACGTAATTCAATGGGGATAACGACTCGTCCTAGCTCGTCTACCTTGCGAACGATTCCTGTGGACTTCATTGTAATTGTAAGCAACTCCTTTCGTATAATAGATTATCCTGCAAAATTCTACAGGAAGATTGTACCGTAACTTCCATTTAAAGTCAAAGGGCAAATGTCCTTTTTCCAATAACCATATTTTGATATAATGCCTGTGGATTACCATTGGCTGAATCTGGAGGGTCTGTGATGTCTTTTCATATAGGAATTTTGCAGCTCAAAAAAGAACTTGATGATACCGTGGAGGGTTTCCTGGCCGGGCTCAAAAAGGCCGGCCTAGACTCGGAAGAAATTGAAATTGATTATCGGAATGTCCAAGAAAACGTACCTTCTTTTGGCCAGGAAGCAGATGATTTGGTGGCATCCGGGGTGGATTTGATTTTCGCCTGCACCACGCCGGCAGCCAAGTTTGCCAAGGAAGCGACTGAGTTTTACGGGATTCCGGTGGTCTTTGCCCCGGTTTATGATCCTCTGGCAGCCGGACTTGTTGCCAGCTGGCAAGGATCAGGAAACCACTTGGCCGGGGTCAGCGGCAAGGTGGATGTTGCTCTAAAGCTTGATCTTTTGCAGGCTCTCCGGCCGGGTTTGGGCAAGGTGGCTGTGCCTTATGACCCTGATGATCCCAACGCTCCTTTGGAACTGGCGGATTTGGGAAAAGAGGCTGAGGCAAGGGGGATCGAGATACTTCCCCTGAAGGTTCACGACCCCAATATGTTGGGAGAATTGCCGATGCTGGAAGGCAGCCAGTTCGTGTATGTGCCTATTTGCCGGATGATTGAGGACAACTTCCGGCCACTGGCGGAGTACTGCTACCGTGAGAAACTTCCCTTGTGTGGGCCAAATGCCCATACGGTCCGCGAAGGGGCCCTTTGTTGTGTGGATTCCCTCCACTATGAGTTAGGGGTTCAGGTAGGGGAGATAGCAGCTCAGATACTACAAGGCCGAGATCCTGGGGAGATCCCCATTGGTAGGCCCAAAAAGACGAAAGTCTTCATCAACCAAAGGGTGGCCGAAAAGGTCGGGGTCGAGACTTCAGGCTTGAAGGACGTCGAGATTATCAATTCCTAAATTTCACTATAAAGAGAGGTAAGGACTTTGACACTACACTTAGAAGACCTGGAATTGGAGTTATTGGCTCCTGTAGGGAGATGGGATGTCTTGGAGGCTGTGATAGCCGCTGGGGCTGATGCCGTCTACCTCGGGGGCAAGAAGTTCAATATGCGGATGTTCCGGGACGACTATAACTTCACCGACGAGAGCCTCAAAGAAGCCATCGAGTATGCCCACTCCCGAGGGGTAAAGGTCTACGTGACCATGAATAACCTCCAGAGCGATGAAGAGCTGGCAGAGCTCAAGGATTACCTCCTATATTTGAATGAGATTGGGCCGGACTCCCTGATTATTCAGGACTTAGGGGTCCTCAAGCTCGCCAGAGACTTGGGACTTACCGTGCCACTGCACGCTAGTGTGATGATGAACACTCACAACTTGGAGACCCTGCAGTTCTTGAAGAAATACGGGGTCACCAGGGTTGTTTTGAACAGGGAGATTCCTTTTGCGGAGATTCGCCGCTTGCGGGATGAGTCGGGACTGGAGATGGAATACTTCATCCACGGTGACATGTGCATTGCCCAGAGCGGCCAGTGTTATGCCAGCGGTCTCCTCTTCGGCCAGAGCTCCAACCGGGGCCGGTGTATGAAGCCTTGCCGCTGGGCTTATGAATTTGTCGACGCCAGAAGCGGCGAGGTCCTGGAGACCAAGGCAGACGGCCCGTATTTCTTGGCCCTTGGCGACATGTACGTTTTGGACCACATTCCGGAACTGGTCCAGTCAGGAGTCTGTTCCTTCAAAATAGAAGGGCGGATGCGAGAGGCGGAGTACCTGGCCTTGATTGTCTCCGCTTACCGGCAGGCTATCGATGCTTACCTCGAAGATCCCACCGGCTACAAGTGGGACAAGTCCCTCAAAGAGAGGATCTATCAGAACAGGGTCCGGGATCTCACCAACTGCTACGCTCTGAAACACCCTGGCCCCAAAGGGATCGGTTATACCGGCGAGCGGGAGCCCCAGTTTTTCAGTACCGGGGTTCGGGAGATGGAGCTTACTGAGAGGCTGGTTCAAAAAGACCCCTTTGCCAAACAAGTGGCAGAAGAAGGGCTGCAGCCAAAACCCGCTTTGGCGGTCAAGGTGGGAGATTTAGAGGCGCTGAAGCTGGCTGCCGAAGCCGGGGCGGACCGCATCTATTTTGGAGGAGAAGTTCCGGTAGACAAGGATTTCACGTGGTCTCGAGGAAATATCCAAAAAGCCCTGGAATTTTTGGCAGAACGCGGCATACCGGGTGTGATCAGCACTCCCCGGATTACCATGTCCCGGGAGATGGCAGAATACCGGATGCTCTTCCGCTGGTTGGAGAGCCTGGACACCAAGCCGGCTGGAGTGATGGTGGCGAACCCAGGCCTTTTACAGCTGGCTAAGGCCGAAACCACCTTACCCCTGTACGGCGACTACTCTCTCAACATCTTCAACAGCAAAGCCGCTGAGCTTTTGAAGGAAGAGGGTTTGGTCCAGGTGACTGCTGAGCCGGAGAGCTCTTTTGCCCGGGTCAAACAGCTGGCCGCCGACAGTTCTTTACCGGTGGAGGCCCTGGTCCACGGCAGCTTAACTGCAATGGTCTTGGAGCACTGCTTACCTGCGGCTCTGTTAGAAGGTGGCACCAGGCAAGACATCTGTTCAGGACCGTGCCGCAGCCGGCGTTTCGCCCTCAAAGATATCCGTGGCGGCATTCGGGAGATTGTCATCGACCAGTACTGCCGCAACCACATTCTGCTCGCCAATGAGCTGTGCACTTTGCCTTTCCTGGCCTCTTTCTCCAAACTGGGTTTGGCCGGATTCAGGCTGGAATTGCCTTTCAGCACCCCGAAAGTGGTTTCCAAGGTAGTGAAGGCATACCGCCAGGCTCTGGATCTTTTGTACAGCGGAGAATCGGCAGAAGTCCTAAAGGAGCAGGCTAAAGAGTTTGTCGGCAGTTACCACAAACCCCTGGGGCTGGGAGCCTACCCCCGGGGCATCACGGGTTTGCGTTAAAGAGAAGGCCATAAGGAGGAATCAGTTTTGAGTTATATTGGCCCTGAGGAAATTTTACGGAAGAAGCAGGAGTATTTGATCCCTTGTGTCTATCACTTTTACTCTCGACCTATGCAGCTGGTTAAAGGGAGCATGCAATACCTGTACGACTCTGAAGGCCGGGAGTATCTGGACTTTTTTGCCGGGGTCTCGGTGGTCAACTGCGGGCATTGCAACCCAGCGATAAGCGGCCCCGTGGCTGAGCAGGTTCAAACCCTGCAGCACACCACCACCATCTATCTGACCCAGCCCATCGTCGATTTGGCCGAGCGGCTGGCGGAGGTCACCCCTGGTAAACTCAAACGTACCTTTTTCTGTGCCAGTGGGTCTGAGGCCAACGAAGGCGCGGCTCTTTTAGCCAAACTACACCAGAATAATAAATATGAGTTTCTGGCTTTGCACCACGCCCTCCATGGCAGAACCATGCTAGGCATGAGCCTCACCGGCCTCTCCATGTGGCGCACCGAGCCGACACCGGTAGGCGGTATTACTTTCGTTCCCAATGCCTACTGTTACCGCTGCCCATACGGGGCTTCCTACCCTGAGTGTGACCTTAAGTGCGCTGATGCCGTGGAGCGAGCTATTCTCACCCAGACCTCCAAAAACGTTGCGGCCATGTTCGCCGAGCCTATTCAAGGCAACGGCGGAATCATCACCCCGCCGCCAGGTTACTTCGAGAAGGTCAAGGCCATTTTGGAGAAGTACGACATCCTCTTGATTATCGACGAGGTTCAGACGGGCTTTGGCCGGACCGGCAAGATGTTCGGTATTGAAAACTGGGATGTGGAACCTGATATCATGACTGTGGCCAAGGCCTTGGGTAACGGTACCCCCATTGGCGCCTTCATCACCACTGATGAGATTGCCATGAGCTATACCCGGCCGGGAGCCTCCACTTTAGGTGGAAACCCGGTTTCAGCCACCGCCGGCCTGGCTGTTTTGGATTACATTGAAAAAGAGGATTTGCCAAAGAGAGCAGCGAGACTTGGAGTCTATCTCCGGGAACGTCTGGAAGAGCTGGCCGAGAAACACCGGCTCATCGGCGATGTTCGCGGTTTAGGCTTGATGCAAGGGGCAGAGCTGGTTAAGGATAAAAATGACCCGGCCAAGGTTCCGGCTATCGAAGAGACCGACCTGGTCCTCGAGTACATGAAGGACCACGGCGTATTAATTGGTAAGAACGGAATCGACCGTAATGTCTTGGCCTTCCAGCCCCCGCTGGTGATCACTGAAGACGATATTGATCAAATGATTGACCAGTTGGATGCGGCCTTGACAGAGGTGGAATCCAAGTAAGGCCAACCCAAGGAGGTAGGCGGCGATGTACTGGCTCTCCGGTTTCGTTGGTTTCAGGGTCAGAACCCTGATTGTGAGCGTATTGGTAGTGTATTTATTGCTGAGACAGGCCAGACTTTCTTCTGAGGAGAAGAAAGGCATTTGGTTCTCAGGTCTGGTTTTCTTAGGTTTGCGTGTGGTTTTGGAGATAGCTGCCCGGGCCCAGGGACTGTGGGAGTATACCGTCACCGATTTCTCTCTGGTAGGAGTACCTATTGATGTCCTGGTGGCTGTTGCTGTCTTTTTCGGTTCCGGGGCAGCCCTCATCCAGCACTACCTTCAGGGGAACAAGATTCAACGGGTCCTCAGCCAGTTAGGTTTGGCCCTTTTGGTCACTTGGTATGACTTCTGGGGTGCCAGGCTCTACGGCTACTTCCGGTTTGGCAGCGGAGGCTACCTCAATAAGCTGCTGGTTTTCTGGTTTCTGACCTTGGCATCCGGTGCTTTTTATAGCTGGTTCCGGCGCAGGAGAAATAAGGAGGTTTGAGTATGCCCGGCAAGACTTACTGTATCAGTACACCTATTTATTATCCCAGCGACAAGCTGCATATCGGCCATTCCTATACCACGACAATAGCTGATACTATCGCTCGCTATCGGCGGATGAGCGGTTATGAGGTTCTTTTCATGACCGGCTCAGATGAGCACGGACAAAAAATTGAGCGCAAGGCCAGAGAAAAAGGGGTCACTCCCCTGGAGTATGTTGACCCCATCGTGGAGAGCTTCAAGGTGCTCTGGGAGAAGTTGAACATCTCCTATGATGACTTCATCCGTACCACTGAAGATCGGCACATCAAAGTGGTGCAAGCCATCTTCAAAAAAATCTACGAAAAGGGCGATATCTACAAGAGCGAGTACGAGGGATGGTACTGCACTCCTTGTGAAACCTTCTGGCTGGAGAGGCAGCTGGTGGACGGAAAGTGTCCGGATTGCGGGCGGCCGGTGGAGCTGACCAAGGAAGAATCCTACTTCTTCAAGATGTCCAAGTACGCCGACCGTTTGCTGGAGTACATCGAAGAGCACCCGGAGTTCATCAGGCCCGAGTCCCGGAAAAACGAGATGGTTTCTTTCATCAAAAGCGGCCTGGAGGACCTGTGTATTTCCAGGACCACCTTTGACTGGGGTATTCCGGTTCCCATAGACGAGGGGCATGTGATTTACGTCTGGTTCGATGCTCTCTCTAACTACTTGACTTCAGCCGGCTACCTCCAGGATGAGGAGCGGTTTGCTAAGTTTTGGCCCGCTGATTTGCACCTTGTCGGCAAGGAGATCATGCGTTTCCATACCATCATCTGGCCTATCATGCTCATGGCCTTGGATCTCCCCTTACCGAAGACGGTCTTTGGTCATGGCTGGCTGATTTTGGAAGGGGACAAAATGTCCAAATCCAAAGGGAACGTTGTGGACCCCATCGAGCTCATCGCGGAATTCGGGGCTGATGCCATCCGGTACTTCCTGCTTCGGGAGATCTCTTTCGGTACAGATGGCAACTTCTCCCGGGCGGCGCTGATCAAGCGAATTAACTCCGACCTCGCCAATGACTTGGGCAACCTCCTCCACCGGTCTACGGCGATGTTACAGAAATATTACCAGCTGGAGGTTCCGGCTCCAGGCCCCTACCAGGAGCTGGATGAACAGCTTAAGAAACTGGCCGAGGAGGTCGGAGCCAATTACCGCAAGCACATGGACAACTTGGAGATCAACCAAGGGGTAGCAGAGGTCTGGCGTCTGATTGGAGCGGCCAACAAGTACATTGACGAGACGGCCCCCTGGACCCTGGCGAAAGAGGATCCTGAAAGGCTTGCTACCGTAATGTACACCCTCTTTGAGGTCTTGCGCCAGGTGGCGCTCTTAATCGGTCCGATGATGCCGGAGACGGCGGATGTGATGTGGCAGCGTCTGGGCCTTGAAGGCAGCGTCCAGGATCAGCGTTTTTCGGAACTGGCCTGGGGAGGTTACCCAGCTGGGACCCGGGTTACCAAAGGAGAGCCCCTCTTTCCCAGGATTGACGAGGAAACTGCCCTCAAACCCCAGTCCGAGGAGGATAACCAGGTGGCAGAAAAAGAGACTCTCTCCGATTTGAAGTCGGAAATAACCATCGATGATTTCGCTAAACTTGATCTCAGGGTGGCCAAGATTATCAAAGCCGAACCTCATCCCAACGCCGACCGTCTGCTCAAACTCCAGGTTCAGGTGGGGCCGGAAGAGCGGCAGATTATTGCCGGGATTGCCGAGCACTACCGGCCAGAGGAGCTGGTCGGCAAGGAGATTGTGATCGTCGCCAACCTGAAACCGGCCAAACTGAGAGGGGAAATCTCTCAGGGTATGCTCTTAGCTGCATCTGGTGAAGGGGAGCTGGCCCTGATTACTCCGGAACGGGAAATTGCTCCAGGAGGCAAAGTTAAATGAGGCTGCCTCTGGCCGACACCCACGCTCACCTGAACGATGGACAGTTTGAGGCAGATTGGCAAGAAGCGGTGGAGCGGGCAAAAGAGGCAGGGGTAACCCAAATAATCATTCCCGGCTCCGATTATGAGACCTCCCAGCGGGCTGTCGAACAGTCTGAAAAGTACGCAGGCCTATTTGCGGCCATCGGGGTTCACCCCCATGATGCCAAGACCTATAGCGAGGAGGTGCGCTTGCGTCTCATTGAGCTGTCTTCTCATCCGAAAGTGGTCGCCATCGGAGAGATCGGACTCGATTACTACTATAACCACTCTCCCCGAGAAGTCCAGCTGGCTGTCTTTCGGGACCAGATGCAGGTGGCAGCCGAGACCGGCCGGGTGGTGATTGTCCACGACCGGGAGGCCCACGCCGACACCCTCCAAATTCTGGAGGAGTACGCCGGGGTGGTTCGAGGGGTGCTGCACTGTTTCTCTGGGAGTACGGAAATGGCCCGGCGCTGTGTGGAACTAGGCTACTACATCGGCTTTGGCGGAACCTTGACCTTCAAGAACGCCAAAAGACCTTTAGAGGTTGCCAGGGAAGTTCCTCTGGACCGGATTGTCCTTGAGACCGACTCCCCGTACCTCGCTCCCGTGCCTCACCGGGGCAAGCGCAATGAACCGGCCTATGTGGTGGAAGTATTCAATAAGCTGGCGGAGATCCGGGGCCTTTCCCATGCTGAGTTACGATCCCAATTAAACCGGAACGTGGCGGCATTATTTCAGATTTACGCCTATAACCAGTAGGGCAGGGGGAGAAAAGTGTCCGCAAAATACTGGGTCTACACTGATTACGATGGAACAGTGACTTTAGATGACAACCAGGTCAAGATTTTAGATGCCTTCGCCCCTCCTGGTTGGCGGGAGAAGGAGTACGCCATTTTAGAAGCCGGCGGCAAGTCCCTTCAGTACCTGCCGGTGATTTACGCTGATTTTGCCTGTCGGGACCAGGGGAGAATCATCCAGTTCATCAGAGAAGAGGTCAGGCCTGATCCGTGTTTCCCAGAGTTTGCCCGCTACTGCAGGCACGTGGGTTTGCCTCTGGAGATCCTCAGTGATGGCATGCACTTTTACATCGAAGACTACCTTCGCCGTTTTGGGCTCGAAGATTTGGTCTACTACTCCAATGTGGTCCGGGTTGATGAGGAGGGTTTCCATTTTACCCATCCTCATAGTAACCCGGAGTGCAATAAGTGCGGGACCTGTAAGAAGCAGAAGGTGGTGGCAAAAAAGGCCGAAGGATACAAGGTGATCTTCATCGGTGACGGCTTGTCTGACCAATGTGCGGCGGGCGAAGCCGATTTGCTGTTCGCCAAGAAGAAACTGGCCGCCTACTGCCGGGAGAACGGCATCCCTTATATTCCTTACGAGACCTTTTGCCAGGTGTTGGAGTACGTGCGGTCTGAGGTGAAACCAGATGCTGCCCAATAACCCAGCGGCTTTTGTCATCAGCCTTTTTTACTTTGTGGCTGTTCTCTCCACCGTCGAAGTGCTCCGGCACTGGTTCAAACTCAGCCCTTTCACAGGCAGGCGGTTGACTATTCTCGGCCTCACCCACAGTGCTTTCTTCTTGCCGCCTCTTTTCAAGGATTGGCAGTGGTTCGTCTTGGCTCCGGCAGTCTTTGCCCTGCTCTACCTCACCAGCGGTGGGGTCAGAGGTCTTTTCCACCGGCGGGCCAGCGTCTTTGGGGCTGTCTATATCTTTCTCTCCCTGATCCTCCTCTTCTACCTCTTTTGGGAACCGAAATTGCGCCCCTTTGCCGTTGCCGGGCTTTTGGTGTTAGGTTGGGGAGATACCCTGGCAGCTGCGGTAGGCCGTAGGTTCGGTGTACACAAGTATTATATTTACGATGAGGAAAAGAGCTGGGAAGGAACCTTGGCAATGTTTGTCGGGGCCTGGGGGACTCTGGTTTGGACCGCCTCCAACCAGTTAGACCTCGCCGGGGATCAGTTGATTGCCTACGTGACTTTGACTGCAGCCTTTGCTGCTTTGTTAGAGGCCATCTCCATTCGGCGCACTGACAACCTGATAGTTCCCGTTGGAACCGCTTTCCTCTTGTTCTATCTGGTACAGACCAATATTCCCTCGGCCCAGATTACCCTCCTCATTACAGGGGTGATCGGCAGTTTCTTGGTGGCTGTGGTTGCCTATTTATTGAAAGCTCTGGACGAAGGTGGGGTGGCCGGCGCGGTTCTGGTCGGCACCTTCATCTACACTTTCGGGGGCTGGAACTGGATTCCCGCTCTTTTGATCTTCTTCACCACCTCCAGTCTGCTTACGGTTTGGAGTAAGAATAAACAGCGGGCCAAAAGAGAGACCGGCGACACAGCCCGGGGAATAGACCAGGTCCTGGCCAACGGGGGAATTGGTGCGGCTTTGGCTGTCTTATCCTTTCTGAACGTCCTCGAACCCCATCTGCTATTCGTGGGTTTTCTCGGATCGATTGCCGGGGTCACCGCAGATACCTGGTCCACCGAAATCGGTATGGCTTTGGAGGGTAAGCCGCGGATGATCTTCAGCCGACGTCAGGTTCCGCCGGGAACATCAGGAGCGGTTTCCACTGCCGGCCTGTGGGGCGCTTTTGCCGGCAGCCTGGTAATTGCTCTTTCCGGATTGATCCTCTTTGTTATAGGTGGGTTTAACTGGCGTATAACTCTGGTCAGCACCCTGGCGGTACTGGCGGCAGGGTTCTTGGGTTCGGTCATCGACAGCCTGCTCGGAGCCAAGCTGCAGGTAACCTACTACTGTGATTATTGCCTCAAGGAGACCGAACAGCGGGTGCACACCTGTGGCTGCCGGACCCGGCCGATAAAGGGTTTAACCTGGATGGATAACAACTTAGTTAATTTCTTGGCTTCACTTTCCGCTACCGCAGTAGCCATGGCTCTGTTCGGGATGTTCGCGTAATCTATTGACAAAAATGATAAATATTGGTATATTTTGGATTGAAGCCAGCCAATCCCAAAAGGAGGCTGGTTTTTTGTTTGGAATGGCACAAGATCGTCGGGATTTAGAAGAAACGGCAGCGAGGGTGTACCAAGACTGGCAAGACAGCCCGAAAACCGGCAAAGTGTGGACCCGGACCGGTGACATTGAGTTGGATCTGGGTACTCCTCTTGGTCGATTTGAACTCCTCATCTATGCGATCCTCTCCGGGGCCAAGGTTCAGGTTTCCACAGTTGACAGGACTTTTTCTGAACTGCGAAAACGGGGGTTGACCAAGGCAGCCAATTTGGCCGCGGTTGAAGGGGACCGAATCGAGTCAATCATCTCAGTCTTTCGCCGGCACTACCGGGCTTTGACCTCCCGCCAACGCAAAGCCGATGCCTTGGTCGAGGCAGGAGTGCGAGTGCTTGCCGAATGTGCCGGGGATATCGGTGGAGCTTTTCAGTTGGTTGGGGGTGACTCTGACCGGCTCTTGGACTATATCCGCGGCTTTTCGGGGATTGACCTCAGGGCCTACTGGTTCTGCCGGGAGATGAAACAGGCCGGCATCTGGCCGAAGGTTTCCGACTCGGTTTGTTTGGCAGTGGATGCTGAAATTAAGCTGCCCCTTTGGTATTTAGGTTTCGTCGGGACGGACAGCTACTACCTGAGAGATGTCTCCACCAAGGAATGTCTGCAAGCAATCCAGAACTATTTCCATGGAAATCCTTTTCCCCTGTTAGTTAAGAGCAGACACTGGTGTCAGAAGGGCGATTCCAGACTCTGTGCAGGGCAATGCCGAGTTTATGAGCATTGCCAAATCCGGTTCTACCGGTCTGCAGGATGTTTGTAGCAAATGTGGAAATTTCTAGGATAGCAGACGAGATAAATGGAAGTGGATGCTCTTGAAGGAGTTTATCACCGCCTTTCGCCAATTGAACCCTGGTGAAAAAGTGATTGTCGTCGTCAGGGTCCTTTTCATCCTCTGGATGCTGGTAGAGGTGTATGTATTCTGTGCCATATGTCCGACACCCTACACCCCTTGGGCCATCCTGCTGTACTTGATTGTCACCTGCATCTTGATGCCTCTCTGGGAAGAGGAGAGCAACCGCCGAAAGTTCATTTTATCAGTCTTGGATGTCTTGAGCGTCAGCGTCCTCTTTTTAAGCCTGGGCAATCCCTTGCAGGTCGCGGTTTTTCTCTTTTATATCGCCGTGGTCTGGGGCGCCCGTTTTTTACCGGTGAAGGCTGCGGTGGCTTATACCACCGCCATTTACCTTCTCTTCACAGGCCTGGCCTGGAACGAGAGAGGACTGAGTTTTTCCTTCCTCGCTCATTTCCTGGCCATGTTAGGCCTGGCAATTTATACCTCTTTCTTCTCAGAGACCATCCGGCAGATCCAAAAGGAAAAGCATAAACGGGAGCTTTTGGTCAGGGAGTTGAAAAACTCCTTTCAAGAACAGACCGCTGCCGCTCGAGAGCTGGAGAAAATGAACGCCGAGCTGAAAAAGAGAACTCAGTCCCTGGAGGAGTACCAAAACGAACTGCTCCGGCGCAACCAGGAGTTGGCTCTGTTAACTGAGGTGCTAAAGAGCACCACCGCAACTCTGGATAAAACCAAACTTCTCAACCACACCATGCAAAAGACCATTGAGCTCTTTGGGGTGGATGCTGCCTTTTTTGCCTTGGTAGGTGAGGAAGGGGATATCGATGATATCCAAGTCTCTGAGTGCTGCTGCCTGGACCCGGGGGATTGTATTCAGCTGGCTAAAATAATGCTACCCGTCCTAGTGGAGACTAAGGAGGTTCTGGTTTGGCGATACAGAGAGACACCGCCGGTGGCCGGAACTCAGAACTACTTCCTCAATCATGGAATCAATGCCTTTTTGGCCACCCCGTTGGTTGTTTCCGAAGAAGTTGTTGGGATGATGGGGTTTTTTAACTGTTATTTCACCAATGCTATCCAGGAAAAGGAATTCTTTACCATGGTTTCATCCCAACTGAGCCTGGCTTTGGAGAAAGCCAAACTCTATGAGCACCTGAAAAAGCAGGCGATCACCGATGGTCTGACCAGCTTGTACAATGTTCGTCACTTCAAGGACCGCCTTCGGGAGGAGATTGCCAAGGTTGATCGGAAGGGGAGCTGCTTGAGCCTGTTGATGATCGACATTGACTGGTTCAAGGAGTTTAACGACACCTTCGGTCATCAGACTGGTGATGCCCTACTTTGCAAGGTGGCCAAGACCTTGACCGAGAACGTCAGGGAAGGGGATTTGGTTGCCCGCTACGGTGGCGAGGAGTTCACGGTTATTCTGTCGGACACTCCTCATCAAGAGGCACTGCTTTTGGCTGAAAGGTTACGAACTAGATTTAAGGAAGAACAGGCCAAAGAACACGCTCAATTCGGCCGGGAAGTAACTCTCAGTATCGGGGTGGCCTCCTATCCGGAACATGCCCTTTCCGTCAATGAGTTGGTGGAATTGGCTGATCGGGCTATGTATCGGGCCAAAGCTTTAGGCAAAGATAGGGTATGTTCAATTACAGAGTTGGATTAGGGCCACCGCACTATTGCAGAGAAACACAACTTATAGTATTATAAGTGAGGACTACCTACAATATATAGTGGTTTTAGTCATTTTTTTCTTTATTAGGAGGTATTTTTGATGGGAGTCAAGTTGTCGGAAAATGCTCTCAATGTACTGAGGAAGAGATATCTAAAAAAAGTGGCAGGCGAGGTAGTTGAGACTCCCGATGACATGTTCAACAGGGTGGCGGAAAACATCGCCTCTGTAGAACGGGATGTTTACGGTAAGGACCAGGAGACGGTGGAAAAGATTAAAGCCGAGTTCCTGGAGATTATGACTAATTTAGAATTTCTCCCCAATTCACCGACTCTGATGAACGCCGGCCGGGAACTGCAGCAATTGGCGGCTTGTTTTGTTTTACCGGTGGAGGACTCTATGGAGTCTATCTTTGATTCCATCAAGCACGCTGCCCTCATCCACAAAAGCGGGGGTGGGACAGGTTTCAGTTTTTCCCGGCTGCGCCCCAAAAATGATGAGGTGCTTTCCACCGGTGGTGTGGCCAGCGGCCCTATTTCCTTCATGAAGGTATTTAACGCTGCCACCGATGCGGTGAAACAGGGCGGCACTCGCCGCGGTGCCAATATGGGTATCCTGAGGGTGGACCACCCTGATATTTTGGACTTCATCAACGCTAAGGAGAACAATGATGACCTGACCAACTTCAACATCTCCGTGGCCATCACCGATGAATTCATGCAGGCTCTCAAAGAGGGAAAGGAATATCCCCTCAGAAACCCCAGAAATGGTGAGGTTGTCAAAACATTTTCCGCTCAGGAGGTCTTTGACAAGATTGTCGATGCTGCCTGGCGAAACGGTGAACCGGGCATCGTCTTTATCGACCAAATCAACCGTGACAACCCCACTCCCCACATAGGAGAAATTGAGAGCACAAATCCATGCGGTGAACAGCCCCTTTTGCCCTACGAGGCCTGCAATCTCGGTTCTATCAACTTGGCTAAAATGGTCAAGGAAGGACCTGAAGGATCGGAGATTGATTTTGACCGCCTGGAGTACGTGGTTCGGGTTGCAGTCCGGTTCTTGGATAATGTCATCGATGCTAGCAAGTATCCTCTGGAACGGATCACGGAAATGGTCCAGGGCAACCGCAAGATTGGCTTAGGTGTCATGGGTTTTGCCGACATGCTGATTAAGCTGGGGGTCAAATATGACTCCGAAGAAGCCATGGATTTGGCTCACAAAGTGATGGGCTTTATTCAGAAGTCTGCCCGGGCAGTTTCCGCCGAGTTGGCTGTGGAGCGGGGAGTTTTCCCCAACTTCGAAGGCAGTATTTGGGATACCAAAGAGGGCCTACGGGTGCGTAATGCCACTACTACTACCATTGCTCCTACCGGCACCATCAGCATTATCGCCGGTGCTTCCAGCGGCATTGAACCTCTCTTTGCCCTGGCCTTCGTCCGTAACGTGCTGGATAACGAAAAACTCATTGAGGTAAACCCGCTCTTTGAAGAGATTGCCAAGAAAGAAGGTTTCTACTCCAAGCAGTTGATGGAGAAGGTGGCTGAAACAGGCTCGGTTAAAGATATTGACGCTGTGCCTGAGAAGTACCGGAAGATTTTTGTCACCGCTCATGACATCGACCCTGAGTGGCACATCAGGATCCAGGCCGCTTTCCAGGCTCATACTGATAATGCCGTGAGTAAGACGATCAATTTCCCCAACTCTGCCACCAGGGAGGATGTCGCCAGGGCTTACCTTTTGGCCTATGAACAAGGCTGTAAAGGAGTAACCGTTTACCGAGACGGCAGCCGGGAAGCCCAGGTTCTCACCGCCGGTACCAAGGTTAAGGAGGAAGAACCGGCAGAGGACCAAAAGCCTACGTATCCCACAAATATCACTCCCCGGCCTAGGCCGGATGTCACTGTGGGCTGTACCGAACGGAAGAAGGTCGGCTGTGGGACTCTCTATGTCAGTGTCAACTCTGATGAGTACGGGATCTGTGAGGTTTTTACCAACACCGGCAAAGAAGGAGGTTGCCCCTCTCAGTCCGAGGCCACCAGCAGGTTGATCTCTTTGGCACTGCGGTGTGGGATCTCGGTGGAAGCCATTTATGAACAGCTTCGGGGCATCAGGTGTGCTGCCTGCATCCGTCGAAAGGAGGTCACTGTAACGTCCTGTCCGGATGCTATCGCCCGGGTCATGAAGAAGTATCAGGAAGAGGTTTTAGGCGGCGGATTCCAGCCTCAGTTGCCCTTTAAGCCTAAAGAAAAGGTGGTAGCTGAAGCCGCTAGCGCCGAAGTCGAATCCATCTGTCCGGAGTGCGGTTACAAGTTGAATCATGAGAGCGGCTGTGTTACCTGTATAGCTTGTGGTTACTCCAAATGCGGGTAAGAAATAGTTCCAACCTATAATAAACTAATGGTGCTGGGAGGAGTTCACCTCCCAGTACCGTCTTTTAAAGATTATCGTTTGGAGATAATCAAAATCAGACCGACCACGAACATGATGCCGATCGTTACCAGCTCAAAATTTCCCTGGATAAAGGTGGCGATTTCCGGTCCGTACAGACTAATGAGGAGCCCTTCTGTGAGGAAGCGAGCTCCTCTTCCAATACACGAAGCCAAAATGAACTTGCGTAGGTCGATTTCAAAGATCCCTGCGCCGATAGTGAAGACCTTGTAGGGCAGTGGAGTTAGGGCGGCAAATCCAATGGCCCAGGCTTCATACTGGCGGAAGAGTTTTTCCACCTGCGCCAGTTTGGCCGGGGTGGTAATCTTCAATATCAGCGGCCGACCGCCTTTCTTTCCGATGTAATATCCGAAAATCCCGCCTAACACTGAAGCGACCGTTACAACCGAACCGTAAAGAAGAGCCTTTTTTGGGTGAACCAGGCTCAACGGCAAGAGCAGCACTTCCGGCGGAATCGGGAAGAAAGAGGATTCGGCGAAAGAAACTAGAAATAAACCGATGCCGCCAAGAGGGAGAAACAACTCCAGAGTCCAACGTGCAATCGATTCTATCAATAGCTACACCTCATGTAGATGTATAAACACTGATTCGTTGTTATGAGTGTTTCTCCCTGTTTTCAGTGTCAGTGTTTGCGCTTTTTGATCAGGATAACGGTCTTATTCATCTTTTTAAGAATCGGATTTAGCAAAAGCTGCAGCAGCCGTTCCACAAGATTACCCCCTTACAAACCTAGTACAGCCATCTTGGTTCATTATATAAATAGAAGGCAATAATTGCTTATCATCGAATGTTTTCCCACCGGTAGTAGGAATTACCACTGCCTACATAAAATAAGTGCAGAGGATAATGAAATAAGATACGCCGGGTGATTCTAGTAAGGAGAGACCTCTACGGAGGCGCCGAAGGAGCAAGTGGTATTAGGCGAGTATCACGAAACTCTCAGGCAAAAAGACTTACTAGAGGACGGCACTCTGGAGAGGGCAATAGCCCGCCGAAGGAGCAACCTGCCATTGGCAGGGTATCTCTCAGGCACCAGGACAGAGGAGAGCCGCTATGTCTTCCTCTGTTTTTCTTTTCTAAAGGCTTTCTGAAAGGAGGAATACTGTGTCTGAGTTAAAACGTACCCCTTTGTTTCACCTGCATCAAGCTGCAGGGGCCAAGATGATCCCCTTTGGCGGTTGGGAGATGCCGGTTCAGTATTCAGGAATCTTAGAGGAGCACCGAGCGGTCCGGCAGGCGGCCGGAATCTTTGATCTCTCGCACATGGGCGAGTTTTATGTCCAGGGTCCAGGGGCCTACGACTATCTAAATCGGCTGCTTACCAACAAGCTGGCCAAATTGGAGCCGGGGAAAGCCCAATACAACCTATTGTGCCGGGAGGACGGGGGAGTCCTGGATGACCTCATCCTCTACCGGCTGGATAAGGAGATCTTCCTGGTGGTGGTGAACGCCGCCAACATTGACAAAGACTGGGATTGGTTTCAAAGCCACCTACCTTCCGCCGGCGTGGAGCTGATCAACGCAACCGATGATACAGCTTTAATTGCGGTCCAGGGTCCGCACAGCGAGGAAATCCTGGCCAAGGTGACTCCGGTGGATGTGGCCGGTATCACTCCCTTTACCTTCCAAAAGGGCCGGGTTTCCGGCATCGACACCTTGATTGCCGCCACCGGCTATACCGGAGAGCGGGGTTTCGAATTGTACCTGGATGCTTCCGAGGCAGAAACCGTCTGGAACAAGCTCTTGGAGGCAGGTTCAGATCTTGGCCTGGTTCCGGTAGGACTGGGGGCCAGGGACACCCTGCGCCTGGAGATGGCCTACTCCCTCTACGGCCAAGAGTTGACTGTGGAAACTACTCCCCTGGAGGCAGGTCTTAATTTCGCCGTTAAGCTGGATAAAGGAGATTTCATCGGGCGGGCGGCTCTCCAGAAACAGGCCGAAGAAGGCATCAAACGCAGACTAGTGGGTTTCAAGATGATCGGCCGGGGTGTGCCCCGCCACGGTTACGAAATCCTAAACCGGAACTCAGAGGTCATTGGCGCTGTGACCAGCGGTTCCTTCTCTCCGACCTTAGAGGAGAACATTGGTCTCGGTTACGTTTCTGTCGGTGAGGGTCAAACCGGCAACCACATCTGGATCAACATTCGCAACAAGGCAGTGGAAGCTGAGGTAGTGCCCCTGCCTTTTGTGAAACCCTACTATAAAAGATAACCAAGGAGGTATTGAAAATGATCCCTTCTGATTTGAGGTACACCAAAGAACATGAGTGGGTGAGAGTCAGCGGCAAGCGGGCCATCGTCGGCATCACCGACCACGCCCAGAAAGAGTTAGGGGATGTGGTTTTTGTGGATCTGCCCGACATCGGCCAGGAAGTCGTGAAAGGCAATGATTTCGCGGTAGTGGAATCGGTGAAAGCCGTCTCTGACATCTATGCTCCGGTCAGCGGAACGGTGGTGGAGGTTAACGAAACCCTGCAGGATAACCCGGAGCTCATCAACGAGGATCCCTACAATGACGCCTGGATTGCCGTCATCGAAATGCTGGATCCCTCTGAGGTCGACCAGTTAATGACGGCCGAGGAGTATGAGGCTTTTATCGATGGGGAGTGAAAGCGATGCACTACATCCCAAACACTGAACAAGAGAGGCAGGAGATGCTGAAGGCCATCGGGGCCGGCAGCATCGACGAGCTCTTTTCCGACATTCCGGAAGAAATCCGCTTACAAAAAGAGCTGGACCTGCCGACCCCTCGCTCTGAACCGGTGGTGTTCAAAGAACTGAAAGCGTTGGCTAAAAAAAACCTGAACGCCTCGGAAGCAGCGGTCTTTCTTGGTGCCGGCACCTATGATCACTATATTCCCAGTGTGGTCAGGCACATTTTGGGCCGTTCCGAGTTCTACACCGCCTATACCCCCTACCAGGCTGAGATCAGCCAAGGGACCCTCCAGGCCATCTACGAGTACCAGACCATGATCTGTAACCTCACCGGCCTGGATGTCACCAACGCTTCTCTCTATGACGGTGCTACCGCTTTAGTGGAGGCGGCTTTGATGGCTGTGGGGATCACCCGGCGGGAGAAAGTGGTGGTCCCGGCGAGCCTGAACCCTGAGTACCGCCGGGTCCTTGAGACCTACTGGGACCTCTTAGACCTCGAATGCGTCCTGGCTGACCTCGCTGAAGAGGGGTCTTGTATCTCTACTCTCAGAGATTTAGTGGACGATAAGACCGCTGCGGTAGTGGTCCAGTACCCCAACTTCTTCGGTCAGATTGAGGACCCCAGAGAACTGGTCCAGAAGGCCCACGCCCAAGGCGCCTTGTTCATTGTGGTGGCCAATCCTATTGCTCTTGGTCTGTTGAAACCCCCCGGGGAGCTGGGAGCGGACATCGCCTGCGGCGAAGGCCAGGCCCTGGGAAACCCCATGGCCTTTGGCGGACCCCACCTGGGTTATCTGGCTGCTAAAGAAAAGTACGTGCGCCGGATGCCCGGCCGGATAGTTGGGGCCACCGTGGACAGCGAAGGCCACCAGGGGTATGTGCTGACCTTGCAAGCTAGGGAGCAGCACATTAGGCGGCAGAAGGCCACCTCCAATATCTGCTCTAACCAGGCCCTGAATGCTTTGGCGGCCACGGTGTATCTTTCCGTAATGGGCCCTGAGGGGCTCAGGCAGGTGGCAGAGAGTTCTCTGGCCAAGGCCCACTATCTCTACCGGCAGCTGCTCACGGTGGAGGGGATTTCTCCCGGGCTGCCCGGTCCTTTCTTTCACGAGTTCACCGTCAGGGTCCAAGGGGATCCGGAAGAAATCTTCCAGCGCCTCGCCGAATATGGGCTCATTGGGGGGCTACCTTTAGGAAGATTTTATCCCCAGCTCTCTGATCTGATGCTCTTTTGCGTCACTGAGCAGCGGACCAAGGAAGAGATGGATTATCTTGTCCAGGTATTGGGGGGATTGTTATGAGGATTGACGGGCCAAGGGAAGTCAAACTGATTTTTGAAGAAAGCGTCCCGGGGCGGACCGGTTTCTCCCTGCCCCCATTGGATGTGCCTGCTGTAGAGGTAGCCGAAGTCTTGCCTGAAGACCTTCTCCGCACCCGTAAACCGGAGCTCCCTGAAGTTAGTGAGGTGGATGTGGTCCGCCATTTCACCCGGCTTTCAGAGCGAAACCATGGGGTGGACAGCGGCTTTTATCCTCTGGGATCTTGTACCATGAAGTACAACCCGAAGATCAATGAGGATATCGCCGCTTTGGACGGGTTCACCGGCCTCCATCCTTATCAACCGGAGGGCACCGTTCAAGGTGCCCTGCGGGTCATCTACGAGCTGCAGAACTACCTCTCTGAGTTGATGGGCATGGATGCCTTCACTCTGCAACCGGCTGCCGGAGCCCACGGAGAATTGACCGGTCTGATGCTCATCAAGGCTTACCACCGGGACCGGGGACAGTCAGACCAAAAACAGGAGATCATCGTCCCTGATTCCGCCCATGGAACCAACCCGGCCAGCGCCGCCATGTGCGGGTTCAAGGTGGTGGAGGTTCCTTCGGATGAGCGGGGCAACGTGGATGTAGCCGCTCTTAAGACAGTGGTCAGTGAGCGCACAGCCGGGTTGATGCTGACCAACCCTAACACCTTAGGGCTTTTTGAGGAGAATATCCTGGAGATTGCCGATATTATCCATGCTGCCGGCGGGCTACTCTACTACGACGGGGCCAACGCCAACGCCATCCTGGGCATCACCCGGCCTGGGGACATGGGTTTCGATGTGGTCCACTTGAACCTGCACAAGACCTTTGCCGCTCCCCACGGCGGAGGAGGCCCTGGTTCCGGCCCGGTGGGAGTCAAGGCCGATCTCATCCCGTACCTGCCGGTACCTAGGGTTCAGTATGACGGCGAAGTGTACCACCTGGACTACGACCATCCCAAAAGCATCGGCAAGGTCAAAGGCTACTGCGGCAATTTTCTGGTGGCCCTCAAGGCCTACGCCTACATCCGGCAGATGGGATCATCAGGCCTGCGGGCTGTGGCTGAGAACGCCGTGTTAAACGCCAACTATCTCCTGGCCAAATTACAGGACTACTTTGATCTGCCCTACCGGCGCCGGTGCATGCACGAGTTCGTCATCTCCGGCTCCCGGCAGAAGGCCCATGGGGTGAAGACCCTGGATATGGCCAAACGGCTCCTAGATTTCGGGGTTCACGCCCCCACTATCTACTTCCCCCTCATCGTCGAAGAGGCCTTGATGATCGAGCCTACCGAGACTGAAAGCAAGGAAACCATGGATCAGTTCATCACAATCATGGCCCAGATCGCCCGGGAGGCTCAGGAAAATCCGGAGGTACTGAAACAGGCCCCCCGCAATCTGCCTGTCCGGCGCCTGGATGAAGCCGCTGCTGCCCGCCATCCCAATCTAAAGTGGCAGGGTAGAGGGGCTTAGCTCGATGTTTGGTGAGAAAGAACAAGATCAGTCTCCTCGGATCATCGCCGTTTTGCCGGTTAGGACCGGAGCGGTCCGGGTCACCGGGGTGAACTGCCCCTTGAATTGCGCCCACTGCGGCGGTCACTACCTCAAAGGGATGAAACCCCTTTCAGAGGTGGTTGCCGGCGCCGCAAGACGGCCCCGGTGGCAGAGCCTTTTGGTGAGCGGGGCCTGTAATCCAGGCGGAGAAGTGCCTTTGGCCTCGCACCTTAAGGAATTAAGACAGCTTGCTAAAAGCTACAGGTTAAACCTGCACACCGGTTATGTGGCTGATGAGACTGTTGCCCAGCGCCTGGCTGAGGTTGCCACCGTTTTTTCCTGTGATTTCGTCGGGGATGAGGCCACCCTGGCCGAGGTCTATGGGCTCCCTTACTCCGTCCATCAGTATTTAGCGTCCCTCAAGCTTTTGCAGAGATACGGCCGAGTGGTTCCCCACATCTGTCTGGGCCTTTCTGAAACCAGGTTGGCTTCAGAAACCCACGCCGTCCGGCTATTGGTGGAAGCGGGTTTCAGCGAAATAGTCTTTCTTATCTTCCGGCCGACCAGAGGGACCTGTTGGGCCGGCAAATCCCCACCGGCCCCTGAGGAAGTGGCGGCCTTTCTGGCCAGGATCCGTGAGGATTACCCCCAGCTTTGGCTGACCTTGGGCTGCATGCGCCCGGGCGGGGGCTACCGTCAAGAGGTGGACAGCTACGCAGTTACGGCCGGGATCAATGCCATCGTCCAGCCGGCACCGGCGGCTTTGGCCAGTGCTCAAAAGCAGGGGATTGAAGTGAGCACTTTCTTTGAGTGCTGCAGTTTTTGGGGTGGTTTGGATGCAGATTAGAGTCAGCACCGGTTCAGCTGCAGTCCTGGGAAAAAAGCAGATCCGGCTTCAGGAGAAACCGACCACCATCTACCTTTTGGCCCACGGGGAATGCCGGGGCGACTGCGGCTTTTGCCCCCAGGCCCGCTCTTTCCAAGGAGACAAGAAGTGGCTCTCCAGGGTGAGCTGGCCACTCTATGAATTAGAGGAGCTTTTTCCCCCTGGTGGCCTGGGGAAACCCCTGGCTGAGATCAAGCGAATCTGCATCCAGACCATACTGGAACCGGACTGGAGCCAGAAACTGATTTCGGCCGTTCGCTACTTGAAGAGCCTTCCCTACCTCAAAGACATTCCGATCAGCGCTTCCTGTCGTCCGGTGAATATCCGGCAAGCTGAGAGCCTTTTGGCAGCCGGTATCGATCGGTTGGGGATCCCTCTGGATGTCGCTACCGGAGAGCTTTTTCAGCGCATCAAAGGGGGCAGTTTCTCCGCAGTCTACTCCACTCTGGTGGAGACGGCCAAGGCCTTTCCGGGGCGGATCTCCACCCACCTGATCATTGGTTTGGGGGAGAGCGAGGAAGAAGCGGCCAGGTTGATCCAAACCCTGGCCCAGGAGGGCATCACCACCGCCCTTTTCGCTTTGACCCCTGTCTTAGGCACCCGGCTGGCTAAGTACTCCCCTCCCAGCCGGGCCAGCTATCGGAGGCTCCAAGCCCTCCGCTATTTGCTGGCCCAGGGTAGGGAGGTGGACCTCATGTTTGACAGCGCCGGTAGGATCACAAGCTTTGGATATCCCAAAACAGAACTGTTCGAGCTCCTAAGTGACGGGGCTGCCTTCCAAACCAGCGGCTGTCCGGGTTGCAACCGTCCCTACTACAACGAACGGCCGGGCGAGGTTCCCTACAACTACCCCCGGCCCCTTTCGGCAGGAGAAATTAGTCAAGCCCTTGCAGAGCTGGGCAAGTAGTGTATAATTGGTGATAATGGAATGGGAAGGCGGATGAGAGTGGTCGGCCAGTGGAGATTACTAAATACTGGATACCGCACCGGAGCCCAGAACATGGCCATCGATGAGGCCCTGCTCCGGCAGGTGGCTGCCGGGCGTTCTCAGCCGGTTGTCAGGTTTTACGGTTGGTCACCTCCTTGTGTTTCCCTAGGGTACTTTCAGGATACGAGGAAAGCTGTTAACCTGGAGGCCTGCCTGGAGCTGGGGGTCGATTACGTGCGTCGGCCTACCGGGGGTCGGGCAGTCCTCCATGAGCACGAGGTCACCTACTCCCTGGTCGTCCCGGGCGAGCACCTACCTAAAGGAGTGACCGAATCCTACCGATTTTTAAGCGAAGGCATCCTACGGGGCCTGCAGGATCTGGGGGTCCCGGCCAAGATGGTCCCTGGGAAAAAAGGGTCCGGCCCTGCTTCCGCTGCCTGTTTCGACGCCGCCAGCTGGTATGAGATCGCAGTTGATGGCAGGAAACTGGTGGGCAGCGCCCAGGTCCGCCAGGAGGGGGTCGTCCTTCAGCACGGCTCAATCTTGCTTCGCTTTGATCCTGAGAGACTGGCTTACCTCTTGTCCGGCGACCAGGCTGCCGCATCCCGCTTGATCCAGCTCCTTACCGAGAGTGTTGCTGATCTCGAGGGCGTGCTGGGACGGAGAGTGGAGTTCTCGGAGGTGGCGGCCGCTTTGAGCGTTGGTTGGGAGAAGACTTTGGGCATCACCTTGGTGCCTTCGGTTCTGACTGCTGAGGAAGAAAAGCTAGCTCAAGTTTTGATACAGGAGAAATACGGCCGGGAGGAGTGGAATGCTAACCGCGTTAAACGGCGAGTGGACTGATTTAAAGGTCCGGATCGATCAGGACGAAGCCCTGCGCTACCTGGGTTATAAAGGCAGGGGTGGGTTGACCCCGCGAATTCAAGAGCTCATCAGGGAGCTGAGCCAGCTTGCCGAGGAGTTGGCCCAGCCTCGAGGAATAGGTATGCTCTACCCGGTTCAGCGCGAGGGCGAGAGCCTGCGAGTAGAGTCTTTGTGTCTGGCCGGCCCCCGCACCCTTTCCCGCTTGGGTCCGCTTTGCCAGGCCTATCTTTTTTCGGTCACCATCGGAGAAGAGTTGGAAAAAGAAGTGGTGGCCTTTTTTGCTTCCGGCGAGTATACCAAAGGGGCGGTCTTAGACAGTCTGGGCTCCTCGGCTGTGGAGTCTCTGGCCGCAGAGGTGAATAAGAGACTTAGAGAGCAGGTCCGCAGGGAGGGGCTTTTAGCTCTGGAGCGGATCAGTCCAGGCTACGGCGACTGGCCCTTGGAAGATCAGTTCCAGTTGTATCCTTTGACCAAGGCCGCCGAGATTGGGGTGAAGCTGACCGACTCCGGTCTGCTTATCCCCCGCAAATCTATTACGGCCTTAATCGGCATCCGGCCAGGTGAGGCCGGCGGGGTCGGTGAAGATGAGCCTTCAGGTTGTACCGGGTGTGATTTGAGTGATTGCCTCTACAGGCGTGGGGAGGTTGAAGGTGATTAACCAGAGCTTGGAGTCGTTTTTGGGAAAAAGAGTCATCGTCTTGGACGGAGCCATGGGGACCAGCCTCCAGTCTTTGGGGCTGCCCCCCGGCGTTTTGCCAGAGACCTGGAACCTTGAACAGCCGGAGAAAGTGGTTTCGGTGCACCGAAGCTACCTAGAGGCCGGGGCCCAGGTCATTGAAACCAACACCTTTGGGGCCAACCGCAAGAAACTGGGCCAATTTGGTTTGGCAGATCAAGTGGCGGCCTTCAACCGGCGGGGTGTGGAGTTGGCCCGCCAGGCGATAGCCGACTCTGGCAAAAGAGCCTGGGTTGCCGGGGTGATTGGCCCCTTAGGGGAACTGCTGGAACCCTACGGCCCCCTAAGTATCAGCGAGGCTTATGCTGCTTTTTCCGAACAAGCCCAGGCTCTGGTGGAGGCCGGGGCGGATCTAATTTTAGTCCAGACCATGAGCGACCTGGCCGAGGCCCGGCAGGCGGTTCTGGCCGCTAAGAGACTGGGAGTTCCGGTCTTCGCCAGCGTCACTTTTGAGGAATCGGGCAAAACCCTCACCGGGGCCACTCCTGAGGCGGCAGTGATCAGCTTGGCTGCCGCCGGAGCCAAAGTGGTCGGCGCCAACTGCTCTTTAGGTCCCCGTGAAATGCGGCCCGTTATCTCCAAAATGGCTGTTCTGGGCTTGGTCCCGGTGCTGGCTGAGCCTAACGCCGGTTTGCCCAGACTGGAAGGAACCCAAACCGTCTTTCCTGAAGGAGCGGCTGAGTTCGCCCAGGGGATGGCGGAGTTGGTCAGGGCCGGAGCGGCGGTCATTGGCGGTTGCTGCGGCACCACTTCAGAGCACATTAGCCGCATAGCTTTCCTAGGTGGACAAAGACCAAACTTGAGTCCAAGGCCGAAAGGCCGGCTTTTCCTGGCCTCCAGAACTAGCCACACGGTGATCGGCTCCGGTCAGCCGGTGCGTTTGATCGGGGAGCGGATCAACCCCACCGGCCGCAAGAAACTAGCGGCCGATATAGCTTCCGGGTCTTTCAAAGCGGTAGCCTCAGAGGCCAGGGAGCAGACCAGAGCCGGTGCGGAGCTGTTAGATGTCAATGTGGGGGTAGCAGGGATTAACCAGGTTCAGAGCATGGAACAGGCGGTGAAGGTTGTGGCCCGGGCCAGCCAGCTGCCGTTGGTTTTGGACAGCGCCACCCCTGAGGTCTTGGCGGCGGGAGCTGCGGTCTATCAGGGGAAGGCCCTGTTGAACTCGGTTTCAGCCAAAAAGGCGAGCTTAGATCAGGTTCTGCCCATCGCGAAAGAACACGGAGCGGCAGTTCTTGGTTTGACCTTAACCGAAGAGGGGATACCCAAGACCGCTCTCGGGCGTCTCAAAGCCGCTGAGACCATTGTGGAGGCTGCTATTCGTCACAGTCTTGATCCCGGTGACATAATTATCGACTGTCTGACCCTGACGGTAGGAGCTGAGCCCGAAGGTGCCAGGGAGACGCTGGAGGCCATTAGGCTGGTCAAGGAAGAGCTGGGAGTGCCGACTGTTTTAGGGGTCAGCAACATCTCCCACGGACTTCCCCGACGGGAGTTAATCAACAGGGCTTTCCTGGCTATGGCCATTGCCAGCGGGCTCGATGCCGGGATCCTGAACCCCTTTGAATTATCCATCATCGAAACCATCCACGCCGGCAACCTCTTGACAGGACGAGACCAAGGAGCCCGGTTCTACCTCTTCCAGTACGGGGATACTGAGGCGGGTTCCGAGGGACGAGATCAGACTGGACGGGATCGGGCCCCAAGTTCGGAAACACTTTACCAAGCTATTGTCTCCGGAGACCGGGACAAGGTGGAGCCTGCCCTCAGGGAGCTCGTCGCCAAGGCTGATTTACACCCTCTGACCATCATTCAGGAAATCCTGACACCGGCGTTGGAAGAGGTGGGCCGGCGGTACGAGGACGGCCGTTACTTCCTCCCTAACCTGCTGCTCTCGGCGGAAGCTGCTCAGCTGGCCTTCTCCATTTTAAGAGAGGAGCTGGCCTCAAGTAACCAGACTTACCTTGGCAAAGCCCTGTTAGCCACTGTGGAAGGGGATATTCACGACATTGGCAAAAACATAGTCAAAGTGATTTTAGAGAACCATGGTTTCCAAACGGTGGACTTAGGTAAGGATGTTCCGGTGCAGACTGTGGTGCAGCGGGCCCAGGAGGATAAGGCGGATATTGTCCTCCTCAGCGCCTTGATGACTACCACCCTCCCAGCGATGGAAGAGACGGTTAAGCAGCTAAAGAAGGTTCTGCCCCAGGTGCCGGTGATGGTTGGCGGGGCAGTGGTCACCCGGAGCTATGCAGAAAAGATTGGAGCCGCCGGCTATGCCAAAGATGCAGTAGGAGCCGTCCAGGAAGCCAAGAAACTTATCAAAACCAGGAGAAGTTAGAGTATGACCAAAAGTTTGCGTGAATTTTTAACTGAAGGCAAGTTCGTTTTGACTGTGGAGATGGAACCGCCGGCCGGGGCGGACCCGAGTCGGGTTTTGGAGGAGATTGGAAAGCTCAAAGAGGATTTCGTCGCCGTGAACATCGCCGACAGCCCCATGGCCAGCCTGCGGATGAGCCCCATAGCCTTGGCCCACCTGATTCAGGAGAAGTGGGGCCTGGAGGTAATATTTCATCTAACCTGCCGGGATAGAAACCTCTTGGGGCTCCAGGCCGAGCTTTTAGGGGCCGCGGCATTAGGGGTTAAAAACATTTTGGCTCTTACCGGTGATCCGCCGGAAGGGGGAGATCACCCTAATTCCACCGGCGTCTTTGATGTGGATTCAACCGGCCTGATCAAAATGGCCAGGTCCTTAAACCAGGGCCGAGCTGTCAGTGGCAAGGAGCTCACTGCCCCGACGGATTTTCTCATCGGTACCGTGGCCAATCCAACCGCTTCCGACTTGGCAAGGGAAGTGGCGAGGCTGGAGAGGAAGATCGAGGCCGGGGCCGATTTCGTCCAGACCCAACCGATTTTCGCTATAGAACAGGTGGAACGTTTTGAGCAGGCCACCGCCCACTTGCAGGTGCCGATTCTCTATGGTATTCTCCCCTTGAAGAACTATCGCTCTGCCAAGTACCTGGCGGAAAAGGTCCCTGGCATCAACATCCCTGACCAGGTAGTTAGACGGGTGGAAAAAGAGGGTGCTGAAGCAGGACTGGCCTTAGCCAGAGAGCTCCTTTTGCATTTGCGCTCACGGGCAAAAGGGGCTCACATCTTTCCCATGGGCCGTCCTGACTTGGCCCTTAAGCTGGTTAATTAACTTCGTGGAGGAGAAGAAAAGTGGACTTGATGTTTTCCGCGGTGGTGGGTTACGGGGATTTCGTTAGCACGCTCTTTGCGCCGGAGAACTTGCTTGCCGCCGTCGGCAAGATCCTCTCTTTAATCCTTATTATCGTGGTAGCTAAGTTCGCCCTGAGGTTCGCCAACGTGCTCATCGACAGGTTGGTGGCCGAGAATACCAGGTTCAAGTCTAAAGAGGGCCGGACTAAAACCATCACCACTCTGATCAAGAGCATCGTCAAGTATTCGGTTTACTTCATCGGCGGAATCATGGCCTTACAGCAGTTAGGCCTACCGGTGACCTCTCTCTTGACGGCAGCCGGTATCGGCGGGCTGGCAGTAGGTTTTGGCGCCCAGAACCTGGTTCGGGATATCATCACCGGTTTCTTCATTCTCTTTGAAGACCAGTTCAATGTCGGTGATTATGTAGAAATAGCCGGCAGGAGCGGTATCGTTGAGGAAATGGGGATCAGGACCACCAAGCTCCGGGATTGGGGCGGCCAGCTTTACATCATCCCCAACGGAAACATCACCGAAGTCACCAACTTCATGGGCCCGAAGATGCGGGTCATGTTCGATGTGGGCATCAGTTACAACAGCGATCTGGACCGGGCCATCGAGGTCATTGGGGAGGCCATTAAGAAAGTCGCCGAGGCCAACGAGGGGCTCTTTGTAGAAGGTCCCACAGTTTTGGGAGTCCAGGAGCTAGCTGATTCCAGCGTCAATATCCGGGTGTGGGCTCAAACCCCACCCATGCAGCAGTGGATGGCCGAACGGATCTTAAAGAAAGAGATCAAAGAGCATTTGGATGCCGCCGGCATTGAGATTCCCTTCCCACAGCGTACCGTCTACCTGCGGTCTGAACCGGAAACCAAAGAAACCAAAGAGTAGGGGGGAAAGGCTGTGCCCGGCAAATACCGCATTGGCGATGTGGTGCAAATGAAGAAACCCCACCCCTGCGGCAGTGACCGCTGGGAGGTGACCCGGGTGGGGATGGATTTCCGGATCAAGTGTCTGGGCTGCGGTCGGTCGGTGATGCTGCCCAGAACCAAATTTGAGAAACGGGTCAAGAAGGTAATTCTTGATGATTCAGACAGTAAGTGATATACTAACAGAGCACATGTGGACGAATTGTCCACATCCCTGCTCTGCCCAGATGTGGCAGGGCCGATAAGTCCATAGGGAGGAGGTGTGACCCGGTGCGTAAATACGAACTGATGATAGTTTTCAGACCCCAGTTGGACGAGGAAACCATCGACGCTGCTTTGAATAGGTACACCGAGATTATAACCGGTGCCGGCGGCGAGGTGACCAACGTAGACAAGTGGGGCAAACGTCGTTTGGCTTATGAAATCGACAAGAACACCGAGGGTTACTATGTGGTGATGAACTTCACCGCGACCACTGAGGCCGTAAATGAGTTGGATCGTATCCTGAAGATCACCGATGAGCCCATACGCCATTTGTTAGTCAGGGATGAGCAGTAATCTCCCCCAGCAAAGGAGTGACGGAGATGCTCAACAGAGTTGTCCTGATCGGCAGGCTCACTGCTGATCCGGCTCTTAGGTATACCCCAAACGGGGTACCGGTTACCAACTTTACTCTGGCCGTAGAGAGGCCCTTCCGATCCCAAAGCGGCGAGAGGGAAGTTGATTTCATCGATGTTGTGGTCTGGCGGCGCCAAGCTGAGCACTGCGCCAACCACTTGAACAAAGGCCGCTTGGTGGGGGTCGACGGCCGTCTGCAGGTTCGTTCCTATGATGCTCAAGACGGTACCCGCCGAAGGGCCTGGGAAGTGGTGGCAGACTCCGTCCAGTTCTTAGACTGGCCCAAAGATAATCAGCAGTTAGGCCCGGAGCCCGGTGATTTCGGCGGCTCCACCGAAGACGATTTACCTTTCTAGAAAAGGAGGAATAACCAATGGCTCGTGACCGTGGACGCAGAAAGCGTAGAAAGGTCTGTAGCTTCTGCCATGATAAAATAGAGCAGGTTGATTACAAAGATACCGGCAGACTGCGCCGTTACCTGACCGAACGAGGTAAGATCCTCCCCCGGCGGATCTCCGGTAACTGTGCAAGACACCAGCGTCAATTGACCACCGCTATCAAGCGGGCACGTCAGGTGGCTCTCTTGCCCTATACTGTCGACTAAGCCTCAATTCACAGCTCAGGGCACCGCTTTTGGCGGTGCTCTGTCCCTATCGCCCCTTGGTTAGCGCCGCCACTCTTGCCATGAATTGTCCCCGTCAAGCTGGGAGGACATGTTTCGGCCCTTGGAGAACTAAGTAGCATTATCCACAGGAGGGGATTAACGATGGCAAGCCGCTCAGAGTTAATTGACATTGCCCGGAACGCCAAGACCATCGAGTGGCTCAAGGCGGAGCTAATCGGAGGGGTTTCAGCTCTTTTCAAATCAATGTTGAAGAACCATGAGGAAGCGATTACTGATTCTTTGGCCAACATTGTGGTAGCCTGCTATCTTTTGGGCAAGAGGATGGGCATTAGTTTTTCCCGCCTGGATATAAAGATAGAGAATAAGGTAAAGGCCAACATCTCCAAAGGGCATGAAATCGAACAGTGGTACGGCGACTTTTCGGCCCTCTCCAACTATCTGCACGGCAAACTGATGTAAAAGGGGTTTTCCGGCGGTATGAGCAAAGATACTAGAGCTTTGACTGAGGGAGCAGTTTTAGCTGCTCTTACAGTTTTAATAGCCACTATTTACCTCTACTTGCCTCTGCCACTATTGGTGGCGGTGCCGGTGCCGTTATTGGTTCTTACCTATCGGCATGGCATGCATACCGCCATTGGAGTGGCTTTTGCCGCTGCCCTTTTGGCCGGCATCGTCTCCCATCTGGTACAGGGGGTCATTCTGGTCCTTTCCATGGGTGCCCTAGGGCTCACCATCGGAGAAGGCCTGCGCCAGAACTTCAAACCGGTACGGATTGTGGCTTTCGGGACTGTGGTCATGCTGATTGTGACTGTGGCCACCTTTTTCCTGACTTTGTGGATCACCGGGATCAACAGTTTGGAAACCATGGTCGACTCTTTCACCGAGAGTTTTTCTATGGTCCAGAATTTCTATCAGAAGATGGGGGGTCAGTCACCTGGGGTAGTACCTTCCCCCGAGGAGTACGGAAAACTGCTGCGCATGATCTTTCCAGCAGGCATGCTGCTTAGCTCAGCTGTTATGTCTTATTTGGCCTATTGGCTGGGCGGGCTTGTTTTGGCCAAGTTAGGTTCACCGGT